>JALSQZ010000233.1 GCA_026985055.1 Sedimenticola sp. | reverse complement strand
TGGGCGCCCACCGCCCCGCTGCTGCAACAGGCAGACAGGCATCAGCCCCCACGAAACCCGCCCCTGCCTTCCGCAAGGGCCAGAAGGTGCGCCACCGCCAGTTCGGCTTCGGCACCGTGCTGGAAGCCGACGGCGACAAGCTCACCATCGCCTTCGACACCGCCGGCGAAAAACGCATCATGGCCAGCTTCGTGGAGCGGGCGTGATCTTCTCAAATATTATTTACAGCTCTGCATGGCTTGGATAATGCGCTGGTTTCGTGCTCTCACAAATGCGGACAATCGTTCCATGTAGTGCCCGTATTCGGCACCGTCTTGCGGCAAGGGTGACCGGCTGAAATCTTCATAGGGAAGAAAAAAATGGACGTTACCTCTTTCATCTACCAAGTCCTGAAGCAGGAAGAAATCCACATATCCGTTGAAATTGCCAAACAATTCAAAAAATGATGCATAGCGCTTCAATACGGCTGCCAATGGGCTGTCCAATCCCACGTAATACCGCCTGATACATTCAAGCGTCAGATCGAATCGATCCCGTATCTGCCTGTTGAACCCTCGTGCAGCATTGATGGTCATGCCACCCTGCACCTTCTTGGAGGGGAAAATGATATAGGCACCGATGGTGCTGCAAAGCCGATAGAATGCATCCAACTCCACCACGGGAATTCGCGAGACAATCGGTGCCATCTCCTTCACATGGCGATAGGTATGTCCGATTGCATCGCTTGAGAGAAAGAATTCCCCCTTGCTTGAGCGATGATGAAGGTAGGCCCCTGATTTTTGGTCAGAAAGGACAAACAGGAAGCCATCCGGCAAGGGCTTGCTCCACAACACCTTGTGATATCGCCGCAAGGTAGGGCTGCAGGAATCAGGATCCTTGCCCTTGGGCGTGTCGGAATAGAAATCGAACGTGACATCAATGGAACACATTCCATCCCCTGCCATATAACATGCGAGCAGGCTCACTCCTGCTCAGCCCACCCCCGCCAGCTTCAGCCATTCCTGTTCGTCGATGACCTCGATGCCCAGCTCCTGCGCCTTTTTCAGCTTGGAGCCGGCGCCGGGGCCGGCCACCACCAGGTCGGTCTTCTTCGACACGGAGTTGGTTACATGCGCGCCCAGGCGCTCGGCCATGTCCTTGGCCTCCTCGCGCGTCATGTGCTCCAGCTTGCCGGTGAACACGATGGTCTTGCCCGCCACCGGGCTTTCCTGCGCCGGTGCCTCCTCCGGCTCCACCT
>JALSQZ010000232.1 GCA_026985055.1 Sedimenticola sp. | reverse complement strand
GAAGACAGGTCCCAGCCGATGATCTTACGGCTGTAGAGGTCGGTGACCAGGGCCAGATACAGGAAGCCTTGCTCGGTCTCTATGTAGGTGATATCCACCACAACCACCTGGTTTGGCTCGGTGATCCCCATCGAAACCAGCAGGTTCTCGCTGCGAATCCCGCCGGGAAAGGTGGTGCGCGTGCCCTTTCGCTTCTTGCGCACCAGCAATCCATGTCGCCGCAACAGGTCCGCCAGCCGGTCTCGCCCCATGGCGATGCCGTGCGCCTGATAGAAATCTTGCAGGAGATGATGGAGTTTGCGCACGCCGATTCTCGGCAGCTCTTGCCGTATCTCGCGGACGCGACTCAACACCAGCCCCTCCTGGATGGCCCGCTGCCAGCGCCGCCGCTTCATCTGCTGATGCGCCTGGTAGGTGATGCCGAACCAGGCGCAGATGCCCTTCTTGGTCAGCGCAGGATTCATGGCCGCCGTCCGTTCGATGATGTCAACGCGTTTTTTTTAACATCGATACCGTAGTCCTGCTCGATCACGGCCACGGTGCTCTCCAAAATCCTGTTCTCCAGCGTCAGCTCCGCGACCAGCTTCTTCAGTTGCGCATTCTCCGCCTCCAGCGCTTTCAGGCGGTTGCGTTCTTTCGGTGTTTGAATAGTCATGGTTTCATACCTCAATCCGGGTGAACTGTAGCGTTGAATCCAACGTTGCAGCGTCACGTGACTGACGCCGTACTTCTTTCGCAGGGCGTTCACAGACATCCCGTCCTGCTCGTACTCCCGAACCACCTGGATCCGGAAGGCTTCACTATACCGCTTGTAGACTTTTTTCGCCATGTTGCTTGCTCCTGAATGTGGCCTGGAGCATAAACATATATCAGGACGCCTCAAGGTTCTTACGTTTTACGCATTACGTTTTACGCCTCACGTTTTACGTCATCAGCCAGCTCGGCCAACGTTGCCGCCAAAACCCTTTTGCCAACGACGCCGACGTTTATTCACGAAGCAGGCGCCATGAGCGTTTGCTCGCCGATAAGGATGAAAAAGGTGGCAAGTCGCAGGTCGCAAGTCGCAGGTAAGGCTGCGCAAGTTGACCTGCCACCTGCGACCTGCCACCTGCAAACCTGACCTTCATTTGTGTTTCCTTTATTTGTGTCTTCCATCCGTGTTTCCCGGTTTGCCTGAAGTGAATAACGTCGGCGGCGCGTTCCCCGGCGGATGACACATCCGCCTGGGAGCCTACATTCCTCGCCTTTTTT
>JALSQZ010000231.1 GCA_026985055.1 Sedimenticola sp. | reverse complement strand
GATGGTGATCACCGAGCCAAACCAGGTGGTTGTGGTGGATATCACCTACATAGAGACCGAGCAAGGCTTCCTGTATCTGGCCCTGGTCACCGACCTCTACAGCCGTAAGATCATCGGCTGGGACCTGTCTTCCTCCTTGAGTGTGGAAGGGGTCACCCGGGCCATGGAGCAGGCCATGGCGCATATCCGTCAGGCTGGCGGCGCCACCCAGGGCCTCATCCATCACAGCGACCACGGCTCCCAGTACACCAGTCGCAGCTACCAAACGTTGCTGCGAGAGGCGGGCATCCGTCCCAGCATGGGGGCGGTGGGCAACGCCTACGACAATGCCGTGGCGGAACGGGTCAACGGCATCCTCAAGCTGGAATTCTTGCTGGACCAGCGCTTTCCCGATGCGGAGAGCGCTTACCGGGCGGTGGCCCAGGCTATCGAGGCGTACAACACAAAACGGCCTCACCTGAGCCTAAATTACGCCACGCCTGCGGCGGTCTACGCTCACGGCATGCAGCAGACCGGGGCGCAGCCAGCGATTGCGGAGCGGGATCAGAAAGCGCCGAGCCAGTCAAGGGTCGGGGCCACAGGCCCCGACTTGCGGCAGCCCTTGACGGGCTCAAGCTTTCTGACACCCTCTGAGCAGGCTGGCTGCGCAGCGGTTCTCAACTCTTCTTATGGTAACGTTCTTCCACCTTCCTGACGTAAACATATTTCAGGACTTGACACATTACGCATTACGAATTACGCAATTGGCCGTCCGCGCCAAATAGGCTTGCACATTTTCATCCTTATTGGCGTGCAAACGCTCATGAGACCTGCTTCGTAAATAAATCTCTCACGCCAAGGCGCAGAGGCGCAAAGGGAAAAAAGGCGAGGAATTTAGGCTCCCGGGCGGATGTGTCATCCGCCGGGGAACGCGCCGCCGACGTTATTCACTTCAGGTAAACCGGGAAACACGGATAGAAGACACAAATAAAGGAAACACAAATGAAGGTCAGGTTTGCAGGTGGCAGGTTGCAGGTCAACTGGCGCAGTCTCACTTGCGACCTGCCACCTGCCACTTGCGACCTGCGACTTGCGACCTGCCACCTGCCACTTGCCACCATTTTCATCCTTATCGGCGTGCAAGCGCTCATGGCACCTGCTGCTTCGTAAATAGGCATCTCTCACGTCACCCTGAGGGAGCGTAGTGACCGAAGGGTCTAGCGTAGCGCCCCCAGGCGCTCGCTTCGATCGCTAGATGCTTCGCTCCCTTCGG
>JALSQZ010000230.1 GCA_026985055.1 Sedimenticola sp. | reverse complement strand
GCTTGCCCGAACGTCCTGCAAGTCGATGAATAACATCGGCTTTTGTCCGTTCGAACAATCTGGGCAAAAATCTCTCCGGGAAAATTCCGGATTCCGGTGCAACACGCGGGTTAACCGTTACCTTTTTACACAATAGCTGTTCCCTTGGGTAACACAATCTCTTTGCCGTCAGGATTTTTTTGTTTCAGATCAAGCTCATCCCGGCTGGCCTGATATTTGCTTGATAGACAAGGATTTTCCGCAAAGAACGGAAAATTCCGAAAACAACATCCTGAATCCGTGGGTTCAGGAATCTATCTCCCCACGACAGAGAGAGTAATTGAAATGAGCAAACACGCTTCGTACTGGAAAGCGAACCTGCGCCTGGTATTCGGTTGCCTGGTGGTCTGGTTTCTTGCCTCGTTCGTGTTCGGCATATTGCTTGCCGAACCCCTGAACAGTATCCGCCTGGGCGGTTACAAGCTGGGCTTCTGGTTCTCCCAGCAAGGCTCCATCTACACCTTCGTTGTCCTGACCTTCTTCTACGCCTGGCGTGCGAACAAGCTGGACCATGAATTCGGCGTCCGCGAAGACTAACAGAGGAGTCATCAAATGGATCTGCAAACACTAACCTATATTGTTGTCGGCGCGACCTTTGCCCTGTACATCGGCATTGCCATCTGGGCCCGCGCCAAGACCACCGGTGACTTCTACGTCGCCGGCAAGGGCGTTCCCCCGGTTCTCAACGGCATGGCTACCGCCGCCGACTGGATGTCCGCCGCTTCCTTCATCTCCATGGCCGGCCTCATCGCCTTCTACGGCTATGGCGGCTCGGTCTTCCTCATGGGCTGGACCGGCGGCTATGTGCTGCTTGCCATGCTGCTCGCGCCTTATCTGCGCAAGTACGGCAAATTCACCGTTCCCGAATTCATCGGGGATCGTTACTATGGCAAGTCGGCGCGGATTCTGGCGGTCATCTGCCTGATCATCGCTTCCGTCACCTATGTAATCGGCCAGATGAAGGGTATCGGCGTGGCTTTCTCCCGCTTCCTGGAAACCGACTATGACACCGGCCTGTACATTGGTATGGGCATCGTGTTCATCTACGCGGTCATGGGCGGCATGAAAGGCATCACCTACACCCAGATCGCCCAGTACTGCGTACTCATCTTCGCTTATACCGTACCCGCGGTGTTCATTTCCATGCATCTGACCGGCAACCCCATTCCGCAACTGGGTCTGGGAAGCACCATGTCGGACGGCAGCGGCATGTTCCTGCTGGACAAACTGGACGCGACCATGAAAGACCTGGGTTTTGGTACCTATACGGACAAGGTGCGAATCAGTACCTTCAACATGTTCGTGTACACCATGTCGCTGATGATCGGTACCGCCGGTCTGCCCCATGTCATCATGCGTTTCTTCACCGTACCGCGCGTACGTGACGCCCGGGCTTCCGCCGGTTGGGCGCTGGTCTTCATCGCCCTGCTCTACACCGTGGCTCCCGCGGTTGGCGCCATGGCTCGTCTGAACCTGATGAACACCATCCAGCCCGCTCCCGGCCAGTGGATTGAAGTGGATCAGCGCCCCCAGTGGTTCAAGAACTGGGAAAAGACCGGTCTGCTGAAATTTGAAGACAAGAACGGCGACGGCAGAATCCAGTATGTTGCCGACAAGGAAAAGAACGAGATGGTGAAAGTGGACCGTGACATCATGGTTCTGGCCAACCCGGAAATCGCCAAGCTGCCCAACTGGGTCATCGCGCTGGTGGTCGCCGGAGGTCTGGCCGCCGCATTGTCCACGGCGGCGGGATTATTGCTCGCCATCGCTTCATCCATATCCCATGACCTGCTCAAAGGGGTGTTCGCACCGAATATCTCGGAAAAATCAGAGCTGATGGCCAGCCGGATAGCCATGGCTGGCGCCATCGCCGCAGCGGGATACCTGGGATTGCATCCGCCGGATTTCGCCGCCGGCACCGTGGCTCTTGCCTTTGGCCTGGCTGCCTCGTCCATTTTCCCGGCAATCATGATGGGCATCTTCTCCAAAAAGATGAACAAGCAGGGAGCCATGGCAGGCATGCTGGTAGGTATCGGCATCACCCTGTTCTATGTATTCCAGCACAAGGGCATCTTCTTCATCGCCGACTGGAAATACCTGCAGAGCTGGGGAAGCAACTGGTTCCTGGGTGTTGAGCCCAACGCCTTTGGCGCCATCGGCGCGGTATTCAACTTCGTTACTGCCTTCATCGTAGCCAAGCTGACCGCACCGCCTCCGGAGCATATCCAGCATATGGTCGAACACATTCGTGTTCCCGCCGGCGCTGGCGCTGCCACCGGGCACTGACAGGCGCGTCCGTAAGGAGAAAAAGGCTCCGCCTGGGAGCCTTTTTCCTGAACACTGCCGCGGGGGGTGCCCCGCGGCATTCCGCGCCCCCTTCAACCTGTCTTCAGGCGCTTCTCCGAGGGAGCTTCTGAAAACCGGCTGAAAGGCATCCGATGCCCTGCCCCTGTGCCGTGTTCGGGGGATATACTGGGCATCATCAACCACGACGAACCGCAGGCCCCATGGGACTAGTCAAACGCTTCTATCAGTCCAATCGCCATGTCAAGCTGGCGATCATCCTTGCTCCCATGCTGGCCATAGGCGCCTACATACTCACCGGTATCTATCTGGACGAACGAATCGAAAACCGGCCTCTTGCCGACAAACCACTGAAACTCCAGCCAGACTGCCATCTGCTCAGCGATGTCTGTGAATTGCTGCACCGGGAAATCGCGGTAAACATCGCAGTGGAAGACAAGGAAGGAAAAACCTTGCTCTATCTGAGCGCCAGCACCCCGGTCAAAGGCGTGCTGGCCGCGTTTGCAGACACCCCGCCCCAGGCCATGTTCAACCGTGGTGATCCAAAAAAATGGGTGCTGCCCGTTACTCAAGACATTTCTGCCGGGAGCCAGCTGAGGCTGGTCATTTCAGGAGAAAAAAAGCGCTATTTTGCCGAGATTCCCGTAACAGACTGAGCAAAAGGACATGGAAATCGAACTGCAGGAAATACGTGATTTCATTGCCGCGATCCCCCCTTTCGACCGGCTGCCGGAGGATGTACTCGATGGAATCACCCAGGCGCTGCGCATCCAGTATGTGCGCCGGGGCGCGAATGTGCCGGGCGAACGGGGCAACAAATCCATGTTGCATATCCTGCGTCAAGGCGCCATCGCCATGTATTCCGGCAAGGACAATCTCATCGGCATGCTCGGTGAAGGCGATATCTGCACCAGTTTCTGCGCCGCAGACGTGATGCCCGACTTCTATGTCCGTGCCACCGAAGACACCCTGCTGTACAGCGTACCCTGCGACCAACTGTCAGGACTGGTGGACAATGACGAATCGGTGCTCCATTTCATTCGTCATTCCGCCGCCCAGCGCCTCAAGCAGGCCGTGGCGCGCATGCAGGAACAGAGCAGCTCCAACCTGCTGCATACCTATGCGGGAGATATCTGCCGCACGCCGCTGATTACTGCCCGTCCCGACAACAGCATTCGCGAATGCGCCCGGCTCATGTCAGACAAGGGCGTATCCTCTCTGGTGATACTGGAAGATGCTGAACCCGTGGGACTGGTGACGGACAGAGATATCCGTAAACGCTGTGTGGCACAAGGACTGAATGTGGATACAGCAGTAACGGAAATCATGACCCGCGACATCATCAGCCTCAGGGCCAGCGACAGCCTGTTCGACGCCCTGCTGGTGATGACCCGCAATCAGGTCCATCATCTGCCGGTTTTCAGTGACGAAGGCGATATCATCGGGGTCATCACCACTACAGACATCATGCGCCAGGAAGGGGTCAGCGCAGTACATCTGACCAGCACCATTCGCAAGGCCGAATCTCTGGATGAGCTGGTGGAAGCAAGCCGGATGCTGCCCCGCATTCAGTTACAACTGGTCAACATGGGTGCGGATCTGCATCACCTGGGTTATGCAATTACCGCCATATCCGGTGCAATCACACGGCGTCTCATTGAAATGGCCGAGGAAAAACTGGGCCCGCCTCCCGTCCCCTATGCCTGGATTGCCGCCGGCTCCCAGGCTCGCCGCGAGCAGACCAGCCATTCCGACCAGGACAATGGCATCATCATTTCCGACAAGATGCAGCCGGGAGACGATGCCTGGTTCGAATCCCTGGCCCACTTCGTCAACGACGGACTGAACGCCTGCGGTTTCGTCTATTGTCCCGGCGATGTCATGGCCAGCAATCCCAAATGGCGTCAGCCTGCCTCTGTCTGGCAGGAATATTTCGATCAATGGATCGAAGAGCCGGAACCCATGGCCCTGATGCTCTCCAGCATCTTTTTTGACCTGCGCGTCATTCATGGCAAGGAAAAGCTACTGAAGAAAATCCGCAAGAAAGTTTTGCACAAGGCGCCCAACAACCAGCTGTTCCTGGCGCATATGACACGCAATGCCCTGGGTCATCGTCCGCCCCTGGGGTTCTTTCGCGATTTCGTGCTGGTGCATGACGGCCAGCACGATGAGACCCTCGATCTGAAACATTCCGGACTGGTACCCATCATCGACATGGCTCGTATCTACGCCCTGGCGGAAGGTCTGAGCGCAGTCAGCACCGAAGACCGCCTGCGTGCTGCGGCAGGCACGCCATCCTTGAGCCAGGGCGGTTCGGCAAATCTGCTCGATGCCTTCGAGTTCATCAGCAACCTGCGCCTAGAACACCAGGCCGCACAGATCGAAGCCGGCGACAGCCCGGACAATTTCATGTCTCCCAAACAACTTTCCAAACTGGAGCGGGAGCATCTCAAGGACGCTTTCAAGGTGGTGCAAACCATGCAGGCCACCCTGGAAATGCGTTACCAGACCGGAAGAATCTGATGTTGACCTGGCTGTTCAATGCCGATCAGAAGCGCAGAAAGCTGCTGGCGCAGGCGCCGGACGGTCCCCTCAGGGATTTTCTCGCCACGGAATTTCCGGATCGCAAGTCGCCCATCAGCAAGGTTCCCCTGCTGGCCATGGATTTCGAGACCACCGGTCTCGACGCCAAACAGGATCATCTGCTCAGCGTGGGGCATGTCGAGCTGCTGGACGGCGGCATAATACTGGGCAGCGCCCGCCATCAGATCATTCACAGCGATCAGGAAATACGGGACGAGAACATCAGCATTCATCGCATCACCCATGATCAGGTGGCAAACGGGATAAGCCTGGGGAAAGCGGTGGAATCCATTTTGAAGCAACTGGCGGGCAAGGTGTTGCTCGCGCATCATGCAAAGGTGGAGATTGGTTTTCTGCAACAGGCCTGCAAACATCTGTATGGCATGGCGCCGGTATTGCCCGCCATCGATACCATGCAGATCGCGCGCAAGCGCATGGACAGATTGCAGCAGCCCTACAAGGCCAATGAACTGCGCCTGTTCAACCTGAGGAAGCAATACGGCCTGCCAGCATATCAGGCGCACAATGCCCTCATGGATGCCATCGCCACGGCCGAGCTGTTCCTTGCCCAGCTGGCTCATGGCAATTATCACAAATCACCGCCTCTGAAGAATTTCCTCCTGGGTGCTTGACCCGGAGGCGACAAGGCAATAAAAAGAGTTAACCTTATCTAAAGGAGATCGCAATCATGTCAGAAGATACCATTTACCCGGTTCCCGAAGACTTCGCCGCACAAGCCAATGTCACTGCGGAACAGTACGAAGCCGACTACAAACGCTCGGTTGAAGATCCCGAAGGCTTCTGGGCCGACAAGGCCACCGAATACCTGCACTGGTTCAAGGGCTGGGATACGGTTCTTGACTGGAGTTTCATGGAAGACGATCTGCATATCGAATGGTTCAAGGGCGGCAAGCTGAACGTCTCCTGGAACTGCCTGGACCGGCATCTGGACATCCGGGGCGAGCAGACCGCGATTCTCTGGGAAGGTGACGATCCCGGCGAGGATCGCGCCATCAGCTACCGCGAGCTGCACGCCGACGTGAACAAATTCGCCAATGTGCTCAAAAGCCGTGGCGTGAAGAAAGGCGACCGGGTATCCATCTACATGCCCATGATTCCGGAAGCGGTGGTCGCCATGCTCGCCTGCACCCGGATCGGCGCGGTGCATTCCATCGTCTTCAGCGCCTTCTCACCGGACGCTCTCAAGGATCGCATCCTGGATTCCGATTGTCAGGTGCTGATCACCGCGGATCAGTCCATTCGTGGCGGCAAGCGCCTGCCACTGAAAGCAAACGCGGACCAGGCCCTGGACAACTGCCCCAATGTTCACACTTCCATCGTGGTGCAACGGGGCGGCGATCCGGTGGAATGGACCGAAGGCCGGGATGTCTGGTATCACGAAGCCATGGCGGACGCCGAGCCGGAATGTGAACCGGAACAGATGGACGCGGAAGACCCCCTGTTCATCCTCTATACCTCCGGCTCCACGGGCAAACCCAAGGGCGTGCTGCACACCACCGGCGGCTATTTGCTGCAGGCCGCCATGACCCACAAGCTGGTCTTCGACTACAAGGAAGGCGAAGTCTACTGGTGTACCGCCGACATCGGCTGGGTTACCGGCCACAGTTACATCGTCTATGGCCCCTTGTGCAACGGCGCCATCAGCCTGATGTTCGAAGGCATCCCCACCTATCCCGACGCCAGCCGTTTCTGGCAGGTAGTGGACAAACACCAGGTAGCCAGCTTCTATACCGCGCCCACGGCCATTCGCGCCCTGATGGCCTGTGGCGAAGACCTTGTCAGAAAAACCTCGCGCAAGAGCCTGCGCCTGCTGGGCACCGTGGGTGAACCCATCAACCCCGAAGCCTGGGAATGGTATTACCGGGTGGTGGGCGATGAACGCTGCCCCATTGTGGATACCTGGTGGCAGACCGAAACCGGCGCCCACATGCTCACTCCCCTGCCCGGTGCCACGCCCCTGAAACCGGGTTCCGCCTGCTGGCCTTTCTTTGGGGTACAGCCGGTGCTGCTGGACGACCAGGGCAAGGAAATCGAAGGCAACCCCGCATCTGGCAACCTCGCCATCAGGCATCCCTGGCCTTCCATGATGCGCACCGTGTATGGCGACCACAAACGCTTCTACGAAACCTATTTCCAGATGTATCCCGGCTATTATTTCACCGGTGACGGCGCCAAACGCGATGCCGATGGCTATTACTGGATCACCGGCCGCGTGGATGACGTGCTCAATGTCTCCGGCCACCGCCTGGGAACGGCGGAAATCGAATCCGCCCTGGTGCTGCACCCCAAAGTGGCGGAAGCCGCCGTGGTGGGCTATCCCCACGAGATTACCGGCCAGGGCATCTACGCCTATGTCACTCTCATGAGTGGAGAAGAGTATGTGGATGAACTCAAGGACGAACTGGTACAGCTGGTGAGAAAAGAGATTGGCCCCATTGCCAAGATCAACATCATCCAGTGGGCACCCGGCCTGCCCAAGACCCGTTCCGGCAAGATCATGCGCCGCATCCTGCGCAAGATCGCGGCCAATGAACTGGACAGCCTGGGAGACACCTCCACCCTGGCGGATCCTTCCGTGGTGGATGATCTCATCGAGAATCGCCTGAACCGCTGATCCGGCGATCCTGTTGTCGAACCAACCAAGCCCCCTTCACCGGGGGCTTTTTCATCTCCCTTCTGCGCGGGAATGCTGGAGGAAATCGGGATCGATCATGTCGATGAATGCCTGCGCCTGGGGGCTGAGAAACTTTCCCCGACGCACCACCACCCCATAGGAACGCTTGGGTATGTACTCATCCATGGGCATAACCCTCAGTTTTTCTTCTCCAGTGAGACACACCCCGGTGACAATGGATATGCCCATTCCCAGCTCCACATATTTCTTGATGATCTCCCAGCCCCCCGCTTCCAGGGACACCTTGAATTTCAGCCCCGCCTGACTGAACACCAGTTCCAGAAAACGCCAGGTCGCCAGATGTCTGGGTGGCAGGATCAGCCCGTGCGGACAAATGTCCTTCAAGCTCACCTTCTTTTTTTTTGCCAAGGGATGATCCAGGGGCGTGATCAGGGTCGGGCTGTAAGACATGGATGGGTGATAGACGATATCATCCGGCACTTCCAGCATGGAACCCACGGCCAGATCCGCTTCATCGGCGCGCAACATGGCCATCCCATCCCGTCCGGTTACATTGTGCAGCTTGATCTTGATCCCGGGATAGGCGGTGGCGAAGCGTTTGATATATTCCGGCAGAATATAGAGCGTGGTGGACTCTCCGGCGGCAATATTCAGCTCACCCGTATCCAGTCTGCCGAAATGCGCATTGAAATTCTCTTCCAGGCCCTCGATGCCGTCCACCAGAGGACGGGCGAGCTCATTCAGCACCACGCCTTCCGGGGTCAGGGAAATCTTCGGTCCACGACGTTCGAACAGCACCACATCCATGTCCCTTTCCAGCGCCTGGATCTGCAAGGTCACGGTAGGCTGACTGAGGAAGAGTTTTTCCGCAGCCTGGGAAATACTCCCGGTTCTGGCTGCCGCGCAGAAGGCCCGCAATTGCTTCAGGCGATTTTGCTTGTAGTACAACTGCCTCTTGGTATTTGGCATTTCAATATTTACCCGTTGATTATTTATTTCATCAATGCATTACATTGAAATTATTTTATTGCTCAATACTAGGCGCCTGTCCATTATAACCACATATTCAAAGCTGGATTTATCTTCTCCCGCCGGAGGCAAGACCCATGCCTGGAATCGAGTTGAGCCACATCCTGATCGCCATTGGCTTCATGACCGCCCTGGGTCTGATGTTGTCCGGCATTCTGGCAGTGGCCAACCGCAAGCTCTGGGTATATGAAGATCCGCGCATCGATGAAATCGAAGAACTGCTACCCAGCACCAATTGCGGCGCCTGTGGCACCGCTGGCTGCCGTCCCTTTGCCGAAGCCCTGATTCGCGGCGAACTCAAACCGGCTCAGTGTACGGTCAACTCCCGGGATGCGGCAGAGGAAATCGCCGACTATCTCGGTGTGGATGCCGGCGATGTGGTCAAAAAGGTAGCCCGCCTGGCTTGTGCGGGTGGCGCCCATGTGGCGCGCAACAAGGCGCATTACGACGGACTGGAGAGTTGCCGCGCCGCCGCGGTGGTCTCCGGCGGCCCCAAGCGTTGCGCCTGGGGTTGCATTGGCCTGGCCGATTGCGCCGAAGTATGCGACCAGCAGGCCATTCACATGAACCAGTTCGGCCTGCCGGTGGTGGATCCAGCCAAATGCACCGCCTGCAACGACTGTGTCGAGATCTGTCCCAAGGGACTTTTCTCCCTGCAGCCGGTGGATCGTCAACTCTGGGTAGCCTGCAAGAACCTGCTCCATGGCGACGAGGCGGAAAACGACTGTGAAGTCGCCTGCACCGCCTGCGAAAAGTGTGCCGTGGATGCGCCGGATGGTCTGATTCAGATCCGCAACAACCTGGCAGTGATCGATTACAGCAAGAATCATCTTGCCTCCCCCACGGCCATGGCGCGCTGTCCCACAGGCGCAATCGTTTGGCTCGAACAGGAACAGCCGATCAGGGGAAAAGAAGCCAAACGGGTCATCCGCAAACAAGCATTGCCCATCCGATAAGCCCAAAGAAAAGGTAACAAACCATGAATTTCCGCAAAAAGAGTCCTCCGAAGTTCAAGTACCCGGGCCGGCGCATGGCCATGGATGGCAACACTGCCGTAATCATGTGTGAACGGGAAGCCTCCGACGCGGCAGGCGCCTACCCCATCACCCCCTCCACCCAGATGGGGGAATACTGGGCCGAGGAAATGGCCAGGGGGCATGTAAACATCTCTGATCGCAACCTGATCTTCGTGGAACCGGAATCCGAGCATGCCGCCGCCGCGGTTACCGCCGGCATGAGCATGACCGGACTGCGCGCAACCAACTTCTCATCCGCCCAGGGCGTGGCCTTCATGCACGAATCTCTGTACGCCGCCGCAGGTAAGAGATTGCCCTATGTACTGAACATCGGCTGCCGGGCGATCACCAAGGCGAGCCTGAACGTGCATTGCGGGCATGATGATTTTCACTGCATAGACGACAGCGGTTTCTTCCAGATGTTCGCCCGGGACGCCCAGGGCGCAGCCGACCTCAATCTGATTGCGCGCAAGATTGCGGAGCTGTCTCTCACGCCTGCCGCCGTGGGACAGGACGGCTTTCTCACCACACATCTCATCGAACCTCTGATGGTGCCCGAGCGGGAACTGATCGAGGAATTTCTGGGACGGCCGGATGATGAAATCGAATGCCCGACCCCGGCGCAGAAAATCATCTACGGAGAGACCCGGCGCCGGGTTCCCGCCATCTGGGATGTGGACACCCCCCTGCAGTCCGGGGTGGTGCAGAATCAGGACGCCTACATGCAGACCCAGGCCGCCCAGCGTCCCTATTTCTACGACCATGTGCCGGAACTGGCCGATCAGGTAATGGAAGAATATGCCCGGCTCACGGGGCGTCAGTACAATCGTATCGCCAGCTTCAACATGGACAAGGCCGACTATGTCATCGTTGGCATGGGCTCCATGGTGGTACAGGCCATCGGCGTATCCGAGTATTTGTACAAAACCCGAAAACTGCGGGTTGGGGTTGTCGATATCACCATGTATCGCCCTTTCCCCGGCGATCTCATCGGCAAGGCATTACAGGGACGCAAGGGCGTGGTGGTGCTGGAGCGCACGGATCAGCCCCTGGCCGAAGATCTGCCCCTGATCCGTGAAGTGCGCGCCGCACTGGGCAAATGTGTGGAAAACGGTCAGGCCACGGGCGAACTGCCCTGGCCGGACTACGCCAGTTACAGCAGTCTCAGGGATCTTCCCCGCCTGTACTCCGGCGCCTTTGGCATGGGCTCAAGGGACTTGCAGCCGGAAGGACTAATTGGCGCCGTGGAGAACATGCTTCCGGACGGAAAACAGCGCTCCTTCTTCTATCTGGGCATCGACTTCGTGCGCGACCCAGCCAATCCCAAGCAGGAAATCCATCTTCAGCAGCTGCTGGAAGCCTATCCGGATATCGCCGATCTGGCGGTACATGGTTCGGAAAACCCCAACCTGATGCCGGAGGATTCCATAACCGTACGCATGCATTCGGTAGGAGGCTGGGGTGCCATCACCACAGGCAAGAACCTGGTCATGACCCTGTATGATCTGCTCGGCTGGGAAATCAAGGCCAACCCCAAATATGGTTCGGAAAAAAAAGGTCAACCCACCACCTATTATCTTGCAGTAGCCCCCACGCCCATACCCTTGAATTGCGAATACAAGTTCGTGGATGTGGTGCTCAGCCCGGATCCCAATGTATTCAGCCACTCCAATCCCCTTGCAGGTCTGAAAAAAGGCGGCACCCTGATCATCCAGTCTTCCCTGGAGAGCGAGGCCGAAGTCTGGGCCAGTTTCCCCCGCTGGATGCAGCAGCAAATCATCGACAAGGAGATTCGCGTGTTCTACCTGGACGGTTTCCGCATCGCCCGGGAAGAAGCCTCCAACCCGGAACTGCAACTGCGCATGCAAGGCAACGCCTTTCAGGGGGCGTTCTTTGCCGGCTCGCCCCTCATGGAAATCACCGGCCTGGACGAAAAGAAACTGTTTTCCGCCATCGAGACCCAACTGGAAGCCAAGTTCGGTGCCAAGGGCAAGCACGTGGTGGAGGACAATCTGCGCATCGTGCGCCGGGGATTCGATGAAATCACGGAAATCACCAGCCGCAAGCTGAATGTCGATCATGCCAGAGAACTGAAACAGGAAATCGACCTGCCGGTTCTGCTGAAACAATTGCCCCAGGGCAAGGGGGAACTGACCGACATCCACCGATTCTGGGAGCAAACCGGCAATTTCTACGCCCGCGGCCAGGGCGAATCCAATCTCGCCGATCCCCACCAGGCATTGTCTCTGGTACCGGCTTCCACGGGCGTGTATCGGGACATGACCCAGATCCGCTTCGAATATCCCCGATGGATAGCCGAGAACTGCACCGCCTGCGGTGACTGCTACACCATCTGTCCGGACAGCGCCATACCCGGACTGGTGAATACCGTTGCCGAAGTTTTCACCACCATCATCGAGCGCATTGAAACCGGCGGCACGCCCACGATTTACCTGCGCCGGGAAACGCGCAAGGTGGAAAAACGCCTGCGGACCCTGCTCAACGAACAGGGTGAACAAGCAAAGGTACGCGACGCCCTGGATCAGGCCATACTGGAAACCATCAGCGAATCCGACACCGAGGGCGACAGCCGCGAGACCCTGGAACAGGAATTCGCCCTGTTCATGGACAAGCTGGGCAGCTTCGAATTTTCCGTCACCAAACCCTACTGGAAAACCAGGGAAAAGAAGACACCGGGAAGTGGCGGCCTGTTTTCCATCACCATCAACCCCTACACCTGCAAAGGCTGCATGGAATGCGTGGATGTATGCGATGACCAGGCCCTGGTCACGGCGCCTCAGGACGAGGCCGCGGTGCAGCGGCTGCGCAGCGACTGGAAATTCTGGCTGGATCTCCCCACCAGCAACCCCGCTTACAGCCGCATCGACGATCTGGACGAAAAGATCGGCGCGCTGGAAACCCTGCTGCTGAACAAGGACAGTTACGACTCCATGGTCTGTGGCGATGGTGCCTGTCTCGGTTGCGGGGAAAAAACCAATATCCATCTGTTTACCGCCACCGTCACCGCCCTGATGCAGCCCCGCGTCAAGCAGCAGCTCGGCAGGCTGGACGATCTCATCGCCCGCCTCGAACAGCACATCCGTCTGAAGCTGGCCGAAGGCGTGGATCTGAGTGATATCGCCACCCTGGAGCAAGTGACCCATGACGATGACGGGGATCTGACCCTGTCCCGGCTGTCCGACAGCATGGATCCTGGCCATGAGAAAACCCTGGTGGACAGGGAATGGCTGGCGCGCATGACCGAAGTGCTGGACAAGTTGCGTGAGCTTCACTGGTGTTACCGGGAGGGACCCACCGGCAATGGTCGGGCGAACATGGGAATCATCAACTCTACCGGTTGCACCTCCGTCTGGGGTTCCACCTATCCCTATAACCCCTACCCTTTCCCCTGGACCAGTCATCTGTTCCAGGACAGCCCTTCCATGGCGATGGGAGTTTTTGAGGGGCACATGAGCAAAATGGCGGAAGGATTCAAGGCGATTCGCCTGGCGGAACTGGAGCTGAAGGGAAAATACAACCCGGCCGAACATGATGCCTGGTTCCGCCAGTTCAACTGGAAGGACTTCAGCGAAGAGGAATGGCGCCTTTGCCCACCGGTGGTTGCCGTCGGCGGGGATGGCGCCATGTACGATATCGGCTTCCAGAATCTTTCCCGGGCACTGGCCTCCGGCATGCCCATCAAGGTTCTGGTGCTGGACACCCAGGTCTATTCCAATACCGGCGGTCAGGCCTGCACCTCGGGCTTCATTGGTCAGGTGGCGGACATGAGCCCCTATGGCAAGGCCATGAAGGGCAAGGAAGAAATCCGCAAGGAAATGAGCCTCATCGGCATGGCCCACCGAAGCGCCTACATTCTGCAAGGATCACCGGCCAACACCACCCATCTCATAGAAGGCTATATCGACGGCCTCAACAGCCGCCGGCCGGCATTGTTCAACATCTATTCCACCTGTCAGCCGGAACATGGGGTGGCGGACGATGCCACCGCACGCCAGTCCAAACTGGCGCTGGAGTCCCGCGCCTATCCCCTGATGAAATTCGATCCGGATGCGGGAGAAACCCTGGAGGAATGCATCGATCTGGAAGGCAACCCGGCCATGGACGAAGACTGGCCCCGCTATCAGCTCCATTATCTGGACGAGAACGGCAATGAACAAAGCATGGAGCTGCCCGTCACCTTTGCCGACTTCGCCGCCAGCGAAGGCCGCTTCCGCAAGCATTTCCGCGTCGCACCCCGGGAAACCTGGGATGAGGATGCCGTACAGGGAAGTACGAATGTCGCGGGCGCAGGAGCGACCATGGTTCCCTTCCACGAATTTCTGGATCTGGACGAAGATGAACGCGAGGGTCTCTATCCTTTCATCTGGGGCGTGGATGGCAAGAACCGGCTGATCCGCATTCTCTGCTCCCGGGAAATCGTCAAATCCGGGGAAGAACGCCGCCAGTTCTGGCGTCAGCTCAAGGGAGTAGCCGGAGAACTGAACCGGGTGGACGTCGATGCCCTCGTCGAACAGACCAAGGCGGACATGGCCAGCCGCCTCAGTTCCACGCTTCTGTCCCTGGTGGCATCCGGCAACGCCGACGCCCTCACAGGCAGCATTTCCGCCAATGGCAGCAGCACCAGTGACGCCGCCGCGCCTCCAGGCACCACCTCCGCCCCGGACTATGAGCCGGTGTGGATAGAAACCCCGGAATGCACCGCCTGTGATGAATGCACCAGCATCGCGCCCGGCATCTTCGCCTACAACGAGGACAAGCTCGCCGTGGTGGTCAATCCCCAGGGCGGAAAATACAAGGACATCGTGCGCGCTGCAGAAAAATGCACCGCCGGCTGCCTGCATCCGGGCACCCCATGGAACATGGGCGAAAAAGATATCGAAAAGCTCATCAAGCGCGCGGAAAAATATCAGTAAAGAGCACCGCAGACAATGGCAACGATTCCAGTTGATACGGAGGAAGCAACATGACTACAGTTACTCTCAATGGCGATCCCATGACGACCAACGGAACACCTCCCAAGCCCGGGGACATAGCGCCGGAATTTGAACTCACCGATGGCGACTTGCAAACCGTCCGCCTGTCCGACTATGCCAACCGCAAGATCATCCTGAACATCGTGCCCAGTCTGGACACCCCCACCTGCGCCGCCTCGGCGCGCCGCTTCAACGAAGCCTTTGAAAACCGTTCCGATGCCGTGGTGCTGGTGGTTTCTGCGGATCTGCCCTTTGCCCAAGGGCGCTTTTGCAGCACCGAAGGTCTGGAAAACGTGGTTCCCCTGTCCATGATGAAGGACAGGCAGTTTGCCAAGGACTATGGCGTATTGCTGGTCGATGGTCCCCTGGCCGGACTGGCCGCCAGAGCAGTGCTGATCATCGATGAAGCCGGCACCGTCATGTACACCCAACTGGTGGAAGAAATCGCCGATGAGCCTGACTACGCCGCCGTCCTGGATGCGTTGAATGGCTGATCTTTCCTCCAGATCCGGCGCGCCCCTCATCCATGGCAGATTGGTGTCGGGTTAATATCATGAAACTGTTCCGCCGCCGCAGTTTCTCTCACGGGGTGCATCCTCCGGCGCACAAGGATGGCACGGCGCAGATCCCCATTCGCCGCCTGCCCTTTGCTCCACAACTGATACTGCCCCTGGGGCAGCATATCGGCGCTCCGGCGCAGGCTCTGGTGAAAAAAGGCCAGGATGTGGTGCGGGGACAGCCCCTGGCGGCGGCAGCCGGCGCTATGTCCGTGCCATTGCACGCGCCAGCCACGGGGCGCATCCGGGAGATCAAATCCATGCTCACCAGCCGGGGCAGCCGGGAACCTGCCATTGTCCTGGACGTGTACGAGGCTTCCACCCAGGAAGTCCTGTGGCGGGAGAAGCGCAACCTCGAAGAACTGGATCAGGATCAGCTGCTGCAGGCGATTCAGGATGCGGGACTGGTGGGGCTGGGCGGTGCAGCCTTTCCTTCCCACATCAAACTCCGGGTTCCCGAAGACAAGAAGGTGGACACCCTGATCATCAACGGATGCGAATGTGAACCCTACCTGACCTGTGATCATCGCATCATGCTCGAATACCCGGATGATCTGATCCGTGGCATACAGCTGGCCATGCGGGCATCCGGCACCCGACGGGCCATCATTGGCATCGAAGACAACAAGATGGACGCGGTAAAGCTGCTGGCGGAACGTCTGCGGAAGGCGTCCGACATTCAGGTTGAGGCGGTGGAGACCAAGTATCCGCAGGGCTCGGAAAAAATGCTCATCAAATCCCTGCTGAACCGGGAAGTGCCTGCCGGCGGCATTCCTGCCGACATTGGCGTGGTGGTGAACAATGTCGGCACCCTGGCGGCTCTCGGGCGGCTGCTACCCCGGGGCGAGGGTCTAATGGAACGGGTGATCACGGTCACCGGCTCTGGTGTACGGCGTCAGGGCAACTATCTCGTGCCCCTGGGCACTCCCATCGGTTTCATACTGGAACAGGCCGGCTATGAGGGCGGGCCCAACGAGTTCATCCTCGGCGGCCCCATGATGGGTCCGGCGGTATCTTCACTGGAGGTTCCCATCACCAAGGGCAGCTCCGGCCTGCTGGTGCTCAACGAGCCCAGCATCCGCGCGGAAAGCCGCCATCGCTGGCCCTGCATCAAGTGCGGCCGCTGTGTTTCGGCCTGCCCCATGCACCTCAATCCCGCCCTGCTGGGACAGCTGGCCCTGGCCGGGGAATATGAAGAAATGGCGCATGACGCCCATCTGAATCACTGTTTCGAATGTGGCTGCTGTTCCTATGTCTGCCCTTCCAACATCCCCCTGGTGCAACTGTTCCGTGCGGCCAAGGCGATCAACCGGGAGAAAGCCGCATGAGTCTGGAACTGCGTACCACGCCGCATCTTCACGCACCCGATGACGTGGTGCTGATCATGCGCAACGTGGTATTCGCCCTGCTACCCATCTGCGCCTGGTCCATATGGCAATTCGGTCTCAGCGCCCTGGCGTTGATCCTGACCACCCTGGCCAGTTGCCTGATTACTGAACGTCAGTTCAACAAAACCAACACCCTGGGAGACTGGTCCGCCGCCATCACCGGCCTGTTGCTTGCCCTGACCCTGCCTCCGGCCTTCCCCTTGTGGATGGCCGCGGTGGCGGGTTTCACTGCCATGGCGCTGGGCAAGCTGCTGTTTGGCGGCCTGGGCATGAATGTGTTCAATCCGGCCCTTGTGGGAAGAGCCTTTGTCCAGGCCGCCTTTCCCGTGGCCATCACCACCTGGACCCCCTCCCTGTTTGAAGGGCGTTTCAGCCAGTTCATACCCGGCACTTTCACCGTCCCCTTCACCATTCCCCCGGAAGTGGCGGAATGGAACAGCCGCGTCGCCATCGACGCATTTACCGGCGCCACCCCCCTGGGGTTGCACAAGTTTGAAGGCATCAGCACTCCCGTACTGGATCTGTTTCTCGGCAACGCCGCCGGTTCCGCGGGGGAAACCTCTGCTCTGCTGATTCTTCTTGGGGGGCTTTATCTGGCCGCAAGAAAATTTCTCGACTGGCGCATCCCCCTGTTCATACTGCTTGGCGCCGGACTCACGGCGGGCGCCTTTCATCTTGCCGACCCCCAACAGTACCCTTCCGCCGGTTTCATGCTGTTTTCCGGAGGGCTGATGCTCGGCGCCTGGTTCATGGCCACGGACATGGTGGGCTCTCCGGTGACGCCCTGGGGCGTCGCGATCTATGGACTGCTCATCGGGGTACTCACGATCATCATTCGGCTGTTCGGCGGCCTGAGCGAAGGCGTGATGTATGCCATCCTCCTGGGCAATGCCGCCACGCCGCTCATCGAGCAGTTCACCCAGCCACGGGTTTTCGGGGAGAAAGGCTCATGAGTTCCCCTGCAATGCAAAAGCGTGCACCCGCCACAGCCATGATGCTGGTGCTTACCGGCATCGCCATGCTTTCCGGTTTTCTGGTGGTGCTCACGGATCAGCTCACCGCGCCCCTGATTGCCGAAAACCAGCGGCTGGCCATAGAAGCCGCCGTCAGCAAGGTGATTCCGGGCAGCGTCAGTCACCGCCAGTTTCTGCTCTCGGAAGGCAAACTGCTGCCTTTCAAGAAAGGTGAGGCAGGCCAGACCATACACGCCGGATATGATGCCCATGGCAGGCTTCTGGGCATTGCTGCGGAAACCGGCGCTCAGGGATATGCCGGCATGATCTATCTGCTCTATGGCTATGAGCCATCCTGCGAATGCATTCGCGGCATCAAGGTGCTGAAGATGGCGGAAACGCCGGGACTGGGCGACAAGATCATGAGCGATCCGGAATTCCAGACCAATTTCGACGCCCTGGATGCGCGCCTCGACTCGCGGCAAACCGCCCTGCTGCATCCCATCGTTACGGTAAAACACGGCAGCAAACAACAGTCCTGGGAAGTGGATGCCATTTCCGGTGCAACCATCTCCTCCAAAGCGGTGGGCAAGGCGCTGAATCTTTCCGCGCAGAAGCTGCTACCCCAGCTGAAACCTCTGATTCCGGAACTGGAGGCAATGGGCAAGTGAAGCGAAAAACCGACAACAGGATCGACTGGGAAACCTTCAGCGAAGGTCTGTGGCGGGACAATCCGGTGTTCGTCATGTTGCTCGGCATGTGTCCGGTGCTGGCAGTGACCAACTCCGCAACCAATGCCCTGGCCATGGGCCTGGCTACTACCTTCGTCCTGCTCGCTTCCGGAGGTCTGATCTCCGCCATCGCCCGCTATATTCCCAAACAGGTGCGCATCGCTACCTACATCATCATCATTGCCACCTTTGTCACCATGGTGGATTATGTGATCCAGGCCATATCCCTGGATCTGTACAACGCCTTGGGCGCCTTTATCCAGCTCATCGTGGTGAATTGCATGATTCTGGGACGCGCGGAAGCCTATGCCTCGAAACACCGTCCCCTGAAATCCCTGGTAAACGCCCTGGGCATGGGGCTGGGATTCACCTTTGCCCTGCTTTGTCTGGGGGTGGTACGAGAACTGCTCGGCGCCGGCAGTCTTTTTGGCGTGGATCTGTTTGGAGAAAACTTCCAGCCCTGGGTGGTGATGGTGTTGCCTGCCGGCGGCTTCCTGGTGCTGGGCACCTGGCTGCTGTTGTTCGACTGGATCAAACAACGCAAAACCCAAAGCGAAGGAGAAGAACTCCATGCACGCTGACTCTCTTGGTTTCATTTTTCTCAACACGGTGCTGGCCAACAATTTCGTACTCGCCATGTTTCTCGGCCTGTGTCCTTTCCTTGGCGTATCGGGAAAACTCGATACGGCAATTCCCATGGGGCTGGCCACCAGTTTCGTGATGCTGGTGAGCTCGGTTTCCGCCTACGCGGTGAATCTGGTGCTGGTGACGCTGGACATCGAGTTTTTGCGTCTCATCGCCTATATCGCCATCATCGCCAGTGCGGTACAGCTGGTGGAAATGACTCTGAAGAAATACAGCCCAGGGCTGTTTCGCTCCCTGGGGATCTTCCTGCCGCTGATTACCACCAACTGCGCCATACTCGGGCTGGCCCTGTTTCAGACCTTCAAGGGCTATGATTTTTCCCAATCGGTGACCTACGCCTTTGGTGCTGGCGCGGGCTTTACCCTGGCCATTGCCCTGATGGCCGGCCTGCGCGAACGCCTTGCGCTGTCGCAACTGCCCAGCGCCACCCAGGGAGCAGCCTTGAGCCTTATGCTCGGCGGTCTGCTATCCTTGTCTTTCATGGGGTTTGCCGGTTTGGGAGGCGGACATTAATGAAGTACTTCATCGCCATGCTGACCGTCCCCCTGCTCCTCGTGGGCTGGTTACTGATTCAACAACTCGGCAGAAGGTTTGCCAGGGAAAACCCGCAACTGGGTCCCTACCGTGAAGAAGGAGGCGGTTGCGGAACATCATGCGGCTGCAAAAGCAGCAGCTGTCAACGCAGAGAGAAGTAATGCCATGAATACAAACATCAATGAGGATCCACGCATGCTGGAGCAGATCATCTGGTTCGAAAACCTTTCCATGGAAAGTCTGCCCCAGGTAGGCGGCAAGAATGCCTCACTGGGGGAAATGATCTCGAATCTCTCCAGCGCCGGGGTACGGGTACCGGGTGGCTTTGCCACCACGGCCCACGCCTTCCGTGATTTTCTCAGCCACAACCGGCTCAGGGAACGCATCGATCCATTGCTCTCCCGGCTGGATGTAAACGACGTGGTGGCTCTGGCCGAAGCCGGCAAGACCATACGCCAGTGGGTGATGGAAGCGGAACTTCCGGAAGCTTTGGAAATCGCCGTGAGCGCCGCCTATGAAAAGATGTCGGTGAATGGCCAGCCGGCCACGGTTGCGGTGCGCTCTTCCGCTACCGCGGAAGACCTGCCGGATGCATCCTTTGCCGGGCAGCAGGAAACCTATCTGAATGTCACTGGCCTGGAGAATGTACTGCACTATATCCGCGCCGTATTCGCCTCCCTGTACAACGACCGGGCAATTGCCTATCGGGTGCATCAGGGCTTCGACCACGACACTGTGGCGCTGTCCGCCGGCATCCAGCGCATGGTGCGTTCGGATATCGGCGCCGCCGGGGTTATGTTCACCCTGGATACGGAGTCCGGCTTCCGTGACGTGGTATTCATCACTTCCAGCTATGGCCTGGGGGAGACCGTGGTTCAGGGCGCGGTAAACCCCGATGAGTTCTATGTCTACAAGGACAACCTGAAACAAGGACGGCCTGCAGTGTTGCGCCGCAACCTGGGTAGCAAGCTGATCAAGATGATCTACGCCGAAGGTGACGAAAATGTAGCCACGGTCGATGTTCCGGAGCAGGACAGGGAGCGTTTTTCTCTCAGCGATGAACAGGTCACAGAGCTGGCCCGTTATGCCGTAATCATAGAAAACCACTATCAGCGCCCCATGGACATCGAATGGGCGTTGGACGGAGAAGACGGCAAGCTGTATATCCTCCAGGCCCGTCCCGAAACCGTGGAAAGCCGCGCTACCGGCATGGAGCAATATCAGTTGCTGGAAACCGGAAAGATTCTCTGCCAGGGACGGGCCATCGGCCAGCGCATCGGGCAGGGTAGCGCGAGAGTCATCGAACATGCTTCCGAGATGCATCGGGTTCAACCCGGAGACGTACTGATTACGAACATGACCGATCCGGACTGGGAGCCGATCATGAAACGCGCTTCCGCCATCGTCACAAACCGCGGTGGCCGCACTTGCCATGCCGCCATCATCGCCAGGGAAATGGGCATTCCCGCTGTCGTGGGCTGTGGCGATGCCACCCGGAGGGTAGCGGAAGGACAAAAGGTGACCGTATCCTGCGCGGAAGGGGATGACGGCATCATCTATGAAGGCCTGCTCCGCTTTGAAATCCGCCATACGGATACCGGCGACATGCCGGAACTGCCGACCAAGATCATGATGAATGTGGCCTCGCCCTCCCGTGCTTTCGCCTTCTCCCGCATCCCCAACCAGGGCGTGGGACTGGCGCGTCTGGAGTTCATCATCAACAACACCATAGGCATACATCCAAAAGCCCTGCTGGAATTCGATGACCAGCCGCTGGACATTCGCCAGCACATCAGTGAACGCATCATCGGCTACAGTGACCCACGCAGTTTCTATGTGGAAAAACTGGTGGAAGGCATATCCACCCTGGCAGCGGCCTTCAATGGCAAGCCGGTGATCGTCCGCCTTTCGGACTTCAAATCCAATGAATACGCCAATCTGCTGGGCGGCAGCCGTTATGAGCCGGACGAAGAAAACCCCATGCTGGGTTTCCGTGGCGTATCCCGCTACCTGTCCAAGGATTTCCAGCCCTGCTTTGAACTGGAATGCGAAGCACTGCGCCGGGTCAGGGAAGAGATGGGCTTTACCAATGTGGAAATCATGACGCCTTTTGTGCGCACCCTGGAGGAGGCGGAACAGATCATCGCCCTGCTCGCACAAAATGGCCTGAAGCGCGGTGACAATGGCCTGCGGGTGATCATGATGTGTGAAATTCCCTCCAATGCGGTGCTGGCCAGAGAGTTTCTGGAACACTATGACGGCTTTTCCATCGGCTCCAATGACCTCACCCAGTTGACCCTGGGTCTGGACCGGGATTCCGCCCTGGTTGCTGACAAGTTTGATGAACGCAATCCGGCAGTCAAAGCCATGCTGAAAATGGCCATTGATGCGGCACGCGAGCAAAACAAATACGTGGGCATCTGTGGTCAGGGGCCTTCCGATTACCCGGATCTCGCCGAGTGGCTGTTCGAACAGGGGATCAGCAGCATCTCCCTGAATCCGGACACGGTTGTCCAGACCTGGACCGATCTAGCCCGCATATTTCACCAGAACGCGCAAAATGTGGGTTTTTTACCATGAATTACAGCATGTTGCGTGACGCGAGCATGCTGGATACAGTTCGTACCTGTCATGCTATCCGGTTTTTCCCGGGATCTTTTCACCCAGCTTGCCCGAACGCACTGCAAGCCGATGAATAACATCGGCTTTTGTCCGTTCGAACAATCTGGGCAAAAATCTCTCCGGGAAAATTCCGGATTCCGGTGCAACATGCGGGCTAGCCAGACTGTAACCGGCTGCTTGCGGTACAAGGACGCACCGCCCTGCCCCGGGATTGCTTGAAAACGAGGAAAACTCAAAGCTATTCTCATACCATGAGTATCCGTGTCTTCATCCTGTCCGATCACACCGGAATCACCGCCGGCTCCATCGCCCGCGCACTGCTGGCGCAGTTTCCGCAACAGCGCTTCGAACTGGAAGAGCATCCTTTTCTGAACAGCAGGGAAAAGGTGCAGGCGCTGGCCGAGCAGATCCGGCAGCTCAATGCCATGGCGCAGCCTCCCCTGGTATTCAGTTCCTTTGTGGATGGAGATGTTCGCGCCCTGCTCAAGGAAACCTGCGGTGATCGGCTGTTCGATATTTTCGAAGCCTTCACCCCTACCCTGGAACATTTGATCGGTGAAGCCGCATCACCGGTAACCGGACAGCTGCATGGCATTCAGAACAGGGGACTGTATAGCGCACGGATCAAGGCCCTGGACTATGCCATGCTTCACGACGACGGTTCCATCACCAGAAACTATGCCAAGGCGGACGTGATACTCATTGGCGTATCACGTAGCGGCAAGACGCCCACCTGTCTGTACCTGGCTCTGCACAACGGCTTGAGCGCAGCAAACTATCCCCTGATCGATGAAGATTTGAATGGCACGGATCTGCCGGAGATTCTGCAACAGTTCAAATCCAAGCTGGTGGCACTGACCATCGACCCGAAACAGCTGCATCGCATCCGCGAGCAACGCCGGCCCGGCAGCCGCTATGCCTCTCCCGAGCAATGCGAGTGGGAAGTACATCAGGCGGAAAACCTGTTTCGCAGACACCATATCCCGGTCATCAATACCACAGCCATTTCCATCGAAGAAATTGCGGTACATATCACCGCGGAAATCATGCGTTGACCATAGCCGGAGGAAATCCGGGCAACTCAGGGTGTCGCCAGATTTCCCTGCAGCCAGTCCACGAGGCGTGGCAACAATGCAGCTACGGCGGCATTGATGGCGTGGACACCCCCTTGGGCGTCAAGACTGGGAGCCGGCACCCTGACCTCGAACTGGCGGGAAGCGAGCAGGCGCGACTCACGAACGTCCAGCAGGTGAAAGCCTAGCCGGACTACCGCCTCTGATTCCTGTCCCGGCTTGAGCTGCTGAGAAAACTCATAGAGCGTGGCTTCCAGGCGCAAGTCCGCCCGCAACAGCGAAGACGAAGGCAATACCGCCTGGAACAGGCCACTGCGTTCCAGGCCATCCTGCAACACCAGCTGCAACATATGTACCGGGGTATCCACCCAGCGGCTGTAGGCATAGGAATTGCGCCGGTATTTTCCGTCCACATAGACTATATCCGTGGTCATGTATTTCTGCGATGCATTTACCGGGGCCAGCTTGAGGGTAACTGGCAGTCGAAGTTCAGTTGACGTCCGCGGCTGAATTCGCGGTGACAGGGAATATTCGGTTACCGGAGGCAGGGGCTTGCCTGCACAAGCGGCCAGAAGCGCTACGGTGGATATCAGCAGCATGCGCAGCAACCAGTTTTTCATGGATTTTCTCCGGGGCCTGGGCGCGTACTGCTGCGTCTGAAAAGAACATCCGCCGGCGCACTGTTGAACTCTTGGACGCTACGCTGCATCTGCCGTACCAGAACATTGAGTTCATCCAGCAATTGCTGAAGGTTTTCCAGGCCGGAGCGGGTTTGCTGCCGGAGATCCTGCCCCAGTTCACCATAGGTATCCCGCAGGGTGTCGGCCATGCTCTCAACGGAATCCGCAGAGGTCTGCACGGTTTCGAAAGCCTGTATCACTTCATTTTCCATCAACACCCCACGGTCTATCAGTACATGCAGACGATTGGTTTGCTCCTGAAGATGAACCGCCAGAGCGCGCCCTTCCTGCAACAGGGAGGAAAATGCTTTCAGGTTATCATCACTGAGAAGACGGTTGATACGTCCAAGAACCCGGGACGCCTGGTCCGCGAGACCGCTCAGCCCCTCATCCAGCCGGGCCATGGTCGATGCCGTAGAAGGAATAACCGGCGTTTTTCCCTTTTCCCTGGTCAGGCGTGGTGCATCCCGGTTGTCCCCCTGCAGTTCAATATAACCCAGTCCGGTAACCCCGTAGAATCGTATTGTTGCCCGGGTTGCGGTGGTGATCGGCGTGTCATTGCGGATACGCAGCACCAGCAGCACCTGCTCCGGATTTTTCGGGTCCAGCATCATGCGTTTTACCGTACCCACATCCACACCCCGATATTTCACCGCCGCATCCGTACTCAGCCCGGCAACGGACTCCTCCATGTAGACATGATACTCCACATAGTTTTCCTGCCCGCCATCACTGGCCAGCCAGTAGGCAAACCACAGCAGCCCCGCCGTGAGCAATATCACGAACAGGCCGACAATTGCATAGTTGATTCTACTTTCCATGCCGGCTTCTCAAGCGCCCCCGCTCACCATAGAAAAATTTCCGAATCACGGGATGCTGCTCGTGCAAAACCTGTTGCAGACTGCCTTCCGCAATTACTTTCCTGTCTCCCAGCACCGCCAGCCGATCCACTATGGTCCAGATGGAGTCCAGATCATGAGTAACCATGACCACGGTCAGCTGCAGCATATCCCGAAGCTCCAGGATCAGTGTATCAAATGCCTCCGCACCGATGGGATCCAGTCCCGAGGTAGGCTCATCCAGAAACAACAGCCGGGGATCCCTGGCCAGCGCCCGGGCCAGGGATGCGCGTTTCACCATCCCGCCACTGAGCTGCGCGGGATACAAGCTGGCGGCGTGATCCGGAAGCCCCACCATGCGGATCTTCATGCGTACAATTTCATCGATAACCGATGCCGGAAGACCGGAATACTCCTTGAGAGTAATGGCCACATTTTCCGCAACGGTCAGGGATGAATAGAGCGCCCCGGCCTGAAACAGCACCCCCCATTTCTGACGCAACCAGGCAGCCTGCCTGCGGGACAGGTTTTGCAGATCATGGCCAAAAACGGAGATATGTCCGGATTCGGGCTTTTGCAGCATGATCATCTCGCGCAGCAGGGTGGATTTTCCGGAACCACTGCCCCCCATGAGTCCGTAAATTTCCCCTTCTTTTACAGACAGGCTTACATGGTCATGCACCAGGTTCTCTCCGAAACGGGTCACCACATCCGACACTCTGACAACCGTGTTCATATTCCCAGCCTGGTAAATACGACGGAGAACAGCGCATCACAGGCAATCACCAGGAAAATCGCGTTCACCACGCTGACCGTGGTGTAGCGGCCGATGCTTTCCGTGTTGCGCGAAACCTGAAACCCGCGAAAGCAACCCACCATGGCAATCAGCCAGGCGAAAAATGGCCCCTTGGCAATCCCTATCCACACATGCTTCACCTCCAGCACATTCTGCAGCCGGTGAACAAATTCGCTCCAGGATATGTTCAGGTGAACATTGGCCACCACCATGCCCCCGACAATGCCGATGATATCGGCAAAAAAGATCATCAAAGGCAGGGCGATCATCACCGCAATTACCCGCGGCAGCACCAGAAACCGGTGAGGCTCGAACCCCATGATGCGCATGGCGTCGATTTCCTGGGTTATCTTCATCACCCCGATCTGGGCGGTATATGAGGATCCCGTGCGACCCGCCACGACAATGGCGGTTATCAGCGGCGCCAGTTCACGGGTTACGGAAATGGCGATCATGTCCACAACGAAAATATTGGCGCCAAACTTCTGCAGTTGCACGGCGCCCTGATAAGCAATTACCACGCCGATGAGAAAGCTGGTGAGGGTAATGATGGGCAACGCCCGAACCCCGGCTTCTTCGATGTTCTTGACTATCGCGCCCCAGCGCATCTTCCAGGGCTGCACAAGCAACAGCAGAAGAACGCTGAAATTCTCACCGAGGAAGGAAAGGAATGAAACCAGATCACGCCCTGCCGCGACTACAGCTTCCCCGGCATGCACCAGCAGGGAGTACAACCGCGAACCACGAGGGGGCGTTGCTGTAACCGCTGGCGCGGCGTAAGCCTCTATCATTTCACGCAGCTTGCGCTGATCCTGCCCAAGCCCGGTCAAGGCAACCTGGCATCCCTGCGCTTCAAGCATATCCAGATAATGCAGGAGCAGCACCATACCACTGGAATCCAGACCGGAAACCGCTGAAATATCCCATGACAGTTTTTCATTGCGCAGCCTGGCCAGCTTTCTTTCGAACTCACCAGCCAACTTGCCCAGCACATCGGCGCGCCATTCGCCGTAGCCCCGAATCAGCAGGCCGTCTTCCTGCCTCAGGGTTTTGATCCCGGCTTGGAGTTCATCTCCTTTCATGCCGTCGTCCGGCCACCATGAGTCCGCGAAGAAAAATACAAAATGGTGCCCAGGGCCGGAATCGAACCGGCACGACCGCAAGGGTCGAGAGATTTTAAGTCTCTTGCGTCTACCAATTTCGCCACCTGGGCCAAGCTGCCGCAATATTCAAGAAGGTCTCGATGTGGCAAAACGTTCTCAAAGAGAAATTCTGCGAAAGGAGCCGAATTTTAGCACACCAGGCAATGCAGAAACTGTATTATTAACTCGGCAACAATCTATATCGCGTTCAGCCCGCTTGCCCTTGTTCGCGGCAAGGCATCAGACCGCCGTTGTAGTGATTCTACAACAAGGGCTGATAACGCTGTCCGCGGGCAAGGGCAAGCGGGCCTGTCCTTATAGATCAATCCGTTAGGGGCTTCAAGAAAAGGCCAGCTCCGCGTTCCGGCTCTTGCCAAGGGAACAACCCTTGCCTGCGAGCCGCGCCTTGATCTGACCTTTTCTTGAAGCCCTGAATACGACAT
>JALSQZ010000229.1 GCA_026985055.1 Sedimenticola sp. | reverse complement strand
GCCGTTGAGGCGCAAGCCAATACGGCAGCCAATACGGCATTTGAATCGGTCGCCGTCGACAGTCTTGAACTGGTGCGCCCGCGCCGGGTGGGCGTTGAAGCACTGGCACTTCATGCGGCCTCGCAACTGAAGTTGACCGACAAGCTCAAGGCGCTGGGATTCAATCGTCATCAACTGGCGGCAGCGATGGGCAATATCATTGGCCGCATGGCCTGTCCGGGCAGTGAACGCGCCACCCTGGCGTGGTTACAGCAACGCAGTGGCCTGGGCGAGCTGCTGGGCTATGACTTCGAGGCCCTGGGGCTGGATCGTCTCTACCAGGTCTCGGATCAGCTCTGGAAGCATCGCGAGGCATTGGAACAGCATTTGTATGCACAAGAAGTGTCACTGTTTGGCTGCGATGAAACCATCACACTCTACGACCTGACCAACACCTTCTTCGAAGGCGAAGCCAGCAGCAACCTCAGCGCCCAACGCGGACGTTCCAAGGAAAAGCGCTCGGATTGCCCACTGGTTACCCTCGGGCTGGTGCTCGATGGCAGTGGTTTTCCCCGCAAGAGCCAGATCTTTGCGGGCAATGCCAGTGAACCCCAAACCCTGGAGACAATGCTGGTGGGCCTGGAAGCGGCAGCTGGCACCACCGTGGTACTCGATGCCGGCATTGCCAGCGAAGACAATATCCAGTACCTGATCGAACAGGGCTACCGCTACCTAGTGGTCTCACGCAAGAGAAAGCGGTCTTTCGATGAAGAGCAGGCCGTCACCGTCAAAGCGGCCCAGGGGCAGCAAGTCAAAGTCCAGCGGGTGGTCAATGAACAGACCGGTGAGGTGGAACTGCATTGCCATTCCGAGTTGCGGGAGAAAAAGGAACAGGCGATGCAGGACAAGTTTGCCGAACGCTTTGAAGCAGAACTGCAAAAGCTGGCTGACGGGCTACACAAAAAGAACACCACCAAACGCTATGACAAGGTGCTGGAACGGCTGGGCCGAATGAAAGAGAAATACGCCCGGGCAGCACAACACTATGACATCACCGTCACGCCAGACGACACCTCGGACAACGCCAGCGCCATCAGCTGGCATCGACGGGAAAAGCCCCATTCCCAAGCCACCCATCCGGGTGTCTACTGCCTGCGCACCAACCTCGATGATTGGGATGAAGAAGCCTTGTGGCGCACCTACACCATGCTCACCGATCTCGAAGCGGTGTTCCGCAGTCTGAAGAGCGAGTTGGGGCTACGCCCCATCTATCATCAGAAAGAAAAGCGGGTGAACGGACAT
>JALSQZ010000228.1 GCA_026985055.1 Sedimenticola sp. | reverse complement strand
TAGGGGGAGAGGGAGTATAAAAGCAACAATGTCGCCGAAAAGCATGGGATTTACCGTCCCCTATCCGGGACCCGAAAAAATCCTCTGTCATCCCGGCGCAGGCCGGGATCCAGTCCAGAAGGCGCTCCTAATGGAAGATCATCAATACATTGTCCACCAGATTATGGATGATGCCACCTTCGCGCACGCCGCGTAGCGCAATCAGAGGAACCTCCTTGATCACTTCGCCATCGAGCTCGAGGATGATTTTTCCCAGCACCTTGCCCTGGGGCACCGGCGCCATGATGCTGTCCCGGATACGGATTTTCGCTGCCAGCTTGCCATAGCTGCCTCTGGGAATGGTGACATACAGATCGTCTTCCAGTCCCAGGTTCAGGTTGTCTGTTTCACCCTTCCAGATACGGGGGCTTTTCAATGTCTGCCCACCGTTGAACAGGCGATGCGTCTGAAAGAAGCGAAAACCGAAATTCAGCAGGGTCTGGCTTTCCCTGGCGCGGGCCTCATCACTGGCGGTGCCCATGACCACAGACAGCAGCCGCATGTTATCCCGCTTGGCCGAAGTCACCAGGCAATAGCCCGCCGCCTCGGTATGGCCGGTCTTCACCCCATCCACACTGGCATCGCGCCACAGCAGGCGGTTGCGATTCTTCTGGGTGATGCCGTTGTAGGTGAATTCCTTCTGGGAATACAGTGGATAGAACTGGGGGAACTCCCGGATGATCGCCCACGTGACCTTGAGGATATCTTCCGGCGTGGTGTAATGATTCGGATCCGGCAGGCCGGTGGAATTGTTGAAATGGGTATTTTCCATCGCCAGCTCCAGCACATGCTTGTTCATCAGCGCGGCGAAGGCCTCTTCACTGCCGGCAATGTGTTCGGCCAGGGCCACACAGGCATCGTTGCCGGAGGCGATGATCATGCCGTGAATCAGGTCATCCACCGACACCTGTTTGCCCACTTCGATGAACATGCGCGATCCCGGTGTCTTCCACGCTTTCTTGCTCACCAGCACCTGATCATTGAGGGTGATGTTGCCTTCTTCCAGCTCCCTGAACACTGTGTAGGCGGTCATGATCTTGGTCAGACTGGCAGGTTCCAGGCGTTTTCCGGCATTGTTCTCCGCCAGTATGGCGCCACTGTGGAAATCGATGAGCAGATGGCCGGTAGCCTCGATCTGAGGCGGTGCAGGCACGGGAGCAGCCTGCGCCAGGGCAGTGCTCAGGAGCAGGAGGAAACACAGAAAGCTATTTACTATCAAGCGCATGGGCAAGAATACAGACCG
>JALSQZ010000227.1 GCA_026985055.1 Sedimenticola sp. | reverse complement strand
TGGATCAGCAAGTACCATCGCAGCGAGCAGGTGGTTCAGAAAGTCAGCGATGAGCATCTTTATGATGAGCTCAAGCGCTTGAAGAAGGAAAATGCTCGATTGAAGGAGGAGCGAGACATCTTAAAAAAGGCGGCAGCGTACTTTGCGAAGGCAGTGGCGTGAAGTACGCATTCATCCGAGACCATCGGGAGCAGTTCCGGGTAAGGCGTCTGTGTGAGGTCCTTGAGGTTTCACGCAGTGGCTATTACGAATGGTGTGGACGGCCTGAAAGCAGCCGTCATCAGGAAGACCGTCGGTTGGGAGAGCAGATCAAGGCCAGTCATGAGAAAAGCCGCCAAACCTATGGAACCCGCCGGATTCAAAGGGATCTGGCGGAGATAGGGGAGCAGGTCAGCCGGGCGAGGATCGGCCGTCTGATGTGCCAGCAGGGACTGGAAGCAAAGGCACGGCGCCGGTTCAAGGCAACCACCGATTCCCGTCACGTCCTTCCGGTGGCTGAGAATCATCTGGACCGCAACTTTGAGGTGCAAGAACCCGACCGGGTGTACGTGGGTGACATCACCTATATCCCGACCGCTGAGGGCTGGCTTTATCTGGCGGTGCTGATTGATCTATGTTCCCGGATGGTGGTGGGCTGGGCCATGTCAGCGCGCATGACTGTCGATCTGGTGGAGGATGCTCTGAAGATGGCCATCTGGAAACGTCGTCCCTCCAAAGGGCTCATGGTTCACCATGATCGGGGCAGCCAATATGCCTCCCACCGCTATCGGCAAACCCTGAATGAGCACCGGTTTGTGCTGAGTATGAGCCGTAAAGGCAACTGCTGGGACAATGCCCCGGCAGAGAGTTTCTTCAAAACCTTGAAGACGGAACTGGTCCATGGGACCCATTTTCAATCCAGGGACCAGGCCAAGCAGGAGATCTTCGAGTATATCGAGGTCTTCTATAACCGCCAGCGCCGACATTCGTCCATCGAATACCAGGCCCCGGCAAACTATGACGCGCAGCACTCAAAACCTGCGTGATTTTGTGTCCGGAAAAGTCTTGACAGTCCATCATGCCACCACCCTCAACATCAAGGGCGAGAGCTTTCGGCTCAAGGAGAAGCGCAAGGCCGGGCTCGTCACCGAACCCGTCAACCCACCGGAACCTGAAGGAGACAAGTGACCGACTCACACGGCCTGGTCAGCCAAGCAGAAAACCGTTGAAAACCGGACATCTCGAATCGGTGAAATGTGGACAAAAGGCATCGGTGTTGACAACACCGCTATCCTCTGGTGCTT
>JALSQZ010000226.1 GCA_026985055.1 Sedimenticola sp. | reverse complement strand
GGCGCGGGGAATGCTTGCTGGTGCGCGACGGCGACGACGAAAAGGAGTTTCCTCTTAACCGCGTCAGGAGCGTACAGGTGGCGAAGAAAGGCGTCAGCGTTTCCACCGACGCGATGCTCAAGTGCGCCAGCCGGGGTATCCGGTTGTTCGTTTGCGACTACCGCAACCAGACGGTTGCCTGTCTTTCGGGCGTCAGTCAGCACGCCGTAGTGGCCGTGCGTCATGCGCAGTTTGAGGCGCTGTCCACGGATTTGCCCCGGAAGCTATCGGCCCGTATCGTCACCGGCAAGATTCGCAACCAGCGCGCGACGCTGCTCTATTTTGGCAAATACCATCAGCATCATGCGCAAGCCATCTCCATCGCGGCCGACCGGCTCGATCAGCTTGCGACCCGGGCGCGCACCCGGTCCTGGGAAAAGTTCGACCAGTGGCGCGACATGCTGATGGGACTGGAAGGGCAGGCAGCCGCCGTTTACTGGGGAACGCTTGGTGATATCAACTTGTTTCCCGCCGACTTTCCCGGGCGGGCAGGCCGTCGCGCTGAAGACGCCACCAACATGGCGCTCAATTACGGCTACGCGATTCTCACCAGCTATATCTGGAACGCAGTGATCAACGCAGGTCTGGAGCCTTACGCCGGCGTTTACCATACCCAAAGGCCGGGCAAGCCCTCCCTGGTGCTGGATCTCATGGAAGAATATCGGCCCTGGGTGGTGGACCGCGCGGTGATCAAGCGGCGAACGGCGCTGGCCGAAAAAAGCCGTCTCGACATCAAGACGCGCAAAGCCCTGATTGGTGACATACACCGGACTTTCGCTAGCCGTTATCAGTTTCGCGGGAAACGCATGCGGCTGGAAAGCATACTCCAGCGGCAGGTGTACCATCTGGCCGGCGCTTTTGTGGATGGCAAACAGTACCGCCCCTATCTGTTCAAGTGGTGAGCCATGAGCAAGTTATACAACGAAGTGCTGGTCAGCTATGACATCGAAGACAACCGTCAACGCACCCGCCTGTTCAAAAAGCTCAAGGAAATATCACTCAGGCCCATACAGAAATCGGTCTTTTGGGGCTACCTCAATCTGGCCGAGGAGCGCGCGGTGAGGCGGTTGATCGCCGAGCATTGCGCCAGGGGCGACAAGGCCTTTATCGTGCGTGCCCGTCTGTCTTCTCAAATTGCCGATAAAAACAGCGTCGGATACGCCAAAGCCGATTTTCCATCGGAGCCCGAGCGCTACCATGTCCTTTAGCCTGCCCGTTCATCTGCTGCGCCAGCATCTGTTCTGCCCCCGTGTGCCGTGGTTTCAGGAACTGCTGGATTTCAAGCCGCCGCAGCCCGCCTGGGTGCAACAAGGCGTCGCTTTTCACACGCGCCAGAAAGCAGTTTTTCGCCATCGCACGCTCAAGCGCTTTGGTCTGGAACAGGCTGAAAAAACCTTTCACCTGCCGGTTCACTCGGAGCGATGGGGCATGCACGGCATCGTCGATTGCGTGCTGGAAACAGACGCAGAGGCTTTCGCGGTGGAAATCAAGCTGGCGGGTGGAAAACCCGCGCGTGGCCATCTGGCGCAAGTAACCGCCTATGGCCTGCTGTTGCGCGACGTTCTTGGGAAAACTTCGTCAACGGCCTTCGTGGTGACAGGCAAAACCGGCAAGACATGGCCCGTGCCGCTCACCGACCAGCGCATCGAGGAAGTCATTCGACTCAGGGACGAAATATGCCGTAATCTTGAGCGCGCAAGATTTCCCGACAGTTCGGCTGGTGAAGCGCAATGCACCCAGTGCGAATATCTCAATTACTGCAACGACCGAACATGAAAAAAGCCCGCCGGGGCGGGCTTCGCAGTGGAACGTAGCAAGCTAGAGGTCCCATCAGATATACTGCTCTTAAAATGATTCCAGCGCATCATTTATGGGGATATGATCAACTGGCAGCGAAATCATACACCGAAATGCAAACTTCGCAAAACCCGGCGCAAATTCGCGTTTTATCCGTTTTCGAAAAAAACGTCCTGAGTGGTGGCTTAAAAAACCACAACATCAAACACTTACGCGCAGGCCTGCTGATCATATCCCCACAAACCAGCGACTGAAACCCCCTTTGCGCTCAATATCACGCAAAAACCGAACCTGCTGATCATATCCCCACAAACCAGCGACTGAAACGAACATGGAAGCAACTGGTATTAATAAAATAACTTCCTGCTGATCATATCCCCACAAACCAGCGACTGAAACTTGTTTTGCAGTTCTCCTAGCGCGGTGTCAATTGACCTGCTGATCATATCCCCACAAACCAGCGACTGAAACTTGCGTGCGAGATCATGCACAACGACACCATTGATCCTGCTGATCATATCCCCACAAACCAGCGACTGAAACATGGCCCAACATCATGCCAGCAAAGGGCGCGAGGCAGCCTGCTGATCATATCCCCACAAACCAGCGACTGAAACTGGCCAGGAACAACTGCAGCGCGGGCCAGTTATCCCTGCTGATCATATCCCCACAAACCAGCGACTGAAACGCGACGGCGAGGACGAAGTCCAGGGGTCTGGTTCCTGCTGATCATATCCCCACAAACCAGCGACTGAAACGATAGCGTTTCAGAGGTTCGTATAACGATTCATTCCTGCTGATCATATCCCCACAAACCAGCGACTGAAACAAATTAACACCAGTACCAAAAACGGACATAACCACCTGCTGATCATATCCCCACAAACCAGCGACTGAAACGAGACAAATCAGAAAATCACCGGCTGGCCCAGCTCCCCTGCTGATCATATCCCCACAAACCAGCGACTGAAACAAAAACATTGCGTTTTCCCAGAGTTGATCGAACTGCCTGCTGATCATATCCCCACAAACCAGCGACTGAAACCAACTGGAACTGTATGCAAGATAAGTTTCTTAGCAACCTGCTGATCATATCCCCACAAACCAGCGACTGAAACCCGTTTTTGTGTCCCGATTTTTTGCTCGCGCAACCCTGCTGATCATATCCCCACAAACCAGCGACTGAAACCAAGGTCGATGCCACAGAAGATGAGGTCCTGGCGGCCTGCTGATCATATCCCCACAAACCAGCGACTGAAACGCGACGGCGAGGACGAAGTCCAGGGGTCTGGTTCCTGCTGATCATATCCCCACAAACCAGCGACTGAAACCAATCCACGGCCCCAGTTTCTGCAACATCGACAACCTGCTGATCATATCCCCACAAACCAGCGACTGAAACCCAAACACCTCCCTGAATAACCTCTCGGGTATAGCAACCTGCTGATCATATCCCCACAAACCAGCGACTGAAACGGGCTAATCCAGCGTTTTGATTTAGGCTGCTTTACCCTGCTGATCATATCCCCACAAACCAGCGACTGAAACCCTGAGTAACGGTCATCAAATACAACGGTTGGACCTGCTGATCATATCCCCACAAACCAGCGACTGAAACTGTGAGTCAGTCGGATACACGCGATTGATTGATGACCTGCTGATCATATCCCCACAAACCAGCGACTGAAACACACCGAAGGCGCGTGACGGAGCGCCGCTTTATCGCCTGCTGATCATATCCCCACAAACCAGCGACTGAAACCCAGCAGGTCTGTAGTCTGGATGCTGTCGGCCGCACCCTGCTGATCATATCCCCACAAACCAGCGACTGAAACACCACGTTATGCGTCAACTGCCCCCATGGGCCGGCCTGCTGATCATATCCCCACAAACCAGCGACTGAAACGCGTAATTCTCGGTTGTCGTGCCGTCGGTGATAGTCCTGCTGATCATATCCCCACAAACCAGCACTGATACTGATCGTGACCGATGGCGACCGATAGGGCTATTTTATGCAAATCGGGCTGCTAAAACTGACAGGCTCGCGCCAGATATTTCACCAGCAGCAACCCCGCTTCTTCCGCTGTTTCTCCCCAGGCCACAATGCCGTCTTCATGCCCGCCCATGCTGAAGATGCGGGGTGCCTGGCGGCTTTGGAGCAGAGCGTTGACCGTGGCTGCCAATTCCGGCGTGCCGTATTCGATGGCGGGGTCAGTGATCGGCAGGCCCAGTTTTTGCGCCTGATGCCAGATTTCGGGGGAGTGGACATGAAAGACCGCGCCGGCTTCCGCACGCACTGCATAGACCGCGCCATGAGTCAGGGCTTCGGAGGAGGGCGGGCAGGGCCCCTGGGATGAAAGCCGGTTTGTTGCCGGATCGAAATCCGTGACCCGGGAAAAATCCGTAGCATCCAGCTGCGTTTTGCCACTGGTCTGGGTGCAGCTGATGACAAAGCCTTGCGCGGATCGCTGGCTGATGTTGCCATAGGCATATCCCAGGTAGCGGTCCGGGGTTTGTCCCACCAGCCCCGTCTGGCGCAGAATCCGGAACCAGGCGCGTAATCCGGCCGTTTCTTCCACAGCTGGGGCAGGGGCATCCTGGTGTTGCAGATTGAACTTGATGACCCCTTCAACACCCTGGTTCATGTTAGAATCTCCCGTTTCCTATTATTTACAGAATACTGATTGCCAATGGCATTGAATACTACAGAAGAAATCATCGAAGATCTGCGCCAGGGCAAGATGGTCATCATCATGGACGATGAAGATCGTGAGAACGAGGGCGATCTGGTCATCGCCGCCGACAAGGTAACGCCGGAAGCGATCAATTTCATGGCCAAGTACGGACGTGGTCTGATCTGCCTGACCCTGACCAAGGAGCGTTGCCAGCAGTTGCGCCTGCCACTCATGGTGAATGCTGCCGATCAGCTCGAATCGACCAATTTCACCATTTCCATCGAGGCGGCGGAAGGGGTGACCACGGGAATTTCCGCCGCGGATCGCGCCATCACCGTGCAGGCGGCGGTGAAGCCCGACGCGCGTCCGGAAGACCTGGTGCAGCCGGGGCATATCTTCCCCCTCATGGCCCAGCCCGGCGGAGTGCTGGTGCGGGCCGGACATACCGAAGCCGGTTGTGATCTGGCGCGTCTGGCGGGGTTGAGTCCGGCCTCGGTGATTGTTGAAATCCTGAATGAAGACGGCACCATGGCGCGGCGTCCCGATCTGGAAAAATTTGCCGTCGAGCATGATCTGAAAATCGGCACCATCGCCGATCTTATCGAATACCGGGTGCGCAACGAAAAGACCGTGGAGCGCATCAACGAATGTCTGCTGCCCACCGAAGCCGGGGACTTCCGCGTCATTGCCTATCAGGATGTGGTGGACAATGAAGTACATCTGGCTCTGGTGAAGGGCGTGATCCGCGAGGAAGAGCCGGTGCTGGTGCGGGTGCATGTGCAGAACAGTCTTTGCGATCTTCTCGGCGCTGCATACGAAGAATGCGGCTGGCCCCTGAAGAACGCCATGAAGCAGATCGAGCACGAGGGCAGCGGCATCGTGGTCATCCTGCGCAATCATGATACCGCGCGGGATATCGTGCAGCGCATTCAGGCCTGCCAGCTCAAGGGCAGTGCCGATGGCGCGACCCCCATCGATCATGGCAAGATCAAGGACAAGGAACTGCGCACCTTCGGCGTGGGGGCGCAGATTCTTATCGATCTGGGGGTAAAGAAGATGCGCGTCATGTCCGCGCCCAAGCATTTGCACGCCCTGGCCGGCTTCCATCTGGAAGTGTCCGAATTTGTCGATTTCGAACTCCCTGAAGAACAGGAGTAAGCCTTATGAGTATCAAGACCATTGAAGGAAATCTTGTCGCCAGCGGTGGCCGTTACTGCATTGTGGTGACGCGCTGGAACAGTTTTGTCGTAAGTCATCTGGAAGCGGGGGCGCTGGATACCCTCAAGCGGCACGGAGCAGACGAGGAAGATATCACCATCGTGCGTCTGCCCGGCGCCTTTGAGATGCCGGTGGTGCTGGACAAGGTTGCGGCCAGCGGCAAGTACGACGCCGTCATCGCCCTGGGGGCGGTGATTCGCGGCGGCACGCCCCATTTCGAATATGTGGCCGGCGAAGCGGTGAAGGGCATGGCCCAGGTATCCCTGAATCATGGCATCCCCATCGCCTTTGGCGTGCTTACCGTGGACACCATAGAGCAGTCCATCGAGCGTGCCGGCACCAAGGCCGGCAACAAGGGCGCCGAAGCCGCCGCTACCGCCATAGAAATGGTCAATCTGCTCAAAGCATTGTGAGCAGAAAACGCAGCAAATCCCGCAGTCTGGCTACCCAGGCGCTGTACCAGTGGCAGGTGACCGGGGATGATGTCGGCGAGATCATCGGCGGCTTCCTTGCCGAGCATCCGGACAAAAGTTATCAGCCGGACTATTTTCAGGATCTGGTTCGTGGAGTAAGTACCGGGCTGGATGCGCTGGACGAGCATCTTGCGCCTTTGCTGGATCGTCCCGTGGAAGAAGTGGATCTGGTGGAACGCGCCATTTTGCGCCTTGGCGCCTATGAGTTGCTCCGCCATCCGGAAGTGCCGTATCGGGTAGTGATCAACGAATGGGTGGAGCTGGCCAAGACCTTTGGCGCGGATCAGGGGCACAAGTACATCAATGGCGTGCTGGACAAGCTGGCCCCGTCCCTGCGTCCGGTGGAAGTGGCCGCCAGGAAGCGTGGCTGAGTTCGAACTCATCGAGCGCTATTTTTCCGCGCTTTCCCGGCCGGACGCCAGTGTGTTGCTGGGTGTCGGCGATGATTGCGCCCTTCTCGACCCGCCCCAGGGTCAGCATCTGGCCATGACCATGGATACCCTCATTGCCGGGCGGCATTTTCTTGCCGACGCGGAACCTTTCGGCATCGGCCACAAATCCCTGGCGGTGAACCTCAGCGATCTGGCGGCCATGGGCGCCCGGCCCGCCTGGGCGCTGCTTTCCCTCAGTCTGCCGCAAATCGACCATGCCTGGCTGACGGATTTTAGCGCGGGGTTTTCCGCCCTGGCGGGCGAGTACGGGGTGCAGCTCGTGGGGGGCGATACCTGTCAGGGAGAACTGAGCATTACGGTTCAGCTTACCGGCTACCTGATGCCGGGCCGGGAAATGCGCCGCTCCGCCGCCAGAGTGGGCGACGGCGTCTATGTTACCGGCACCCTGGGGGATGCGGCCCTGGCCCTGGACCGGCAAAAGGCGGGATCGCCTCTTGCCGAACTTCAGCAACGACTGGATCGTCCCCGGCCGCGGGTGGAAGAAGGACAGGCGCTTGCCGCCCTGGGGGTGCGCGCCTGCATCGATATTTCCGACGGCCTGAGCGCCGATCTGGGGCATGTCTGCCGCCAGAGCGGCTGCGCGGCGCGAATTCATCTGGATCAACTGCCCCTGTCTGCGCCGGTGCGAGAATATCTGCGCGCGGGAGGCGACATCAGGCCCATCGTATCCGGTGGCGATGACTATGAACTGTGTTTCACCGCGCCAGCGCGGATCGCGCCTCGCCTGGCTGGCCTGGGAGTGACCCGGATCGGAGAAATCCTGCCGGGGGAGGGGGTGGAGCTGCTGGACGCTTCCGGCCGGGCCCTGGATCTGCCACCGGCCTGGGAGCATTTTTCCTCATGAGTTCCGCGCCGCGCCCCGACCTGAAAAACCCCGTGCATCTGCTGGCCTTTGGTTTCGGTTCCGGCTGCGCGCCGCTGGCGCCGGGTACTTTTGGCACCCTGGCCGCGGTGCTGCTCTATCTTCCCCTGTCGCTGTTGCCCTTGCCCCTGTATCTGACGGTGCTGGTACTGGTGATTGGCGTCGGCATCGGGTTGTGCGGACGTACCTCCCGGGATCTGGGGGTGCATGATCACGGCGGCATCGTCTGGGACGAGTTTGCCGGTTATTTCGTTACCATGATCGCCGCGCCTCCCGGCTGGATCGGCGTGGTGCTGGGCTTTGTCCTGTTTCGCCTGTTCGATATCTGGAAACCCTGGCCCATCCGCTGGCTGGACAGACAGGTGGCTGGTGGTCTGGGAATCATGGTGGATGATCTGCTCGCGGGGCTGTATGCCCTTGGAGTGTTGCAATTCCTCTACTGGCAATTTCCCTGGTGATGGAATCTGCGCGAATCCCGTTGTCAGGGGAACCTGATGCTTTCGATCAAGTCCCAATGGGGAATCTCGAAAAATTCCTTGCATGGAATTTTTCTCGTCGCAAAGAGAAATCGAGACGCCCAATAATCTGTTTGTAAACTCAAGGATATCTTCGAATGAAAAAAATCATCCTGCTCTCAGCCTTGCTCCTGCTTCTCGGAGGCTGTGTTTCCGCACCGCAAAAAACCTCCGACGCCAGCGCCCAGACGGTCATCAAGAGTGAAAACGATGCGCGAGACTATGAATATCTGCTGTTGCCGAATCGCCTGCGGGTGCTGCTGGTGTCCGATCCCGGGGCAGACAAGGCGGCCGCCGCCATGAGCGTCAATGTGGGCAGCGCGAGCAACCCGCCGGGCCGGGAAGGACTGGCGCATTTTCTCGAACATATGCTGTTCATGGGAACCGAAAAATATCCGGATGTGGATGAATATTCTTCCTTCATCCGGCGCAACGGCGGCAGTGACAACGCCTTTACCGCGGACGATGCGACCACCTATTTCTTCGACATCAAGGCCGAAGCCCTGGAGCCGGCGCTGGACCGCTTTGCCCAGTTCTTCATCGCTCCCCTTTTCGATGCCAAGTATGTGCAGCGCGAAGCCAATGCGGTACATTCGGAATATCAGCTCAAGCTCAAGGATGACTCGCGCCGCATCGATGCCGCGGAGAAGCAGAGTTACAACCCCGCCAGCCCCTATGCGCGGTTCGCCGTGGGCAATCTGGATACCCTCGCAGACCGCAAGGACAGCAAGGTGCGGGATGATCTCATCGACTTCTACAACAAACATTATTCGGCCAACATCATGGGGCTTGCGGTAGTCGGCCCGCAGCCGTTGCCGGAACTGCGCCGCTGGGTGGAAGAGAAATTTGCCGCGGTGCCGGATCGTAACGCCAAACCCTATGTGCCGGAAAAGGCGGAATTCTGGTACACCCCGGAACAGTTGCCCCTGGAAGTGGATGTGGTGCCGTTGAAGAAGCTGCACAAGCTGACTCTGAGTTTTCCCATTCCCTCTCCACGTCCGCATTACCGCGCCCGGCCCACCACCTATATTGCCAATTTCATCGGTGATGAAGGCAAGGGCAGTCTCTACGATCTGTTGCGCAAAAAGGGCTGGATTACTTCCCTGTCCGCCTATGGCGGCAGCGTGGATGATGTTCAGGGCGTGTTCAATGTGAGCATGGATCTGACCGAAGCAGGTGTCGCGCATGTGGCGGAAATCGAAGCCCGGCTGTTTCAGTACATCGATCTGCTGCGCAGGGAAGGAATTGAAAAATGGCGTTTCGATGAGTTGAAGAAAAAGAGTGAGCTGGATTTTCGTTTTGAAGAGAAGACCTCCGCCAGCACCTATGCCATGCTTTTGTCCGACAAGCTGCTGCATTATCCGGCGGCTGATGTATTGCGGGGCGGCAAGGTCATGCAGGAGTGGAAGCCTGGCCTGATCAGGGAGTTGCTGGATGATCTGCGGCCGGAAAACATGGCGGTTACCCTGGTGGAGCCGGGACTCAAAACCGATCACATCGAGTCCTATTACCAGGTTCCCTACAGCATCCGAAAAATCACTGGCCGGCAGTTGACCCGGCTGCGTCAGCCGCCGGGAGAGGCGCAAATGGCACTTCCCGCGCCCAATCCCTTCCTTCCGGAAAAACCGGAACTGAAAAAACACGCGGTGAACCAGAACATACCGGTCGCCCTGGAACGGAAAACCGGTGAAAGCCTCTGGTATCAGCCAGACCGGGAGTTTGAAGTACCCAGAGCCGTGTTTGGCGTCACCCTGGAAATCCCCGGCGTGCGGGACACGGCGAAAAAGGCGGTCGAGCAGGCGCTGCTCGTGGATCTGGTGGAAGACGAGCTCAATGCCTGGACTTATCCGGCGCAGCTGGCGGGATTGAGCTACAGCCTCAGTCCCACCACCGAAGGTCTGAACCTGACCGTGCATGGTTATGATGAAAAACTGCCGCTGCTGCTGGAAAAGGTGCTGGCGGCGCTCAGGCGTCCGGCATTGGCGGAAGACCGTTTTCGGCTCTACAAGGCCAAGTATCAGCGAAGCCTGGCCAATCAGGCCCTGGAGCGTCCCTATCAGCAGATCCTTGGTGAACGCACCCGCCGTCTGCTGACGCCTTCCTGGAGTCCGAAACAGAAGCTGGCCGCGCTGCAACCCCTGGAGGTGGACGACCTTCGGGCCTATGCCGCCAGGCTTTTGGATGCGGCGGAAGTGCGTGCCCTGGCCTATGGCAACCTGCGGCGCGAAGAAGCCCAGGCTCTGGGGCGGATACTGGACGACAAGCTGCTCGCGCATACGCGCCGGGTGCAGGCAGAGGAACCCCGGCTGACCATTATTCCCAAAGGCCAGACCCTGCGTTACCGCTATGCGGTGGATCATCCTGATTCCGCCGTGCTGTTCCAGTACCAGGGCAACAGCAAGAGCATTGCCGAGCAGGCCCGCTGGCGCATGCTGGGGCAGGTCATGGCCAGTCCGTTCTTCAACTCCCTGCGCACGGAACAGCAGCTCGGCTATGTGGTGGCGGCTGCTTTCAGTGAAACCGAGGACATGCCCGGACTGCTTCTGCTGGTGCAGTCATCGGCGGTATCTTCCACGGAACTGCAAAAACGCATCCAGAACTTTGTCACCGCCTACGAAAAACGTCTGGCCGCCATGAGCGATGAGGAATTCCGGACTCACAAGGCCGGTCTCCTCGCCACCCTGCTGAAAAAGGACGACGCCATGCTTCAGCGCACCGTGCGCTATATGGACAACCTGGAGCGGGGGCAGTACAGCTTCGATTTCAAACGTCAGGTAGCGAAGGAAGTGAAAAAGCTGAACAGGGAAGAGCTGCTGGCGTTTTATCAGGAGAATCTGCTGCGCCAGCCCCGGCGTCTGGTGGTCTATTCTCCGGGCACCCGGTTTCCGTTGAATTATTAACCCGGCATCAATCCATGTCACCCTCAGCCACCACGAGCGCACCCGTGGCGAGGCGCCGCGCCGAAGGCAGGGTGATCCCCTGTCGAGGTGCGGCAACGACGTCCACGGGGGTGCTCGTGGTGGCCGAACCGATGGAATGTCAAAAAGATCGGGACGTCAGACAAAAGCCAGCACTTTGTTGCGCTTCTTGCCAATGGAATCGCCATTGCCTGCGAAGCGCGCCGCGTGCTCACTTTTGTCTGACGTCCTGAGGATGGCATAGATTGATGCCGGGTTAATAGGGTATTTGCGGATACAAACCAGACCCTGAAATGACTACAATTGGGCAATCCGACTTTTATGGCTGAAATGAAATGGACGCAGACCAGTTACGCCTGATATTGCTGGTGGCCGGCATGGCCCTGGTGGTAGCGATCTACCTGTGGGACAGGTACAAGCGCTCACGCACCCGTCTCAAGGGGCTGTCCCTGCGTCAGGCCCGCCGGGTGCAGCGGGAACTGGCGCAACAGGAACCGGTTGAGGAAGAGGATGTGCCCAGTTTCAGCGCGGTGGGCAGGGAGGCTTCCGTGGATGAGGAGCCGCATGGATATCAGGAAAGCCTGCTGGCGGATGATCCCGAGCCGGAGCCGCAAGCCCTGATTCTGGAGCCTGATCCGGAACCGGAAGCCGTACCGGAAGAAGAGCCCGAGGAGCCTTCTTTCAGCGCCGATACCCGGGATGACTATCTGCATGTCTCCGCGGAAGAGCGGGACAGTCTGCCGCAGATGCTGGTACAGATCGCCCTGGTGCGCCAGGACGGGGATTTTTCCGGCGCGGATATCGCCGCTGCCATGGAACAGGTGGGGCTCAAGGGCGGCGCCATGGACATCTATCACCGCCATGACAGCCGCTATCCCGACCGGGTGCTGTTCAGTGTGGCCAGCCTGGTCAATCCCGGGCATTTCCCCTTCGATGACATGGCGGGCTTCAGCACCCCTGGCCTGATGTTGTTCACCCAGCTTCCCGGCGTGCGCGATGGTCTGGAAATCTATTCCGACATGCTCTACACCGCCAATGAGTTGGCGGGCCTGCTTGGCGGGGTGCTACAGGATGAAACCCACAGCGTCCTGAGCAAGCAGACCATACAACATACCCGGGACGCCATCATGGAACATCGGCGCAAGCTGCGTCTGGCCAAGCTGCATAAATGAGCGACCCGAAACTCCAGGATCGGGTGCGCGCCCTGCGCGAGCAGATCGATTACCACAACTACCGTTATTATGTGCTCGATGACCCGGAGATTCCGGACAGCGAGTACGACCGCCTGATGCGCGAGTTGCAGGAGCTGGAAGCCGCCCATCCCGAGCTGGTTACCCCAGATTCCCCCACCCAGCGGGTAGGAGCCGAACCCCTGAAGGAATTTTCCGAAGTACGCCACAAGGTTCCCATGCTCTCTTTGGGCAACGCCTTCAGTGACGCGGAAATGGCGGAATTCGACGAGCGGGTGCGCAGGCGCCTCGGGGTGGAGCAGGTGAACTACAGTGCCGAGCCCAAGCTGGATGGCCTGGCCATCAGCCTGCGCTATGAACAGGGCCGTCTGGTACAGGGCGCCACCCGTGGCGATGGCCACCGGGGCGAGGATGTCACCGCCAATGTGCGCACCATAGGCGCCATTCCCCTGCGTCTGCGCGGTCAGCGCTGGCCGGGGATTCTGGAAGTGCGCGGTGAAATCTTCATGCCGAAAAAGGGTTTCGAAGCGCTCAATGAACGCGCGCGGAAAAAGGGCGAAAAAACCTTCGCCAACCCGCGCAACGCTGCTGCCGGCTCTCTGCGCCAGCTCGATCCGCGCATCACCGCCACCCGTCCCTTGTCCTTCTACGCCTACGGCTGGGGTGAACTCTCGGCGGACGAGCTGGGGGACAGCTACAGCATCGTCATGGCCGTGTTGCGCGACTATGGTCTGCCGGTATCGCCCGAACTGAAAGTGGTGCGGGGATTGCAAGGCTGCCTGGAGTATTTTGCCGCCATGAGCAACAAACGCGATGCCCTGGATTACGAGATCGACGGCGTGGTGTTCAAGGTGGATGATCTGGCCCAGCAGGAAAGACTGGGTTTCGTCTCCCGCGCGCCGCGCTGGGCCATCGCGCGCAAATTTCCCGCCCAGGAAGCCCTGACCGTGGTAAAAGATGTGGAATTTCAGGTGGGACGCACCGGCGCCGTTACCCCGGTGGCGCGCCTGGAGCCGGTGGAAGTGGGGGGCGTGACCGTAAGCAACGCCACCTTGCACAACATGGATGAAGTGCGGCGCAAGGATGTGCGTATTGGCGATACGGTGTATGTGCGCCGTGCCGGGGATGTGATTCCCGAGATCGTCCGGGTGCTAGCCGAGCGCCGCCCGCCGGATGCAAAAAAGGTGCTGTTGCCCAAACATTGTCCCGTATGCGGATCGGATGTAATCAAGCCCGAAGGCGAAGCCGTGGCGCGCTGCACCGGCGGACTCTACTGTCCCGCCCAGCGCAAGGAGGCCCTCAAGCACTTCGCCTCCCGCCGCGCCATGGACATCGAAGGTCTGGGCGACAAGCTGGTGGAACAACTGGTGGAACGAGAACTGGTGCATGATCCGGCGGATCTGTACCACCTGACCAGGGAACAGCTCATGGGGCTGGAACGCATGGGGGAAAAATCCGCGCAGAATGTTCTTCATGCCCTGGAGCGCAGCAAGGAAACCACCCTGGCGCGTTTTCTCTATGCTCTGGGTATCCGCGAAGTGGGGGAGGCCACCAGCCAGATTCTGGCCCGCCAGTTCCGCAGTCTGGAAGCGCTGGAGCAGGCCAGCGAAGAAGAACTGCAACAGACGCCGGATGTCGGCCCCATTGTCGCCGCGCATATCGCCGCGTTTTTCCGTCAGCCGCACAACCGCGATGTCATCGAAAAACTGCTCAAAGCCGGTATTCACTGGCCGGAGGTGGAAGCGCCAGTGCAAGACCAGCAGCCTCTGGCGGACAAGACCTTCGTCCTCACTGGCAGCCTCAGCCGGCCGCGCAGCGAGATCAAGGCAGGACTGCAAGCCCTGGGCGCCAGGGTATCCGGCAGCGTGTCGAAGAAAACCGATTATGTGGTGGCCGGGGAAAAGGCCGGCTCCAAGCTGGACAAGGCCCGCGAGCTAGGCGTTGTGATACTGGACGAAGCGGGCCTGCAAGCCCTGCTCGTGGAAACCGGTGCGGCCACTGGAAAAAACCGTTCCGAGGAAAACCACTGATGAAATATCGATATCTTGTGTTGCTGGTTGTATTTCTGTGGCTGCTGCCCGTGACGCTGCTCGGAGCGGCGGATGACAAAGCCGCCGCGCCGGATTCTTCTTCCGCCGCTCCTCCGGAAGTTCCGGAAACCCTGCACAGCCCCCGGGCCACCATGGGAACCTTCCTGCACGCCATGAACGACATCAAGCGCGGCAAGCCCGAACGCATGGCCGATGCGGTGCAGACCCTGGACTTGTCCGGCGTAAACCCCCTGGTGCGCAAGGAACGCGGCACGGATCTGGCCTGGATGCTGCTGGAGGTGCTGGACAAGACCCGCCCGGTGGTGCTCAAGGGCGTACCTGACCGGCGCGAGGGCAAGCCTTGGGTGTTTGAACGCTATACCAATGGCGAAGTGCGCATCAGCCGCGAGGAAGATGGCCGCTGGCTGTTCGACAAGGAAACCATCGCTGCACTGCCCGCTTTGCTGGAAGAAGTGGCGGATCGCGAAACCAAGGTCAAGGGCCTGGAAAACGACCGCTGGTTGCCCCTGCATATCCGCATCAGCCGGCAACTGCCCGACTGGCTGCGCGACCGTACCCTGGTATTGCAGAACTGGCAGTGGCTGGGGCTGCTGCTGATCATCGTCCTGGGGGTCATCGTGGATCGCATCAGCCAGTATCTGGCGCGTCTGGCCATGGGCCGCTGGCTGCGGCGTTTCCCTTCCGTCAAGGGACGCATTCGTGATGCGGATCAGCGTCTTCGGCCCCTGGGGCTGGCGCTCATGGCCTTCATCTGGTGGCTGGGCATACTGCTCCTGGGCCTGCCGGAAACCGTACTTCTGATCCTGCTGGTGGCGGTCAAGCTGCTGGCCAGCATCGCCGCCGTGTGGACCGCCTGGCGCCTGGTGGACGTGGTCTCGGCCCTGCTCGCGGACAAGGCCGCCGCCACCGACAACCGGGTGGATGACGTACTGGTGCCCATGGTGCGCCGCAGCCTCAAGATCTTCATCGCCGTGGCGGGCGTGGTGTTCATCGCCAACAACCTCAACATCGACATCACCGGCCTGCTCGCCGGCCTGGGGCTGGGCGGCCTGGCCTTCGCCCTGGCGGCCAAGGATCTGGTGCAGAACTTCTTCGGCTCCATCACCGTGCTCATGGACCGCACCTTCACCGTGGGCGACTGGATCATCGTGGACGACATCGAAGGCAGTGTCGAGGAAATGGGCTTTCGCAGCACCCGTATCCGCACCTTCTACAATTCCCTGGTTACGGTTCCCAATTCCCGCTTCATCACCGCCGACGTGGACAACATGGGCGCGCGCCGCTACCGCCGCTACAAACAGAAATTCGGCCTGACCTACGACACCCCGCCGGAAAAGATCGAAGCCTTCTGCGAAGGTCTGCGCGAAATCGTCCGTCAGCACCCCTATATGCGCAAGGACTACTTCCAGATCTGGTTCAACGACCTCGGCGCCAGCGCCCTGGAAGTGCTGATCTACGTCTTCTGGGAAACCCCGGACTGGACCGCCGAACTGCGCGAGCGCCAGCGTTTCCTTCTCGACGCCCTGCGTCTGGCCGAGGCCCTGGGAGTGGAATTCGCCTTCCCCACCCAGACCATACACCTGCAACAGGAGCAATCCGGCGCGCCGCAAAAAGCCGCCCCTGATCTGGAACAGGCCCGGGAAATCGCCCGGCGCATCACTGGCGCGGCAGAGGCAAAGCCATGAACGAAATCGAAGACCTGCAAATCCGCCTCAGCTTTCAGGAAGACAGCCTTCAGGAACTGAACATCACCGTCGCCCGCCAGCAAACCGAACTGGACATCCTGCGCAAGGAACTGCTGCGCCTTCAGGATCGCCTGCTGGAGCTGGAACGCAATCAGCCGGAGGAGGGGACTGATGCCACCCTGGAGATTCCGCCGCATTATTGAATAACGGAGTTCAAATCCTTATTCCGGATTATCCGTTCCTGTCACCCTGAGCCCAAGGGCATTACGCCGTTTCATGATGGCCTCCAAACGGCGGAACTCCTCATAACGCCCTTCCAGCACCGCGATGGCCGCCTTGCGTTCGAGTTCGCTGCCGCATTTGCATATTTTCAAGCGAACGATGGTCAGATGCTCGATGAGTTCATAGCTCATCCGCGAGCGGAACCGGGCAATCAATGCTTCAAATTCATCGGAAGAGTATTGCTCCGGATGGGAGAGCAACTTTCGGAATTGGGCCTCGTCATTTTCTGTCATGGGTTTTGATCTGGTTGAAAAGATCCATGAAGGTTTTTTGCATTCTGTTCAGGTTGTCTCCAGGGATTTGCTCCACCAAAGCGTGGCCCCGGCCACGGAGGCGGGCATGGCGGCGAAGTTGATGACGGGGATCATCATCAGCAGGTTGGCCGCGGCGCCGAAGGCCCAGGTCTGGAAGGGACGCTGGCGCAGGATGCGGCGCTGTTCGGCGGGGCGGATGTGGTGGTTGCCCATGGGATAGTCCACGTATTCGATGCTCAGGAACCAGAAACCCAGCAGCAGCCAGAGTACCGAGCCGATGGCGTTGAGGCCGGGAATGAGCATGAGGATCAGCACCGGGATGGCGCGCAGGATGAAATACCAGATTTTGCCCAGTTCGCCGCTGATGGCGGGGATGATTTCAGCCAGGATGCTGCCACTGTGATCCTCGGGCAGACTGCCGGTAACCAGCTTTTCCACCTGGGCGGCGAGGATGCCATTGAAGGGCGAAGCAATGAGGTTGGCCACCATGGTAAAGCTGTAGAAAGCGATGATCAGGTAGGTCAGGGCGAACAGGGGCCAGAGCAGCCATTCCAGATAGCTCATCCAGCTGTCCGCGGGGAGTGCCCAGTCGATGAATTCCTGAAAGTAGATGCTGCCGATCCAGGCGGTGAGGCTGAAGATCAGAATATTGATCAGCAGGGGCATGAACACATAGCGCCGCAGGCCGGGACGAAACAGCAGACCCAGCCCGCGCAGGGGCGTCATGAAGGCGTCGAATACGGAAATCATTTTTTTGTCGGTCTGTATATCGTCTGTTTGAACCAGTTGCGGAGCATGCGTTTTTCCATGCCCAGGGGTTCATCGCCACCGGTGCGCAGGCTGGCGCTGAGGCTGCGGCTTTGCAGCTTTTCATCACCTTCCTTGAGTACCTTGCCGCTGGCATCCAGCAGGCGGTAATGGAAGGTCATGCGGGCCGGATAGCTGTCCTTGACCACGCGCACATTCTGGTTCCGGGTGCGGATGCCACTCAGTTTTACATCGCCCGCCAGATCCAGATCGGTAACCGTCATCTCCAGCTTCTGTCCGTCGGGAAGGGATTCTGCGAGCCTGGCGAGCGTGTCTTCCAGCTCCCGCAGGACGCGGGCAACAAATTCTTCCTGGGGACCGTCGCTGGCGATCACGTCCTTGTAGCCTTCGGGATTCACCCAGTAAACCATGGCGCTGCCGTCAGCCATGGTGACCATGGGCAGGATCAATATGCTGAACAGCAGGGCAATCGGTATTTTCATGATGTCTTTCCTGGTTCTGGTTTGCTCAGGGGCTTGGAACCATCATACACGCGCCATGCCAATGCGGTAAAACTGCTGATTCTGTTTTGGTAAGATGGTCGTCCCATCAATGTTGCGGTTTGATCTTTCCTCATGGAAACAAAGTCCATACTCTGTGTGCATCAGGGATTCGAGCTGTATGGCTCTGACAGGAGCTTTCTGCAGTCTGTACGATCCCTGCGCCAGGGGTTTCCCGGGGCAAGGATTACGGTGATCTTGCCTGAACACGGTTTGCTCGCTGACCGTATGCGGGAACTGGCGGATGAACTGGTGATCCGCGACATGGCGGTGTTGCGCCGTTCTGAATTGCGGAAAAACATTTTTTCTTTCCTCGTGCATTTGCCAGCGCGTATTGTTCGTGCCTGGTTGGATTGCCGAAACCATGATCTTGTGTACATCAACACGCTGGTGTTGCTGGATTTTTTGTTGGCGTCCTGGGTGCCGGGACGGCGTCTGTTCATTCATGTACGTGAAGTGCCGGGATGGCTGACCAGAATCTGCTTCTCGCTGTTGCTCGCGCCTAGCCGCGCGGGACTGATTTTCAACTCTGGTTTTACCCGAAAAGCGTTTTTTCTGCCGAAGTGGATACATTCCTGTGTGATTCACAATGCAGCGCAGGATCTGCATTTCATTTGTCCCGTGGATCGCGTCGAACGGGAGTTGCATATTCTTCATCTGGGACGATTCAACGCCATGAAGGGGCATGCCCTGCTGCTGGAAGCCGTGGCCGGCCTCTCCGCGCAGCAGCGGCGGGGCTTGCGCATACGCATGGTTGGCAGCGTGTTTCGCGACCAGCGCCATCATGAAGAGAATATCCGGCGGCAGATCAGGGAATACGGGCTGGAAGCTGTGGCGCAGATTCTGGACTTCAGCACCTGCCCGGAAAAGCAGCTCGAATGGGCGCATGTGGTCGTGATTCCTTCCACCCGGCCCGAGTCATTTGGCCGCACCGCCATCGAAGCCATGAGCGCCGGGCGTTGCGTGATTGCCGCCAATCATGGAGGACTGCGGGAAATCGTTACTCCGGATGTGGACGGGCTGTTGTTCAAAGCCAATGATGTCCAGGATCTGCGGGAAAGTCTCAGGAAGTTGCTCGATGATGAAGATATGGTTTCCTGTCTGGGACGCCGGGGCAGGATCAAGTATTCCCGCCATTTCACGGAACAGAATTATGAACGAAAATTCATGCACTTCATGCTTTCGGGGCATCCGAGCTGAAAATAGGACTTCTCCTTTGCGTATGTTTCAGTTCACCAATCAGGATTCAAAATGGCGGGGCAGCCTTGTTCCGCGCGGGAGTTCTTGTTTTTTGGGCTGCCCTGTCGAACACTTCATCGCATTCCTGCATCCGGGTGGTAGAAAAATTGTGCTGAAACGCTTGCAAAATACTTTGGCAAACTTGCGCCAATCATCTACATTTATGCAGACGGACTGGTTTTCATGACTCGGAGGGTAGCTGTATGAAAAATACACGGATTCTGATTTCTGTTCTGACCGGCGTCTTGCTCGGCATGTCCGCCCTGGCACAGGCGCTGGAAGGCAAACTGGTGGTGGTAACTTCGTACCCGCCGGATACCACCACCACATTCAAGAAGGCTTTCGAGAAAAAATATCCCGGCATCAAGGTGGAGATGCTCAAGAAAAAGACCACCGCCGGGGTGAAATACCTGCAGGAAACGGCAGGCAACAACACTTCGGATCTGTTCTGGGCATCGGCCCCTGACGCTTTTGAAATCCTCAAGGGGGATGACCTGCTGCAGAAGTACCAGACAAAGGTCAAGGGTATTCCGGAAAAAGTCGGCGCTTTTCCCATCAATGATCCGGACGGCTATTACAAGGGTTTTGCCGCCTCCGGTTATGGCATCATGTGGAACACCCGCTATCTCAAGGCGAAAAAGCTGCCCGTGCCCCATGAGTGGGAAGATCTGACCAAAGCCGTGTATCACAAGCATGTGGGCATGAGCGCGCCTTCGCGTTCCGGAACCACGCACCTCACCGTGGAGACGGTGCTCCAGGGCAAGGGCTGGGAAGACGGCTGGGCGACCTGGAAAGCGATTGCGGGAAACATGAAGACGGTTACCGAGCGCAGCTTCGGCGTGCCGGACGGGGTGAACAGCGGCCAGTTCGGTATCGGCATCGTCATCGATTTCTTCGGTCTGTCCTCCAAGGCTTCGGGTTTCCCGGTGGATTTCGTCTATCCCAGCGTGACTACACTGGTGCCGGCGAATATTGCCATCGTGAATCAGGCGCCGCACAAGGAAGCTGCCGCTGCTTTTATCGAGTTTCTCCTTTCGGATGAGGGGCAGGCATTGCTTCTCGATCCCAAGATCATGCGTCTGCCGGTCAATCCGAAGGCCTATGCCAAGGCACCCAAGGGCTTTCCCAATCCGTTCAAGGACAATTCCATTGGCTCGGGTGTGAAGTTCGATCTGGCCTTGTCCAAGTCACGCTACAATGTGGTCAATTCCCTGTTCGATGTGATGATCACCTACCGGCTGGATGATCTGCGCAAGGCGGTAAAGGCGATACAGGATGCCGAGGCGGCGTTGCAGGGCAAGAATAATCCGGTAGCGAAGCAACTGCTGGTCGAGGCCAGAAATCTGGTGAATGCGGTTCCCATCGATGCAGCCAAGGCCAGTGACAAGGAGTTCAACGCCATCTTCAAGAAAAAGCGCAAGAAGGCCAGCACCAAGATTACCGGCCGGCAGGCCGAGATCGAGCAGCAGTGGGATGCGAAGGTGCGCGCCAATTATGCCAGGGCTGAGGAGTTGGCGAACAAGGCCAGATCCATGCTCTGATGACGACCACGGGCCGGATACCGGCCCGTGGTTCACCGGGGGACAGATTCTTCATGACAACCCAACGTGGCCCGGCATTTGCCGGCCTGATGATCGTGCTGATCCTGCTGGCCTTTCTGGTCATTCCGGTGGTGCAGGTCATCCATGTGGCCTTTCAGGACCCGGCCAGCGGCGGGCTGACCCTGGTCAACTTCGTCGATTTCTTTCGCTCCTCCCTGTTCAGGGAATCCTTTGTCAATTCCTTTTACGTTGCCGCCATGTCGGTAGTGGTGGCGAGCATCATTGCCTTGCCCCTGGCGTATTTTACTTCCCGCTTCAATTTTGCCGGCGCGGCTATTATCCAGACGCTGGGTTTCGTGCCCTTGATCATGCCGCCTTTCGTGGGCGCGGTGGCCATGTTGCTGCTGTTCGGCGAGAACGGTTCGGTCAATCTGCTGCTGGATGAACATTTTGGTTTTACCATTCCTTTCATGGAAGGACTCAATGGAGTGATCTTCGTTCAGAGCATCCATTATTTTCCTTTCATCCTGATCAATCTGTCTGCGGCGCTGAACAATGTGGACCGATCCATGGAAGAATCGGCGCAAAACCTGGGCGCCAGGGGTTTTCGCCTTTTCCGGCGCATCGTGTTTCCCCTGGCCATGCCCGGTTATGTGGCGGGGGCGGCGCTGGTGTTTCTCAAGGTGTTCGATGATCTGGGCACGCCCCTGCTGCTGAACGTGAACACCATGTTGGCGCCCCAGGCCTATCTGCGTATTTCCTCCATTGGCATTTCCGATCCCATGGGGTATGTCATTTCGGTGATCCTGGTGGTGTTTTCCCTGTTTGCCCTCTGGACTTCCATGCTGGCGCTCAAAGGCAAGGACTATTCCACCTTGCAGAAGGGTGGCGGGGGGATGCTCAAGCGGGATTTGCGTGGCGGGCAGAGAATCGCCGCCTATGCCTTGATTCTGCTGATTCTGGCACTGGTGCTGTCGCCCCATATCGGTCTGACCCTGCTTTCCTTCGGTACGGTCTGGTCGTACAGCCCCTTGCCGGACGCCTATACCCTGGAGCATTACCGCATGGTGTTCGGTTCCGCCTCGGAATACATTACCAATACGCTGCTGTATGCGGGCCTGGCGGCGAGTTTCGATGTGATCCTGGGCACCGCGATTGCCTATATCGTCTATCGCACCGGATTGCGCGGACGCAAATGGCTGGACTATATCGCCACCGCATCCCTGGCGGTGCCCGGGGTGGTGCTGGGTATCGGTTATTTGCGTACCTACAATGATTTCAATGTGCCTTTCCTGGACAAGCCGCTGGCTTCCTGGTGGGTGATCATCGTGGTGGCGCTGACCATACGCCGCCTGCCCTATGCCCTGCGCGCCTGCGTGGCGGCCTTGCAGCAGGTGAGTGTGATGCTGGAAGAAGCGGCGCAGAATCTGGGGGCGACGCGTTCCCGCACCCTGTGGCGGGTGGTGGTGCCACTCATGAGCGGGGGCATGATCGCCGGCTTCGTCACCAGTTTCGCCACGGCTTCGGTGGAGTTGTCCGCGACCATCATGCTGGTTTCCCAGGAGTCTGACGCGCCGCTGGCCTTCGGTATCTATGAATTCATGCAGTCCGCCTCCGGACGGGGAGCGGGAGCGGCCCTGGGCATCATTGCCGTGGTCATCGTTGGATTGGGCACCTATCTTTCCCATCGCGTGATCGAACGCAGTCATCGCCAGCGTACCGCAGAACGACAAATTGCAGAGGAAGTGACATGAGTACAGAACCCGCCGGCATCTCCATCCGCAAGCTGGGGCTGGCCTTCGGCGACAATGAAGTGCTGAAGGACATCAGCCTGGATATTGCACCGGGAGAATTCTTTGCCTTCCTCGGCCCTTCCGGCAGCGGCAAGACCACCTTGCTGCGGGCAGTGGCCGGCTTCGGCCCCCGGCCCAGCGGTGAAATCCTCATTGGCGGACAGAATGTGGTGGACATGCCGCCCTGGGAACGTAATCTGGGGATGGTGTTTCAGAGTTATGCCTTGTGGCCGCACATGACCGTACGCAAGAACGTGGCCTTTGGTCTGGAAGAGCGTCGCCTGCCGGCGAGGGAGATTGCCGGGAGAGTGGAAAAGGCCCTGGAACTGGTAGGGCTGACCAAGCTGGCGGAGCGTCGGCCCTCCCAGCTTTCCGGCGGTCAGCAGCAGCGGGTGGCCATTGCGCGCACCATCGTCATTGAACCCAAGGTGTTGTTGCTGGACGAGCCTTTATCCAATCTGGATGCCAATTTGCGTATCCAGATGCGCCGTGATATCCGCGCCTTGCAGCAGCGTCTGCAACTGACCACCATTTTCGTCACCCATGATCAGGAGGAGGCCAATACCACTTCCGACCGCATGGCGGTGCTGAATGATGGCCGTTTGCAGCAGGTGGGAACTCCCATGGAGCTCTATGACAACCCAGCCAATTTGTTCGTGGCGCGTTTTCTCGGTACAGCGAACATCCTGCAGGGAAGCATTGTTGAAGAAGACAGTCGCAAGGTTTTCGTCTCTGACAGCGGTGTGACCTTTCCCATGGATATCGAAGGGCAGGGGCAGCGTTCCATCGTTTTTCGTCCCCAGAACGCCCGCATTCATTGTGGCAAGGTGACTGGTGATGACGCGCATATCGCCTTGCCAGGAATCATCATGCATACGGAGTTTCTGGGCAGTATCGTGCGTTACGGTGTCAAGGTCGGTAACGAAACCCTGTTGCTGGATTTGCCCCATATCCAGGGGGAAGGGCTGATCAATGAGGGAACGGAAGTGACGGTTCTGGTCGCCCGGGAGCGCATTCTGGCACTGGCGGGTTAATTAAGGAACCTCTGATTAAATCATGAACTCGCATCTTGCGCCCAAAATGCCCCGCTACTGCGTTGCAAATCTTCGCAATAGCGGGCTATTACGTGCGATTTGCGCCTTGTATCGGAACATTTTGAACCACAATCTGCTTCGCTCAGATTTAATCAGAGCTTCCTTAAAGATACAGGAAACCCAGAATCACAACGCCCAGCATCAAACGATAGATGGCGAAAGGCGCCATGCCGATGCGCTCGATGAAACGCAGGAAGAAATGAATGGTGGTGTAGGCGGCGATGAAAGAGAGCAATACGCCCAGCCCCAGGTCTTGCCAGTGTACGGTCTGGTTTGCGGAAATCAGGTCTTTTCCAACCCAGATCACCGACGCCAGAATGGTGGGAATGGAAAGCAGGAAGGAAAAGCGCGAGGCGGCTTCCCGGGTGTAGCCGAGCATGAGGGCGGCGGCCATGGTGATGCCGGAACGGGAGGTGCCGGGAATCAGGGCCAGGGCCTGGGCCGTGCCGATGAACAGCGCATGTTTCAGGTTCATGCTGCCGATGGCCAGGTTGCGCTTCGAAGCACGATCCGCCCACCACAGCACCAGGCCGATGACAATCGTGGTGGCGGCGATGACCTGTGGCGCTCGCAGCTGGTGTTCCACCAGATCCTTGATGAGTACCCCGACCACCATCACCGGCAGGGTTGCGAGAATGATGTCCCAGCCCAGACGGCTGTTGGCGGTGGCCTGTCCCCCGGGTGTCAGGGAAGCAAACCAGTCGCGCAGCATGGCCAGGATTTCCTCGCGGAAATAGAGAACCACGGCGAGCAGGGTGCCCAGGTGAACCGCCAGATCGAATGCCAGCCCCTGATCGGCATAACCGAACACATAGGGCGCGAGTATCAGGTGCGCGGAGCTGGAGATGGGCAGGAATTCAGTGAATCCCTGAATCAGGGCCAGCAGGATTATTTGCAGGGTTTCCATCGATAAGGTTAAAGGCAAGGCATCCTTGAATGGAGCGCAATGATACCTGCATCAGCGCGGTTTTAGAAATTTCAGTGCAGGCGGGGGACTTTCTCCCGTGGTTGCGATTGCGGCAATGAAGCCTGGTTCCGGGATGAAATGCACGCAATCGGCTTGTTCGGGTTGCACCCGGGTCTGGAAGATTCCCCGGCCCAGGGCTTTTTGCCGGGCTTCCATGGCCGTCCAGCGGGTGAAGAAACGCTGCTGGCTTTCGACCTGGTTCTGGCCATCCGGTTGTTCGGGATCATCGCCAGGGAACAGACGGGCCGCGATGCGGGTCAGGTATTTCACCGGACGCAGCTGCTCCAGATCCACTCCCAGGGCTTGCCTGGCGCTTACTGCAAGCAGTCCCAGCCCCTGACTGTGGCTGAGATTGTATTGCAGAGGATCATCCCGCAGATGGGGTTTGCCGCCTGCGGCGATTTCTATTTTCAGGGAGGCGGGAGGCTGTTGCAGATAGGCGCCAAGAATGCGGCGGCTGAGAGCGCGGGTGTTCAGGTAGCGAACCGCGGCCCGGGGATGGCGGAGGTTCCGGTAATGCTGCTGTTCCCCGGCGCTGAGCAGTTCCAGGGCCGGGCCGGGAGAAGCGTCCAGAAAGAGCTTCCAGATATGCACTTCGTTGTCTGCCAGGGAAAGGGGCGCGGCAAGGGAGTGGTTTTTCCAGACGGGCTGATGCATGGGTGGTGGTCCGTGGCACTGAGCTGCTGAAGTCCAATGCCAACAAGTGTATCATTTGCGCCCATGCCAAAGACCATTGTGCGACGACAATCCGCCTGTGCGGGGGAACGATTGCCTGTTGAACTCCATCCGGTGCTGCGCCGTATCTATGCCGGTCGTGGGGTGGAAGATGCCCGGGAACTGAATCTGGGGCTGGAAGCCCTGCTGCCCGTGGATCTGATGACCGGGGCGCGGGAAGCGGCACAGCTTCTTGCCCGGCACATGGAAGAGCAGAAGCGCATCCTCATCATCGGTGATTTCGATTGTGATGGCGCCACCAGCACGGCCCTTTCGGTGCTTGCCTTGCGCGCCATGGGCGCGACCCATGTGGACTATCTGGTGCCCAATCGCTTTGAATATGGCTATGGGCTGACGCCGGAGATCGTGGCGTTGGCGGCCAGGGACAAGCCGGATCTCATCGTCACCGTGGACAATGGGGTATCCAGCGTGGAAGGGGTTGCGGCGGCCAACGCCCTGGGGATACCCGTGATCGTGACGGATCACCATTTGCCCGGTGCGCAACTGCCTGAAGCGGCGGTCATGGTCAATCCGAATCTGCCGGACAGCGCTTTTCCCGCCAAGTCCACCGCCGGGGTGGGCGTGATTTTCTATGTACTCCTGGCTCTGCGTGCGCTGCTGCGGGAAAAGGGCTGGTTCGATGAGCGCAAGGAACCCAATATGGCGGACTATCTGGATCTTCTGGCCCTGGGCACGGTGGCGGATGTCGTACCCCTGGAGCACAATAACCGCATTCTGGTTCATCAGGGCCTGGCAAGAATACGCGCCGGCCGCTGCCGCCCCGGCATTGCCGCCTTGCTGGAGCTGGCGGGGCGTCCTCAGCACCGGGTGCAGGCATCGGATCTGGGATTCGCCGTGGGGCCGCGCCTGAATGCCGCCGGACGCCTGGACGACATGTCCACCGGGATCGAATGCCTGCTGACGGATGATCCCCTGCGTGCCCGGCAACTGGCGGTGGAACTGGATACCCTGAACCGGGAGCGGCGCGCCATCGAAGATGAGATGCGCGGTCAGGCCGAGGACATGCTGGCTGGTTTGCAGATGGAAGAAACCGAGCTTCCCCTGGGTCTTTGTCTGTATGATGACAGTTGGCACCAGGGCGTGATCGGGATTTTGGCCTCACGCATCAAGGATCGGCATCACCGGCCGGTGATTGCTTTTGCTCCCGGCGAGGAAGGGCAGATCAAGGGGTCGGCGCGTTCCATTCCCGGGGTGCATATCCGTGATGTGCTGGATGAAGTGAATGTCAGACATCCCGGACTGGTGCCCAGGTTTGGCGGTCATGCCATGGCTGCCGGGCTTACCCTGGAAGCCGACAGATTCATTGCATTCCAGCAGGCTTTCAATGAAGCGCTGGAAAACCGTATGGACGAAACGGATCTGCATCCGGTGATCGAATCCGATGGCGAGATCGCTTCAAGGGACATGCATATGGAGCTGGCCGCTCTACTGGCCGAGGCGGGGCCCTGGGGACAGGGTTTTCCGGAGCCACTGTTTCATGGTGAGTTCGCGGTGATTCAGCAACGCCTGCTCAAGGAGCGGCACTGGAAGCTGGTGGTGCAGCCCGATGGCGGGGATCAGGTCGTCGATGCGATAGGCTTCAATCTGGCGGATGAATTTCCCGCGCCCTTGCCGGAGCGTGTGATTCTTGCCTATCAACTGGACATCAATGAGTTCCAGGGCAATGCGAGTCTGCAATTGCGCATTGTACATATGGAGGCGGCATGAAAGAACGCGACGAAGATGGCCTGGTGATTCGTCCCAACAAGACCCGGCTGAAGCGTGAACTGGCGGAGCTTCAGCGCCTGGTGATGGAAATCATCGACCTGGGCGAAGGGGACAGGGCCAAGCTCGGTCTGGATGACAGATTTCTCGAAGGCGTGACGCTGGCGGCGAAAATGAAACCTTCCAGCGGGCGCAACCGGCAGATCAAGTATCTGGTGAAGCTGCTGCAAAAACAGGATCTGGAACAGCTGCGTCACTGGTTCGAGGCGCGCGACAGCAGGCACGCCCAGGAGAATCGCCATTTTCATGTCCTGGAACAATGGCGTGACCGGCTGGTGGAGGAAGGCGACGCGGCGCTGGGTGATTTTCTGCGCCAGTTTCCGCAAACGGATCGGCAACAGCTTCGTTCCCTGATCCGGGCCGCGGTCAGGGAAAAAGCCAGTGGCAAACCCGCGGGAGCCGGACGCAAGCTGTTCCGCCTGCTGCGGGAAATGTCCGTAGAATCATGATTTTCTGCTAATGTTAGACAAGCAACAAAAACCAATGAACCCCATGCAAACATCATCCCGTCCTGTTTTTCTCAATCTGTTGCAGATTCGTCTGCCAGTGGCGGCTGTGATGTCCATTGCCCATCGAGCGGCGGGGGTGTTGTTGTTCCTCGCCATTCCCCTGCTTGTCGGCTTGTTGTCTCTGGCATTGTCCGGCAACGGCGGCTTCCATCGCGCCAGCCAGTTGTTGCAGCAACCATGGAGCCGCTTGCTGATGTTTCTGTTGCTCTGGGCCCTGGCGCATCATTTCCTTGCCGGGATCCGCTATCTGTTGCTGGATGCGCATCTGGGAGTGCGCGCGCCGTATTTTCGGCACAGCGCCTGGACGGTTCTGATATGCGCCCCTGTGCTCGCGCTGGGGCTTTTGTGGGGGCTGGCATGAGCCGGCAGATGTCCGGATTCCGCGCCTGGGTGTGGCAGCGGGCCAGCGCCGTCTATCTGGCTCTGTACATCGCCTATGTGCTGCTTCATCTGATGCTTGCGCCGCCAGTGGATCAGCAGGCGCTTGCTTCCTGGATGGGCGCGCTGCCCATGTGGCTGGCTACGGCGCTGTTCATGCTCATGTTGCTGCTGCATGCCTGGGTGGGGGTGCGTGATGTAATTCTCGATTACCTCAAGCCCGCGTTCCTGCGCTTCCTGGCGCTGTTGGCAGTGCAGGCCTTTCTCCTTGCCTGTGGCCTTTGGGCTCTGGCGGTACTGGTACAGTTGCTATGACCCTGATCAGAAAAAATTTCGACGTGCTCATCATTGGCGCCGGTGGTGCCGGACTGAACGCGGCGGTGCAACTGGCGGATGCCGATCTGCGTGTCGCCGTGGTGTCCAAGGTGTTTCCCACCCGTTCTCATACTGTGGCCGCTCAGGGAGGCGTCAATGCCGCGCTGGGGAATGTCGATGAGGACCAATGGCACTGGCACATGTTCGATACGGTGAAGGGATCAGACTATCTCGGGGATCAGGATGCCATCGAGTTCATGTGCCGCGAGGCCATCCCCACCGTGTACGAGCTGGAACACAATGGCGTGCCTTTTTCCCGTCTGGAGAATGGCCGCATCTACCAGAGGCCCTTTGGCGGGCAGAGCCGGAACTTTGGCAAGGAACAGGCTTCGCGCACCTGCGCGGCGGCAGACCGCACCGGGCATGCGATTCTGCACACCCTGTATCAGCGCAACCTCAAGGCGCGCAGCCATTTCTTTACCGAGTACTTTGCCATCGATCTTTTGCAGGACGAGGAAGGCGGCGTGACCGGCGCCCTGGTCATGAACATCGCCAGTGGCGAGCCCATGCTCCTCAACGCCCGGGCAACCCTGTTGGCTACCGGTGGCTGCGGCCAGGTATTCCGTACCACCAGCAATGCGCATATAAACACCGGTGACGGCATGGCCATGGCTCTGCGCGCGGGCATTCCCCTGCAGGACATGGAGTTTTTCCAGTTTCATCCCACCGGAGTGGCGGGCCGGGGCATGCTCATCACGGAAGCTTCCCGGGGCGAGGGTGGTTATCTGATCAACAGCGAGGGTGAGCGTTTCATGGAGCGCTATGCGCCCTCGGCAAAAGACCTGGCCAGCCGCGACGTGGTGGCACGGGCCATTGTTACCGAAGTTCGGGAAGGACGGGGTTGTGGCCCCAAGGGCGATCATGTGTTGCTGAAAGTGGATCACCTGGGGGAGGAAACCGTTGCCAAACGCTTGCCCGGCATTCGCGAAACGAGCAAGATTTTTGTCGGTATCGATCCCGCCTTCGAGCCCATTCCCGTCTATCCCACCGCTCATTATGTGATGGGGGGCATTCCGTCGGACCGGTTTGGCCGGGTTGTGGCGCCAGCCCGTCATGGGCCGGAAGAAGTGGTGCCGGGACTCTACGCCGCGGGTGAATGTGCCTGTGTATCCGTGCATGGGGCAAATCGGCTGGGGGGAAATTCGCTTCTGGATATTCTGGTGTTTGGCCGTTTGTCCGGGCTGGATATTCTGGATTATCTGCGGGAGCATCCCCGCCATCGGCAAACGGACAGCGCCAGCGAGGAGAAGGCCATGGCCCGCTTCCGGCGTTTCGACCAGGAAGGAGAAGGGATTGCGGTTGCCGAGCTGCGCGCCGAGTTGCAGAAGGTGATGGAGGATCATGCCGGGGTGTTCCGCACGGATGAAATCATGCGCGAAGGTCTGGAGAAGATGCGTGACATACGCGAGCGCCTCGATGAAGTGCGCCTCCATGATCGCAGCCGTACTTTCAACACCGCCCGGGTGGAAGCCTTTGAACTGGAGAATCTGGTGGATGTGGGCATGTCCATAATCACCTCTGCCCTGCATCGTCAGGAAAGTCGCGGCGCCCACTCACGGCCCGATTATCCGGATCGTGATGATCGCAACTGGATGCGTCACAGCCTGTATTTCCGTGAAGATGACCACCTGGACTACAAGCCAGTGCGCACCCGGCCCCTGAGTGTGGACAGCTTTCCACCCAAGGAGAGGGTTTACTGATGCGTTTCGAGGTCTATCGCTACAATCCTGATACGGATGCCAAGCCATATATGCAGGCTTTTGATCTGGAAGTGGAGCGGGGCATGATGCTGCGGGATGCGCTGCTCAAGATCAAGGAGCAGGATGAGTCCTTTGCCTTCCGCCACTCCTGCGGTGAGGGTGTTTGCGGTTCCGACGGGGTGAATGTCAACGGCAGCAATCGTCTGGCCTGCATCACGCCCGTGGCGGAACTCAAGGCGCCAGTGGTTGTTCGGCCTTTTCCCGGGCGTCCGGTCATTCGGGATCTGGTGGTGGACATGAGTGATTTCTACCGGCAGTATCAGGCCGTCGAGCCCTGGCTGAAGCGCAAGGAGCCGGTTCCGGAACAGGAAAGCCTGCAAACCCCGGCCCAGCGGGCCCGGCTGGACGGCTTGTGGGAATGCATCATGTGCGGTTGCTGCTCCACTTCCTGTCCTTCCTTCTGGTGGAATCCGGACAAGTTTCTCGGCCCCCAGGCGCTGCTCACTGCCTGGCGTTTCCTCGCGGACAGCCGGGATCAGGGGGAAGAGGAACGACTGGATGCGCTGGATGGCCCTTACAAACTGTTTCGCTGCCACACCATCATGAATTGTGTGGAAGCCTGTCCCAAGCATTTGAATCCCACCGAGGCCATTGGCCACATTCGTAACCTGATGCTGAAGAAATCCGTGTGAACATCGAACGCCGGTTTCGTGAAAAGGAGCGCTTGCAGTGGCAGTGCCGTCGGGGCATGCTGGAACTGGATTGTCTGTTTCAGCGTTTTCTCGACGAACGCTATGATCAGGCCCCGGCGCAAATTCAGCACGGCTTTCGTCAGTTGTTGCGGGAAACCGATCCGCAACTGTTTCATTGGCTGATCGCCGCTCCGCAGGACGCGCCGCAGAAGTATCGGGCGCTGCTGGAGATGATCCGTGCTTCCGGCGGCGCTGAAACAGGAGATGAAGTTACAGCCAGTCCGTGAGCTTGATTCCCGCGCCAAAGCTGTTCACGTTCTCGTTGTAGTCGATCAGGCTTTCACCATAGCCATTGAACCACTGTACATAACCACGCAAATGCCCATGGATGGGAAAGCTCCAGTCCAGCTGTACCGCGCCGCGATTCTTGCCGGAATCGAGGTTGTTGCGGAACATCAGGCCAAAGGTATGACGGCCCAGCTTGTAGGCGCTCTGTACCTCGAAATTGCCCAGGTAGTCTTCGATGTCCGGGTTGTCGTCATTGTCCTTGTCTTCCGGGATGCGATACCAGGGCTGAATGGCGAAGGCCAGATTGTCCTTTTCAAAGATGAATCTTGCATAGACCCGGTTCCAGCTTCGGGACAGGCTGGTGGAGCGTCCGTTGGACTGATGCACGATACCAATGTCGTTGATGACATTGCGGAAGCCGAGAAACTCCAGGTCATTGTAGAAACGCAACCAGACTTCCGGCTGATGGTTGGTTTCACGAAAGGGCGCGGAGTTGTCGTTGTACAACTGCCAGAAGGATCGGTTGGTGTAGGCAGCGTAAAGATCACCATTGCCGTTGAACAGATTCTTGACGATGGGAAACTTGAAACTGATCTGAAACTTTACTTCGGTGTCGTCCACCTGAACGTCCTCGTTGGGAAAGGCGTTCTCGAAGGGGGTGGCATTGGCCCCGGCGCTGTTGTAGGCAGCGAACAGCAGATAATTGGGCAGATAGGGAGTGATGACAAATTCACTGTCTTCCACGGCCTTTTCCTGAACCAGGCGTTTTTCCAGGGCGGATTTGTCCGGCTTGATGTGCTCTGCGATGGGAGCCTGGCGGCATTTGTCTTTGACTTCGCCTATGGTCATGTTGTTGTCAGCGTTCTGCATGGTGGTTACCAGGCATTGCTGATAACTGTCCAGGGTCATGGCAGCCGGTGCAAGGCCAGGAGCCAGGAGCAGAATCAGGGAGGTCAAATAGAGTGCAAGATGCGAGTTCATGATTTGATCAGCGGTTCCTTGATGGGGGTGTGGAAGGATGTGTTTTCGAGCTTCTGTCATTCTTCGTTGGTGGGCTTGAGGCCACTGACATAGAGCGCCACGGCTTCACGTTCCATTTCCGTCAGCTTGCTGGCTACGGTGTGCATGATGGCATTGTCGTTGGTTCTTGCCCGCTCACCAAAAGCCTGGAGCTGGTCGGAAACGTAGCGCTTGTGCTGTCCTGCCAGGCGGGGCAGCTGCTCGTTCCCTTCGCCATGTTCGCCATGACAGGATTTGCATGCGGGAATGCCGGAATATTTGTTGCCCTTGCGGAAAATGTATTCGCCTACGGAAGCGAACAGCTTGTCGCGTACCCGGTGTGATAGCGCCGGCTTGCTGCTGAAGTACTCAGCCAGGGCTTCGATGGCCTCATCCTTGAGTCCAGCGGCCATTTCATTCATGGTTTCGCTCTTGCGCTTGCCGTCACGGAAGTTTTTCAGCTGCTTTATCAGGTAGATGCGGTTCTGACCGGCAAGGCGGGGATAGATTGCGCTGGAAGCTTCGCCTTCTTCTCCATGGCAGAGGTGGCATTTTTCCTTGACGATGGACTTGGCCAGTTCCAGATTGGCCGACTGAGCGGAAACGGCCAGGCTCAGCAGCCCCATCGCGATCAGGATTTTTTTCATGTTTGCACATCCTCGGTGTTCGGGTTCGATGAGGGCAAATATATCACAGCTCTGGGGCCACCCGGTAAACGCCGGTGGGAGAGAATCAGGTATAATCCCGCCCTTTCCCATTGCGCCGAGACAATCATGGCGGATATTGCTGCCGAACTGGGCAAACGCCGGACTTTTGCCATTATCTCCCACCCGGATGCGGGTAAGACCACGCTCACCGAGAAGCTGCTGCTTTTCGGCGGAGCGATTCAGCTTGCCGGTACGGTCAAGGGACGCAAGGCGGCGCGTCATGCCACCTCCGACTGGATGGAAATGGAGAAGGAGCGCGGTATCTCTGTCACTTCCTCCGTGATGCAGTTTCCCTACAGAGAGCGCATCGTCAACCTGCTGGACACGCCGGGGCACGAAGATTTCTCTGAAGATACCTACCGTACCCTGACCGCGGTGGATTCCGCGCTGATGGTCATCGACGTGGCCAAGGGCGTGGAAGAGCGCACCATAAAGCTCATGGAAGTGTGTCGCATGCGCGACACGCCCATTCTTACCTTCGTCAACAAGCTGGATCGGGAAGGGCGTGATCCCATAGAAATCCTGGATGAAATCGAGGAAGTGCTGGGCATTGCCTGCGCTCCGGTTACCTGGCCCATAGGCATGGGCAAGCGTCTCAAGGGCGTCATCGATCTGCGTACCGAAACCACCCATCTGTTCAGCGCATCCCATGGCGATCATGTCCTGGAAGGAAAGACCATCAGCGGCCTGGACAATCCGGAACTGGTGGATGCGCTGGGAGAGCATGAGGTGGAAGAGCTCAAGGAGGAAATCGAACTGGTGCGTGGCGCCAGCCATGAACTGGATCTGGATGCCTATCTGCGGGGCGAACAGACGCCGGTGTTCTTTGGTTCCGCGATCAACAACTTCGGGGTGCGTGAGTTGCTGGATGCTTTTGTCGAGTATGCGCCAGCGCCTCAGGCGCGCAGCACCCTGCAGCGTCTGGTCGATCCGGGGGAAGAAAAGTTTACCGGTTTCGTTTTCAAGATCCAGGCGAACATGGATCCGGCGCACCGCGATCGCATCGCCTTTCTGCGGGTCTGTTCCGGAAGTTATCGCAAGGGCATGAAGATGAAACATGTGCGCATCGGCAAGAGCGTGCAGGTGTCCAATGCCATCACCTTCCAGGCGGATGCCCGCCGTCAGGTGGAGGAGGCCTTTCCCGGAGACATCATAGGCCTGCACAATCACGGCACCATCCAGATCGGCGATACCTTCACGGAAGGTGAGGATTTGAAATACGAAGGTGTGCCATACTTTGCGCCTGAGCTGTTTCGCCGGGTGGTACTCAAGGATCCATTGAAAATGAAAGCTCTGCAGAAAGGTGTGCTGCAACTGTGCGAAGAAGGCGCGACCCAGGTGTTCCGTCCCCTGCGCAACAATGACCTGATCCTGGGGGCGGTGGGTGTGCTGCAGTTCGAAGTGGCCGCGGCCCGCCTCAAGTCGGAATATGGCGTGGAGGCGATAGTGGAGCCGGTCAATGTGTACACTGCCCGTTGGGTGCAGTGTGACGATGAGGCACTGCTGAAACGCTTCAAGGTCAAGGCCCATGACAATCTGGCCCTGGATGGGGATGATCAGCTGGTGTATCTGGCGCCCACCCGGGTCAATCTCAATCTGACTGAAGAACGCTGGCCGGAAGTGAAGTTTCTTGCCACGCGGGAGTTGTGACCATGGAAACAGCAAAAATCGAAGAACTGATCCGGGCTGGTATCGCCGATGCCGAAGTTAGCGTCAGCGGTGATGGACGCCATTTCGAGGCGACTGTGGTCAGTCCGGCCTTTGAAGGCAAATCGCTGATACAGCGTCATCGAATGGTGCTGGATACGGTGCGCTCGCAGATCGATTCCGATGAGCTGCACGCCTTGTCCATCACTTCGGCAAAGACGCCGGCAGAGCTTTCCTGATCTGTGCATTTGGCAAGGAGTGCAGGCGGGGTTATGCTGTGCCCTTGGCAGGCCGTTGAAAAACGTGGTTTTTCAACATCCTGTCAGTTCATCAATACATCGTTTACAGGGATAAGGATATGAATACCCGTCGTTATGTTCTCAGGCGCATGCTTGCTTTCGGCCTGCTGGCCTTCTCGTTGGTCGGTCTGGCTCAAAGCACACAGGCGCAACCGGCAGAACGCACTGCGCTGTTCTCTACTCTGGAAGACCGGGCCATAGCCAACGGGGGACGTATATCCGTTATCGTGCGTATCGATGACCAGGGCGCGTTCCAGCCGGGCCAGCCTACCAACAAGGATCGGCTGCGCGCCGCCCAGGATGCCTATCTGCGAAAACTGGGCGGGCATGTGGAAAATGTCACCCGCTTCAGCGCCTTTCCGTTTCTGGCCTACACGGTGGAAACCGCCGGGCTGGCGATCATGAAGAACGATGATCAGGTGGTTTCCGTGCAGGAGAACCAGCGCCGCCGCCCCAGCCTGAGACAAAGCGTGCCCCTGCTTGGCGCCCCGACCGCCTGGGACGCCGGGTTTACGGGAGCCGGACAATATGTAGCGGTGATCGACAGCGGTGTGGATGCGACACATCCCTTTCTCCAGGGCAGTGTGGAGGTCGAGGCCTGTTTTTCCGGTTATTTCGGTGAGACTGTCTGCCCCAATGGGCTGAAAGAGCAACATGGAACCGGCTCCGCCGCGCCCTGTGAGAACATGAATGGCTGTTCCCACGGCTCGCATGTCGCCGGAATCATCGCGGGCAACAATCCCAGCCTGCATGGTGTTGCCAGGGATGCAAAGATCGTCGCCCTGCAGGTTGCCAGTGGCGACAATGACGCGGATTATTGTGGTGACGAGCCGACCCCCTGCATGACCTTCTGGGATGCGGATATCCTCAAGGCCATGGACTATGTCTATGATCTGAAACAAAATCAGGGCTATGCCATTGCCGCAGTAAACATGAGTCTGGGAGGCGAGGACAAGTTCACCAGCACCTGTGACAATGACTATCCCCAATACCGGGATGCCATCAACTGGCTGCATGGCATCTCCGTGGCGACAGTAGTGGCTGCCGGCAATGAAGGTTACCAGGATGGTCTCACGGTTCCCGCCTGTTTTTCCAGGGCGATCAGCGTGGGTTCCATCTGCGACACCCAGAACAGCGGAGACTGCAAACTGGGGGAAGGGGAGCTTGCAGGCAGTACCAATGTCGCCCATTATCTTTCCCTTCTCGCTCCTGGCGCCATGATTACTTCATCGGTGCCGGGAACCAGCTACGCCACCTGGACCGGTACTTCCATGGCGGCGCCGCATGTGGCCGGCGCCTGGGCCATCATGAAGCAGCGAAATCCCAGTGCCAGCGTGCCGGATATTCTCAGCGAGTTACGCAGCAACGGGGATCTGCTCAGTGATAACCGGGACGGCGGCGTGGTGCAGAACATGCGTGTGGTCAATCTGAATTTCCTTGCCGGCAGTGGCGGCGATCCCATGCTGGATGATCGTATCCAGCTCGCCCTGGAAGAACCGGCCAACGGCTCGGTGGTCAGCGGCGTGGGCAATCTGCGCGGCTGGGCCACAGGACCGGACGGTATCTCCTATGTGGAATATTATATCGATGGCAAGTTGCAGACCCGTATTCCCTTTGGAGGAACCCGGGGGGATATCGCCAATCGTTTTCCCAACAATCCCGGGTCGCGTTTTTCCGGCTATGGCGCTTCTTTCAACTACAGTCTGTTGCGCGCGGGCACTCATACCTTCAAGGTAAAGGCGTACACCAGTTCCGGAAAATACAATGAAAAGGAAAGTACGGTGCAGACCATCAAGTTCCACAAGGCCTATTTCAACGATCCGGATGCCATGGATATTTCTTCCAGCACAGTGAGTCGTGATGCCACCAGTATCATGCTGCGGAACATCAAGCTGGAAGGTCGCTCCTATGATATCCGCCTCCAGTGGAGCAAACCTTCACAGCAGTTCGGTATTGTTGAAATCAAGTAGCAGCCCGATGGGAAACGGCTGAAAAACGGCGTTTTTCAACTTTTTGCCAGAGACTGCCCCTGATGACGGAAGCCGCGTACTGCACGCGGCTTTTCGTTTTGCTGGTGTTTTCAGGAACTGAGATGCAGGTGGTCTTTGCTTATTAACTCGGCAACAATCCATGTCGTATTCAGGGCTTCAAGAAAAGGTCAGATCAAGGCGCGGCTCGCAGGCAAGGGTTGTCCCCTTGGCAAGAGCCGGAACGCGGAGCTGGCCTTTTCTTGAAGCCCCTAACGGATTGATCTATAAGGACAGGCCCGCTTGCCCTTGCCCGCGGACAGCGTTGTCAGCCCCTGTTGTAGAATCACTACAACGGCAGGCTGATGCCTTGCCGCGAACCAAGCGGGCTGAACGCGATATAGATTGTTGCCGAGTTAATATCATGCCGGCAAGCAGATAGCCGCTCATCAGGAGCAGCCCGGTACTGACACTGACAGCCAGGGCAGAGAGACTGCCTTGCAGGGAAAGACGGATGATTTCCCCGCCATGGGCCAGCCCTTGCAAAAGGGCAAAACAGCTGGCCAGGGTGATTCCCAGATTCGGGCGCAGTTTCATGTTCGGCGCCAGCAGCACCGCCAGCAGGAGTACTGAGGCGCCAAGCAGAGTTTCCAGGTAGAGCCCCTCTATGCCATTGGCGCCCAGCAGCATTCCGGTCAGCAGGGGCAGCAAGAATACCGCCATTCCCTGGCGCAGGGAGAGATCCAGGCGCAGTCTCATCCAAACTCCGCAGGCGAGCGCGGTGAGCAGGTGATCCAGGCCGGTGAAAGGGTGAAGCAGCCCCGATACGATGCCGCCTTCCCCGCTGCCCACATGAGCCAGGGCCAGGGCAGGCAGGAAGAAACAGGCCAGGGTGAGGGCTGCGGCAGATGTTTTTCTGTTCATGGTCATACCTATGTGATCTTTACTTGAACAAGTTCTTTTCCATCCGGATCCGTAACATGTACCGCACAGGCAATACAGGGATCGAAACTGTGGATGGTGCGCAGGATTTCCACGGGTTGTTCGGGGTCGTACAGATCGTGGTTGTCCTGCAGGGCGGCCTCGTAGGCGCCAGGCTGGCCGGAAGGATCGCGTGGGCCGGCATTCCAGGTGCTGGGCACCACGGCCTGGTAGTTGGCGATTTTTTCGTTCTCTATGACGATCCAGTGCGCCAGAGCGCCTCGCGGGGCTTCCATGAAACCCACGCCGCGAGCCTGTGATGGCCAGGAAGAAGGCTCCCAGAGGGTTTCATTGAAGCTGCGGGTTTCACCACTGCGGATATTGGCGATCAGATGGTCATACCAGACCTGCATGTTGTCTGCGACGATCTTGGTTTCCAGGGTGCGTGCGGCGGTGCGCCCCAGGGTGGAGAACAGGGCTTCCAGGGGCAGTTCCAGGGTTTTCAGGGTCATGTCCACCAGCGCCCTGGTCTGCTCGTGGCCGCTGGCGTAGAGCATGAGTACCCGCGCCAGCGGGCCGACCTCCATGGCATGGCCTTTCCAGCGAGGCGCCTTGAGCCAGGAGTAGGACTGATCTACCTCCAGATGTTCATACGGCGGTTCCGGGCCGGTGTAGTGCAGTTCGGTTTCACCCTCGTAGGGATGCAGCCCCTTGTCCTTGCCTTCACTGTAGTCATACCAGGAATGATTGATGAATTCCTGTACCTGATCGGGCGCATTCAGGTCCACTGCATGAATGGTGTCCAGGTTCCTGTTCAGTATGGCCCCGGAGGGGATGAGATAACTGGCCGGGTCGTCCATGCCGCTTTCGGGAAAATCGCCCACGGTGAGGAAGTTGCCCAGACCTTCCCCGCGGCTGGCCCAGTCCTTGTAGAAACCAGCGATGGCCAGGGTGTCCGGAACGTAGACCTGATCCACGAAAAGCTGCATCTGCTCGATGATGTTTTGTACCTTGGCCAGGCGTTCGGCATTGAGGGCGGAATCGGATTCCAGGTCGATGGGGCAGGGCACCCCGCCCACGAGGAAATTGGGATGAGGGTTCTTGCCGCCAAAAATGGTATGCAGGCGTGCCACGTCCCGCTGCCAGCCCAGGGCTTCCAGGTAATGGGAAACGGCCATAAGGTTGGCTTCCGCAGGCAGCTTGTATGCGGGGTGCCCCCAGTACGCCTTGGCGAAGATGCCCAGTTGTCCGGCCTCGACAAAATTTTTCAGTCTGGTTTTCATTTCACTGAAATAGCCGGGGGAGGATTTGGGCCAGCGGCTGATGGACTGGGCCAGTTCCGAAGTCGCCTTGGGGTCGGCATCCAGGGCGGAAACCACATCCACCCAGTCCAGGGCATGCAGATGATAGAAGTGCATGACATGATCGTGGATGTACTGGGCGCCTATCATCAGATTACGGATAAGCTGGGCATTGGCCGGTACGCTGTAATTCAGGGCGTTTTCCACCGCCCGCACGGAGGCGATGCCATGCACCAGGGTACAGACGCCGCAGATACGCTGGGCGAAGGCCCAGGCGTCCCGGGGGTCGCGCCCTTTGAGAATGATCTCGATGCCGCGCACCATGGTGCCGGAGGACCAGGCTTTTTCTATCTTCGCACCATTCATCTGCGCCTCGATGCGCAGATGCCCTTCGATGCGGGTAATGGGGTCGACTACGATGCGTTGGCTCATGCTGTTTCACTCCCGGCTGGCAGTGTATTGAGAAAATCCCTGGCGATTTGGGCCTGCTTGGCGCACTCCTCGGCACTGATGTCTTCATCTTCCATGGCCGCACAGGTGCAGGCCATGCGTGCATTCACTGCGGCTTCCCAGGCGGCATTGCGTGTGATGCACTTGTTTTCTGGCGCCACCGCAGCGGCCGCGGCGCGTGCAACGAAATAGGTGGCCTGTTCCTTCCAGTCGCATTCGGAGCCGCAGCGGCAGTGGGAATCGACGATGGCAGCCTTGATCATCTTTCTCGCGGCTTCCAGTTCTTCGGGATCGGGATCGCCCTTGTGCACCATGTCGACAACTTTTTTTATGCGTTCGTCCCGGCCCAGATGCAGGACGCTTTCGACGAAGCGCGCAGCCAGTTGCCGCTGCTGTGGGCATTCGAGCCGATCCAGGCTTTTTCTGAAATCGGTATTGTTCTGCGCATCTGTCATGTGGCGCCTCCTTCCCGGGCTTCCTCGTCTTTCAGGTGGCTGGCGAGCATTTCCGTGAGACCGATGACGGGCATGTCCATGTCATTTTCCTCCAGGCCTTCCTCGATCTGGATGCGGCAGTTGGCGCAGGCGGTGACCAGCCCGTCCACCTGCAGTCTCTCCAGTTGTTTCTTCTTGCGCTTGAACGCCTTGAGACGGATTTCCGCGGCATCTTCATTGGCGCTGACACCGCCCCCGGCGCCACAGCACCAGTTCATTTTTCCATGATCCTTCATTTCCACGAAATTCCTCGCCACCATGCGGATCAGGTTGCGGGGTGCTTCGATGACACCGCCCCGGCGCACCAGCTGGCAGGGGTCGTGGAAGGTCATGCGCGCATCTTCCACGCCCTCGACCTGCAGCAACCCCTGTTCACGCAGCTCATCCAGCACTTCCAGGATGTGCCTCACCCTGAAACCGAAAGGACGCCCGATGAGGTTGGGGCCTTCCCAGCGGATGGCGGTATAGGCATGACCGCATTCCGGGCTGATGACGGTCTTCACCCTGAGTTTCTCCGCGGCATCCACCACCCGCTGTACCAGTTCGGCGGCGATATCGGAGACACCGATCTGAATTCCCGAATTGGTGGCTTCGAAAGCCTCCGAGGAAATGGTCCAGGTCTTTTTCGCCTGATGGAAGATCCGGGCGACCGCCTGCAGGTATTCGGGATAGTTGATGATTTCCATGGAGGATAACAGCACCAGGTATTCCGCGCCTTCTACATCAAAGGGAATATCCAGCCCCGAGTCTGCCTTTACATGTTTTGCCTGAGCCTCGAGCGCTTTCAGCGTCACTCCCATGGGGCTGCCCAGTTCCACTGCCCGGGTGGTGGCGCCGATGAGTCCTTCTGGCGCATGCCCGGATGCGGCCATGCCTTCACGAAACTTGCGAATCATGTAGGTGAGATCCAGCCCGGCGGGGCAGACCAGGCTGCAACGGCCGCACAGGGAGCAACTGTTATAGACCAGTTCCTGCCATTGCTCCAGCTCTTCGTGGGTTATGGGTCTGGATAACCCCAGCAGCTTCTTGAGTTTTCCAGTCAGTGTGTATTCCTGCTCCCAGAGCCGGCGCATGGGTTCCAGTTTGCGTATCGGTATGTAGGCCGGATTGCAGGTTTCCGTATAGAAGAGGCAGGCCTGGGCGCACAGCCCGCAATGTACACAACTGCTGAAGAAAGCCGCCGTGGGGCTGTCTATCTGTTCACGCAGAATGTTCAGGCCGCGTTCCAGGGATGTTTTGCTCATGACTGAACTCCTTTCTCGCCGGCCATCATGCCGTTGTACCAGCGTGCAATGAAGATGGTGAAAGTATGTGTCAGCTTGGTGAAGGGAAACAGGATCAGCAGCAGTTCCACACTGAGGATATGCGCTGCCAGCAGCCCGGTATAGGGAAACCACAGGTGATGATAGGCCATGTAGCCGGTAAGCAACGGCATGAATGTCAGGGTCCAGGCCAGATAGTCACCACCATTACTGAGAAAATTCAGCAGCCGGCTGGCAAGGCGATGCCAGAGCAGGGCCAGCATGGCCACCAGGGAGATGACCGTAAATATGTCCACCACGGGAGTGGGCAGGGCGGGCCAGGCCAGGCCGGTTAGAGATTCAATGACCTGGATATGAGGCGTGAGGAAGAAGATCACGACAAACAGCCCGATATGGAAGGCATAGCCGGCTACAAAGGTGAAACGTGGCCGATGGATGATATTCCCCCCGGGGGGCAGTGAGCGGCTGATCATGGTGCGCAAGCCGGCTGCCGTGCCGCTGGCGCGCAGTTCGGCGAGATTTTTCTTTCTTCCCAGGAGGAAGATCTCCAGCAAGCGGATGAGCATGCCGAAGAGGAAGATCCACAGGGCGATTTGCAGTCCGGAACCTCGTACCCAGAGGAGAAACTCGGCGCTGTTCATTTTGTCTCTCCGTCCTTCAGTTCATCCACGCCGATTTTTTCATGTCGGGCGAGAGCCTCCGCTTTCTTTTTGCGGTTGAGCAGACCGCTGGCGGCGCCCAGGGCCGCGCCGCCGATTGCGCCCCCGGCAACGGTTCTGGCGGAAAGACCTATGGGCTCGGACAAGGCCCGGTAAAAGCCGCCCATGTCCCAGAAGTCCGGCTCGGAACATCCCAGGCAGCCATGGCCGGATTCGATGGGAAAACTGGTGCCATTGTTCCATTTGGTGGTGGCGCAGGCGTTGTAGGTCACCGGTCCCTTGCAGCCCAGCTTGTACAGGCACCAGCCCTTTCTGGCTCCCTCGTCGTCGAAACTTTCCGCGAACTGGCCGCGTTCATAGAAGGGGCGGCGGTAGCAGCGGTCGTGGATGTTGTTGCCATAGAAAGCCAGGGGGCGGCCCAGATGATCCAGGTCCGGGAGTCTGCCGAACGTCAGGAAATGGGTAAGAACGCCGGAAATGACTACCGGAATGGGCGGGCAGCCGGGAACATTCACTATGGGTTTGTCGCTGATGATCGCGGATACCGGTACCGCACCGGTGGGGTTGGGTTTGGCATGGGGCAGACCGCCATAGGCGGCGCAGGTGCCCACGGCGATGATGGCTGCCGCGCCTTTTGCCACCTCTTTCAGTATTTCCAGGTTGCTGGTTCCCGCAATGGTGGAAAAACCGGCGTTGGCCAGTGGAATGGAGCCGTCCACTACCAGCAGGTAGTTGCCGAAGTTTTCCTTCATGGCGCTTTCACGCGCCTGCTCTGCGGCGCTGCCCGCTGCAGCCTGCAAGGTGTGATGGTAGTCCAGGGAAATGGCATCGAAGATCAAGCCCTCTATGGTGGGGGCATGGGAACGGGTAAGTGATTCGGTACAGCCGGTGCATTCCTGAAAGGACAGCCAGATAACAGATGGCCGTCGGGCGTTTTCCAGGGCCCTGGCGATGGTTGGAACCATGCCTGGGGGCAAGGCCATCAGAGATGCCGTGGTGGCGCAGAATTTCAGAAACCCGCGGCGACTGACTCCCTGTTGCCGGAGTATTTCGCCCAGTGTGCGTTCTTTGTTCATGATTCGGTTCCTGTCGCAATGAGCTGGCGCAGGGCATCCAGCCCGGCGGCCATGTCTTCTGTCTGAGCGGCGAGCAATGCCGGTGAACGGGTGATCTCGATGAAACGGCCCATGATTTCTCCGTTGCTGTTGCAATGGGTGACTATCCATACGCCGGAATATCGGGATTCCTGGATCCGGCTCTTCCCCAGGGCATCCAGTTCGGCCCTGATTTCTCCTTCACCCAGCGATTCCAGGAGCTTTTTCTCTTCGCCCGGCGCCAGCGGTATGCCGCGCAGGTCGATGCTCCGTTCGTTGCCCGTTGCCATGAGCTCACTCAAGGCATGGCTGATTTCATGCAGAATCAGCTTGAGGTTTCCGCTTTCCGGACGGGTGATTTCCAGGGGAGGAAAACTCATGCCGTATGCTCCCGGGGCGGGCCGCTGTCCTGTTCCGCCCATGTCTCCAGCAGCTGCACTATCTGATCTGCTGTCGCGCCAATGGCATTCTGTACCTTCCTGGTCGGCTGTTCTCCCCAGTCCACCTGTTCCGGTTGTATGCCGAACAGCGCCCGGCGCTGTGGCAGACAGCCCCTGAGCCGGCTCATGTCCATCAGATCCAGCAGGCTGACTTCATGAACACTGCGCCTGGCTGAGCCAAGAAAGCTGTCCATTTGTTCATTTTCCATGCAAACGATGCTTCCCGGTGCCTGGTTCAGTTGCGCAGCATCGATGACGATGAGCTTCTGATGTTCTTCAATGTCGGCGAGCAAGGAGAAACTCAGATTGCCGCCGTCGAGGAGGGTTATGTCCCCGGGAAGAGATTTTCGTTGCCTCAGGCAAGCCACCACATGCACACCCACTCCTTCATCTTTCAGGAGGGTGTTGCCGATGCCCAAAACAAGGGTATTCCCCATGGTTCGTCGTCTCCTGCTGCATATGCCTTGTTTGTATCCCTTACCTTTACTTATAGTAGAGATCAGGAGAACTGTTTTGATGCGCGTCAACAATGGCGTATTCTTTGACTATTCCCGGTTTTTGCGCGGATTCAGATTGAATGGCGGAGGTGCTGTCTGATGTGTCTTGGGATTCCCATGCGGGTGATTGGTGTGGAAGGGCTCATCGCCAGCTGCGAGGCCAGGGGTGAGCAGCGGGATGTCAGCCTGTTTCTCATGCAGGATCAGGAAGTGCTTCCTGGAGACTATCTGGTCATGCAGGGAGGATACGCCACCCAGAAGCTTAGTCAGGAGCAGGCTGCCGCCGCCTGGGAAATCTACGACCTCATCCTGCGGGAGACAGACTCGTCTTATGGGGAAACATCTTGAGTTCCGGTAACAGCAAGACCTTTCACAAGCTTATCCGCGGGCTGCGTTCCCGTTATCCGTTGTTCTACCTGCTGGGCTGGGAGGAAGAAAGGATGGAAAACCTGCTGTCCCTGGTCGTGGACAGTCTGTACAGGGGGAGCGGCAAGCTGGTGACCTGGTCGGCCAGCGTTGGTTTCGATGATGAGAAACAAGCAGCCTCCCCCATGGCTGCATTGCAGCGCGTTGGCGCAGAGCAGGGGCAGGTGCTGTATCTGCTCAAGGATCTTCCTTCCTGGTTCGATGACAATCCCGCCCTGGTTCGCGGTCTGCGGGATCTCTATTATGCTTTGCGCGGACGGCATGTCCATGTGTTCATCAGCCACCCGCAGCTCAAGCTTCCTGAAGTCCTGAAAAAGGAGTTGTTTCTGGTGGAGATGGGATTGCCATCCGAGGAAGAGATTCTGGGACAACTGCGCAAGCCCCAGGGTTCCGCGTCCCTGCCGGATGATGAGCTGCTGCAGCGCATGGCAGTGGCCATGAAAGGGCTGTCCCTGAATGAGATCGGGCACCTGCAAAGCCGTCTTTACGGTATGCCGGGCTTGGACAAGGATACTGCCCTGGCCGAGATTCAGGAAGAAAAGTCCCAGATTCTGGCCAAGGAAAGCGTGCTGCGTTTCTATCCGCCACAGCGTTCGCTGGAGGATATCGGTGGACTGGAGAATCTGAAGAACTGGGTGCGTGCGCGTCAGGATCTTTTTACCCGTGAGGCACTGGAAGAAGGGGTTCCTTTGCCTGCAGGAGTGCTTTTCATGGGTGTCAGCGGTTGTGGCAAGAGCCTGGCCGCCAAGACTGTCGCCACAGCCTGGAATCTTCCCCTGGTGCGCCTGGATATGAGCCTGGTCATGTCCGGGAGCTTTGGTAGCGCCGAATATGCCTTTGAGCGCGCGACCCGTATCGCCGCGGAAATCGCTCCGGTGGTGCTGTGGATAGATGAGCTGGAAAATGCTTTTGGCTACGATGAAAGAAATCCGTCGGGCGGCAATGTGAATATCTTTTCCAGCTTTCTGACCTGGATGCAGGAAAAGCCCGCCGGGGTGTTTCTGGCGGCTACCGCGAATCGCATACAGTCCCTGCCCGCGGAGCTCATGCGCAAGGGGCGGTTTGACCAGTTGTTTTTCCTCGATCTGCCGTCTGCGGAGGAACGGGCGCAGATATTCGTCATTCATATCCGCCTGAATGGAGGGAGGCCGGGTGATTTTGATACCGCCTATCTGGCCGCCGCGACAAAGGGGTGGAGTGGTGCCGAGATTGAAGCGGCGGTAAAATCCGCTCGTATCGAGGCCTGGCAGGAAGGTCGCGGGTTCAATGAACAGGATATTGTTCGCAACACCGCAAATATGGTGCCTTTGTCCCGCACCATGGAAGAACAGATACAGGCGATAAGGGACTGGTCTTTCCAACGCGCCATTCCTGCGTCGGGGCGCAAATGAGTGCTATGATTCCTGATGAACAGGGCATCTCGGAAAATCGAGATTCCCAATAAACTGAACGATGAAGCGATAAAATGATACGCATACTGTTAGTCGATGATCACGCCCTGTTTCGTTCCGGAGTCAAAAGTATCCTGGATGAAATGGAGGGCATGGAAGTGGTCGCGGAAGCGGCAAGTGGCGAGGAAGCAGTGGATATTGTGCGCGATGCTCCTCCGGATGTGGTCCTCATGGACGTAAACATGGAAGGTATTGGCGGCATCGAAGCCACCCGGCGGGTGTTGCATGTGGCACCGGATGTCAAGGTCATCGCCCTCACTGCACTGGATGACACGCCTTTCCCCAACCAGTTGCTGGATGCGGGAGCAGTGGGATATGTCACCAAGGGATGCCCTGCCGTTGAACTGGCACTGGCAATAAACAAGGTGATGCGCGGCGATCATTATATCTGTCAGGACGTGGCCCAGCGTCTGAGCCTGACCAGTCTGGTGAACAAGGGAGAGTCCACTCCCGTGAGCAAGCTCTCACCCCGGGAGATGCAGGTGATGCTCATGATCACTCATGGCGAAACCACCCAGGAAATATCGGATTCGCTGTTTCTCAGTCCCAAGACCATCTGTACCTATCGATCCCGGCTGTTTGAGAAGCTGGATATTCACAACGATGTGGAACTGACACATTTTGCCTTGCGTCACGGGCTCCTCGATCTGGATGGTTGATGCGGCGGCTTTTGATCCTGAGTGTACTGCCTGTGATCGCCTGAGCGGGTTTCTGCGGGAATTGAAGCTGCAATATCCGCACTACCACTGCGCCCCAGTTGCGCCTTTTGGCGATCCGCAGGCGCGCTTGCTCATTGTGGGACTGGCGCCGGGGATGCATGGCGCGAATGCCAGCGGGCGGCCATTTACCGGCGACCATGCCGGAATCCTGCTCTATCAGACCTTGTATGACTGCGGGTTTTCCAGTGCGCCTGAGTCGCAGCATGCCGGGGATGATCTGCAATTGATCCATTGCCGGATTACCAATGCGGTGAAATGTCTGCCGCCACAGAACAAGCCGCTGGGGTCGGAGGTCAAGGCCTGCAATGGGTTTCTGGCGCGGGAGCTTGAATCGCTGCCTGCCGATTCATTGGTTCTGGCCCTGGGCGGCGTTGCCCACCGGGCGGTACTCGCTGCCCTGAAGTTGCGTCAGGTGGATTTTCCCTTTCGGCATGCCGCCGAATATCGGCTGAACGATGATCTGATGCTGCTCGATTCCTACCACTGCAGCCGCTACAACACCCAGACCCGGCGTCTCACTCCCGGGATGTTCCAGGAGGTATTTCAGCGTGCCCGAGGCTTGCTGGGCCTTTAGCCCGAATATTGCACCGGATAGCATGACAGGTACAAACTGTATCCAGCATACTCGTCACGCAACAGGCTGTAATTAATGGTAAAAAACCCACATTTTGAGCGTTCTGGTGCAATATTCGGGTTAGAATGATCCAGTTCCCCTGCCGGATTTATGCCGGGGTATCCGATCTGCCGCCCTGTTCATGGGCGGTAGTCCGCCAGGGGCGGCAGGCAATGGCGAAGGCGCCTACCAGGGTAAGCAGCAGCCAGTCCCGGCCGATGACGATCAGGGATGCCCAGCTGTAGCCGCCATAGGGTTTGTCGAATTCGGCGTACAGATCTCCCGCAAGGATGATTACCAGCACCAGAGGGACGAACACCTTGATGAGAAAATCCCACCATGGCCCCAGGGGTATGGAGGAGATGCGATTGATATGCTGGCGCAGCTTGGGCAGGCGGAACAGCCAGCCCACGACGAAACATTCCATGATGCCTACGCTCACCAGGCCGTAATGAGTGATGAAATGGTCCACGATGTCCAGCCACAGCAGTCCCGCATGGGTGGTGAAGACGATGGAGCCGAGAAAACCCAGCACCGAGATGAAAGTCACCAGTTTCTGCCGGCTGACACCGAACTTGTCCACCATGGCGGCAACAAAGGCCTCGATAATGGACACAGCGGAAGAAAGACCCGCCACCACCAGACAGAAGAAAAACAGGGCGCCAAAGAAATTGCCACCTGGCATCAGGCTTACTGCTTTGGGATAGGCGACGAAAGCCAGCCCGATGCTTTGCGCCACAACCTCGGATATGGGCTGGTTCTGGGAGGTGGCCATGAAGCCCAGCACGGAGAACACCGCCAGCCCGGCAAACAGGGAAAACCCGCTGTTGATGACTGCTGTAAGGAGCGCATTGCGGGTAATATCGGCCTTGCGTGGCAGGTAGCTGGCATAGGCGATCATGATGCCAAAGCCCAGACTCAGGGTGAAGAAAATCTGGCTGTAGGCGTCGATCCATACTTTGGGGTCGGATAGTTTGGAGAAATCCGGACTCAAATAGGCCTTGAGCCCCAGGCCGGCACCTTCCAGGGTCAGGGACCACCCCACCAGGGCGATGATGAGTACCAGCAAGGTGGGCATGAGGATCTTGTTGGCCAGCTCGATGCCACGTTGCACACCCCGGTAGACCACCGCCCAGTTGATGAGCCATACCAGCGCCAGCGCGGCCAGAATGGGGGTGCGTACTTCACCAATGTCTCCGGGGCGTTCACTGACCTGGAGGAATTCCTGGAAGAAGAATGTATTGGGATCATCTCCCCAGCCCAGATCGAAGGACAGGAGGAAGAAATTCATGCACCAGGCAATGACTACGGAGTAATAGAGCACAATGCCGAACATGACGAACAGCACCGCCCACCAACCCAGCCATTCCCAGCGTTTGTCGATCTTGGCATAAGCCAGTGGTGCGGAGCCTATGCGCTCATGGCCAATGCCGTATTCCAGTATCAGCAGAGGAATGCCTGCGGTAAGCAGCGCTACCAGATAGGGTATGAGAAAGGCGCCGCCGCCGTGTTCATAAGCCAGATAGCTGAAACGCCAGATATTGCCCAGGCCAATGGCCGATCCCACTGCTGCGAGCAGAAAGCCAAATTGGGATTTCCATTGTTCTCTTTCCATGCGCTTTTTCCCCTGTCGAACCGATTGGTGTCAATGTACCAGCAGAATGTCGTTGCATAAAGCGCAATAAGCACTCGCATGCCAGGGCGTTCTGCGGCAAACTTCTGTAACCACCCGGTTTCATCTACTGTCCGTGAGCAACAAGACTGATTTTGATTACAAGGCCTTTCTCAAGACCCTGACCCATCGGCCCGGCGTGTATCGCATGCTCGATGCCGGGGGAAATGTGCTCTATGTGGGCAAGGCGCGGGATCTGAGACGCCGGGTCAGCAGCTATTTCCAGCGGGCGGGAAACAAGCGCATCCAGACCATGGTGGCGCAGATCCGTGACATCCAGATCGTCGTCACCCACACGGAAGCGGAAGCCCTGCTGCTGGAAAACAATCTCATCAAGGAACTGAAACCGCGTTACAACATTCTGTTGCGCGACGACAAGAGCTACCCCTATATTTTTCTGTCGGACGATGAATTTCCGCGTCTCGGGTTTCATCGCGGCGCGCGCAAGTCCAGAGGACGATATTTCGGCCCCTATCCCAGTGGCGGAGCGGTACGGGAAACCCTTTATTTGCTGCAGAAACTGTTTCCGGTGCGCCAGTGCGAAAACAGTTACTACCGCAATCGTTCCCGGGCTTGTCTGCAACATCAGATCAAGCGCTGCACCGCGCCTTGTGTGGGATTGGTGAGCCGGGAAGACTACATGCGCGATGTGCGGGACATCGTGCTTTTCCTGGAAGGGAAAACCCATGATGTGGTGGACGGCCTGGTGGCGCGCATGGAAGAGGCTTCTGCCAGCCTGGAATTTGAACAAGCGGCTCGCTACCGGGACCAGATCGATGCCATTCGCAAGATACAGGAGCGGCAATATGTCAGTGGGGAAAAAGGTGATCTGGACATCGTTGCCTGCGCGGTGGCGGAAGGCCAGGCCTGCGTACAGGTATTTTTCATTCGCCAGGGGCGCAATCTCGGCAACCGCCAGTTTTTCCCCAAGGGAGCCAAAGGCCGGAACGAGGGCGAGATTCTGTCCGCCTTTCTGGGACAGTATTATCTGGGGCGGCAGTTGCCGGCCGAAATCCTGCTCAGTCACAAGCCGATGGACAGGGAGTTGCTGGAGCAGGCCCTGTCACAACAGGCCGGGAAAAAACTGCTGCTGCGATCATCACCCAGGGGAGAAAGAGCGCGCTGGCTGAAGATGGCCCGGCAGAATGCGGAAATCGCCCTCAAGGCGCGCCTGGCCGGCAGCAGCAATGCACGTCTGCGCCTGGAGACCTTGCAGGACGCGTTGGGGATGGAAGAACCGCCCACGCGCATGGAATGTTTCGATATCAGCCACACCGCTGGGGAGAGAACCGTGGCTTCCTGCGTGGTATTCAACGCGGAAGGACCTCTCAAAAGTGACTACCGGCGTTTCAATATCGATGGCATTACTCCCGGAGACGACTATGCCGCCATGGCGCAGGCATTGCGCCGGCGTTACACGCGCATTTTGTCGGGAGAGGGGCGTTTGCCGGATGTGCTGTTCATCGATGGCGGCAAGGGGCAGTTGGCCACCGCCGCAGAAATACTCGAAAACCTGGGAGTGCAGGGTGTCCTGCTCGTGGGAGTGGCCAAGGGTCCGGAACGGCGCGCGGGCATGGAGCAACTTTTCTTGTTGGAACATCAGCATCCCCTTATACTTGATCCCCATTCACCAGCCCTGCATCTGATTCAGCATATCCGGGACGAGGCGCACCGGTTTGCCATCACCGGTCATCGGCAGCGGCGTAACAAGGCGCGCAGCCGCTCGGTGCTGGAAGACATTCCTGGTATCGGGCAGAAACGCCGCCAGGAGCTGCTCAAGCAGTTCGGCGGTCTGCAGGGGCTGTCACGGGCGGGGATAGAGGATATCTCCACCGTGAATGGTATCAGCACCCGGCTGGCGGAAAAAATATATCAGGCATTTCATGGAACCGAATGATGTGGAGCATCCCTAATCTTCTGACTTTTTCCCGGATCATCATGATTCCGGTGCTGGTTGGCATGTTCTATCTGCCCGCTCCCTGGAATCACCAAGTGGCGGCGCTGGTGTTCATGATTGCCGCCTTCACCGACTGGCTGGATGGTTATCTGGCAAGACGCATGGGGCTGGTCTCGCCCCTGGGGGCTTTTCTCGATCCGGTGGCAGACAAGCTGATGGTGGCCACCGCTTTGGTGTTGCTGGTGGCGGACAATCCATCTCCCTGGATGGCGATATCCGCTGCGGTAATCATTGGCCGGGAAATCACCATATCCGCCCTGAGAGAATGGATGGCCGAACTGGGCGCGCGGGCCAAGGTGGCCGTGTCCTGGGTAGGAAAATTCAAGACTGCGGCGCAGATGGGGGCAATCACGCTGCTCATCTATCGTCATGAACTGTTCGGTCTGCCTACCTACCGAATCGGTGAACTTCTGCTGTATGTCGCGGTGGCGCTCACCCTGTGGTCCATGACGGTTTATCTGCATGCGGCCTGGCCGAGCCTGTCGGAAGACGGAAAAAATGATTCCGATGCTTGACAACAGGCGCCGCGCAAGTAGAATACCGCCTCACCAAGCGGGAATAGCTCAGTTGGTAGAGCACAACCTTGCCAAGGTTGGGGTCGCGAGTTCGAATCTCGTTTCCCGCTCCAGATTCTGGTAAAGCCCCGCGCTACGGCGGGGCTTTTCGTTTCGACAGTGCCAGGCTGTCGCACTCATTGGCTGAGTGGCAGAGTGGTTATGCAGCGGCCTGCAAAGCCGTGGACCTCGGTTCGATTCCGGGCTCAGCCTCCATCTACCTGTACCATTACGTCCCCAAGCCCGCCTGACAGCGGGTTTTGTCGTGATGGGCGTATGAAAGAAGCCGGGAAATCGTATTTTTCCAGTATCATTATTGAAATGGTTGAACATTCTGGACCTGCGCGGCCATCTCGGTTATTTGTGATGTTCCTTTTTCATCGCCGGTCTTGGGCTGATATGGACAGAAAATACATCTATCCCGAGCGAACTGTGAAAAATGCCAGCAGCAGGCAGAGGCGCACAACAACAGTCAGGAAATGGACGGGTCTGGTTTCGTTTCTGACTCCGGTGCTGGTGCTGGTTTCCTTGGCAGGTTGTGCCAGCGCGCCTCCACACGACATCAACAACATCTGTTCCATATTCAAGGAAAAGAAAGGCTGGTATCAAAGCGCCAGGGCTTCCCAGAAACGCTGGGGTACTCCCATTCATGTGCAAATGGCCATTGTTCGTCAGGAATCGGCGTTTCGTGATGATGCGCAGCCACCAAGGGGAAAACTGCTGGGGTTCATTCCCTGGCGTCGGCCTTCATCGGCCTATGGGTATCCCCAGGCCAAGGATGATACCTGGGACTGGTATGTGAAAAATACCGGCAACCGTGGCGCGGATCGGGATGATTTCGCGGATGCAATGGATTTTGTCGGCTGGTACACGAGTATTACCCATGACCGGCTTGGCATTTCCAAGTGGGATGCCAAACATCAGTATCTTGCCTACCACGAGGGCCATGGCGGATATGCCAGGCGCAGCTGGCGCAACAAGGCATGGTTGATCCGGGTGGCGGAAAAGGTGGACCGGCAGGCGAAGACTTACGCCCGGCAGCTCAAAAGCTGCGAAAAAAGCCTGGACAAGGGATGGTCTCTGTGGCCGTTTTGATGTGCTTTTATTAACTCGGTAACAATCCATATCGTGTTCAGCCCGCTTGCCCTTGTTCGCGGCAAGGCATCAGACCGCCGTTGTAGTGATTCTACAACAAGGGCTGATAACGCTGTCCGCGGGCAAGGGCAAGCGGGCCTGTCCTTATCGATCAATCCGTTAGGGGCTTCAAGAAAAGGCCAGCTCCGCGTTCCGGCTCTTGCCAAGGGAACAACCCTTGCCTGCGAGCCGCGCCTTGATCTGACCTGTTCTTGAAGCCCTGAATACGACATAGATTGTTGCCGAGTTAATAACACAGAACCATACCTGAATGGGATCAGGTTTTTTTCTGATGCAGCCAAGGGAACCCAGCATTTACATGGCCAGAAGCTTGCCCGCCAGCTGAGGCTCCTTTTTCAGCAGCCGGTTGAAAGCGGTGACGGTCAGCTCGATCTCCATTTCACAACCACCATCATCCAGACTCTGGGTTCGCAACACATGGGTATTTTCATGGAGCAATGCCCGCAGGCGTCCATCGGATGCTTCGAGATAAACATGGCGGCGCACATGAGCCTGATGAAAACGTTCCTGCAAGGCATCCACCAGCAGATCCATGCCGTCGCCGGTTATCGCGGAACACCAGACCCGGGTCACCATGCCTTCATCGTCCCGGTCCACATGAGCCGAAACATCATCGAGCAAGTCGATCTTGTTGTATATATCGATCCGTGGCACTTCATGGGCGCCAATCTGACGCAGTACATCCTCCACTTCCGCCATGTTCTCGGCGCGGCTGTGACTGGCGGCGTCGATGACATGCAGCAACAGGGAAGCTTCCACGGTTTCCTGCAGGGTGGATTTGAAGGCCGCCACCAGCTCATGAGGCAGCCGGGAGATGAAACCCACAGTGTCCGCCAGCACCACATTTTCCCCTTCGGGCAACCTCAGCCGTCGCAGGGTCGGATCCAGGGTGGCGAACAGCTGATCCCGGGCATATACATGAGCATGGGTGAGACGATTGAACAGAGTGGATTTGCCGGCATTGGTATATCCGACCAAGGACACCGTGGGTACATCCGCCCGGCGCCGGGCCTTGCGCCCCTGATCCCGCTGACTGTCCACCCTGGAAAGACGCCGGCGAATCTGATCGATACGCTGGTTGATGAGACGGCGGTCGGTCTCCAGCTGGGTTTCCCCCGGCCCACGCAGACCAATACCGCCTTTCTGTCGTTCAAGGTGAGTCCAGCCCCGCACCAGACGGGTGGACAGATGGCGCAGCTGAGCCAGTTCCACCTGCAGCTTGCCTTCAAATGAACGCGCGCGCTGGGCAAAGATATCGAGAATCAGGCCGGAACGATCCAGCACCCGACACTGAAACAAGGCTTCCAGATTACGCTCCTGGCTGGGAGACAGGGCGTGATCGAAGATGACCAGTTCCGCTTCCAGGGATTCCACCATGGAATGGATTTCCTCGGCCTTGCCGCGTCCCACGTAATAACGGGGATCCGGGCTGCGGCGCACCCCTGTGACCAGCTCGGCAACCTGGGCGCCGGCTGATTCGGCCAGTTCGCGGAACTCCTGCAATTCATCGGGATCCGGCGCTCCCTGTTGGGAAACGTGAACCAGTATGGCGGTCTCGCCTGCCCTGGGACGGTCAAACATCAGTGGAAAATGAAAAGCCCCCTGCGGAACACAGGGGGACGGCGGGAAATGTCAAAGATTGCCCGGATCCGTCTGATCCGAATCCTGGGGAGAAGAAAGACGCACATTACGCGCTGGCACCACGGTTGAAATGGCATGCTTGTACACCATCTGACTGACGGTGTTTTTCAGCAGTACGACAAATTGATCGAAAGAATCAATGGTTCCTTGTAACTTGATGCCATTGACCAGAAAAATGGAAACGGGAATACGCTCCTTACGCAATGCATTAAGGAAAGGGTCCTGGAGAGATTGCCCTTTTGACATGTTATTTTTCTCCTTCAAATCTTGTAATTATCTGACGTGGCCAAAAAACCGGCCTGGTAGTTATTGAAATACCAGAACTCCATGAAAACATCATGAGAAACTCCGGGGGATTCAGGTGCTTGAAAAACAAGGCGAGATTGTCTCAATCAAATTTTACTGCGCATCAACAGCATTACTGATTCCTCTACCTAATATAACACATGAATTGACTGAAACAATGCCCATATAAAATTCGCGTAATGGGCATCTCGAAAAATCGAGATGCCCGAGTGGGACAGGGAAGTCCCACCATTTTCGATCACCACAAGTGATTGAAAATGTGAGCAAAGAGGAAATCGCATTTTCTCTTTGCGACGAGAAAAATTCCATGGTAGGAATTTTTCGAGATCCCCTAATATTGTCCGAAAAAATTATTTATTCCTTTGTTTTCAATGTGCTTCACCGCTTGCACAAGCAAATCGGCTTCCTCTTCGCACAACCATTTTGCGTCAAGCTCGCGGCGCAACCAGGTAAATTGTCGTTTCGCCAGCTGGCGCGTGGCAATGATGCCTCTTTCCTGCATTTCCTCGCGCGTCAACCGGCCTTGCAGATAGTCGATCATCTGCCGGTAACCCACCGCCCGCATGGATGGCAGCTCCGGGGAAAAACCGGGCCGCGCCAGCAGCTGTCTCACTTCGTCCTCGAACCCCTGCGCCAGCATTCGCTGGAAACGCTGCTCGATTCTTGCATGCAACAAGGCGCGATCCCGTGGCGCCCGAATCAGTTTTATCAACCGGTAAGGCAACCTTGCCCCCTGATTCTGCTTCTGCAGCAGGGAAAGGGGCCGACCCGTGATTTCCATGACTTCCAGCGCCCGCAATATCCGCTGGGGATCATTGACGTGGATGCGCCCGGCAGCCACCGGATCCCTGCGCGCCAGCTCCGCATGCAGTTTCGCTGAGCCTTCCTCGTGCAAACGCTGTTGCAGCTGCTTTCGTATCCGCGCATTCGCCGGCGGCAGCTCGGACAGTCCATGTTCGAGGGCGCGAAAATACAGCATGGTGCCCCCCACAAGCAAGGGAATTCGCCCTTTTTCGGTAATTTTTTTCATTTCCCGCAGGGCATCCTCACAAAAACGGGCTGCGGAATAAGTGTCTTCCGGATCACAGATATCCACCAGGGCATGAGGGACTCGCGCCAACAGCTCGGGCTCCGGCTTGGCTGTACCAATATCCATGCCCCGGTAAACAAGAGCGGAATCCACGCTGACCAGGTCAACCGGCAGCTTCGCCGCCAGTTCTATCGCCAAATCGGTTTTTCCCGCCGCGGTAGGCCCCATGAGAAAGATCGTGGCAGGCAGTGTAGCGCTCATCAGCGTCCCCGCAGAAACAGCTTGTCCAGATCCGCCATGGACATCTGAACCCAGGTCGGTCTGCCGTGATTGCACTGCCCACTGCGTTCCGTGCGCTCGATATCCCGCAGCAGCGCGTTCATTTCCTCCAGCGCCAGGCGTCGGTTGGCACGCACGCTGCCATGGCAGGCCATGGTGGAAAGCACTTCATTCATGGCTTCGCGCAGGCGCTCGCTGCTGCCATGAGTAACCAGATCCGCGAGTAGATCACGCAGCAGTCCTTCGGCATCAGCGCCTTCCAGAAGAGCCGGCATGGCGCGCACTACCAGGCTGTCCTTGCTCAGAACATCCACTTCCATTCCCAGGTTCGCCAGCCATTTCCGGTTTTCCCTGGCCAGCTCCACCTCCCGGGGACTGGCTTTGACCACTACCGGCACCAACAGGGGCTGACTACGGATGCCCTGCCCTGCCAAAGCCAGTTTCATGCGCTCATAGGTAATCCGCTCATGGGCCGCATGCATGTCCACCAGCACCAGACCAGCCTGGTTCTGCGCCAGAATGAAAATACCGTGCAACTGCGCCAGGGCATAACCCAAAGGCGGGTTTTGCGCCGATTCTTCCTGATCAGAAACCGCTGGAGGCGGCCCCGGCCGGTCCTGGCGGTGAGCGCGAGGCGCTGGCATCTGCCAGGCCAGGCTTGGCTGGTAGGCAGCTTTTTCTTCCCGCACCGGTATGGGCGAATTGCCAGACTGATTGTCTGTTCCCGGCGACCGGCGCATTGGGGGATTCCCCGGATCGCCCTCCAGCACATCTTCCGGCCGGGCATCCGCGAGTACCTGATGCAAGGTGCGAAACAGATAGTCATGCACCAGCCGGCCCTCACGAAAACGCACCTCATGCTTGGTTGGATGTACGTTCACATCCACCAATTGTGGGCGCAGTTCCAGATAGAGCAGATAAGCAGGATGACGCCCGTGATAAAGAACATCCTGATACGCCCGGCGTATGGCATGGCTGACCAGTTTGTCCCGCACCATGCGCCCATTGACGAAGAAATGCTGCATGTCCGCCTGGGACCGGGAAAAGGTCGGCAGGCCAATCCAGCCCCACAGACGCAACCCGGCGGCCTCATGCTCGAAGCGCAGACTGTTGTCGATGAAAGCCTGTCCAAGCAGCTCCACAATGCGTTTTTCCCGGCTGCGCGCATCATCCGCGGGGCGCGCGGAAAAAACCTGCCGCCCGTTGTGGCTGAGGCTGAATCCGACATCGAAACGCGCCAGCGCCAGACGGCGCAGCACCAGCTCCAGATGACGGAACTCAGTTTTTTCCGTCTTGAGGAACTTGCGCCGGGCCGGCGTGTTGTAAAACAGATCACGCACGTCCACGCTGGTTCCCACAGGATGCGCGGCAGGCAGGGGATCAGCATCCTCGCCGTCGATCTGCCAGGCCTGCTCTGCGTTGCGCTCCCGGGAAATCAGGCTCAAACGTGACACGGAGGCGATGCTCGGCAGGGCTTCTCCACGAAATCCCATGCTGGTGATTCCCTCGAGATCGGCCAGGGAAGCCACTTTGCTGGTGGCATGCCGGGACAAGGCCAAAGGGAGATCCTCCCGGGCAATTCCCTGTCCATCATCCTGGACCCGCATGCGCTTGATACCGCCTTGCTGCACATCCACATCCACCAGCCGGGCTCCGGCATCCAGGCTGTTCTCCACCAGTTCCTTGATAACGGAAGCCGGGCGCTCCACCACTTCGCCGGCGGCGATCTGGTTGACCAGTTGGGAAGGAAGAGCATGGATACGGTGGCTCATGAGGACATTGTGCCACAGGCATTCAGCCGGCGTCCTTCCCGATCAGCAACGACAACAACACCCTGAGCCAACGAAAAAAGGCCCCGCAGGGCCTTTCGCGAAGAGAAACCTGCAATATTCCAACTATTGCTGGCTGCTATAGAACTCGATGAGTTTTTCGATATCTCCATCCTTGAGTTTCTTGAGCTTTTTCTTCATCTTCTTGGGAACATCACGTTCTCCCGACTCGATAAGCTTGAACTGGCGTTTAAGATAAGCTTTCCACTGCCCGGCGAGAATCGCAGCATCATCTTCCGCATTCGAACCATTGTCAGAATGACACTTCTCACAACGCTTCTTGTGTACCTTTGCCCCTTTCTTGGCCAGGGCGGCGTCGAAAGACTGCTTGTGAGGCATGAATTTCTGTTTTGCGTAATGGGCAGCCACTTCCTTGACCTGATCATCGGACAACTTCTTGCTGATGGCGATCATGTCGGTTTCGTCACCGTCCTCCGGCTTGTACTTGTCCGCCGGTCGCTCCTCGTTCCGGTAAGCGGCCATGGCGTCTTCTATGACAGCAGATGAAAATCCCGCAATACTGGGCACCTTTTCATCCGTACTGTTTCCGTCTTTACCGTGACAGTTATCACACTTGTCACTCAGTTGACTGGCTGTGGCGAACGTCGTGAGCCCAGCGGCCAACAACCCGGCCAGCAATATCTTTGTTCCTCGGGATCGTATTTTCAACATTTATGTCTCCTGCTTTTCCTCCAGATGGAGGAAAAATTGTAGGGCAAGGCAAATCAACAATCAAACCGACAAGCTATGTTACAAACAAAGCTGCCAAAGCAGTCTTTCCTGCATCTCAACAGGATAGCCCCTTGATATACCTGATCGATTGTTTCTGTTGGACAGAAACTCAGGTGCTGGGAATGCGCAGCACCTGGCCGACACGGATGCGGTCACTGGTGATGCGGTTTTCATTGCGAAGGGCGGCAATACTGACACGATGACGCTGGGCAATGCCAGAAAGCGTATCACCGCGCTTGATGACATATTTGGCTGCGGGTTTACGCTTTTTCTGCTTTTCCATGGCCAGGCGGGTGCCCAGAGGAGGCTCGGCATGGAAATATTCCTTTATGCCACGGAATATGGCTCCGGCTACCTTTTTCTGATAGGCGGGGCTGGCCAGCCGGCGTTCCTCGGTGGGATTGGAGATAAAGCCCGTTTCCACCAGCATGGAAGGAATATCCGGCGATTTCAACACCATGAAACCGGCATTCTGCACCTTGTTGCCATGCAGTCTGGCAATTCGCCCCATCTGCTTGTGTACGCTGCGCGCAGCGCGCAAGCTGGCCGCGAGCGTACCGGTCTGAGCAAGATCCAGCAATACCGATGCCAATACATCATCCTTGTCATCCAGACTGACCCCGCCCACCATATCGGAAGCATTTTCCTTCTGCGCCAGCCAGCGCGCCGCTTCACTGGAAGCCCCCCGGTTGGATAGCACGAACACCGACGCGCCCCGCGCCTTCTTGTTGCGGAAAGCATCGGCATGGATGGAAATGAAGAAATCCGCATGATGACGCCGGGCAATCTTCATGCGCTTGCGCAGACCTACATAATAATCACCCTTGCGCGTAAGAACCGCGCGCATGCCCGGTTCGGCATCGATGAGCTTTTTCAGTCGCCGCGCGATGGATAAGGTAATGTCCTTTTCCCGGGATTTGAGCACCCTGCCCCTGGCCCCGGGATCTTCGCCGCCATGCCCGGCATCGATGGCAATCACCAGATCACGCCCCTTGCCTGAGTCCGGCGTCTTCTTTACGGTCTGAACCACGGCAGGCTGTTCACCGCGATCATACAGATCGATAACCAGACGGTGGCCATACTGGCCACTGGGACGCAGCATGAAGCTGCGGGGGCGTACCGATTGCTTCAGATCCAGCACCACCCGCAACTTGCCATCCGGCTGGCGCGCATAACGCAAACCGGAGATATGGCGATTGTTGAACTGATTCGCGCTCAACCGGGTTTTGAGCCGGGACTTCTCGAAGTCGATAACCAGGCGATCCGGCTTGTGCAAGGGAAACAAGCGGTGTTGAATCTGTTCACTGACATCGAAGACCAGACGCGTATGATCCGGCGCATTCCACATCCGCACCCCTTGAATCTGGGCATCCGCCAACACCGCTGCCGGCAATAACAGCCATAGCAGACTCCATGCCAGACATGCGTTCTTTATCGATTTTGCGCTCATGATCACGATTGAAAATTCAGATTCCCCTTGTCTTCCGCTAAAAAAATAGCACAGGAAATCATCTTTTTCCAATTATTTCGTGCACATAAGAGATTTTTCTAAAGCAGACACTAACAATCGATTGGAAAATCCCGGGAGATGAATTCATTCATCTGGCAAGACAAAGTTCCCGCCGCAGGGCATCAATCACCTGATCGCCGGCAGGAGAATGAGCGAGCAAACCGATTCGCCGTCCGCTGCCATCATGATCGAGACGCAACTCCAGATCCGGAGACGGCAACCAGCCCTCACCCCGTTGCGGCCACTCCACCAGCACCTGGTGGCTACCATCAAAGATTTCCCGTCCACCGAGAAATTCCAGCTCTTCCGGGTCACTCAGGCGATACAGATCCAGGTGGTAAATGGCAGGCCGGACAAATTCATACGCTTCCACCAAGGTATAGGTCGGACTGCGAACAGCTCCCTCGTATCCCTTGCCTCGCAGAAAACCCCGCACCAGGGTGGTTTTGCCTGTTCCCAGATCCCCCTGGAGAAAAACCAGCAAGGGAAGACCCACCATGGCCCTGGCAAGACTGGCGCCAAAAGCCATCTGCTCGTCTTCAGAAGCCGCGCTGACCATCATTGATTCACTCATTGTCAGGATTCGCCAGCCGCCGCAGATGAGACATGAGGTCGGAAGCCAGCATGCCACGTTCCCCTGCTCTTGCCGCCTTGTCCCCGGCAGCCCCATGCAGGCAGACACCCAGTTGGGCCGCTTCGCGAAGCTGCCAGCCCTGGGCCATCCACGCTGCTATCACTCCTGTGAGCGCATCCCCCATGCCACCACTGGCCATGCCCGGATTGCCATCAGTACAAATGGCTGGCGGCTGATGGGCTTGTCCGACAACAAGACTGCCCGCTCCCTTGAGCACCACCACGCCCCCATAGCGCTGCTGGATTTCCCGTGCTGCAGCAAAGCGATCCGCGTGAATATCCCTGACCTTCCTTCCCAGCAGGCGCGCCGCCTCCCCAGGATGGGGGGTCAACACCCAGTCCTGCCGAACTCGCGGCGTTTGCGCAAGAAGATTCAGTGCGTCCGCATCCATTACCAGAGGTATCTCCATGTCCAGGGTCCTTTCCCACATAGCCCTTCCCCAGGATTGACGGCCCAGGCCGGGGCCCAGGGCAATCACGCTGGCTTGCTCCAGCAAAGGATCGAGATCAGCCGCTGCATGCACCCCATGAACCATGATTTCCGGTCGGCCCGCGAGCAGCGCAGACGAATGTTCTTCACGCGTGGCCAGACTCACCAGACCGGTCCCGGTACGCAAGGCAGCCTCGGCACAAAGGCGGGCGGCTCCGGCATAGCCCCGCTCGCCGCCAATCACCAGCAGATGACCAAAATTTCCCTTGTGCGCACTGCGCTTGCGCGGCCGCAACAGATCCCGCTGGTGCGCCCAGTCCAGTCGCCGGGCGGAAAGAATCTGACTGGCATACACCCGGGCCGGCACCTCCAGGGAGCGAAAATGAATCTCTCCGCAGCAATCCGGCCCGTCAGCGGTAAACATGCCCTGCTTGAGAGCAATGAAGCTGATGGTTGCATCGGCGCACACGCCCGTGCCCAGAATGATGCCCGTATCCGAGTGCAGCCCCGAGGGGATATCCAGGGACAACACCGGAGTTCTGGCCCTATTGACCTGCCCCAGGATCCGTGCCCAGCGACCTTCCACATGACGTTCCAGGCCAGTACCGAGCACCGCATCCACGATGACATCCCCATCTTCCGGGAGCTTGTCCGGACAAGGCTGCCAGTCTCCGGACAAGGCGGCAAAACGCATGGCGTTGGTTCGCGCATCACCACGGATGCGCTCCCGGTCACCCAGTTGCAACGCCCGTGGCTCCAGCCCGGCCTGCAACGCTAGGCGGGCCAGCACGAAACCGTCTCCGCCATTGTTGCCGGTGCCGGTCAGCACCAGAATGCGCCGGGCAGCAGGCCAGCGCTCGCGCAACAGGTCGAATGCCGCCTGACCCGCTCTTTCCATCAGTACCTCACCGGGCAGGCCATATTTCTCAATGGCGAGCCGATCCATTTTCCGCACCTGTTCGGCGCGATACAGGGCTGTCGGCAGACAATCTTTGTCGGGCATGGAACGCCAGGCTTGCATAAGCGTGTTCGATTGGAGAAATAAGGTATTCTACCGCCATGTCTTCTTCAGCACAGCAATCCGACTATCGGTATCTGGCCGGCCAAATCCGGCGCTGGGCCAGGGAGCTGGGATTCCAGCAGACCGGCATCACGGATACGAACCTGGAACTGGCCGGCGAACGTCTGCGCCGCTGGGTGGCGCTGGGCCGTCATGGAGACATGGATTACATGTGGAAACATGGCAGCAAACGCCACCGGCCGGAAGAGCTGGTACCCGGCACCGTCAGCGTGATTTCCGTGCGCATGGATTATCTGCCGCCGGAAGATGACCCGGAAACAATCGCAGCAGATCCGGCTGCGGCCTTCATCTCCCGCTATGCACTGGGACGCGACTATCACAAGCTCATGCGCAAACGTCTGCAGAAGCTGGCCGGACGGATCAGCGAGGCAATCGGAGCATTCGGTTACCGGGTGTTTGTCGATTCCGCGCCGGTTCTGGAAAAGCCCCTGGCGGTCAAGGCCGGTCTCGGCTGGATGGGCAAGCACACCTGCGTGATCAACCGGGAGGCCGGGTCCTGGTTTTTTCTCGGCGAGCTGTACACCGACTTGCCTCTGCCGCTGGATCAACCGGAAAGGGAACATTGCGGGCGTTGTAGCAGATGCATGGATATTTGCCCCACCCAGGCCATTGTCGCCCCCTACGAGTTGGATGCAAGATTATGCATCTCCTGGCTGACCATCGAACTACAGGGTTCCATTCCCGAATACCTGCGCCCTCTCATGGGCAATCGCATTTATGGCTGCGATGATTGCATGAGGGTCTGTCCCTGGAACCGTTTCGCCACGCCTACCCCCGAAGCGGATTTCCTGCCCCGTCAGGGGCTGGACAAGGCCACGCTGCTGGAACTATTCCGCTGGAACGAAGAAAGCTTCCTGAAAAAAACCGAAGGCTCCCCCATCCGGCGCATTGGACACCAGCGCTGGCTGCGCAATATCGCCGTGGCGCTGGGGAACAGCAAGGGAGGCAGGGAAACGATGCAGGCGTTGCAGGACAGACTCACAGGCGCCAGCGATCTGGTCGCCGAACACATCCGCTGGGCTGTGCAAGAACTCGAATTATCCGATTCAGGAAGACACCGGCGCCGCCCGGGCAACGGCTGAGGCCAACTCGAACCAGCCGCTGATTCCGGTCTGGCACAGCACCGAAATCCGCTCGTCCAGATCCTCGCTCACCGCCGCCACCGTGCGCCGCGCAATTTCAGGACAGTTGTTCTGTTCGCTGAGATGTCCGATCACCAGATGCTGCAAACGCTGATGGCGGATACGGGACAGCAGATCCGCCGCTTGTGCATTGCTCAGATGGCCGTAATCCCCACCAACCCGCGCCTGCAAACGGGGCGGATAGGGGCCATCGCGCAACATCCCGGTATCATGATTGCATTCCAGCAGCAGCGCATCAACGTCTTCGATGGCCGCCAGCATATGTGGAGTAAAACTGCCCGCATCCGTGAGAATGCCAAGTTTGACCCCGTCATGTTCGAAGGTAAACTGAATGGGTTCGCGGGCGTCATGGGGTACGGCAAAGGGGCTCACATGCACATCTCCGATGCGAAATGCCGGAGTGTGTGAGCCAAACAGTCGCAATTCGGGAATATCGCCACAAGGCGCATTGCGCCAGGTTCCATGGGTCATCCATACCGGCATGCCATATTTGCGCGCCAGAGGCCCCACGCCTTTCAGATGATCGCCATGTTCGTGGGTCACCAGTACTGCCTGCAGTTGTCCCGGGTGCATGTGCAGACGCGCCATGCGCAACTCCAGCTCCCTGAGGGAAAAACCGCAGTCCAGCAACAGACAGGTGCGTCCTGCCTGGATCAAGGTGGCATTGCCCTTGCTGCCGCTACCCAATGAAGCGAAGCGCATACGGCTCACCCGGCTTCTGTTATTTCAGTTGTTCCCTGATTAAAGTCAGGATGCGCTCATCGGTGCCGGAATCCGGGGTTTCGCCATTCTCGTTGAGTACCCGTACCTGGCTGCCGCCATCCACGGACTGCACCCGCACCAGATACAGCGTCGCCTCATCCACCTTGTCATTGCTGCGCCAGAAAGCCAGCTTGGACAACCAGCCGCCGTTACTGCTGTCGTCCATGGGGTCGTTGTAACGCACATAGTAGACGCCGTGGGAACGATCACGATCTTCCACCACGAAGCCGACACGATCCAGAGCCAGCCCCGTGAGACGCCAGGCTCTGGAGAAGGGTTCGCCAATAAACAGCGCCACGCCTTCGCTGTTCTTGAGCATCCGGGTCTTCACCCCCTGGACTTCCCTGGCCGCAGCCAGGGCCGCCTTGGCCTCGGCTTCGGACAATCCGAGATAAACCATGATCCGGTTGAGCATGATGGCTTCCAGGCCGGGATCCCGGGGGCGGATTTTCCAGTAGATCTGATCTTCCTCGTTGGTGGTCCCGGTCACGAAATCCTGCTCCATGCCGAAATGCACCAGATAGAGTTCCGTGGTATCGGGGTCGTCACCACGCTCCAGACGGATACGGAAACGATCCCGCAGACCCGCATCGTAAGCACCCTCGAACACCTTTTGAACAAAGTCAGTGATAAAACCATTGCTTACATTCGCCTTGTTCTCCAGCCAGGTGGTTTCCATGACACCTATGGCGGGATCCTGCCTATCCAGAAGAATGCCGTTTTCCTGCCAGAAATCGGTCACCCTGTCCCAGACCGCGTCCGCCGGCGCCTTGATCACCAGCCAGCGATCCCGTCCTTCACGCTTGACCTGAACGTCAGGGTTTTCCGGCAATACGGACTGGCGCAAGCTGCGCAGGCCGCTGCCGGATTTGGCGTTTTTTACTCCCGCATATTCAGAATAGGTGGTCGTGCCGCCTTCCAGGCCCGGAATCCGGTTTTCGATGCGCGAGGAAGAAAGATCCGGTGGCACTTCCAGCTGCTTGTCGGTCACGGACTCGCGTTTGTACTCCACCTGCTTGTCCGGAAGTATCTTGTCCAGCCCCGTGGAGCTGCATGCGCCAAGAAAAAACAGCGGCAGCAGGACAAATATCGGTTTGATACTGAAATTCATGATTCGGGTTTCCTGGCCGCCAGGCGACCGCGGTTATGATTCATTGCTCAGACAACACCGGCGCGGATCATGGCCTTGCGCAGGGGGGAATGATATTTCGGCGAAAACCAGGTCAGGGGCAGGCGTATTCCTTCCTGAATCCTGCCCATTTCCGCCAGCGCCCATTTTACCGGAATGGGGTTGGATTCCAGAAACAGCTCGCGATGCAGGTCCGCCAGCTGGCTATCCATCTTTTCCGCAGCTTCCCTGTCACCGGCGATGGCCGCTTCACACATGCGGGCCATGGCCGCGGGCGCGACATTGGTGGTCACGGAAATCACCCCATTGCCGCCGCGCAGCATGAACTCGCAACCGGTGGCATCATCGCCGCTGTACAGGGCAAAAGATTCCCCGGCAAGGGTACGGATCTGCTCCAGGCGTCCCAGATCCCCCGTAGCTTCCTTGATACCCACGATATTGTCGATGGCGGCCAGGCGTCCGACGGTATCCGGCAGCATGTCACAAGCGGTGCGACCGGGCACATTATAGAGGATCTGAGGAACATCCACCGCTTCTGCGATGGCCTTGTAATGAAGATACAGGCCTTCCTGGGTGGGTTTGTTGTAATAAGGAGTGACCAGCAGACAGGCGTCCGCCCCGGCTTCTGCGGCACAACGGGTCAGGCTAATGGCCTCGGCAGTGGAATTGGCACCGGTTCCGGCGATAACCGGGATACGTCCCGCTACGTGTTCCACAGTACGCCGGATGACATTGCAGTGTTCCTTTTCGTCCAGGGTGGCGGACTCGCCTGTTGTTCCCATGGAGACAATGGCGCTGGTGCCTTCCTGCACATGCCAATCCAGCAGTTGGTACATGGAATCCAGATCCACGCTGCCATCGGGCGCCATGGGCGTTACCAAAGCTACCATACTACCCTGCATCATCTGTTCGTCACTCCATCACTCGGGAAACCGGCCCGGGCCTGCCACCGACAGCACCCACAAGAGGGCTATTCTAGCCTGTGGCAAAATTCGCTGACAAGAAAAAGCTGTGCAATTTCCCGCCCCCGGGAAAAAAGCGCCCAACAACCCTGCTCTGCGGGGAAAATTCACCCCGGAACATGGATTGTGACAAGGAATATTCTTCTGGATAGGATAAACTTGCAGAACATGAACAAGCCAAACAATCAACTCGTACTTTCCGCTCTGGGCAAGGATAGGCCGGGTATCGTGGATGAGCTGTCACAAGCGGTATTTCAGCTGGACTGCAACATCAGCGACAGCCGTATGACCGTACTGGGAGGGGAATTCGCCATCCTGCTAATGGTGGAAGGCCCATGGAACCAGCTGGCGCGCCTCGAAAGCCAGTTGCCGGAGCTTGAAAAGAAACTCGGACTGACCATCATCGCACGTCAGACCAGCAAGGCGGACAGCGGTGCCGACGCCCTTCCCTACCTGGTCGAGGTGGTCTCCATGGACAACCCGGGAATCGTGCACCGGCTGGCCAATTTCTTCTCGAAACGCCAGATCAACATCGTCGATCTGGCCACCACCACCTATGCAGCACCCCATACTGGCACGGCCATGTTTGCCGTACAAATGAACATCAGTGTTCCCGCCGCCATTCCCATAGGTGAGCTGCGCGAGGAGTTCCTCCAGTTCTGTGACGAGATCAATCTGGATGCGGTACTGGAGCCACACAAGAAACAACTTATCTGACAAACTCATTGATTGGGGGAACAACAATGATCAAAGTCGGCAAGAAAATCCCGGACGCCGAACTCCTGCTCACGGGCAACAAAACCCGCAAGCTTTCTGATTATCGGGGGAAATGGCTGGTATTGTATTTCTATCCCAAGGCCAGCACCCCGGGCTGCACCCAGGAAGGTCTGGATTTCAAGGAAGCCATCTACAAGTTTCGCCGTCAGTCCACCACCATCCTTGGCGCTTCCCGGGACAGTCTCAAGGCCCAGGAGAATTTCAAGGCAAAGCAGGGGTTTCCCTTCGATCTGGTGGCGGACAAGGAAGAGAGCCTGTGTCAGGCTTTTGCAGTAATCAAAATGAAAAACATGTATGGCAAGCAGGTGCGCGGCATAGAGCGCAGCACTTTCATCATCGACGACCAGGGCATTCTGCGCCACGAATGGCGGGGGGTAAAAGTCAAGGGTCATGTGGAAGATGTGCTGGAAACCCTGAAAGCGCTGAAAAAAGGCGCATGAGGATATCCACCCATGCCTGACGCCACCGAGCAGCAACGACTATTCGTCCTCGATACCAACGTGCTCATGCACGATCCCAGCGCCCTGTTCCGTTTCGAGGAGCACGATATCTTCCTGCCCATGGTGGTGCTGGAGGAACTGGACAGAAGCAAGAAGGGCATGTCCGAAGTGGCGCGCAATGTGCGTCAGGCCAGCCGTTTTCTGGATGACATCGTGGCTCACTCCAGCAAGACGGAAATCGACCAGGGCCTGCCCATACCCAACTTTGGCAGCAGCGAGGAGCAGGCCGGCATCCGCGGGCGCCTGTTTTTCCAGACCCAGAGCCTGATCAACCACCTGCCGGACTCCCTGCCAGGAAACACGCCGGACAACTCCATACTGGCTGCCGCCCTGGCGCTGCAGGAAAAACGCCCGGACCGTCACGTGGTGTTGATTTCCAAGGACATCAACCTGCGCATCAAGGCCGCCATCGTGGGCGTTCCGACGGAAGACTACAGCAACGATCAGGTTCTGGATGATGTCAGCCTGCTCTACAGCGGCACCCGGGAACTTCCGCAAGATTTTTGGGAAACCCACAGCAAGGACATGGAATCCTGGCAGGAATCCGGTCATACCTGGTATCGCATCTCCGGCCCGGACACCCGGGACTGGTACCCCAATCAGTGCCTGTACATGAACGGCGACAGTGGCTTTCAGGCCATCGTCCGGGAAAAAGATGGCGACGATGCGCTCATCGAGCTGGCAGAAGATTTCAGCAGCAGCAAACATTCCGTGTGGGGCATACAGGCACGCAACCGGGAGCAGAACTTTGCCCTGAACATGCTCCTCGACCCCAACATCGACTTTGTCACCCTGCTCGGCACTGCCGGCACAGGCAAGACTCTTCTCGCGCTGGCCGCCGGCTTGACCCAGGTGCTGGACAAAAGCCTGTACAAGGAGATCATCATGACCCGGGTGACCGTGCCCGTGGGCGAGGACATCGGTTTCCTGCCGGGCACCGAGGAAGAAAAGATGACGCCCTGGATGGGCGCCCTCATGGACAATCTGGAAGTGTTGACCCAGACCGGCGGCGGCGACTGGGGCCGGGCCGCGGCAGACGATCTGCTGCGTTCCCGCATTCGCATCCATTCCCTGAATTTCATGCGTGGTCGCACCTTCCTCAACAAGTACATCATTCTCGATGAAGCACAGAATCTCACCGCCAAGCAGATGAAAACCCTGATTACCCGGGCCGGTCCCGGAACCAAGGTCATTTGCCTGGGGAATGTAGCGCAGATCGACACGCCGTATCTGACCGAAACCACTTCCGGCTTGACCTATGTCGTGGATCGTTTCAAGCAGTGGCCGCACAGTGGGCATATCACTCTGCTGCGCGGCGAGCGTTCACGCCTGGCGGACTTTGCCTCGGATACCCTTTGACCGACATGCACAATCAGACACCGGAAAAGAACATCAAGCTGATGCGTCTCATGAAGCAGGCCATCGACGAGGATCTGCTGATTCCCAGCTATCATCCCCTGCTGCAGACACGCTTTCCCGCACGCAAGACCTACCTGCTGGGCTGTCACCTGAAGACATCCACGGGACAACTCATCCCCTTCAACAGCCTGCGCAAGCTGGCTGGCATGTCCGACATGGAAGCCGCCCTGGATCGCTGGATGGCCGGCACCGGCTTGCAGGCACTCAAGCGCATGCACCTGGAACAGCCGGAAGCCACCATCGTTATTCCCCAGTCCATCGCCGCCCTGCACAATCCCGAATATCCCCGCTGGCTGGATCGCCAGCGCCAGCGCGAAGACCTGTCCAGCCGTGGACTGATCATCGGTTTCCGTCTGTCCCAGATCGCCAAGGATCTGAAACAGGCAAAAAACTGTACCGAAGCTCTGCACAAGCTGGATGTGGAAACCATGATCGATCAGTTCTCTGAGCATCCGGCCGCCATCAAGATTCTCAAGGTCATGAACAGCCGTTATATCGGTGTTGCGCCCAAATTGCTGAATGCGGATGACGAACTCGTGCATCGCGTCATCAATGTATGCCACAAGCGGGGGGTGCGCATACTGCTGCCCGGTATCAAGCGTCCCCAGGACGTGAACCTGCACTGGTCTTCCGGTGCGGATCTGCTGGAAGGCCCTTATATCCATCCGGCAACTGACGACACCAGCTTCTGCTTCTCCCCCGTGATCAGTTGATATCCCATGCTGGCGGGAATTGAACCCTTCAAATCCCTGTTCCCGGAACTGGGAAAAGATCAGGAATTACTTGAGGCGCTGCTGACCAATGGCAGTCCCGCCAGACTGGAAGCCGGCCAACACATCTGCATGGAAGGCAGCACCTGCAGTCATCTGGCCTTCGTGCTCTCGGGCGTCGGACGAATCTACAAGCTCAGCGAGACCGGACGGGAAATCACCCTGTACCGGGTGGAACCAGGCGAATGCTGCATACTCACCCTGTCCTGCATCATCAGCACAAAGCGTTTTCCCGCCTTTGCCGTCAGCGAATCCGAGTTGCAGGCCATCATGGTGCCGGCTTCCGCCATACAAGCCTGGATGGAAGACAGCCCTCTGTGGCGGCGCTATGCCTGGAATCTCATCGCCGAACGACTTGGAGAAATCATCAGTCTGGTGGAAGAAGTCACTTTCCGGCGCATGGACGAACGCCTGGCTTTCTATCTCAATCAGCGCGATCTGTTTCCCCTTGGGGAACAAAAGCGCATCACCCACCAGCAAATCGCCGCTGAACTGGGCACTTCCCGGGAGGTAATCAGCCGCCTGCTCAAGGATCTGGAAGAGCAGGGACTGGTGGAACTGGGCCGGGGCTGGCTGAGGCTGCTCGAATCACCAATGTGACATTGTCACAGACAAACAATACGGATTGAACTATCTTTTGCACACGGGACAGGCAATACCTGCCTGTCGGCAAAGACAAGCAAAATATCAGGAGAACGCAAAATGAAACAGAATGTTGGTGGTATCGACAAGATTCTTCGGGTCATCGTCGGTCTGGCGGTCATCGGCTGGGGTGTTTATGCCCAGAACTGGTGGGGCGCCCTGGGCGCGATTCCCCTGTTCACGGGATTGATGGGCTGGTGTCCTTTCTACCCTCTGTTGAAAGTTAGCACCAAGAAATAAAACTTTTGCTGCAACAACAAAAAAGCCGGCGTTATGCCGGCTTTTTTGCGCAGTATCCTGTCGATCAGCTTTTCTTCAGGGACTCCTGATAACGCTTGTTGACCCGTTCACGCAACTCACGCCCCGGTTTGAAGTGAGGCACATGTTTCCCGGACAACGCCACGGGTTCGCCGGTCTTGGGATTGCGTCCCATGCGTGGCGGCCGGTAGTGCAGCGAGAAACTGCCAAAACCACGCACTTCGATGCGTTCGCCATTGGCCAGTGACTGACTCATCTGTTCCAGCATGCATTTTACCGCCAGCTCCACATCCCGATGTGCCAGATGCGTCTGCTGACGCGCGATCGCTTCGATCAGTTCAGATTTTGTCATCAGTTACCCCTTTGACGAGGCAGCTTGCGCCACCTCGCTCTGATCCAGATATTACTCGGCGTTGTCCTTGTTGACAGACAACTGGTCTTTCAGCAGGTCACCCAGGGACGCAGAACCGGCAGTGGCGCCGCCGGCCTTGTAGCTCTCGATGGTGGCCTTTTCCTCGTCGAAGTCCTTGCCCTTGATAGAGAGCATCAACGCGCGGTTCTTGCGATCCACACCGGTGAACTTGGCTTCGACCTCCTCACCTTCCTTGAGCACCGTACGCGCATCTTCAACGCGATCACGGGAAATCTCGGAAGCGCGGATATAGCCATCGACACCTTCCGCGAGTTCAACAGTAGCGCCCTTGGCATCCACTTCCTTGATGGTACCAGTAACGATGCTGCCCTTTTCATGGGTTGCCAGGTAAGTGGAGAACGGATCCTGATCCAGCTGCTTGATGCCCAGGGAGATACGCTCGCGCTCCGGATCCACGGACAACACCACGGTCTCCAGTTCCTGGCCCTTCTTGTAGTTGCGAATCAGGTCTTCACCCGGCTCGTCCCAGGTGATGTCGGACAGATGCACCAGACCATCGATACCGCCATCGAGTCCAATGAAAATACCGAAATCGGTAATGGACTTGATCTTGCCACTGACATGATCGCCCTTCTTGTGATTCTCTGCAAACTCATCCCAGGGATTGGGCTTGCATTGTTTCATGCCCAGAGAGATGCGGCGCCGCTCTTCGTCGATATCCAGCACCATGACTTCCACTTCATCACCCAGCTGAACCACCTTGGAGGGATGAATGTTCTTGTTGGTCCAGTCCATTTCGGACACGTGTACCAGACCTTCCACGCCTTCCTCGATTTCCACGAAAGCACCATAATCAGCCAGATTGGTAACCTTGCCGAACAGACGGGTGCCCACGGGATAGCGACGCATGATATTGTCCCAGGGATCTTCGCCCAGTTGCTTGAGGCCGAGGGAGACGCGCATCTTCTCCTTGTCGAACTTGAGTACGCGCACATCGATCTCGTCGCCGATCTCGACCACTTCGGAAGGATGCTTGACCCGCTTCCAGGCCATGTCGGTGATGTGCAGCAAGCCATCCACGCCACCCAGATCCACAAAGGCTCCGTAGTCGGTGAGGTTCTTGACGATACCCTTGACCACCACGCCTTCTTCCAGGCTTTCCAATACCTTTTCGCGCTCTTCGCTATATTCCTGCTCTACCACCGCACGGCGGGAAACCACCACGTTGTTGCGCTTCTGGTCCAGCTTGATAACCTTGAACTCCAGATCCTTTCCTTCCAGGTAGGCGGTGTCGCGCACGGGGCGCACGTCTACCAGGGAACCAGGCAGGAAGGCCCGCAGATCCTGCAGATCCACGGTGAAACCACCTTTCACCTTGCCGGTGATGCGGCCGATAACGATCTCCTCGTTGTCGAAGGCTTTTTCCAGCTTGGCCCAGGCGTGATGGCGCTTGGCCTTCTCCCGGGACAGCCGGGTCATGCCGGAACCGTCTTCTACTGCTTCCAGGGCCACTTCCACCTGATCGCCCACGGAGACTTCCAGCTCTCCATCCGCGTTCATGAACTGGCTCTTGGGAATCACGCCTTCGGACTTGAGTCCGGCGTTGACGATGACATTTTCATTGTCGATGCCGACAACAGTGCCGATGACGATGGCACCGGGCTTGAGGTTGGTATTGGTAAAGCTCTCTTCGAGGAGATCCGCGAAACTTTCAGTCATTGGTTGAATTACTCCGACCTGTCGAGCAGGCCACCCATGCAAAACCCGCGAGGGGCTTCATACTTGGTTCAGGTTAAAAAAATGCTTCCCGCTCCCGACCAGCCAGGCCCGGGAGCAGGAAACGCCAAATTCAGCCGCCACCGGGAAAATCAGCCATTCCCGCCAGCTTGCCCACTGCCCGCCCTGGACACAGCCTGCAGCACCAAATTCACCACCTCGTCGATATTCATGGAAGTGGAATCGATGCGCAGGGCGTCGTCCGCCGGCGCCAGGGGCGCCACACTGCGGTTACGGTCGCGCCGATCACGCTCCTCTATTTCCGCAATGAGACCGGTTAGGTTAACATCAATTCCCTTGTCCTTCAACTGCTTATACCGGCGCCTGGCCCGCTCCCCGGCGCTCGCATCGAGAAATATCTTCACCTGCGCCTCCGGAAAAACCACGGTTCCCATATCCCGCCCATCCGCAACCAGGCCAGGAGGCTTCGCATAGCCACGCTGCCAGTCCAGCAAGGCAGCACGCACCTCGGGGATGGCAGCCACCTTAGAGGCATCATTACCCGCGGTTTCGCTGCGGATCTCAAGGGTGACTTCTTCATCGCCAAGAAAAACCCGACCACCCTCAAAACGGGCCGGAAGATTCCGGGCAATGGCCGCCACTGCCGCATGATCCGCGAAATCCACCCCGGCCTTGCGTGCCGCCAGCCCGGTCAAACGGTACAGCGCTCCGGAATCAAGAACATGCCAGCCCAGCTCCTCTGCCACCCGGGCCGCCACCGTGCCCTTGCCGGAGCCACTGGGACCGTCGATGGTCAAAACCGGAATCGCTTTCTCATTCATGCGCAACCCCGATATCCAGACCGGCTCGCGCCGCTGTCCCGACAAAATCAGGGAAGGAAGTATTCACATTGGCGCAGTCGGAAATACGGATATCTCCATCACTGCGCAGCGCCGCCATGGCCAGGGACATGGCAATACGGTGATCACCATGGCTGTCCACCTCGCCGCCATGCAGGCGGCCTCCCCGAATCACCATGCCATCCGGAGTGGGCCGGGCATCCACGCCCAGGGCCTGCAAGCCATCCGCCATGACCTGGATACGATCCGACTCCTTGACCCGCAGCTCTTCCGCCCCGGTGAGTACGGTTTCCCCTTCGGCGCAGGCGGCTGCCACGAACAGGGCGGGAAACTCATCGATGGCCAGGGGCACCTGCTCTTCGGGAATGCGAATTCCCTTCAGAGGCGCATGGCGCACGCGCAGGTCCGCTACCGGCTCCCCACCCACATTGCGTTGGTTGCGCACCTCGATATCCGCCCCCATGAGGCGCAGAATGGTGATGATTCCGTCACGGGTGGGATTCATGCCCACATGCTCCAGAACCAGATCCGAACCCGGCGCAATACTCGCTCCCACCAGAAAAAAGGCCGCTGAGGAAATATCCGCTGGCACATCGATATCACAAGCGGCAAGCCGGCCCCCACCCTGCACACAGATCCGGGAGCCCTCTTTCTTTACTTCATAACCAAATCCCTGAAGCATGCGCTCCGTATGATCCCGGGTCGGAGCCGGTTCCGTGACACAGGTTTCCCCTTGTGCATACAAACCAGCCAGCAATACACAGGATTTGACCTGGGCGCTGGCCACCGGAAGCGCGTAATCGATGGCCTTCAGCCCGGACACCGGGCGAATATGCAAAGGCGCCGTACCCGCTTGTGTGGCTTCCACCCGCGCACCCATCAGGGCCAGGGGATCTGTTACCCGGCACATGGGGCGCCCGGACAGGGAAGCATCCCCGGACAGGACCAGATCCAGCCCCTGTCCGGCGAGCAGCCCCGCCAACAAGCGCATGGAAGTACCGGAATTTCCCAGATCCAACGGGCCATTCGGGGTTTTCAAGCCGTGCATGCCGACCCCATGTATGACAACCTGGCCCTGATCCGGCCCCTCGATTTCCACCCCCATGGCGCGGAAGGCATTCAGGGTAGCCAGGCTGTCTTCACCTTCAAGGAAACCGCTGACACGGGTCACCCCGTCAGCCAGGGAACCGAGCATGATGGAGCGGTGGGAAATGGATTTGTCACCGGGAACGCGCAGATTTCCGCGCAGAGTGCCACCGGGGCGGAGATGATATGTAAACATGATTAATGTGCTTCTTGGAAAAAACGCATACTGTTATTGTTTCTTTATAGTTTGTGAAATGCCTTTAGAAAATCTTTCTTGTTTTGTTCAAACTTAATATGCCCTTCAGCATTTAGAGGACGCCTGTTTTCGGAAAAGGCTGGCATTACATACCCCCAATTAGAATTCCTTGCAAAAAATACCACCACTCCAACATTGCTGTCCTTCCAGCGATTTTCGATTACATGATTGTCTCCTTTAGCTTCCACTGTCTTCACCTGAATCCGGTGATAGTTAGGTCCATCTGAAATTAAAATATCCGTCTGGTGTCCATTATCCAACAAAGGGAGAAACACCTGCCATCCATCCTGCATCAGCCAACTGACGACTATGCTTTCATAAGATGTATTCTTCATGGCCTGATGTGTACCTTCTTTAGTTGCAGTCATTCTTCTAGGCATGTTCCTTACCCTTTTAAGCCATCCACGAATCGGTCACGGGCTTCCTTGGCGCGGGAAAACACTTCCAGCAGATGATCACCATCTCCCGCGGCTATGGTCTGCGCCAGATCATTCATTTCCTCGGCAAAAGCCGACAGCATGCGGCTCAGCGCCGGACCATTGGCCACGCAGATATCCCGCCACATGACGGGATTGCTGGAAGCAATGCGGGTGAAGTCGCGAAAACCGCCGGCGGCATAGCGGAAGATCTCGTCGTTTTCCTTCATCCGCGCCAGGGTATCCACCAAGCCAAAGGCGAGCATATGCGGCAGATGGGAAGTGGCCGCCAGCACTTCATCATGATGCTCGACAGACATTTCACTGACCTCGGCGCCGCAGTCTTCCCACATGCGCCGCACCCGGGCTATGCTTTCCTCGGAGTTGTTCTCCAGCGGCGTAAGAATCACGCGGCGGTTTTCATAAAGTTCGGCAAAGGAAGCCTCCACGCCGTTTTTTTCCGTTCCGGCAATGGGATGCCCTGGAACCAGACGGGACAGCTCATCACCAAATACCTCCCGTGCATCATTCACCACACTGCCCTTGCAACTGCCCCCGTCGGTAATCACGGCATCTTCGGCAAGATGGTCCTTCATGGCGGCAAAAGCGGATTTCATCGCACCCAGCGGGGTCGCCAGAAAGACCATGTCGGCACCCTGTACCGCTTCACCGATGTCATGAGTGTAGCGGTCGATAACGCCCAACTGCTGGGCCTTCTCCAGGTTTTCCCGGCCCCGGCCACAACCGACGATCTGTTCCACGGATCCGGCCCTGCGCAGCGCCCGCGCCAGGGAACCGCCAATAAGTCCCACACCGATAATGGCCAGCCTGCGGATCTTCATGAGGCCAGCACCTGCTGCAACACTTCGAGAAAATGCCGGTTCTGTTCCCGGGTTCCCACACTGACCCGCAGATGATGCGGCAGATCATAGTTGGCTACCGGCCGCACGATCACACCGCGGGCCAGCAGCTTGCCATACACATCAGCGCCATCGCGCCGCAGATCCACGGTAATGAAGTTACCCACCGAAGGAATATGCGCCAGCCCCATGGCATCGAATGCACTCACCAGTTGCGCCAGCCCACGCTGATTGTTGCCACGGCTCTTTTCCAGAAAGTCCAGATCATCCAGCGCCGCTTCCGCAGCGGCGAGCGCCGGCAGACTCACATTGAAGGGATGCCGCACCCGGCTGATCAGCGCAACCAGTTCGGCATTTGCCATGCCATAACCCACGCGCAAACCCGCCAGACCATAGATCTTGGAAAAAGTGCGGGTCACGATCAAGTTGGGAAAATCCCCCAGCCAGGACACGCCATCGGGGAAATCCGTCTCACAGACGTATTCCGTGTAAGCTTCGTCCAGCACTACTACAACATCCCGGGGCAACGCCTGGAGAAAGCTGCGCAAGGCATCATGTTTGAGCCAGGTTCCGGTAGGGTTGTTGGGATTGGCGATAAACACCACCCGGGTATTCTCATCCACCAGGGCAAGCATTGCATCCAGATCATGACCATAGGGCATTTCCTCATGATCCTGAGGAAGCGCTTCCGCCACCCGGCATTCCGCGCCGCTTGCGGTGGTATAGATGGGGTACATGGCGAAACTGTAGCGTGAAAAAACCGCATTTCTGCCCGGTGCCAAAAAGGTTCTGGCCACCAGATCGATGACATCGGAAGACCCGGCCCCCAGTACGAGTTGATCGGGCTGCAAACCGGTTTTGGCCGCCAGCTTTGCCTTCAGCCGGAAACCGCTGTCATCAGGATAGAGATTGCTTTCTCCCAACACCGCCGCGGCCGCCTCCCGTCCCAGGGGACTCGGACCCAGGGGGTTTTCATTGGAAGCCAGCTTGATGGTGTCCGAAAGCCCCAGCTCCCTTTCCAGCTCCTCAATGGGTTTCCCGGGCACATAGGGGTTCAGGGCATTGATGCCCGGAGCAGTAAAAGATGAAAAATCGGTCATAATCCGAAAGACAGGCAGAATTCAGGCTGCATATTCTACCCCGAAAGCTCGTCCTCTGCTGAGCAGAGGAAAAGGGCTTCTCGAAAAATCGAGATGCCCGAGTAGCGCAGGGATGTTCCGCCATTTTCGGTCACCACAAGTGATTGAAAATGTGAGCAAAGAGAAAAATTCCATGGAAGGAATTTTTAGCGCTTCCCATTAAAGAACCAAAACCTCCTGTTTTCCACGCGAGATCCGTGCGTGTCACAAGGATGGCCTACACACAGGCTGGAAAAACAGCGTTTTACAACAACCGGTTAAGTTCTTTGCCGTATCGCCGATAACCAGCGTAACCAGAAAAACAGCCACATCGCTGGCAACTCGGTAACAGTATTTCTATGTCCATGGATCTGTCAGAATTTCTCGATGTCTTCCTCGAAGAGTGTTTCGAGGGTCTGGAGGTCATGGAGTCCGGACTGCTGAATCTGGACGCCGGAACCGATCTCGAAGAAATAAACACCATTTTCCGCGCCGCCCATTCCATCAAGGGCGGGAGCGCCGCATTCGGCTTTGAGCATGTTTCCGGATTCACCCATGTCATGGAAACCCTCCTGGATGAGCTGCGTAACGGCAGCCGCCAGGTAGACAGGAAAACTGTCGATCTGCTTCTCGCTTCCGTGGATATTCTGAAAGAAATGGTGGAAGGGCTGAAGACCGACGAAACCCCTGATGAAGAACGGGTCACGGCATTGAAAAATGCATTGCAGGCGGCATTGGCCCCGCCAACCGGGGATAAATCCACGTCCAATCCGGCAAAGGAACCAGCAGCAACCAAAGAACAAGATATCTGGACGATTCGTTTCGCACCCCATTCCGGAGTGTTCCGTGAAGGCAATGATCCGCTACGCATCTTTGAAGCCCTGGCCGAACTGGGGGACTTGCAGGCATACACCGAGACTGAAAAACTGCCCTCTCTGGCGGAATTCGATCCGCTGAATTGTTACCTGAGCTGGGATATTACCCTGAAGGGAACGCTTACGGAGGAAAAGATCCGGGAAAACTTCAGCTGGGTTGGAGACAACTGCAAACTGGACATTCACAAACTGACCTCTCCCGCCGATGATCAGGTGCCAGAAATCCACGCCGGCACAGCCGCGGAAATTCACAACGATACCGCCCCCGTTTCTTCCGCGAAAGAACCCGCTGCAAACAAAACCTCAGTACAGGACACAAAGCCCCAGGCAAACCGCGAGAGCAGTTCCATCCGGGTATCCATAGACAAGGTAGACCTGCTCATCAATCTGGTCGGGGAACTGGTGATCACCCAGTCCATGCTCAATCAGGCGGGATTGCACCTCATGCGACGGGGCGGATCGGAATCAGAAGCGCTTCTCAATGGCCTGGCGCAACTGGAGCGCAATACTCGCGAACTGCAGGAAAACATGCTGCAGATTCGCATGCTGCCAATCAGCATGGCCTTCAATCGTTTTCCGCGTCTGGTGCGCGACCTGTGCAACAAGATGGGCAAGAAAGTAAATCTTGTACTCAGTGGCGAACAGACGGAAGTCGACAAGACGGTGCTGGAAAAAATCGGCGACCCCCTGGTGCATCTGGTGCGCAATTCCCTGGATCATGGCCTTGAGACACCGGAAACCCGCCTGGCCGCAGGCAAGCCTGAACAAGGACGGCTGGAACTCAGCGCCCAGCATGAAAGCGGCAACATCGTGATCCGAATCAGCGACGACGGCGCAGGCCTGGACCGTCACAAGATCCTGAAAAAAGCCATGGAAAAAGGACTGGTGAGCGACAAAGACGAGCTCTCTGATGAACGCATCGACAATCTCATATTCCAGCCCGGCTTCTCTACTGCGGACAAAGTCAGCGACCTCTCCGGCCGGGGCGTGGGCATGGACGTGGTGAAGCGCAACATCAACGATCTGGGAGGAACCGTGAGCATTCAGTCTCATGAGGGCCAGGGCAGTACCGTGATCATCCGCCTGCCTCTCACTCTGGCGATCCTCGATGGCCAACTGGCCAGCATCGGCGAAGACACCTACATCCTGCCCCTGATTTCCATAGTGGAGTCATTGCAGATTCGGCAAGAGAATCTCAAAAGCATCACCGGTTCCACGGAACTGTACCGATTTCGCAACCAGTACATCCCCATCATCCGCCTCAACCAGCTGTTGGGCAATGATGCCGGCACCGATGATCTTGAACAGGGACTGCTGGTGGTCGTGGAAGCCGAAGGACAACATGCCGGCCTGTTTGTGGACAAGCTGCAAGGCCAGCAACAGGTGGTGATCAAAAGCCTGGAATCAAACTATCAGCAACTCGAAGGTATCTCCGGCGCCACCATACTGGGAGATGGCAGGGTCGCCCTGATACTGGATATTCCCGGCCTCATTCATCTCTTTCACCGAACAGGACAGCAACCGGCGGCACTGGCTGCCACATCGTAAATGAGGGCAAAGAGTTCATGAACAACAATGCAGCACTGCAAACCGAAAAGGATGCGCAAACCGAACAGAACACGGAGCAATACCTGACCTTCTGCCTTGCAGGCGAGGAATATGGCATCAATATTCTCAAGGTTCAGGAAATCCGGGGCTGGAGTGAAGTCACCCCCATGCCCAATACGCCGGCTTCCATTCTCGGCGTCATCAATCTGCGCGGTACCGTGGTTCCCATTGTCGAACTGCGCAGCCATTTCCATCTGACTTCCGCAGCTCCCGGCCCTACCACCGTCATCATCGTGGTCAAGGCACACGACGGAAAAGGCAATCAGCGCACCATGGGTGTCGTGGTGGATGCCGTATCCGAGGTACACAACATCAATGGCGCGGACATTCAACCCGCGCCACAAATCGGGGACGCCGCCGACCGGCCGGCCGTTGCCGGCCTGGCCACCATGGAAGAACGCATGATCATCATCCTGGATGTGGATGAGCTGCTGATCAACGGCGTACTGGGCCTGCCGGATGAACAGAACGCCGCCTGACCGATAAACACCTATCAGCTCCACGGAGAACAACAGCATGAAAATCAATGAGCCAGTAACAGACCATGAAGTCGTGATGAAAGATGGCCAGTTCATCGTTTCCACCACCGACCGCAAAGGCATCATCCGCTCCATCAACCGGGATTTCATCGAAATCAGCGGATTCACCACGGAAGAGCTGGTGGGAAGAAACCATAATATGGTGCGTCACCCGGACATGCCTCCCGAGGCATTCGAGGATCTTTGGCGTACCATCAAGGCGGACAAGCCCTGGATCGGCATGGTCAAGAACCGCTGCAAGAACGGTGATTACTACTGGGTAAAGGCAAACGTCACCCCTATCCGTGAGCATGGACAGGTAACCGGCTACATGTCGGTACGCACCAAGCCCAGCCGCAAGGAAATCGAGCAGGCGGAGGCGCTGTACCAGAAACTGCGTGCCGGCGAAGCATCCCTGCAGCCAACCGGATTCCAACGCATCAGGCAGTATCTGGGCAATCTGGGAACTTCCCGGTATCTGAGTCTGCTTCAGCTTGTGTCGGTACTCACCATGATAGGCATTGCCGGGCTGGCCTATCAGGGTACCGACCTCTATACACTGGGCGCCGTCATTGGCGTGATGGCGCTGTTCTTCGCTGGCGCCACCCATGCCCTCAAGAACTATATTCGACGTCCCGTTTGCCAGGCCATATCCGCCATGCAGGATATCGCCAACGGCGAGTATTTCCAATGGGTGGAAACCCGGCGCGACGACGATCTGGGCAAGCTTCTGCAAAACATCCAGTCGGCACAGATCCGTCTGGGCTACGAGGTGAACGAGATTCGCCAGCAGGCCAACTCACTGAGCCGGGTACAGGAAGCATTGAACAGCGTAAACGCCAACGTAATGATCGCCGATCAGGATCTGAACATCATCTATCTCAACGAAGCCGTCAAGGAGATGATGTGCAATGCCGAAGAAGATATTCGCAAGCAACTGCCGGAATTCGACAGCAGCAAACTCATGGGAGCCAACGTCGATATATTCCACAAGAATCCGGGCCATCAACGCGCCATGATGGAAAGACTGCAGAATTCCTTCACCACGGACATCCAGCTTGGCGGGCGCTCATTGCGCCTCACTGCAAATCCGATTGTCAATGATCAGGACGAGCGGCTGGGTACCGTGGTCGAATGGCTGGATCGCACCAGCGAAGTCGCAGTGGAGCACGAAATCCAGAGCATTGTGGACAATGCCCTCATTGGCAATCTTACCGAACGCGTAAGTCTGGATGGCAAGGAAGGCTTCTATCGCACCCTGGGTCGTGGCGTGAATGATCTGATGCAAATTCTCGAGCAGGTCATCAATGACACCGCCAGCGTGCTCGGCGCCCTGGCTCGTGGGGAACTCAACCAATCCATCAGCACCGATTACGAAGGCTCCTTTGCCCGCCTCAAGGATGATGTAAACACCACCATTGCCAACCTCACCCGCGTCATCGGCAGCATTCGCAACAGTGCCGATGCCGTGGAACACGCTTCTCAGGAGATCGCGGAAGGCAATACCGATCTGGCGCGCCGCACCGAGTTGCAAGCATCCAATCTGGAAGAAACCGCATCCAGCATGGAGGAGATTACCTCCACCGTGCGCCAGAATGCCGATAACTCGCGCAAGGCCAGCGAGCTGTCCAGCATCACCCTGGATCAGGCGCTCGATGGTGGCACTGTGGTGCAGAACACCATTGCCGCCATGGAGAAGATTACAGCATCCAGCAAGAAGATTGCCGCCATCATCAGTGTCATCGACGATATCGCTTTCCAGACAAATCTGCTTGCCCTGAACGCCGCGGTGGAAGCCGCCCGGGCGGGTGAACAGGGCCGAGGATTTGCCGTGGTCGCCACCGAGGTACGCAATCTTGCGCAGCGCAGCGCTACCGCCGCCAAGGAAATCAAGGAGCTAATCGAAGACAGCGTAAACAAGGTCGAAGAAGGCTCCGAGCTGGTGGATCAATCCGGAAAAACTCTGGAAGAGATTGTCACTTCAGTAAAGAAAGTGAATGACTTCATCGCCGAGATCGCCGCCGCCAGTTCCGAACAATATGCGGGAATCGACCAGGTCAATCAGGCCGTATCACAAATGGATGAAGTCACCCAGCAGAACGCCACTCTGGTGGAAGAAGCCGCACAGACCAGTCAGATGATGGATGAGCAGGCCAAAGAACTGGGCGAGCTGATTTCCTTCTTCAAGACCGATGGCAGCGCCAGCTGGGATGGGACAGAACGCCGTTCCGCCGATCGCCCCTGGTCCGGCGCCCAGGTGTCTTCGGAGCTGGATTTCGCCAATGCGCGCACCAAGCATAAATTGTGGAAAACCCGCTTGCGCGCCTTCCTCGACGGCGAGGAGCGCATGAACGAAGATGAAGCGGTATCCCATCATGACTGTGATCTGGGCAAATGGCTGTACAGCACAGGAATGGCACGGCATGGGAGCATGAGCAAGATGCAGGAACTGGAAAAAGTTCACGCTGAGATGCATACCCTCATCAGGCAGGTCATCAGGGCAAAGCAAGCAGGTGACAACAACAAGGCGGAATCCGTCTACAACCGCGTTGAACGCTACTCGGATCAGATTGTTTCCCTGCTCGAGGATCTGGAAAGAGAGACCGCCAACGAAACCACGTCCACGCCTGATCGAGACCATCCCGTGAAAGAATCCCAGGCCCGGCCCAGGTTGCAAGCCGTGGGCGCAGACGATGTCTGGGAAGAGTTCTGACCATGACCGGCAGCGAACAGCATATCACCCTGAACCAGCACCTGGATCTTGACGACCTGCCCCGCCTGGCTCGGGAGATCGGCGCCGCAATCGAGTCCGGTTCGTCGCTGATACTGGACGGCAGCGCCGTGAACACTGTTCATGCCGCCGCCATGCAACTGCTGCTCGCGACCGTGCGCTCGGCCAGACAAAAGGGACTTTCCTGCCAGTGGCGACAACCAAGCAATGCTCTGAAAGAAGCGGCGATTTTGCTGGGCACGGTCGAAGAATTGTCACTCGATGATACAGACCAATGAGAAACACAGCGGAAAAATCGCTTCAACAGGGATTCGAGTTCACCGATGGGGATTTCGAACGACTTCGGGAACTGGTATATCGGCATACCGGCATTCGCATGGCGGACAACCGGCGGGATCTGATCTATGGTCGGTTGTCACGACGACTGCGCGCATTGGGACTGCACAGCTTTGGCGCCTATTGCCGTCTCATAGAGGACGGACGCGGCGACGAACTCGAAGCCTTTACCAACGCGGTGACCACCAACCTTACTGCCTTCTACCGCGAAGCACATCATTTCGATTATCTGGCCAAGACCCTGATACCGGAACTGCTGAAGAAAAACCGGGAAAGCCGACGAATCAGAATATGGTCCGCTGGCTGCTCCAGCGGCGAGGAGCCCTACACGCTGGCCATCACCCTGCAAGAAAACATTCCTGATATTCACAACTGGGACGTACGTATTCTGGCAACCGACCTGGATTCAGATGTGCTGGCCAGAGCCAGCGCCGGCATCTATGAACAGAAGAATGTCAGCAAGGTTCTCGGAAGTCGTTTACAACGCTGGTTCTACAAGGGATCAGGTTCCAACCAGGGAAAAGTCAAGGTACGCCCACAACTTCAGGAACTGATTGCCTACCGCAAACTGAACCTCATGCAGAGCTGGCCCATGAAAGGCCCTTTCGATCTGATCTTCTGCCGCAATGTTCTCATTTATTTCGACAAGTCAACCCAGAAGAAAATGTTTGACCGCTTCGCCGACATACTGACCCAAAAGGGACATCTGTTTATTGGCCACTCGGAAAGTCCGATGGATCTGACTGACCGTTTTTCCCTTATCGGACAATCCATCTACCGCAGGAGCCATTGACCCGAGCCGGGAGCAAACAAGCCATGAGCATACGCGTTCTGATAATCGACGACTCCGCACTGGTACGAAACCTGCTGAAACACATTCTCCAGCAGGATGCGCAAATTCAGGTGGTGGGTACAGCTGCCGACGCCTATATCGCCCGGGAAAAGATCAAGAAACTGCATCCGGACGTACTGACCCTGGATGTAGAAATGCCCAGGATGGATGGCATCACTTTCCTTGGCAATCTCATGCGCCTGCATCCTCTGCCAGTAGTCATGGTTTCCTCGCTTACGCAAAAGGGAGCCGAGGCAACCCTGCGCGCCCTGGAGCTGGGCGCCATCGACTTCGTCGCCAAACCCGGCGGGGACATGAGCGGATCTCTGGAAAGCGTAGCCCAGGAAATTATCGACAAGATAAAGATCGCCGCCCGGGCAAACCTCCGCATGGCGGGCCACAAACACCGCGTTTCACCCTTGTCCGTAGAAGAAAAGAAGACCGTAGACGCCATCATCCCGGCAGGACGCAAGTCTCCTGCCACCATCAGTCCGCCGCTGATCGCCATTGGCGCTTCCACTGGCGGCACCGAGGCCATCCGGGACGTACTGGTGGAACTGCCGGACAACATGCCTCCTATTGTTATCACCCAGCATATTCCTCCGGGGTTCAGCACCGCTTTCGCGCAACGGATGAATCGTCTTGCTCGTCCCCGGGTGCATGAGGCGCAGGATGGCCAGCGAATCGAGACGGGCAATGTCTATATCGCGCCTGGAGCCATGCATCTGCTGGTAGCCAGGGACACCCAGGGCTATTACTGCAGGCTCAGCGATGGCCCCCGGGTCAACCGGCACAAGCCCTCCGTAGACGTGCTGTTTCGCTCCGTGGCTCAGACAGCCGGAAAAAACGCCACCGGCGTGATTCTTACGGGCATGGGTGACGATGGCGCTGCCTCGCTGCTGGAAATGCGCCAGGCAGGCGCCAGAACCATCGCCCAGGACAAGGAAAGCAGCATCGTATGGGGCATGCCCGGCGCTGCAGTCAAAATCGACGCCGCGGAACAGGTTTTATCCCTGGACAAAATTCCTTCTGCGCTTGTCTACATGCAAGCCTCTCGCGGACGTCCCTCCCGGACGCTATCCGCCCTGGAACGACTCAAGACCGCTTCGGCGGCAAATATTCCCTAATCAACCACTATGGAGAACAAGATGAATATCATGGTAGTAGACGACAGCCTGGCAATGCGCCTCATCGTCATGAAAACCCTGCGTGAAGCCGGATACGGCGGACACGATATAACCCAGGCAGCCGATGGCGCCAAGGCGCTGGAGGCCATCAGGCAGGAACAACCTGACCTGGTATTGTGTGACTGGAACATGCCCAACATGACCGGCCCCGAACTTCTGGAAACCCTGAAGGATGAAGGCATCAAGCCAAAATTCGGTTTCGTGACCACGGAAGCCTCGGAAGAAATGCGCGAGCGTGCCGCCGAACTGGGCGCGAATTTCCTCATCGCCAAACCTTTCACCCCGGAATCCTTTCAGGACAAACTGTCCCCTTACATCAACTAGGAGAACAAACATGTCCGGTATCCCCTTGCCCAAGCCCATTGAACTGCAGCAGATGCTGGCAATGATGTATGGCAATGACCTCAAAGCCAGCCCTGGAGACCCCGTGACCGCAGCACCTGGCAGCCAGTCCGTGGTGGCGCTTTATGTGGATGACGAGAATGCGCCCGTGGCCACGTGCGCCATGGATTACAATTTCACCGCCTTTGCCGGCGCATCCCTGACCAAGATTCCTCTGGGAACAGCAAAGGAATGCGCCCAGAACGGTGATTTTTCGGAAATCATGATCGGCAACGTGCATGAAATCATGAATATCTGTTCCCGGCTGCTGATGAACAGCGATAGTCCCCACCTGCGTCTGCTCAACCTCTACCAATCCCCAGAGGAATTGCCGCAGGAAGTGCAGGAACTGGTACAAAAACCGCCGGCTACGGCAGATTTCAGTATCTCCTTCGCTGATTATGGTGATGGCGGACTATCCTTCCAGGCATTGGTTGCCTGACAGAAAAATGCCCGCCAGGGACGGCGCCAACAACTTCCATGCTGAACACCACTTGACATATCAAGGAGCCAGTTTCTTATGCAATAGCCAAATTTGCCGTATCATCCAGATTGATGACTGGATCTACACCTGCAGAATACGATCAGGGCCTGCTGTGGTATGTGCCGTATGTCCTTGTCAGTTCAGTTTCTTGGTGTATCTTTTATTTTTGATTGTCATGTATCTGGGGAAAGCATTATGAACCAATTTCGCCGATTCCTGTTGATGCTCCCATGGTTGTGGACTACGAGTATTCACGCTCAACCGAGTGGCGCCCCTTTCCCATATACGATGGGTATTACCTATATTAACGGCTCTCTGGATGGTTTTGTGCAAACCCCTGCTGGTGGAGAGCCGGGTACAACCAGTCGCAGCCGCCCAACATTTGATGAGCTGGATTTTGATCGGCAAACGGCGCTTGATGCCTATGCGATGTTCAATATGGAGGGGCACCAGTTTGAAATCGGGGGACAATGGCAGCGTCAATCTGGCAAATCTGTCATAAGAAAAGACCTTGTCAGTCAGAAAAAGTTTTTTCCGGCGGGAACTCAGGTGAATGCTGACATACAAACTGACTGGTATCGTATCAATTATCTGTACGCTCTAAACCGTACCAATGAGAACATCAGCCTCTCCGCCGGTGGGGGGTTGGTGTGGTTTGATTTTGATTATCAGTTGAAAAGCCATACTGCCAAGGCAGACAGAGCATATTCCAAGCTAGGGTATCGAATTGGTGCCGCAATGACCTGGCGTATCAATGACCGATTCACTCTGGACAGTCGGCTGTTTGCACCAATTCCATTACCCAATACACCGGAAGTGTGGACGCTGGATATCAACGCAAAATACAGCTTGTGGGAAAGTGCCGCAAGCCGCACTCTGTTGAGCGCTGGTGTGGGCTACAATCGTCTTGATTATGAAGATGGGCAAAAAGTCCCTAACCATATTCGTGTAGAAATAAGTCCGTATTTCAGGCTGGGGTTGATTCTGGAATTCTGAGCATAGCGGTTATAAAACCGCTTTCGGATAAGAGCCCAAAACCTTGTACACACCAGCACGTTGCTCCAGGGCTTTCAATGCTCTGGAAACATGGGGCTGATCTTTATGTCCATCAATGTCGATGAAAAACACATAGTCCCACATGCCACGACGTGAAGGACGGGATTCGATGCGGGTCATGCTTACCCCGTGTTGCGCCAGAGGCTCCAGCAGGCGGTGCAGCCCGCCTGCCTCGTTCTTGGTAGAAATGAGCAGGCTGGTCTTGTCTTCGCCGGATGGTGGCACTTCCTGCTGTCCGATAATGAGAAAACGGGTTGTGTTGCCCGGTTCGTCCTCGATATTGTGCGCCAGCACACCAAGATTATAGATTTCTCCCGCCGTCTCGCTGGCAATGGCCGCGGCTCGGGAATCTTCCCGGGCAATGGCGGCCGCTTCCGCATTGCTGCCCACGGCAATACGCTCCACCTTGGGCAGATGCCGGTCCAGCCAACCCCGGCACTGGGCCAGGGATTGCTGGTGAGAATAGAGTTTTTCGATACCCTCCAGTGACGCGGCGTTGGACAACAGATTGTGGTGGATGCGCAAGGTAACCTCGCCACAGATCTTCAGTGGCGAGCTGAAAAACATGTCCAGGGTATGACTGATGACCCCTTCCGTGGAGTTCTCCACCGGAACCACGCCATACTGACAATTCCCCGCCTCGACTTCCTGAAACACGTCGGAGATGGAACCCAGCGGGGTAGTGGTGACCGAATGACCGAAATGCTTGAGCGCAGCCGCCTGGGTGAAAGTGCCTTCCGGACCGAGAAAGGCAATGTTGAGGGGATACTCCAGCGCCAGGCAGGCAGACATGATCTCCCGAAACAGTCGTGCCATTTCCTCTGCATCCAGCGGCCCGCGGTTGCGCTCCTTGACCATGCGCAATACCTGAGCCTCGCGCTCGGGGCGATAGAAAACCACTTCGCCATCACTTTGCTGCTTGATGTGGGCTACTTCAGCCGCCGCTTGCGCGCGGGCATTGATCAGATCCTGGATCTGTTCATCGATGCTGTCGATACGCTCACGGATGGCATTGAGTTTTTCGGCTTCGTTCATAACGAACCAATGATGCCCTATTTCTTGCAGCTCAGGCAACGCACGGACAACACACCCTCCACGCTGCCAATCTTGTCCATTACCGCCTGTTCCGGCTGGGATTCCAGATCGATAAGAGTAACGGCGATATCGCCACGGGATTTGTTCAACATGTCCACGATGTTCATGCCGGCCGCAGCGAGATCCGTGGAGATCTGACCCAGCATGTTGGGCACGTTGCTGTTCACCACCACCAGGCGCGGATTGTCGCCATGGGGCATGTTGATTTCCGGAAAGTTTACCGAATTGCTGATATTGCCGTCTTCCAGCCAGGCACGGATCTCGTCCGCCACCATGATGGCACAGTTCTCTTCCGCCTCGCGGGTGGAAGCCCCCAGATGCGGCAGGGTCAGGCAACGCGGATGATCCTTGAGCAGGTTACTGGGAAAATCACACACATAGGCATACAGCTTGCCATCATCCAGCGCCCTGACCACGGCTTGATCATCGACAATGCCGTTGCGGGCAAAATTGAGCACGATGGCATTGTCCGGCATCAGCCGGATGCGCTCTTCATTGATCATGTTCGCCGTTTGCTCCGTCAATGGCACATGGAAAGTGACAAAGTCGGAGCGGGACAACAGATCATCGATGGAAAGCGCCTGCTCCACATCGGCCTTGAGTTTCCAGGCGGATTTCACGGTGATGGAAGGATCGAAACCGACCACTTTCATACCCAGGTCATGGGCGGCATTGCAGATCCTTACGCCGATGGCTCCCAGGCCCACCACACCCAGCGTCCGCCCGGGCAGTTCAAAACCGACAAAATTCTTCTTGCCTGCTTCCACCGCCTTGGTGATTTCCGCATCCTCGCCTTCCAGTGAGGTGGCGAATTTCCAGGCGGGACCGATGTTGCGCGCAGCCATGAGCATGCCGGCGACGACCAGTTCCTTGACCGCATTGGAGTTGGCTCCCGGCGCGTTGAACACGGGAATGCCTTTCTCCGTCATCTTGTCCACGGGGATGTTGTTCACGCCCGCACCAGCACGACCAATCGCCTGTACGGTATCCGGTATGTCCATGTCATGCATCTTGTAGGAACGCAGCAGGATGGCATCCGGATGGGCAATTTCCGAAGCCACTTCATAGCGCTCACGGGGCAGACGATCCAGACCCGCGGCGGAGATATTGTTCAAAGTGAGAATCTTGTACATCATATCTGTCCTGCTCAAGCGTTGGCCTGTTCGAAATCCCGCATGAAGGCGATCAGCGCCTGCACGCCTTCTTCCGGCATGGCGTTGTAGATACTGGCGCGCATGCCACCAACGGAACGGTGCCCCTTGAGGGTTTTCAGTCCCCGGGCTGCGGCTTCTTCAAGAAACTTTCCGTCCAGATCGGCATTCGCCAGGGTGAAGGGCACATTCATCCAGGAACGACACTCCGGAGCCACAGGATTGGCGTAGAAATCAGAGGCATCGATCACGCCATACAATTCCTCCGCCTTGCGCTCGTTGATTACTGCCATGGTCTCCAGGCCGCCATTGTTCTTCAGCCACTGGAACACCAGCCCTGCCAGATACCAGGCATAGGTAGGCGGCGTGTTGTACATGGAGCCGGCATCGGCGTGAATCTGATAGTCGAGCATGGCGGGACAGGAATCCGGTGCATGGCCGATGAGATCTTCACGGATGATGACCAGGGTCAGGCCGGCAGGCCCTACATTCTTCTGCGCGCCGGCATAGATGATACCGAACTTCGATACGTCAACAGGCCGGGACAGGATCGTGGAAGACATGTCCGCTACCAGAGGGATATCTCCAGTATCGGGAATATAGGGAAATTCCACCCCCTGAATGGTTTCGTTGGGGGTGTAATGCACATAAGCGGCATCCGCAGAAAAACTCAGATCCGATTCCTCCGGAGCCTTGAAATCTGCCGATGTATCGGCAACGACATTGACCTCGCCATAGCGTTTTGCCTCGGCAATGGCTTTCTTCGACCAACTCCCGGTGTTGATATAATCGGCTTTTCCGGTGCGTGCCATGAGATTCAAGGGCACCATGGCGAACTGGCTGGAAGCGCCGCCCTGGAGGAACAGCACTTTATAATTGTCGGGAATCCCCATCACCTCACGCAAATCCGCTTCCGCCTGGGCGGCAATGCTCATGAACTCCTTGCCGCGATGACTCATCTCCATCACTGACATGCCGGCACCGTGCCAGTCCAGCAGTTCATCCTGGGCCTGTTTCAATACCTCTTCGGGCAGCGTGGCGGGGCCAGCGCTGAAATTATAGATTCGTGACATTGTGGGTTTCCTGTTTTGGTTACTACATTACAATCCCGGGTGCGGTGGTATCAGAAGCAGCCTGTGCCACGGGAATGCCTGAAAAAATCAAACCCTCCTTGGCGGGATGCGACAAAATAAACCGGTGCTACGAAGAACTGTCGTCTTCATCTTCCTCTTCACCTTCGAGCATTTCGATGCGCGCAATACCAATGAGTTTTTCCTTCTTGCTCAGGGCGATCATTTTCACGCCCTGGGCGTCACGCCCCATGCGCGATACATCGGAAACACGGGTGCGCACCAGGGTGCCACCATCGGTAATGAGCATGATCTCGTCATCCTCATCCACCAGGATGGCGCCGATCTGGTCGCCATTGCGTTCGGAAGTGCGTATGGAAATCAGCCCCTTGGTGCCACGCCCCTTGGTCGGGAACTGGTCAATGGCGGTACGCTTGCCGTAGCCGTTTTCGCAGACGCTGAGGATATCGCCTTCATCGGCGACCACCAGGGAAATCACCCGCTGGCCTTCATCCAGACGAATACCGCGCACGCCGGTGGCCGTCCGGCCCATGGCCCGGACAGCTTCCTCCTTGAAGCGCACCGCCTTGCCGGCGCTGCTGAACAACATGATGTCACGCTCGCCATCGGTAATATCCACGCCAATGAGCTGGTCGCCCTCGCGCAGATCCACGGCGATGATGCCGCTGGCCCGGGGACGGGAGAAATCCTTCAGGGACGTCTTTTTCACCGTGCCCTGCTCGGTGGCCATGAAGACATATTTGTTTTCTTCGTATTCACGGATGGGCAACACCGCACTAATGCGCTCGTTCTCTTCCAGGGGCAACAGATTGACCATGGGCTTGCCCCGGGCATTGCGTCCTGCCTGAGGCAATTCATAGACCTTGAGCCAGTACACCTTGCCGGCGCTGGAAAAACACAAAATGGTGTCGTGGGTGCTGGCAACGAACAGCTTGTCCACGAAATCCTCATCCTTGGTCGTGGTGGCAGTCTTGCCCCGCCCTCCCCGGCGCTGGGCCTGGTAGGTGTCCAGGGACTGGGCCTTGGCATAGCCCTGGTGAGACAGGGTAACCACCACATCTTCCTCGGTGATCAGATCTTCCAGAGTGAGGTCGAGACGATCGGCGATGATCTCCGTGCGGCGCTCATCGCCAAATTGTTCACGGATCGCCAGCAGTTCATCCTTGATCACATTCATCAGGCGATCCGAGCTGGAAAGGATATCCAGCAGATCCGCGATTTTGTCCAGCAGTTCCTGGAACTCGCTGATGATCTTGTCCTGCTCCAGCCCGGTGAGCTTTTGCAGGCGCAGGTCCAGAATGGCCTGGGCCTGGGTTTCGGTCAGGCGATAACCGTCCGGCGTAAGCCCAAAGCCCTCCGGCAGATCGTCCGGACGGGAGGCGTCCGCGCCGGCGCGGGAAAGCATGTCTTCCAGAGTGCCGGATTTCCACAGGCGCGCGCACAATTCCTTTTTCGCCGTAGCCGGGTTGGGCGCAGCCTTGATCAGGGCAATGACTTCGTCGATGTTTGCCAGAGCCACGGCCAGGCCTTCGAGAATATGCGCCCTGGCGCGGGCCTTGCGCAAGTCGAAGATAGTGCGCCGGGTCACCACCTCGCGCCGGTGGCGCACGAAATATTCCAGCAGTTGCTTCAGGTTCAAGGTACGTGGCTGGCTGTCCACCAGGGCCACCACGTTGATGCCGAAGACACTCTGCATCTGGGTATGCTGGAACAGGTTGTTGAGCACCACCTCGCCAACTTCTCCCTTGCGCAGCTCGATGACCATGCGCATGCCGTCCTTGTCGGACTCGTCGCGCATCTCGGTGATGCCTTCCACCTTCTTTTCCTTGACCAGTTCGGCAATCTTTTCCATGAGCCGCGCCTTGTTCACCTGATAAGGCAACTCGGTGACCACCAGGCGCTGCTTGCCGTTGTCCATGTCCTCGAAGTGAGTGCGGGCGCGCACATAGATCTTGCCACGTCCGGTGCGATAGGCATCGCGGATGCCCTTGGCGCCATTGATGATGCCGGCAGTGGGAAAATCCGGTCCCGGCACATATTGCATCAGCTCTTCGATGGAAATCTGCTCATTGTCGATGAGCGCCACGCAAGCATCCACCACTTCCGTCAGGTTGTGGGGCGGTATATTGGTGGCCATGCCCACCGCAATGCCGGAAGATCCGTTGATGAGCAGATTGGGAATCTTGGCCGGCAGCACCGCCGGCTCGGATTCGGATTCGTCATAGTTGGGAATGAACTCGACGGTTTCCTTGTCGATGTCCGCCAGCAGCTCATGGGCGATTCGGGACATGCGCACTTCGGTGTAACGCATGGCGGCGGGAGAATCTCCATCTACAGAACCAAAGTTGCCCTGACCATCGATGAGCATGTAGCGCAGGGAAAAAGGCTGGGCCATGCGCACGATGGTGTCATATACGGCAGTATCCCCATGAGGATGATATTTACCGATGACGTCGCCCACCACCCGGGCGGACTTCTTGTAGGGCTTGTTCCAGTCATTGCCCAGCACACTCATGGCGAAGAGCACCCGGCGATGTACGGGTTTGAGCCCGTCCCTGACATCCGGCAAGGCCCTGCCCACGATAACGCTCATGGCGTAATCCAGGTAGGAATGTTGCATCTCGTCTTCGAGATTGACCGGAAGGACTTCCTTGGCGAATTCTGTCATCTGAACTGGCGATTTCCGCGTAATGCAATCAGGAGCGGAATTTTAGCACAAATCCTCACCCGGGATGCAGGTCAGAAGAGAAAAGCCGTAAATCGCCGATGAGAGGCTCAGAGGGCATCAGCTCATGTATTCAGGCAGGTTTTTTCTGTCTGGCAGGAAAACAGCACCACATCAGGCCATGTGCTCGGCGAGCTTGCCCTTGTCGGGCGACAAAACAATGCCTTTTTCGGTAACAATGGCATCCACCAGTTCCGCCGGAGTAACGTCGAACACCGGGTTCCAGGCCTCCGCCCCCATGCTCGCCACCCGCTTGCCGCCACAGGACAGCAGCTCATCCGGTTCACGGCTTTCAATGGGGATATCCGGCCCGCTGGGACAGTCCATGTCAATGGTGGAGGTGGGTGCAGCCACCATGACCTTTACGCCATGAGCCCTGGCCGCCAGCGCCAGGGAATAGGTACCGATCTTGTTCGCCACATCACCATTCGCGGCAATGCGATCCGAACCCACGATCACCCAGCCGATACCACCGGCCGCCATGCGGGCCGCAGCCGCGCCGTCCGCCAGCAGGGAAACGGGAATGCCTTCATGCACCAGCTCCCAGGCGGTCAAACGACTGCCCTGGAGCCAGGGACGGGTTTCGTCCGCATAGACCCGTTCCAGCTTGCCGCTGTTCCAGGCGCTGCGTATCACCCCCAGGGCGGTGCCATATCCCCCGGTGGCCAGGGCGCCGGCGTTGCAATGGGTAATGACCGAAGTTGCGCTGTCTATGAGAGACGCCCCCAGATCCCCCAGACTGCGGTTGGCGGCAATATCTTCATCATGAATGCTACGCGCTTCGGCCAGGAGCACGGCCCCCGGCTCGCGCTCGTCCGCCATGGTCCCGATCAGCCTTTTCATGCGCTCGACGGCCCAGCCGAGATTCACCGCCGTCGGGCGCGCCGCGAGCAAAGCGGCCAGATCATCCTCTATGGCCGCTTTCCAGCCCTGTCCCGCCTGTCGCCAGGCATCCCTGGCGGCCAGCACCACACCATAGGCCGCGGTGACGCCAATCGCCGGCGCGCCACGCACCACCATGTCGGCAATGGCCTGAGCCACGCTCTTAGCGTGCTCACAATGAATGAAATGTTCAATATGAGGCAACAGACGCTGATCCAGCAGGAACAGCTCGTTTCCCTGCCAGAGAACCGCGTCGTCCGGGCCTATGGCGCGTTTCAGTACCGGGGTTTTCATTTGTCGCAACGGCTCCCGCCAGTGTTGTGATGAACGGATACAAATCTTACACCATGACGGCTACCTTGCGGCATATCCCCGACACCTTGTGCACAATGCAGGAACCAACAATCCTGTTACCATACGGCCATGTTTTTCAACCGATGCGTCAGCCATGCACACAGACAGTCTGATACATGCCTCCTGGATCATACCCGTGGAACCCGCCGGCCAAGTGCTGGCCGAACATGCCATCGCCATCCATGAGGGGCGCATCGCCGCCATTCTTCCTTCCGCCCAGGCGCGTGAACAGATCAGCGCATCGACTGTGGTGGAACTGCCGGGTCACGCCCTGATTCCCGGTCTGATCAATGCCCACACTCATACACCCATGAGCCTGTTTCGTGGCATGGCGGATGATCTTCCTCTCATGGACTGGCTCAATCAGCATATCTGGCCCGCGGAAAAACGCTGGATCAGCCCGGAATTCGTTGCCGATGGCAGCCGTCTGGCCATGGCCGAGATGATTCGCTCCGGCACTACCTGTTTCAATGACATGTATTTCTTTCCGGATGTCACCGGCCAGGTGGCGCAGGAAGCCGGGATGCGCGCCGTGCTGGGCATGATCCTCATCGACTTTCCTTCTGCCTGGGCAGCCGATGCGGAGGATTACCTCAACAAGGCCCTGGAACTGCATGATCAATACCGGAACGAACCACTGATCCGCGCCATATTTGCCCCGCATGCGCCCTATTCCGTATCCGATGCGCCGCTCAGGAAGGTAAGAACCCTGGCCAATGAGCTGGAGCTGCCAATTCATATGCATGTTCACGAAACGGTGGACGAGATCAATCAGAGCCGGAAAAACTTTGGCCAGCGTCCCCTTGCGCGCCTGGAAGCCCTGGGTCTTCCCGGCCCGGATTTCATCGCCGTGCATATGACCCAGCTCGATGATGATGAAATCAAAGCCTTGGCCGCCAGTGGCAGTCATGTGGTGCATTGCCCTGAATCCAATCTGAAGCTGGCTTCCGGATTCTGTCCCGTGGCAAAACTGCTGGACGCGGGAGTGAACGTCGCCCTGGGCACGGACGGCGCCGCGAGCAACAATGATCTGGACATGCTCGGAGAAATGCGCAGTGCCGCTCTGCTGGGCAAAGGCGTGGCGCAAGACCCCGAAGCCTTGCCCGCCGCCCAGGTGCTGGCCATGGCCACCATCAACGGCGCCCGCGCACTGGGGCTGGAAGAACAGACCGGCTCCCTGAGAGTCGGCAAGGCCGCGGATATCACCGCTATCGACCTGGAACAACTCGAAACCCGCCCGCTGTTCGACCCCGTATCCCAGATCGTGTATGCCGCGGGCCGGGAACAGGTCAGCAATGTCTGGATAAACGGCTGCCATCTCCTGCGAGAACGCAAGCTGGTGCGCATGGACCATGCCCAACTGCTGGCCAATGCCGGGCAGTGGCAGGAAAAACTGATAGAATGGCGTCAGTCGCAAGCCTCCTGACATCAGCCTCATCATGAATCAGCACAACGTCGATCAGAGCGAAATCAACAAGTTCGAGGAACTGGCCTCTCGCTGGTGGGATCCGCACAGCGAATTCAAGCCCCTGCACGAGATCAATCCCCTGCGCCTGGCCTACATCGAGGAACATGCCGGAGGGCTGGCTGGCAAGAAGGTACTGGACGTGGGCTGTGGCGGCGGAATCCTTGCCGAATCCATGGCAGAAAAAGGTGCTGCGGTTACCGGCATCGACATGGGGGAAGCCAATCTGGAAGTAGCGCGTCTGCACCTGCTGGAAAGTGGCCTGGAAGTGGATTATCGCCAGATCCCCGTGGAGAAGCTGGCGCAAGAAATGCCCGGCGCCTTTGATGTCGTCACCTGCATGGAAATGCTGGAACACGTTCCTGACCCCGGCTCGGTGATTCGCGCCTGCGCTACCCTGGTCAAACCCGGTGGCAAGGTATTCTTCTCCACTATCAACCGCAACCCCAAATCCTATCTGTTCGCCATCGTAGGCGCGGAATACGTTCTGCAACTGTTGCCCAAGGGCACCCATGACTATGCGCGCTTCATCCGTCCCTCCGAACTGAATCAATGGGTACGGGACGCCGGGCTGGAAACCCGGGACATCACCGGCATGACCTACAACCCTTTTACCCGCGTCTATCGTCTCGATCCCGATGATGTGGACGTAAACTATCTGCTCACTACCGACAAAGCGGAAGAATGACCCGGCGTTTCCACGCGGTCCTGTTCGATCTGGACGGCACTCTGGCGGATACCGCCCCGGATCTGGCCCATGCCCTGAACCGAACCCTGGAACACTTTGGCCGACCGACTCTGCCTTTCGAGGAAATCCGTCCCGTGGTCTCTCATGGCGGCATCGCTCTCATCCGCCGGGGCTTTGGCATGCAGCCCGAAGAGGAAGGCTTCGAAGAACGCCGCCTGTTTCTGCTGGATGTTTATCTAAAGAACATCTGCACCCATACCCGCCTGTTTCCCGGCATGGATACGGTACTTGAGCAGCTGTGTGCAATCGCGATTCCCTGGGGCATCGTCACCAACAAACCCGCCTGGCTAACCGACCCCCTGATGGCGGCTCTGCCCATGCCCTGCGGCACCCAGGTCGTCATCAGTGGCGACACCTTGCCACAGCGCAAACCCCACCCTGCTCCCTTGTTGCATGCCGCCGAAAAGCTGAACGTGGATCCCGAACATTGCCTGTATGTGGGCGATGCGCAAAGAGACATCCAAGCCGGCCGCGCCGCCGGCATGGCCACTGCCTGCGCCTTGTTCGGCTATCTTCAGAAACAGGACCGTCCCGATCAGTGGCAGGCGGATTACTCCCTGCACAAGCCTGAAGATATCCTCGGGCTTCTTGCCGCATAATTTCCCTCGCATCTTGCGGAAGTTTTACCCCGATTGGGGTAATATGATCTTTTCCGTTCATGTGTATCTCCGAACCCGTCATGCAGAATTATCAGGCTCCCTCCGATCTTCTCAAGGATCGCGTAATACTGGTTACCGGCGCCGGCAGTGGCATCGGCCGCGCCGCCTCCATCGCTTTTGCCACCCATGGCGCCACGGTAATCCTGTTGAGCAAGACCCTGCCCAATCTGGAAAGCGTATATGATGAGATCGAGGAACTGGGTGCGCCCACCCCGGCTATCTATCCCATGCACCTGGAAGGGGCTACCACCCGTGACTATGAAGAACTGGGCGAGAAGCTCGAAAGCTCTTTTGGCCGCCTGGACGGCATCCTCCACGACGCCGCAATCAACCCCTATCTCAGCCGCATCAAGGACTACGATCCCCAGGACTGGATGAAAGTCATGCAGGTGAACATCAACGCGCCCTTCATGATCACCCAGGTTTGCCTGCCCTTGCTGCTCAAATCCGATGACGCCTCGCTGATCTTTACTTCCGACCGCGTTGGTCGCCGGGCCAAGGCCTACTGGGGCGCCTACGCCGCCAGCAAATTTGCTCAGGAAGCCCTGATGCAAACCCTGGCCGAGGAACTGGAAGACAGCCCGGTGCGGGTGAACAGTATCGACCCCGGCCCAACCCGCACCCAGATGCGCAAAAACATTTTCCCCGGTGAAGACATCAACAAAATCAAGCCCCCCGAAGCACTCATGCCCCTGTACCTATGGCTCATGGGGCCGGACAGCAAAAACACCCATGGCGAGGCTCTTGCCTGGGAGGAGGCACAACAATGAAACTCCTGTTTCTTGCAAGCACGCTGATGCTGCTGGCTGCCTGCTCGGATGACGGCTCCCAATCCAACAAGCCAAAACAAAAAGTGGCCACCCCCTGGGAAACCCAAATGAAAACGCTGGATCAGGCCAAGGGACTGGAACAACAGATGAAAAAAGAAGCCGAGGAACAAGACCGAAAGCTGCGCGAGATGGGGGGCTGATTGACTCCCGTCTTCGAAGCCCTCAACTCCCTGGAAGCCCATCTGGTGAAGATCCGTCTCATCGGCGAGGGTATCGAAGCCCAGGTGGGTGGCGACTATCTTCAGGGCGCCATGGGCGAGCTGCCCGCCCTGGGGTTCCTCAAGGTCTGGGTGGAAGACCGGGATGCTCCCCGCGCCAAAGCCATCATCGCCCGCATGAACGATCCCGCCGATAACGATGAGCGCCTCCCCCCCGAACTCCCCTGAAACCAAACTGGAACGCTACCGCGTGGGTGGCAGTGTGCGTGACCAACTCCTGGGGTTGGAACCATCGGATCAGGACTGGGTAGTAGTGGGCAGCACCCCGGAAGAAATGCGCAGCCTTGGCTTTCAACCCGTAGGCAAGGATTTTCCCGTATTCCTCCATCCAGACACAAAGGAAGAATATGCCCTGGCGCGGGGACGCAGCCCGGATGGCGCATTGCAGTTTCGCCCGGATGTGACCTTGGAAGAAGACCTGGCCCGGCGGGATTTGCGCATCAATGCCATGGCCATGACGGCTGATGGCAAGCTCATCGATCCTTTTCATGGCCAGCAGGATCTGAAAAACCGGCTGCTGCGGCATTTGCCTCATTTCGAGGATGACCCCCTGCGGCTGCTGCGCCTGGCGCGCCTCGCCGCGCAGCTGGATTTTCAGGTCACCCCGGCCACCTGCAAGCTCGCAGGGGACATGGCAGCAAACAATCAGCTGGACAAGATCGCCCCGGAGCGTCAGTGGCAGGAACTGAAAAAAGCGCTGCTCACACCTTCCCCCCGGCGTTTTGTCGAGGTCCTGCGCCAATGCCGGATTCTGCGCGCCTTCCTGCCGGAGATTGACGATCTGTTCGGCATACCCCAGCCCGAACGCTACCACCCGGAAATCGACACCGGTGAACATGTACTCCTGACTCTGGACAAGGTCGTGGCGTTGAGCAATGCTCCCGAAGTTCGCTTTGCGGTCTTGTTGCATGATCTGGGCAAGGCGGCCACCGCAAGGGAATTCTGGCCCAGCCATCGCGGTCACGAAGCCCTTGGAGTACCCCTGGTGGACCGGGTATGTCAGCGTCTTCGCGTTCCCCTGCGCTATCAGCGCCTGGCGCGCAAGACCGCCCGCTATCATCTGCTGGCGCACATGGCTTTCGACCTCAAACCCGACACCGTGGAAAAACTGCTGTCTGACCTGGACGCCTGGCGCAATCCAGACGATTTCGAACGATTCCTCGTTGCCGCCCAGGCCGATGCCCAGGGACGCAAGGGCCTGCAAAACAAGCCCTATCCCCAGGCGGAATATCTACGCCAGGCACGCCAGGCCGCCACCCGCATCTCTGCTGCTGACCTCCCGGCAAGCCTCAGTGGGAAGAAAATCGGCGATGCAATACACAGACTGCGCTGCCAGAAAATCGCCGAAATCAGAAAATCCTTTGGCTGCATTTCATCCAGATAGGCTTGTCATGAAAAAATTCAGCACAATAAAGGAACCTCTGACTAAATCATGAACCCGTATCGTAGACGATTCGTTTTTCCTTCTGGGCGCGGGCCTTTTATTAACTCGGCAACAATCTATATCGCGTTCAGCCCGCTTGCCCTTGTTCGCGGCAAGGCATCAGACCGCCGTTGTAGTGATTCTACAACAAGGGCTGATAACGCTGTCCGCGGGCAAGGGCAAGCGGGCCTGTCCTTATAGATCAATCGGTTAGGGGCTTCAAGAAAAGGCCGGCTCTGCGTTCCGGCTCTTGCCAAGGGAACAACCCTTGCCTGCGAGCCGCGCACTGACGTACAAGTGGATCCGCATCCTCTGGCGATGCTGGCAGGATAAACAACCGTACGATGAGGCCAAATACCTCATGGCGTTGACAGACAAGGGTTCTCCGCTTGTTAACGAGCTGGCGAGCTAGTCCGCTTTTCCTTGACGGACTACCTCAGGGTGTGTGTTATGCCTTTGCTGTCTTTCTTTTCTCGCAACTTCCAGAACTTCTTGGAGCTTCAAAGCTATATCCTTGGGTTGCGTTTTGATCGCCGCTTCGCAGAATTTGAACACAAGATCATGCTGTACAGCATTTGAGGTTAGCGACCACTGGGCAGCACCACCAACCAGGAGTCTATTAGTGTCTCCTTTTACATCTACCCAAGGGAGCGCTGCCATTATTCTTTCAATAGGCTTTTTTCTCCCTGTAGCCATGAAGTTACCCCATAACGCATCAAGAACCCATGGCCCGTTTTCAAGCGGGATTTTGTCAATTGGCATCGGTGAGCCTTTTCTTAAAAAGGCAAATTGCTCATTTAGTTTGGGGTGCTTATCTAGGATTCCATACGTCAGTCGTTGAGATTCTGGGAGATTAGCGTACCAAAGCCCGAGAACTACAACGCCAAGATGCTCCTCTTTTAGCGAGCCTAGCCGATCAATCCAACCGGCTACTTTCATTGGGTTATCCTTAAAAACACCGGATATAAATCCGAATATTGGTGCCATGGCTTTTTTGTTATCAAGCATCCCAGATCGGCTCATATATTCAATAGCCACCGGCAGCCTATCAGGAGAAGTGGCTTGATAATAAAACGTCAGCCATTTTGACACTTCCTCTTGCGATCCAAAGCCCGCAACAACTGGCGTCATAAATGTAGTAAATAACAATCCCAAAATTAGGCTACGCATGCTTTGTCCTTGTAGGCATAACTCCTGCCATAACCGGGACAAAAAAGAGAAGCGTCGCGAAGATTTTTTGTCTCCGGTTAATGGCCTTGTTAGGTTTTCCTCACTTTACTAGTGCCGAAAACCTAGGGTCAGAAACAACTTCTTTTAATAAGGATTGAACTGCGGGCCCAAAAGCATTTGCTACATTCTTACATGCAGAATATGCTGTCCAACTAGTATCAAATGGGTAATGTATGGATACAACATACCCAGGAAAAACATTGGAACTTATCTTCATACTTATATCCCAGTACGCGGGTGATACTGAACTGAAACTCAACTTTTCAATTTTGCCATTAATATTAGTCTCCGCATTAGAATCGTATACTCCAGCCATAAACAACTCTTCCTGAAATGCTTCTTCTATATATCTTGGTAAAGACTTTCCTGGTGCGACTTTAACAGGACCGTTTAAGCGACACATGGGGCTTTCCTCTATTCCTGGAGCTAAAGTAATATTACCCACACTAACCTTCTTTCCTTCTTTTTTTAACGTGTTTTGAATAGTAATTATATTTGTTGTGGATGGATCATAAGGAATCGAGTTTGTGGTTTCACATCCAGACAATATAAGAGCCATAGAAACAAATGCTATCAATCCTATTGTTTTCATATATTTCTCCGAAATAGTATTGCTATAAACCTAACATCTAAGCATTTATCTGCTGTGCAGCGCATGGCAGATAAATGTCCGTTGGACTATGCCGCCAACCAGGTTGGCACTCTTTATATAAAGGGGTTTGTATTTTGGCAACCGCTTCGGTCAGCGG
>JALSQZ010000225.1 GCA_026985055.1 Sedimenticola sp. | reverse complement strand
CGAGGGTTTACGGTGAAACGGTTATCCACCTGAAACTTGGCTTCCATGGTGGCACTGATATTGAACGCGAATATCGCGCGCGGAAGCACCGCTACGGTAAGCAACAAGACGGCTTTTCGAATGGAATCCACGGATGAAAAGGCTACGCTGATTATTGTTTCTCCGCATCCCGCGTGGTTTCGATATACCAAACATCGCCCTTGCGTTTTTTTGCAATCACCGCCCAGGTCACCAGGGAGGCCACCACCACGGCGCAACTGCCGCACCCGGAACACACACCTTGCCCCGGGACCGTGCAGCGGGTGGCAAGTCCCGCCTGGCCGCCGGCCAGGCCCATACCTGCCAGCCAGGGGGAAATCTTGAGCATAGTCGTCTTAAACATTTCTCCTCTCCATAAGGACGGGGCCCCCTGGAGGAGCCCCGTTTTACAAAAGCAAATCAACGATTGTTGTTCGTCATCCGCCGCTACGGGAGCGGATATAGGCGGCAATCGCATCGATGTCGCTAGTGGTCAGTTGATTGGCGAGGTATCCCATGCCGCCGCGATTTGTCGAAATAGCCGTATTGATACGGCTGGTATTGCTTCCGCGTTGTATCTTGTTTCGATTATCGATTGGATCCGAACCATGACATCCTGCACACTTCTGACGGTAAAGCGCCCCACCCTGGGTGGTTGCGTCATCTGTAGTAGGGCTGCTGCCGGAGGAACCACTATTGCCATTGTCGTTGCCGCTGTTGTCATCATCTTGACCGTCAGCTCCTTCCCGAGAGTCATCAGCGGATTGATTATTGCCCTGGCCTCCTTCGCTATTCTCATACTGATCCGGGACGCCGTCATGGTTGCCATCGTCATCCCGCCAACCATCGTAGTTATGGTCCATATCGGAAAAGCCGTCATGATTGGTATCGTCATCCGGCCAGCCATCGCCGTCATGATCTCCGCTCATGTGATCAGGCTCGTTGGCGATGAAAAGCTGTCTCGCGAGCGGGCCGTGCCAGCGGCTGGTATCGTAAACATCCGCCCCGGCATCTGTGACGGCGGCATAGAGAATGTATCTGCCGGCCGGCACTATCATTCCGGGAAAGCGGAAAATGGTTTCTTCCTGGTCGAAGCTCCCATCCTGTTTGTATGGGACCGGCACGGAATGGAATTTACCGTCTTCGCCGAAAAACCGGAGTTTCCCTCCTATTCTGGCGGCTACGTACAAGTCACCCTGGTCTGCTCCCGGAAAGCGCAATCTGGCTTCCAGGGTGTCGTTTTCCCTCACCACGGCGCGATCAGTGACGATCTC
>JALSQZ010000224.1 GCA_026985055.1 Sedimenticola sp. | reverse complement strand
GCCCGGTTCTCGATCTTCTGTGGAGCACCAGAAACCATGCCCCGGTTCTGACCACCTTGAAGCACATGTGCCAGGGCGGCATCTACGATCATATCGGCGGCGGCTTCGCCCGCTACAGCACCGATGAAGACTGGCTGGTGCCGCATTTCGAAAAGATGCTCTACGACAATGCCCAGATCCTCGATCTGCTGGCCCGCGCCTGGGCCCGGACACATGAGCCATTGTTCCGCTCACGAATCGAGGAAACCATCGCCTTCCTGCAAAGAGACATGCACATCCCCGGCTGTGGTCTGGCCAGCAGCTTCGATGCCGACAGCGAAGGCGTCGAAGGCCTCTTTTACACTTGGCAATACCACGAACTGAAACAGATCGTGCCGGAGGAGAATCGAAAATTGTTCTTCCGTGCCCATGGTGTGACCAAAGGCGGCAATTTCGAGGGCCGGACCATTCTCAACCGCCTCTGCGCCCTCGAACTTCTGGATGATGAGAGCGAAGCAGAACTGGCGCGCTCCCGCGCCCTTCTGCTGGAGAGGCGCAAGCACCGCATCCCCCCGGCCCGCGATGACAAGATTCTCGCCGCCTGGAATGGTCTGGCCATTGCCGCCATCACCCATGCCGCCATCATCCTGGACCGCGCGGACTGGCTGAGATGGGCCTGCGTTCTCTTCGAGGAAGTCACGACAAGACTGAAGACCGAAGACGGCCTGCATCAAGGCTGGCTGGATGTGCCCTCACGCACCCCCGCCACCGCCGACGGCATGGCCAACATGATCGCCGCTGCCCTCAGCCTCCATGAAGCCACGGCGGATGGAAAATTCCTCGACAAGGCCATCCGCTGGAGCGCCCACATGATGGATCGTTACAGGGACGAATCCACCGGCGTATTTCGTTTCAATCACGAATCGATGCAGGATATGGGCCCGCAGGTTTTTGTCGAGGATGACGCCACGCCCAACTACAACGCCACCATGGTCACCAACTTGCGCAAGCTGGCCTTTTTCACCGGAAAAGATGCATACGAAGAGCAGGCCGGCCACATCCTGCGCCATTTTGCAATGACCGCAGCCGCCAGCCCCCTGGCCCATGCCACCTTCCTGCAAAGCCTGCAAGCCAGCCGGGACACCTGTCAGGCCACTCTTTTCCATGCCGAGGATTCACGTGAAACAATGGATTCACGTGAAACACACCCTCTCCTGACCGCCCTCTTGGCCAAAACCTGCATCCTGCCGGACATCCTGCACGTCTTTCCCGGCGATCCCCGCTTCGATGAACCCCTGCAAGGCGACCGGATGC
>JALSQZ010000223.1 GCA_026985055.1 Sedimenticola sp. | reverse complement strand
TAGGGCACGGCAGTCGCAGCGGGATGCGCGGCTGCCGGTAAGAAAAAATGATCTAGTTCAGGTGCAAACGGCAGCGGCGGGCGGGCAGGCGCCAGCGCAGTCGCCATTTGCGGCTGTTTGCTGAAGAGAAGAGAGTCGCTGTTGACGATTTCATTTTTGCAATCTAACCCAGGCCTTCATTTGTCGTCAAGCTCCGATCGAGGCGGGACTGGATTGGCATGAACCAGTTGTTCTATGCGCTGTGTTCAACAGGGTGCGTTCTTAGTCTGTACCGTCTATTTCAGAGATTGAACGAAGTGATAACCTGCTTTGGATAATCCTTCCCGCTCATAGAACCGATGCGCCTGTTCCCGCTGCATGCCGGAATCAAGGTGAAGCTGGTGACATCCATGTTTGATTCCGTAGTGGCGGAGCCACTCCAGCAACGCGGAGCCGTAGCCCATGGAACGCTTGTCAGTCGCAGTGACCAGGTCATCGATGTATAAATGGCGTCCCCAGGCCAGATTTTCACTGATCCGAAACCCGGCAACGGCGACAATCGTGTCATTGTCGCGCGCAAGGGCCATGTGGTATCCGGCGGCTTCCTGCGCGCGCACCCTGGCCAGAAAGTCATCCCGGGCAATCCCCGGGCGTAACTCGCGTATGATGGGGTGGCAGGCATTGATGTCTTCGTCGCTCAAGGCCAGGTCGATCTTCACTGTCGTTTCTTCTCGGGACATGGACAGGTTTGGTATATGCCATTGGTGGCGATCCACCCGGAGATTAACAGAATTCTGGAACAAATAGTGACCGGGGCAAACTCTGGTACAGGGCCGTTTCAACAAATTACACCTCGATCACGATTTTTCCGGCGGCGCTGTTCGATTCCATCATTTCATGCGCCTTGGCAATGTCATCAAATGGAAAGACATGCGCGGGCCTGGCCTGGTATATCCCCTGCGAAGCCTTATCCACGATCGCCTGCATGGGGATATCGGTCAGAGGGAAGTCCCTGGTGCCCAGCATGAAGCTGGCAAAGAAATTCAGGTTGGCGGACGGCGGCATGTCGGTGAGCGGGTTGAACGACAACGGCTCGCCACCGCCAAGAAAGCCTGCATTGCAGACGGTTCCAGCCTTTTTCACCATTTTCAGGGAATCCTTCAGAGTCGTATTGCCAATGATATCCATCACCCCGTCGATCCCGTCGGGATAACTATGTCTCACTTCATTGCTGAGTTCCGGGTGGTCGATCATGGCGGTTTGGCAGCCCAGGGATTCCAGCAGCGCCAGGCGATCGGGATTCCGTGTCGTAGCCAGAA
>JALSQZ010000222.1 GCA_026985055.1 Sedimenticola sp. | reverse complement strand
GGGCGGGGAACCAGTCACAGGGAAGTGGCCCACCGGCGTGGGTTGCCGTCCATGGCGCTGGATTCCGGCGTCCCTGCCGGAATGACGGGGGTGCCGTCATCCCCGCGGGACGGGGATCCAGTCACAGGGAAGTGGCCCACCGGCGTGGGTTGCCGTCCATGGCGCTGGATTCCGGCGTCCCTGCCGGAATGACGGGGGTGCCGTCATCCCCGCGGGGCGGGGAACCAGTCACAGGGAAGTGGCCCACCGGCGTAGGTAGCCATCCGTGGCACTGGATTCCGGCATCACTGCCGGAATGACGGGGTGGTATCGTTATCCCTGCGGGACGGCGTTTCACATGAATTCGGTGGAATATGAGGCGTATCTTGGCCGCATCAGATCTCTTTGGATACTGAGGCAGCATTTTCTGAGGTGCGTTCAGCTGCGGCGATAATTCTGTCGAGCGCGGAGCTGTGGCGGATATCTTCTTGACGGGTTTTGGCGGCGACCTGTGTTCGGAGTATTTCCGTTTCAAGGTCCTGATGGTGCTGGTTTTGCAGTGCCGGCAGTAAAACCACGGTGAGGTTGTCGAAGGCGACCAGAATGCCCAGTTCCATGAGCAGGCTGATCATGAGCGAGAATGCAAAGACAAACTGCATGGGTTCAATCTGGAAGGGAATGATTGCGCGCGCGACACTCAAAAATGAAACGATATAGGATGCATGAACGCGTTCGTCATTGTCGTAGCGCTTGTGGAGTAGTGTGTTGTAGGCTTGTTGGTATTTTTTCTCCAGTTGCTCACGTTTTTTGGCAAATTTCCGGTCGAGCATGTCTTGCAAGGCAACGAAGGTTTGTTCATGTTGGTTGGCTTGTTTCTGTAGCTCAGTTTCCTGTTCTTGCTGAAGTCGATTGAGGCGTCTTTCGAGTTCCCTGTATCTGGGGCCTTTGAATTGGCCTTTGACCACGTTGCTCATTTCGGCGTGAAGTTGTTGCTCCAGCCGGTCTATTCGCCGCGCGTAGTCGCCTGCCAGTTGTGATTCTTGTGTTTGTTGGCGTTTTTGCAGCGCATCGAGTTGTTGTTGGATGCGCTGGTTCAGATCTTCTATCTCGCGGTTTTTATCTGCCTTGAGCTGGGCAAGGTCGGTTTGTCTGACGGCTTCCAGTTGTGGCCGGTCGAGCTGGTTTGCCAGAAATAGCAGCGAGCTGAGAAGGGATAGCAACAACAACCCAATACGAAAGGCGAATGATGCAATGCGGGTGGCGGTGGGGTAGATGCCCGCTTGTGTGGATACGTAACGATGCCAGACAATGGCGACAGC
>JALSQZ010000221.1 GCA_026985055.1 Sedimenticola sp. | reverse complement strand
GCCAGCTCCGCGTTCCGGCTCTTGCCAAGGGAACAACCCTTGCCTGCGAGCCGCGCCTTGATCTGACCTTTTCTTGAAGCCCTGAATACGACATAGATTGTTGCCAAGTTAATAAGTCCTGACCTGGAACAATGTATGGTCAAGCAAGCCAGGATATTCTCTACATCTACCAACACCATTGCAGAGGACGAGGCGTTGCAGATTCTTGCCGGCGATATCGGGGGCACCAAGACTACTCTGGCATTCATCGAGGCTTCCTCCAGCCAGGGCATGCAGGTGCTGTGCCGTAGCACCTGGGCGAGCAGGGAACATGACTCCCTGGAAAGCATACTCGCTGTTTTTCTGGACAAACACGCCCTGCGCCCGGATGCGGCCGCCTTCGGTGTCGCAGGGCCGGTGCTGAATGGCCGATGCATCACCACCAATCTGCCCTGGACGATTGAAACAGCTGCCCTGCGAAGAATACTGGGGATTGAACAACTTTGGCTGATCAACGATCTGGAAGCAAATGCCTGGGGCATAGATGCACTTTCCGACGAGGATTTCCATACCCTGAATCCGGGCCGGGACAATGCCAGGGGAAATCGCAGTATCATCTCGGCAGGCACGGGACTGGGGGAAGCCGGCATGTATTGGGACGGCAATACCCACATCCCTTTCGCCTCGGAGGGGGGGCATGCCAGTTTCTCTCCTGCCAGCGATCTGGAAGACGCTCTGCTTCGGTATCTGCGAAGCAAGCATGGCCATGTGAGTTGGGAGTTGGTGGTGTCCGGCATGGGTCTGGCCAATATCCATGAATTTCTGTTGCAGCACCAGGGAAAAAACACACAGGGCTGGCTGCAAAAAAGCATGGAGGAGGGAGACGTGGCCGCGGCCATATCCGCAGCCGCCCGGAGCGGCCGTTGCGAACTCTGCTCACAGGCGGTCGATATGTTCGTCCATCTGCTGGGTGTGGAAGCCGGAAATCACGCTCTCAAGATCATGGCTACCGGCGGCGTTTACCTCGGGGGGGGGATTGCACCAAAGATTCTCAAGGAACTGCAAAAGCCCGCGTTTCTTCAGGGGTTCTTCAGCAAGGGGAGCATGGAAACACTGATGCGGGACATGCCCGTGCGGGTAATCCTCAATCCGGAGGCGGCTCTGCTGGGCGCAGCGGAATACGCATTGAACAGGACTGGACGATATTAACTCGGCAACAATCCATGTCGTATTCAGGGCTTCAAGAAAAGGTCAGATCAAGGCGCGGCTCGCAGGCAAGGGTTGTTCCCTTGGCAAGAGCCGGAACGCGGAGCTGGCCTTTTCTTGAAG
>JALSQZ010000220.1 GCA_026985055.1 Sedimenticola sp. | reverse complement strand
GCCCGTTGCCATCGAGAAAGGGGTGGATGGTTTCGAATTACACATGGGCCAGCGCCGCCTTGACCAGCGTGGGATAAGGTTGTTCGGCATCATGGAGAAAACGTTCCAGATCCGCCATGCAGGCTTCCAGAACCTGAGGCGGAGGTGGCACGAAGTGCGCATTGCCCGGCCGAGTGCCTCCGATCCAGTTCTGGCTGCGCCGGAATTCCCCCGGCTGCTTGCCGCTGCCACGTCCGCGCGACAGCAGCTCCGCATGCATTTCCCGCAACAACCGGTTGCACAGCGGCAAGCCTGCCTCCAGCCGGCGCATGCCATGTTCCAGCGCCCGCACATAGTTGGAGACCTCCACCACGTCATCAAAGGGAACGCCGGGGGTTTCCTCCAGTTCGAACTGCAACAGATCGGCGAGCGAAGACTGGGTACCCTCGATCTGGGAAGAAAGCACCGCCTCGCGGCGGATATAGGAATACAGAAAGATATCCGGTTCCGGCAGCAGCAGCGTGATGCTGTCCAGTCTTCCCAGCGCCAGCGTCGCCCGCTCCAGCAAACGGCGCCGCTGCGGTGAAAACTGCAAGGGGAGCGCCGGCGGCAGAGGTGCCGGCACGAACGCCCGAACCGTTTCGCCTCCGGCCAGGCTGACTTGATACATCCCCGTGACACCGCGCTCCACCATCGCAACCCTTTAATTAAACGAAACTTGAATTAGCAGGGCTTCTATTAAACTAAATCTTATTATCGTTTAATAGCGGAGGTAATACAAGGTCACAAGGCCTCCTCCAGCAGCTTCTCGGCATCCGGCACGCCTGCCTGCGCCACAAGCGTTTCAAGCGTCGCGGCAGGCGGGCGCAGCTCGCCGGAAATCAGTTTGGGGAGGAGGGTGTCGCGAAGGGTAGTGAGGGTGTGGGATTGTTTATCATTTGCAAGCATATTTCCAAACAACATGGCCGAAGAGCCGAAATCAAGGATGGTGGCCGTTCCTCTCGGGTGCCGGGCCATATTCAATTCTCATCTGCGTTTAATGAGTCCGGACTCAATGCAGTCAAGCAGTCCCATCAAGAACGGATAACCAAGTGCTTACGATTCAAAGCCGTTCGACTACGCCGGGAAAATTCTGATCAAGCCGTCAGATGCCATTTCGAACCCATCTGAGAATTCTGCAACAAATGATATTGCACAAGGTTTAGACGAGCTCATTTACCCCTTCCCGTACATCTTCTTTCGGGTCAAAATAAGTAGCAACTTTCCACTCCAGTCGAGGCATTGCCATGATTTTCACCAACCGAACCGAGGCAGCACAAAAACTGGCCGAGGCG
>JALSQZ010000219.1 GCA_026985055.1 Sedimenticola sp. | reverse complement strand
TCATCGCCATGAAAGGGCTCCTGCATCTCGTTGCCTGAAGAAGCCGGATACTAAAAACGAAGCAAACCCCACGCAACCCTCTTTCCACCCTGCGCGGCAAGCAGACCGCCCGCGACGCGGAAAAGAAGGGCGGAACGCCCGCCACGCCGCGCCGCCCGCCTCCTCGTCATTGCCGGGCCTGACCCGGCAATCCAGGGCCACCAGCGTTGAGGTGAATGCCGGTCGGGTTTGCAACCCCGACCGGAACGTTTCAGTCTTGGAGCCTTGCTGATGCGCATGAAACGTTCGAAAAGGGGGGCACCTGTTGAAATGATATGCTTTTCGGAACGGTCTTTCCTGAATTTGATTCGGGTCAACTGAGGATATTAAAGGCCCTGAAGGCCATATGGCGTTGAGTGAATCTGTCAAGATGCTTTGACTTCTCAAGCCTTGGTGACCTTGGCCAAACCTGCCGGATAGCGCCCCCGCGTATCAACGATCAGCTTGGCGTTTTCACGGATCATTTCATAATCGAGACAATCATGATCCGTGGCCAGGAGTATGCAGTCGCTCTCTTGCAACAGTTCCCGGGTCAGTTCCACGCTCTTCAGGTCGAAATGATGCCGCCGCATGGGCGGGAAGACCGGCACCCAAGGGTCATGGTAGCTGATCTCCGCTCCCAGCGCCTGAAGCTTCTCCATCAGCACCACGGAGGGCGATTCGCGCATGTCATCGACGTTCTTCTTGTAGGCGATGCCCAGCACCAGGATACGGCTGCCCTTCACCGGCTTGCCGTGGTCGTTGAGCGCCGTCATCACCTTGGAGACGACGAAATCCGGCATGGCGGAGTTGATCTCGCCGGCCAGCTCGATGAAGCGGGTGTGCACCTCGTATTCCCGCGCCTTCCAGGTGAGGTAGAAGGGGTCGATGGGAATACAGTGCCCGCCCAGGCCGGGGCCGGGGTAATAGGGCACGAATCCGAACGGCTTGGTGGCGGCGGCGCGGATGATCTCGTGAATGTCCAGCCCCATGCGGTCGGCGACGACCTTCATCTCGTTCACCAGGCCGATGTTTACCGCCCGGTGGATGTTTTCCAGCAGCTTGGTCATTTCCGCCGCGCGCGTGGAGCTGACCGGCACCACCTGCACCACCACGTTCTCGTACAGTGCCTTGCCCACCTGAAGGCAGGCCGGGGTGGAGCCGCCCACCACCTTCGGGATGTCGCGTGTGGTGAACTTCGCATTGCCGGGGTCTTCGCGCTCCGGCGAATAGACGAGGAAGATGTCTTCCCCGATGCCGAAGCCGCGCTCCTCCAGCATGGGGCGCAGCACTTCCTCCGTGGTGCCGGGCCAGGTGGTGCTCTCCAGCGAGATGACCTGCCCCTTGCGCACGTGCGGCAGCAGCTCCCGCATGGTGTTGATGACGAAGGAGAGGTCAGGCTCGCGGTGTTCGTCCAGCGGCGTGGGCACGCAGAGGATAAGGGCATCGGCCTCATTGGCGCGGGAGAAATCCATCGTGGCTTCGAATGCGCCAGCGGTGCGGGCATTCTGAATGCTTTCCGGCTTTATGTGAGCTATGTAGCTCTGTCCCGCATTGAGCTTGCGGCACTTTTCGGCATCTATGTCAAAGCCAAGCACCGCAAAGCCCATTTCCACGAAACGCAGCATCAAGGGCAAGCCGACATAACCCAATCCCGCAATGCCGATTATGGCATTCTTCTTTTGAAGTTTTTCAACAATCGAGTTTTTCATATATCCGCTTCACCCTTTTCAGGTTATCGTTCACTGCCACTTTTACATTCTGCTTCACGTTCAGATCCGCGTAGCTTTCGGCAATGCCTGTTTTGTTCAGGGTTTCCCCAAATATGGCAACCTTCATGGTTTTCCAGATTATGTACAGATCGTTCGTCAGGGACATGTTCGCCAGATACCAGATGTCCAGCACCACCTTGTCTTTCTTGCTGACCGCCTTGCCGCCATTGATTTGGGCCCAGCCGGTCAGGCCGGGCAGCGCCATGGCGCGCAAACTGACCCATTGGGGCATGTCTGAAGGCAAGTCGACCGGCAAGAGCGGCCTTGGACCGACGAAAGACATGTCGCCCTTCAGGATGCTGTAAAGTTGTGGCAATTCATCCAGCCGCGTGCGGCGCAAGAACTTGCCCAGCGTGGTTTCGCGATCTTCATCCGGGATAAGATGGCCATCATCATCGATGCCGTGCTTCATGCTGCGCAGCTTGTAAATGCGAATGGTGCGCCCATGGCGGCCGGGGCGTTCTTGCCAGAAGATCGCGGGGGCGCCCATGCTCAGGAGAATCATGGGCACCAGGACCGCCAATATGGGCAATGCGCAAGCCCCCATGATGATTGCCCCCATGACATCACAAACCCGTTTCAGGCGGCCATACCTGGCAAGAGCCATTTCAGCTTGCGCGTATATGGTCTCCGGCAGCGGCATGCTTGACACCGCAGGGGGGGATATTTCCAGGCCGTGTGGAGCAAGAGGCTGTTCCAAGGGTTCCAGCACCTTCAGAAAATCCTGCACGACGATGATGTTGTCCTTCTCCAGAGCATCGAGGACGAGGCGTGATCTTTCGCTCAGTTCCTGATATTTCGTGGCCATGATCACCCTGCGCACCCGCAGGCCATGGATGGACAGCTTTGCGAGAATGCCGGATAATTCCCAAGGCGTGCCAATGACTTCACAATGCCGCATCCCATGTCCTTTCAGGGCGGCATCCTCATCCACGATACCAACGGCCAATATCTTGTCCTTGCCTATGATCTCCAGGCTCCGGAGACACAATTCGGCAACCGGTGTGAAGCCTATGACAAGGATGGCTTCACGTTGGGTGTTCCTGGCGGAGCGCTTTTCCCGGGAATCCGAAAGGGATATCAGCCCCCGTCCAGTGAGACGCATGGCTGACATGGTGACCAAGGCAAGCAGCCAGTGGATGAAAGGCAAGGAGCGCTGCACGCCTTCCAGCCTGAAATGGGTGAAGGAGACAAGCAGGGTCACCAGCACCGCCAGAGTTACCGCCGCCGCCACATGGGTGAATTCGTGCACGGAGAAAAATCTGAAAAAATGCCGGTTCAGCTTCATGAAAAAAAATACCGCCGATGAAACGATCAGCGAAACCAGAACATAAGGCAAAAGGATCTTGTAATTTGCGCTGGCATAATCCAATCCGACCCGCAGAACCCAGGCAAGCATGGCGGCAAGGACAAAGATGCAGACATCGGCCACCAAAAGCAGAAGGCGCTTTGTGGGGCCCATGCGGATCTTGTTGAACGAAAAACCGTGCATTTGACAACTTCCCAACCAGACAGGCAGGTGCAGATCCGTGCAATCCGCCCGGTTCGGACATTCGTCAGGAAGAACGGTTTTTTGGCATTCCCCCCGGATCCCCCGAGCCTTGCATTTTGAAGGCACGCCTGTGACCTCACATGGCCAGCGAAACGCCCGCCCCCGATCATCAGGGTCGACATTGATGATGGGAACGCCAGCAGGCCGTGAATGCGAGATCTGATAAGCAGTTACGCGAGGAAAACCAAATTCGTCAAGGAAAAAAGGAGCAAAGGCACCGATAACCAGTGATTGAGGGTTAACGATAGGGCCGCAATGGCTTGCGGCCGGTCATGGATGGAGACGCAATCCTTGATCATGCCTTCCCCGTGGCCACAGCCTCGCCACTTGTGACGGTGGCACAGGCAGAACCACGGCCCCCCGCCTTCTGGCTGGGGCGAGAGAGGAAGGCATGGATCGTCTCCGTGCCCAGGGGCCGCAAACCCGGTTCCGCCCGGGCGCGAAACATCCCCGAACTTGTCATCCTCGCCCTCTCTCCCCGTCACCCCCTTGATAAGCGGAGATCCATCCGCACGGCTCGGCAAGCGCTTGAGCATGCGGACACATGCTGTGGATGCCCGGGTCAAGCCCGGGCATGACGATGTGGGGCGGCAGGGCTGGCGCGAGAAAGGCTGACGCTCAAGTGCGTTGATGACGTTTGTGGGGGCGCGGGCATGGTGTGGAGGGGAAGGTTGTTGTCTCTCCGTCATTCCCGCGCAAGCGCACTGGTATCCATGAACCATTCTAAAAAAGCCAAAATGCACTTGCAAATCCAGGTGGTTGAATGAAATCAGCCCAGACAGGACTTGCCATATACGCAAGCTGGTCAGTCATGCTCAAACCTGTGAAATGAAGCGCCAGGCATCCCCGAACTCGTCATTCCTGCGAAGGCAGGAATCCAAATGTGAGTCTGCCAAGTCCGGCAGGCCTTGTTGTAGCGCATTGAATCTCATCGTCTTTTCTTCCTCGCTCTTTGTTTGTGCAAAGGCCGCCTTGGATTCCTGCCTTCGCAGGAATGACGTTGAAGAGGGGGCGATGTAAGCGCATCAGCAACAGACCCAGGCTCTTTGGAACGGTTCTTGGACACCAGTGCGCGAAAGCGGGGATGACGAGAAAGAGATGACGCCCAGGTGAAGTTGATGACGCAGCGGCACTCCTGAGGCGCGAACAACAAGTGCCCGCGCTGCCAATACCCCGCATCGGCGATGTCCCGCACTGCCGATGTTACGCACTGCCGATGTTACGCACTGCCACCCCACTCGCCCCGCACCCGCTACACGTCATTGCCGGGCCTGACCCGGCAATCCACAGCAGCACGCACTAAGACAAATGCCGGTCAGGGTTCGCAACCCCATCCGAAACGTTTAAGCCTTGAAGTCTTGCTGATGCGCATGAAACGTTTGGCACGGGGTTAAAACTCCTCCCCGTGAGGGGTTAGTTCCTCTTCCATGATGCCTCTTACTCCCCGTCATCCCCGCGAAAGCGGGGATCCATCGCACAGCTCGGCAAGCGCCTGAGCATGCGGACATATGCTGTGGATGCCCGGGTCAAGCCCGAGCATGACGGAGTGGGGTAGCTGAGGCGCGAACAACAAGCGCCCGCGCTGCCAATACCCCGCATCGGCGATGTCCCGCACTGCCGCCCCGCTCGCACCGCATCCGCTACACGTCATTGCCGGGCCTGACCCGGCAATCCAAGGCCGCGAGCACATGAGCCAAATGCCGGTCAGGGTTTGCAGCCCCACCCGAAACGTTCCGGCCTTGGAGTCTCGCTGGCGCATATGAAACGTGCGGAAAGGATTACAAACCTCTATCTGTGAGGCATTGATTATAGCTCTGAAATGTATCTAGCGTTATGATAGTGACCCTTTCCACATTCCCATATCATACGGCTTAATAAGCCACTGGGTAGTGTTTTTTCCTCTATCTTTCTGGATGGGAAAGTGCCACTTTTTTGAAAAGTTGCATCCAGTTGATTTTTTTGGAGCGTTTCTTTTATTTAGAAGTGGAAAATTGTCATCTATCTCCTCGCAAAAACGACGCAGAAGAGCATATTCCAAGTCTCTTTGAGCATTTCTTCCATTTTCAACATCTGATAAATCGCATATGTAAAAGCGCAGAGGAATGGTGCGTAGAGCCCTTACAAAATCAAAAAGTTTTCCAGAAAGGTGCTGCTTTATCCTATCGTATACAGCGCCACTTCCAATATACAATACACGAGAAGTTTTTTCCGTGTAATCTATCTCAAACCCGGTTCCGATAGAAATGCAATACACCCCATATTTTATTTTTGATATATCTACTCCCTTATAATCTTCAGAAAAGTCAGATCGCAAGTCCTTCATGAATTTTGATATTATTTTTTTCCTAATAGACTTGCCCGTTTTGGAATCTGCCCGATTTATAATGTAAAATGCATCAAAACTCATACCTTCAGCTATCAAGTGGGATTCAAGAGAATATCCCTTTTGCACCATCCATTGGACATCTATCTCAGTCGGCATTTTCTTCTCTCTCAAAAGGTGTTAACCCATGAAATCTGCAAGCCAGAGATGCCATGCTTCCTTTAAAGTGTCAACAGGCACATTGGCCACGTCCTCCAGCTCCAGCGCATCGCCGCCAACGGTGCCGATGCGCATGGCCGGGATGCCGGCGGGGTCGGCCATGGCGATGATGCGTTCGGCCTCGCCGGGCTTGCAGGTGACCACGTAGCGCGCCTGGTCCTCGGAGAACAGCGGGATGTGGGCCGGGCCGGGGGGCAGGAAGGAGATTTGTGCCCCCAGCCTTGAGGCAATGCACATTTCCGCCAGGGCCACCGCCAGGCCGCCGTCGGAGATGTCGTGCACGGCAGTGAACAGGCCGCTGTGAATCCCTGCACGGATGAAATCGCCGCGCTTCTTCTCCAGGTCGAGATCGACGATGGGAGGAGGCCCGTCCTCGCGGCCCAGCACCTCGCGCAAATAGATGCTCTGGCCAAGCTGGCGGCCATGTCCGCCG
>JALSQZ010000218.1 GCA_026985055.1 Sedimenticola sp. | reverse complement strand
CGCAGTACGTGTCAAGTCTCAACACATAGGTAACACTTTATGGTCAACAAGTACAACTCCTGGAGTCTCAAGACATCGGTGACAGTTGGCCATTATTCAGCTCTTTTACAATCGGATCAAGGGGCCTCATCAGGCCAAATCGAAGGCGCTGGACGGCGGAAACGTTCAGGGACAGGATAGACGTCTTCCTTAATCGGGAAGGGGAACTCTGCAATGCGTTGCGGATTTGTATCCCTGTCAGCCTGGTGATAGACGATGACCAAGCTCTGCTTCACATCGAGGGTGGCGCGTACGGTCTTGCCGGCCCACTGAGAGCCGAGAGGCCAGATGGCGTTAAGAAAGGCGATGTCACCATGAGCGTCCACAAATCGAATAAAGTGGAGGAAGCCTTCGGTCAGCGGCAGGCGCTTCTGACGATGCCAGTGGAAATCATCGGGGAGGCAAAGTGGCCCAGGCTGAGCAGAACGACAATCCTGGACCGTCATCTTTGTGCCGGGCAGAAGCCGCCGCTCTCGGCAGTAGGTCTGGAAATAAGGCAATTGCTGTTGCACCTTCTCCAGCGACTGGAAGCGGGTGCGTTGCCAAAAATTGCGGTCCCAAAGCTGATTGAAGCTCTCAATCCAGGTGTTGGCTTGAGGCGTATAGGGCGGAATGAAGATAACCTGTACGCCTAACAAGAGCCAAAGGCGCACCAGGAAGCTGATGGTGTAGGGGGCAGAGCTACTGCCGCGCCAGACCGTGTCATTATCGACCTGCAAAACATCTGGCACGCCGAGTTCTTGCCATGCTGCGACGAAGAATCCGCCGACCAGGTCCCGTGTTTTGGCAGGGAGCGCCGCCAGAAAGGGCCATTGGCAGGGCATCTCCAGCAGATTCGCCGCATAGAAGCGTTGGCCGCCGGGTAAAGTGCGTATCATGAAATCCATGACATGCAGCTTGGCTCCTGTCGACAGGGAAGGCCAGGGGTAATCCCTGGGTAAAGCGTTTTGCCGACGCCGTTTCGGCCTTGGCTTGACCAGGCCATGCCGATGCAAAATCCGGTAAATCGTAGCATGACTGGGCGGTTCCATGCCTGCTCGCCGTAATTCCGCAGCAATCGCCTCTGCGCCGTAATTGCCATAGCGCAATATGGGGTCTTCTCCCGATACGATAAGCTTTCGTATTCGCACGATGGCAGCTTCTATCTCTGACGCTGTCTGTCGAGGCTTACGGTGAGGTTGCCGTGACTTCGCCCGTAAACCAGCTCGGCCTTCCTGTTGAAATCGCTTCAAGGTTTCATAAAACCATTTCCGGCTGCGTCCCAGTTCTCTGGCAAT
>JALSQZ010000217.1 GCA_026985055.1 Sedimenticola sp. | reverse complement strand
GGATTTAACGCTGATCGGCTGCAAATCCCTGGAGGGCGATTAACTCAGCTTATCGAATTCGTTAAATAGACTGACTATTCGCCTCATTCGATAAACTGATTTAATTCGCCCCCAGTGATTTTTGCTTCGATCGGTCAAATCCGACAGACTCCTAGCCCGAATATTGCACCAGAACGCGCAAAATGTGGGTTTTTTACCATGAATTACAGCCTGTTGCGTGACGAGTATGCTGGATACAGTTTGTACCTGTCATGCTATCCGGTGCAATATTCGGGCTAGAGGAAATGGACATCCTCATTGCCCGCAGCCTGGCGCTGGCAAGACTGATGCGGGGGAGCGAGTCGATGTTCAGGTCACAGGCCAATGCCGGATTTGCGTTCCCCCGGCCATTCTGAAACCCGTACTGAACAATCTGCTGGGCGATAGTCCTGGCATAGCTGGCCATCAACTGGACAAGGTCTGCCAACCCTTTTACCGCCTGGAACCGTCCCGCAACCTCAGCACCGGCGGCAGCGGACTGGGACTGGCTGTCGCACAGCAGTTGTGCCAACTGAAGGCTGGCAGCTGTTCCTGAAAAATCGTCCAGACGGTGGTCTGCCGGCCTGCGTCTCGATACCGTTATGCGCCCCGTAAAAACGCTTCGGCGGAAAATCACATCATTGCCATTTTCGATGACTTGCAATCACCGAAAATGGCGATCTGTGGTGCAGGCATGCACCCCCTGCCTGTCAATGGCGATGCAAACGCATGCGAATGACTTCGTTACGAAAATCCTGAATATTGCCACCATCCTTCACGGAGGCCTGCAGGGTAACCTTGTACTCCTCCGGCAGGGTGCCATAAATGGCGTAGGTGCCAACAAAAGAACGCTTCAGCTCCTTTTCAAGGTCTTCAACACTGGATGTTGGGGGGATGCTGCCAACCTTGGCGCCCACCAGGGTGCTGTCATGGGTGCGTTTGGGAATTGCACCGGCCTGCGCCGTGCTCACCAGGCTCATGCCCGCCAGAGATACCAGAACGAGGGAAAAAACTGTTTTTCGGATCATTGTACTTCTTCCGTAAAATGTGACGTGGTTCATGGCGCACATTATTGGCGGAAAACCCTGAAATGAAAATAAGGAAGGTTTTGGCAAACAATAGGTAGGAGAAATACCATCCACGGAGGGTCAACGACTCAGCCTGCGCAGGGTAGCCAGACTCCACAGGCCAGCGCTAACTGACTGATTCCAAAGAACGCTATCCTCCGCTATCCAGGCCATTCCCTGTGAACCCGTACGCAGATCCTTGCCATACCAGTAAAGCCAGAACTGGCCACGGGGATCGGTCAGCCCCATGCTTTTCCAGGCTTTGTCGATAATCTTGATCTTCTTTCCGTCCCTGAAATACTCGGATCGATAGTCCGCGCGACTCACCGGGTCCACATACTGATCCCGCCAGTCGTACCACCATCCGGCCTTGCGCGGATAACTGCGCAGTTTCAACAGCTGCCTGCCCTTGACATCACACCATGGCGCCGGGACGGGTGCGGTCGCGCCTTCGATACTGCCCAGGCAATCCGTAAATGTGACCTCACCAAGCAGCTCGTGGCGCTCGTCCGAGGGTTTGCGCAGGTAGATATCACCATAGGTGAACACACTGCCACCCCAGACATCCGCCTGATCCGGCTCGGCATGGCGGCGAATCTTGCGCAGGGCCGGCAGCCAGATGGCAAAACTCAGGGGACGATGCTCATCCTTGTAGATATCGACAAGAATGCCGGTACTGCGCAGACTGCCGGAGCGGAAAATCACCAGATCCCGGGCCCGGATATCACCCTTGTCATAGCGGTTGTTCAAATGGCGCTCCAGCTTGAGATGGCGCGCCTTGCCCTGGGCCGGACGGTTGAGCAATTGCATGGGGTGTTGCTTGTCCCCGTAACGAATATTGTCCACGGCGAAAAAATGATTGACGAAGTAGATATCCCGGGCGACCTCCAGAGCCTCGCTTCCCTGTACCAGGCCGGGCAAAAACAACAGTACCGCCAGGAGTTGCTTCATGCCTTGCGCTTCCTCTGCTTGCGCCGTTCCATTTGCGCCAGTTCACGCCAGAGTTGCCGGGCGGATGCATCGAACCCTTCCTTCTGCAAGTAGTGCAGAAGGAAACGCAACCGGTCCGTGCGGCTGAGATGAAAAGTATGCCGGTTGCTGCTGTCCAGATCGCGCAACATGGCCTGGCGGCGGGTGAGGCGTGGGCGCATCTTTTCCAGATCGATGAGACAGGCGCGGCATTTTTCCGGATGAACGAAGATATGCTTGGCATGCAGGGCATTGTGCGCCTGGCGACAGCCATGCAAACGGCGCATCAGATCCGCCACCTCCGGGATCAGCCGCCGTCTTGCCGCGCGATGCTTGTGCCAGCCGTCCCGCCGCCAGTTTTCCAGCAACTCGTCCAGAGGCAGGTATCCCGTCAGTTCCCGGGTGGCCAGCACCACCTGCCAGCCCTTGTCCGACCTGTGTTCGGCATAGTAGACCAGTTGCGGCGCGGCGATGTCGCGATCATTGAGAAAACGCAGGTTGCGTGCTTCGCTGCGGAAGGTGGGCTCGCCGGAAAAAGGATTGCGCCAGGTCTTGCGGCTATGATTTTCCTGGCGCTTGACAAACACCACCTGCTCATCCCCTCCGGGGGTCTGCAACACCACCCGCGATGCGCCACTCCAGCCTCCCCGGCGGTAGTTGGGCGGCTCGAACCATGCAAAATCCGCCTCCCAGAAATCGGCAAACCGGCGCAGGCCGTTGTGGGCAAACAACTCGGCCCATCCGTCCGCGACAAACTCACTCATCTTCAGGTATCCCCTTTGCTTGCAAGGCCAGGGCGCGCCTTTCCACGGCGCGCAGGAAATCGCCCTGTTGTTCAAGAACCTGACGCAAGGGCAAATCATGATACTGGCGCAGAAAACGCAGCAAGTCTCTCTCGCCCAGACCGATATCCATGGCCGAGAAATACAGGCTGCCCAGATCCTTTACCCGCCAGCGCCGCGGCAATTTCCGATGCTGCTGAACCCGGTGCAGATCGATGAGATACAAATGCAGGTCTTCTTCACTGCCGTCCCAGGGCTGGCGCAGCAGAAAATGGCAGATATACAGATCCCGGTGATTGAGGCCCGCAGCATGCATCACCCGGATCATCCGGGCAATGCGCCCAATGAGTATCCGTTTGCGCCGGGGATCTGGCGGCATCTGTTTCCACAGGGCGCAATAATCTTCCAGGCTGACGGTATTTTCCAGCTCCCGGGTTACAACAAAGGATCTGCGCCGCGCCGGGTTCCAGCCTTCCTCTCCACAGGCCTCCAGATGCATGGTTTCCACGCCCAGGGCTTCAAGACGCCGGATCGCGCGCCATTCATTGGCGGCGCCAATGACCGGCAATCGCATGCTGACCAGGTTCTTGAAGATCTCCCCCCAGCCCACACCCCAGTGCAGTTTAAGAAAATAGCCCCGCCCGTCCTGCTCGAAACGCAGGGTGCGGCGATTCGCTCCCGCCGGATTGCGGTAGATCTCACCTTGCACCTGCATGGCGTCTTCCACGCTTTGCCATGACGCGCCCAGATGTTTTCGAAATGATTCGGAAAGCCAGATCATGTATCCAGTATCAGGTCTGCCGCATGGGTGGTCATGCTGTACAAATCATGGGTCTGTCCAAAGGCAATGCCGTTTTCCCGCCATTGCCGCGCCTGTGGCGATTCCAGCATCTCCGCCAGCATGGTGTTCAGCTGCTGTTGTTCGAAAGGCTCCGGCAGCACCTTGCCCGCATTCGCCTCTCGGGCGTAATACGCATATCCGCACACGCTGGTAACCAGCGGGGGCAGGCCGGCAATGATCGCCTCCAGAATCACCATTCCGGAATTTTCATTGTATGCCGGATGCAGCAACAAATCCCCACCCTGCAGGAAACGCGGGATATCATCCCGCCCATGGAGCACGAGAAAACGCTCCCCCACGCCCAGGCGGGATGCCAGGCGCACGAAAGGATCACCATTGTCACTGCCAATGGCAATGAGGCGGGTCTTGTTCCGCAGCCGGGCAGGCAGCGCCGCCAGCGCCTTCAGGGAGCGATCCAGACCCTTGGTGCGAAAACCGGAGCCGATGCACAGAATCAGCTTTTCATCATCGGCCAGACCAAATTCCTGGCGCAGGCTGTGACGCAGCTCTTGCGCATCGGCACCGGCCATGCGGCTTCTGTCTATGCCCGGCGGCAACATGTACAAACGACTGTCCGGCGTTCTGTAATGCTTCTGGTAGATGTGATGCTGCCTGGGTGAAATAAGCAAAATACGGGTTTTGCTTTCTTTACCGAAAACGGCCTTTTCATAGCGCAGGAAGTGTCGATAACGTGGCAGGCGGCGTGTCAACAGGCTGCGTTCGCGCATCAGCTTGTCTTTCAGGCAGGGATCTGCCGCATAATAGAAATCCAGACCCGGCATCTTGTTGAAGCCAACGACTCTGTCTATACCGTGCTTACGATACAGTACCGGCAGTTTTTCACAGAAGGCGTGATAACGCCGATGGTTGGACCAGCGCTTTACCTGCAACTCATGAATCTGCATCCCCTGGGGGCGGGCGCCTTCCCAGTTCAGGGTGAAGATATGCAGCTCGTGACCGCGCGCCTGACATTCCCTGGCGATCTGCAACATGTCCCGCTGCAGACCACCATAGGGGAAATACTTGAATAGCACGAAAGCCAGTTTCACGATGCTTCCATCTGTTGTTGCAGGACGCTCCAGACCATCTCGGGGGGGAGTGTCTGATAACAGGCGGGACGCACCGGAGCTGGCTCCTGGTAACTGCAATCCCTTTGCAGACAGGGCGAGCAAGGCCAGTCGGCGGAAAGATTCTTTTGATGACGCCCCAGCGCCCCGGTGAGGCCGGCTTCGGTAGCACCGTAGAGGGTAACCGCCGGAGTATCCAGGGCAGCCGCGAGATGAGCCAGCCCGGTGTCCACGCCCACCACGCCAGCCGCCTGTTGCAGACGCTGCTTTATCCCGGTCAGGCCCATGCGCGGCAGCAACACGCCATGATCCGCCTGCTCCAGAATCTTTTCCGCACGCAGTCTTTCCTCTGGCCCATGCCAGGGGAAAGCCACCGGGAAACCGGCTGTAGCGGCCATTTGCGTCAGCTGCACCCAGTAGGAGACAGGCCAGTGCTTGCTCGCCCAGGTGGTGCTGTGCAGAAACACCAGTTCCTCGCGCCTGGCCGGGTCTGCGCTTGCCAGGCCAAACTCGGGAGCAGCCTCCGGCAGCGGATAATCCAGGGCCAGGGCAAACAGTCGGCGTATCCTTTCTACCGCGTGCAGTTCCCGGGATACGCGGTATTTCCGCGCATAAAACAAGCTGGCCAGGGGTTCGCGAACACAATGGCGATCATATCCCGCCAGCCTGCCCCGGGCCCAACGGGCCGGCAGGGCGCTTTTGAGCAAGCCCTGGGCATCGATGATCAAATCATAGGAACGCGCTTTCAGGGATTTTCTGAATTTTCCCAGTTCCCCGTTTTTCCATGTCTTGCGCCAGTCCTTGCGCCAGCGGCGCAGGCCAAGAGACAAAACCTCCTTCACGGCAGGATGCCAGCCGGGCACTTCGACAAACGCTTCCTCCACCAGCCAGTCGAACTCGATTCCGGGCAAGGCTCGCCGCGCGTCCGTAAGCGCGGGAAAAGTATGTATCAGATCCCCCAGGGAGGATGTCTTTACCACCAGCACGCGCACGGCTTTACCCGACAAGCTGCCTTTCCCTGAGATAGTCCAGCACCAGATCGACGCTGTCTTCCAGACTCTGGCGGTCGGTCTTGATACGGATTTCGGCTGACAGGGGTTCCTCGTAGGGAGAAGAAATGCCAGTGTAATTGGGAATCAGCCCCGCGCGCGCCTTGGCATACAGTCCCTTCACGTCCCGCTGCTCACAGGTCTCCAGGCTGCAATCGCAATACACCTCTATGAACTCGCCGGGGGCAAACAGGGATCTCACCATTTGCCGTTCCGCGCGAAAAGGAGAGATGAATGCGGTCATGGCAATGACCCCGGCTTCCACGAACAGCTTGGTCATTTCACCAATCCGGCGGATATTCTCGCGCCGGTCCGCTTCTCCAAAACCCAGGTCACTGCACAGGCCGTGACGGACATTGTCTCCATCGAAAACAAAGGTTCGGCAATTCAACTGGTGCAGACGCTCTTCCACCGCATGCGCCAAGGTGGACTTGCCGGAACCGGAAAGCCCGGTAAACCAGAGCACGAAGCTGCGATGGCCATTCAGTTGCTGACGCCGTTCACGGGTGACCGTGGCATGATGCCAGACAACATTTTCAGATTTGTCGTTCACGAGATTCCTGTCATTGATGATTGCCGACGCGCGCCAACGCATCCTGCACCGCTTCCACATCGATGTCCCGCAGGCAACGCAAATGTCCCAGAGGGCATGTACGCCGGAAGCAGGGACTGCATTCCAGACCCAGGCTGACGATTTCATGCCGTTGACTCAGGGGCGGCGTAAAGCCCGGATCGGAAGAACCATAGATGGCCACCAGGGGACGCTCCAGAGCCGCGGCCACATGCATCAGCCCGGAATCATTGCTCACCACCGCATCCGCCAGGGACAGCAGATCCACCGCCTGCGCCAGCGTGGTGCGCCCGGCCAGGTTGATACAGTTCTCGCCAGCCATTTGCGTGATATTGTCGCATACCGCGCGATCTTTATCCGAGCCGAAAAGCCAGACCATGCCACCCTGTTGCAGATGTCTCCACGCCAGATCCGCATATTTCCTTTCCGGCCAACGCTTCGCTTCACCAAACTCGGCGCCGGGACAAAGAGCGAGGAGCTCTCCCCCTGCGGGCTTTTCCAGCGCCAGTTGCACAAGCGCCTGGTTCACGTCCTGCTCTTTCACCATCAACGCCGGGGCGGGAACCGCAGGAACGGCCGACAGCGGAGGGTCTTGCGCCAGAGCGACGAAGCGTTGCACCGTCATCGTGAGCAGGGATTTGTCCAGATGGCGCATGTCATTGAGCAGCCCATAGCGCATTTCCCCTTTCCATCCGGTGCGCCGGGGAATTTTAGCCGCCCAGGGAACCAGCGCGGATTTCCAGGAATTGGGCAGGAGGATGGCCTGCTCGTAGCGGCCACGCAGGGAACGCCCCAGCCGCCAACGCTGTTTCAGGGCGAAGCGACCATGTCCCAGGGGCATTTCCAGACCGGCGCGCACCTCGGGCATGCGTTCCAGCAAGGGCAGACTCCAGCCCGGGGCCAATACATCGATGGCGGTATCAGGGTGTTTTTGCTTCAGCACCCGAAACAGGCTCTGGGCCATGACCATGTCACCAACCCAGGATGGCCCGACGATCAGAATCGATTTCAATCCTGGAGAATGTAGTGAGTGCTGCAATAGGGACACACGGCTTCGCCGGTCTTCTCTATGGGGAGGTAGACCCGCGGATGCATGTTCCACAGACTGTCTTCCGCCAGGGGGCAGCTCAGGGGCAGTTGCTCCCGGGTCACCCGGACAATGTATTCCTGCTTTCTCGCGGCTTGAGCCATGGTCATTTCCCCTCGTCAATGTATGTCAGCCAACCATGATGCACGGGCGAGCGGCCATGCACCACATCGAAGTATTTCTTTTGCAGATGTTCCGTGACCGGGCCGCGGCTGCCGCTGCCTATGACCCGGTTGTCCACTTCCCGGATGGGCGTGACTTCCGCCGCCGAGCCGGTAAAGAAGGCCTCGTCGGCGATATACACCTCATCCCGGGTAATGCGCTTTTCCACCACCCGGATATCCGCTTCTTCCGCCAGCTGCATGATGGTGCGGCGGGTAATGCCATCCAGGGCAGAGGTCAGGTCCGGCGTGTACAGCACGCCATCGCGCACGATGAAGATGTTTTCTCCGGAACCTTCCATGACAAAGCCCTGGCTGTCCAGCAACAGCGCCTCGTCATAGCCGTTGTCCAGGGCTTCCTGCAGGGCGAGCATGGAATTGATGTAATTGCCATTGGCCTTGGCCCGGCACATGGTGATATTCACATGGTGGCGGGTGAAGCTGGAAACACGGATGCGAATGCCTTTCTCCATGGCTTCTTCACCCAGATAGGCGCCCCATTCCCAGGCGGCCACCATGGCATGCACCCGAAGATTGTCGGCGCGCAGCCCCATGCCTTCCGAGCCGTAGAAACACATCGGCCGCAGATAGGCGGAATCAAGGCCATTGTCGCGCACTGCGGCGATCTGCGCCTGATTGAGGGTTTCCCTGTCGAAAGGAATCTTCATGCCCAGAATGTGGGCGGACTGGAACAAGCGGTTGGTATGATCCTGCAGCCGAAATATGGCCGGCCCCCGGTCGGTATGATAGGCGCGCACACCCTCGAAAACCCCCATGCCATAGTGCAGGGTATGGGTGAGTACATGCACCCGGGCGTCCCGCCAGGGAATCATCTCACCATCCATCCAGATCAGGCCATCTCGATCTGCCATTGTGTGCATCGCTTCAGTCTCCAGTCATTGTTCACCGGGCGCGGAGAGAAATCAGCCCCCGAAAAATTGCTCCCAGACCATGGTCACCTGCTTGCGTTCCGCTTTCAGCGCCTCTGCTTCCAGCAAACCAGGCTGTTCCTGCAGGGTCAGATGATGGTAGCTGTCTCGAAAACGCTGATAGGCAAGAACCAGGGACTCTCCCCGGGACGGATCCATCACCCCGACATCGGCAAGGGTTTCCAGCAATCGGATATTGTCGGTCCAGGCGGTCAACGCCGGGTATTCCCGCGCCCACCTCAGAACCGCATATTGAACCATAAACTCGATATCAGTGATACCTCCCCGGCCCTGCTTGATGTCGAATACGCCATCCCGGCTGCGATCCAGACTGGCGCGCATTTTCTCCCGCATCCCGGCCACCTCCTGCGCGAGCCGGCGCGGATCGCGCTCCCGGCGCAGAACCTGATCCCGTACCGCGCTGACCCGCGCCGCCAGGCGTTCATCCCCCGCCACGCTACGGGCGCGCACCAGCGCCTGATGTTCCCAGGTCCAGGCGCTGCTGCGCTGATACTTTTCGAAGCCCGCCAGCGAGCTGACCAGCAGGCCGGATTCGCCATTGGGACGCAAGCGCATGTCGGTTTCATAGAGTACACCGGAAGGTGTACGGGTATTGAGCAAATGCACGATGCGCTGAGCGAGCCGGGCATAGAACACGTCATTGGCCACGGGTCGCTGCCCATCCGTGAGCGCATTCATGGAGTAGTCCGCATGCAGGAACACCAGATCCAGATCCGAACCATAACCCAGCTCCCGGCCTCCGAGCTTGCCATAGGCCAGTATCGCAAACCCGCGCCCATCCACCTCGCCGGGAAGCCCGTGACGCCCGACCAGGTGACGCCAGGCAAGTTCCAGTACTTCCTCCAGAACCACTTCGGCAATTTCCGTAAGATAATCGCTCACCACCATGAGTTCGATGGAACCGGTGATGTCCGCTGCCGCGGTACGCAAGCGATTGCCCGCGGCAAACTGGCGCAGACGCTCCATCTGCTGCTCCAGATCATCCGCGGCGATACGTGACAGCAGGGCCGTCAGTTCGTTCTTCAGCTCTTCCCGGCGCAAGGGTGCATACAAGTGCCGCGGGTCCAGCAGTTCGTCCAGAAGCACGGGATAGCGCACCAGCTGGCCGACCACCCAGCGACTTTCACTGCCCAGACGCACCAGCTGCTCCAGCACCTGGGGATTCTCCAGCAACAGATCCATGTAAGCGGTACGCTGCACGATGGCCTGCAACAGTTCCAGCAGGCGCTCCAGGGTCTGGTCGGGATTTTGCACCCGGCCAGCATGTTCCATGAGCCGGGGCATGAGACGATCCAGTTTGTGCCGCGCCCCTTGCGACAATACCCGGCAGGCATGACTGTTAGCGAACGCCTGCATGCGTTCCAGTACAGCGGCTGGATCGGCGAAGCCGGCATCGCGCAACAGTTCCCGGGCATGCTCCTGGTCTTCCACCTCCCAGGCCTTTTCCAGGGGGTGGCGCTCGCTGTCCGTATCCGCAAAGACTTGCAGGAAATAGCGCTCCACCCGCCCTCGATGCGCTTCCAGTACCTTGCTGAATGCCTCCCAGGAGGCAAACTTCATGCTCCGCGCCAGTCGCAGACGTCCTTCCTCATCGACGGGAAGCAGATGCGTCTGTGCATCCTTCCACGCCTGGAGACGATTCTCCGTGAGGCGCAGAAAACGGTAGGCGCAGGACAGCTCCTGCACCTCGGTCTCTCCCAGTAGCGACTTGTCGGCCAGGAGCTTCAATACCGCCATGATGGGGCGCAGCTGCAGCTCCCGGTCCCGGCCACCATGCACCAGCTGGAAAGCCTGACCGATGAATTCGATTTCGCGGATGCCGCCGCGCCCCAGCTTGATGTTGGCGTCCATGCCACGCTTGTGCATTTCCGCCTGAATCCGGCGCTTCATGTCACGGATGGCATCGATGGCGCCAAAATCGATATAGCGGCGATAGACGAAAGGCCGCAGGATGCCCAGGAGCTGCTCGCGGTACGCTGTCTCTCCGGTAACCGGTCTGGCCTTGATCATGGCATAGCGCTCCCATTCCCGGGCCTGGGAAAAGTAGTAGGTCTCCATGGCAGAAAAACTCAGGGCCAGAGGGCCTGCCTCGCCAAAAGGACGCAGGCGCATGTCCACGCGGAACACGAAGCCGTCTTCGGTCTGCCTGCCCAGGGCATTGATCAGGCTTCTTCCCAGACGGGTGAAAAACTGCTCGTTGCTCAAAGGACGGCGGCCATCCGTCTGGCCATGGGCGGGAAAGGTGAATATCAGGTCGATATCCGAGGACAAATTCAATTCCCTGGCGCCCAGCTTGCCCATGCCCAGTACAACCAGACATTGGGGCTCGCCCTGGGCATCGCGCGGCACACCATGGCGGGCCTGGGCCCAAGCATCCAAGAGCATCAGAGACTGGCGTATACTCTGATCAGCGAGTTCGGACAGATCTTCCAGGGTCTCTTCCAGAGACGCCTTGTGGCAGATGTCCCGCCAGATGATGCGCACCATCTGACGCCTGCGGAACCCGCGCAGGGCGCGCAGCAGATCATTTTCATCCGTTACCCGGGCAAGGCTTTTTTCCAGTTGCGCGGCCAGCTCTGTGGCTCGCAAAGGCCGATCCAGCAGGCCGTCATCGGCCAGGCCCAGAAGCAGCTCAGGCTCTCTCAGGCAGGTTTGGGCAACAAAATCACTGGCCTGCCAGACCTGGCGCAGCTCCTCTCCCAACGGGCCGGCGGCAAGCTCCCCTGCCCGGGGATGCTCGTCCCAGCGAGACAGGAGTTCCTGCAGACGACCGGCCACGGATTCAGTCGGCAGCGGCGCCTTTGGAAGCGAGTTTGCGCAATGCTGCGCTCATCTTTTTCAAAAGCGCCTGGCGATCATCGATACCGTGCCTGGCGGCGATCCAGTCCGGGTCATTCCAGCCGATATTGACCTGTCCGCTGGCATCTTCCCAGACCAGGAACTTCATCGGCAGATCGATGGCGACGCTTGGCTGACTCTGCATGAGCCGGGAACCGGCCCTGGGCTTGCCGAAGATGAGCAGCTCCACGGGCTTGAGGGCAATCCCCACGCCTTGTGCGGCCTGGCCGTGATTGACCCGGGCAATCACCTTGAAACCGGCTGCTCCGACAATCTTTTCCAGACGATCCACGGTGGTCGCCACAGCATGGCTGCTGGGAATGACATTCATGCCTTCCGCCGCCAGCAGGGGCAGGGCAAACAGGGCAAGGAACCCGGCGATAATCAATTTTTTCATTCTGTTTTTTCTCCGTATCAGGGGCATCCCTGTTTTTTCGGGATGCGGGCATGGAAGGTCTTTTTCGGAAGCGCCTCAGGATGCTTTCATGATGGATTCGCAACGCGCCATGGCCTCATTGCCAAAAGGCAGGCAAGTATTGATGAACGCCCGCTTGAGTTCGATCAGCTCTGCGGGGCTGGACACCTGACCCCAGGCATTGAGAGCCTTGAAGACCCGCTCCAGGGCTCTTTTGCTACGACCGTGAAAAGGCGTTTTTTGTTTCCGCAACTCAGCAAACAGGGCCTTGCTTACCGCCATGATACGCTGGTCGTCATCCGCTCTGTTTTCTGTCAACTGACGAATATAATAGGATCCCCATTGAATTCTGGTGGCCGCGCCAGTGGCTTTTTCCCAGGCCCGGGCATACCAGTTCAATGCTTCATCCTCATCTCCCGCTTCCGCCGCCAGATCCGCCAGAACCAGCATCCAGTACTGATTGTTGCTGCCGGCCTGCATTTCCTCGTTGATGAGCTGTTCCGCCAAGCGCAACTGTCCGGAGTCCTTGAGTATGCCATAGGCTGCATAGGCAACAGCAATTCTTTCATGTCCCCGGTTTGCCCGGGCCCGCGCTTTTTGCACCGCTTCGCGAATATCCGCTTTCAGAGCACCGGGGATGGGCTTGCCGGCCATTTTCAGCCAGCCAAGACGCCCTGCATATACCCACAGCCTGCGCGCCGCATCCAGATTCTGATTCTGCCCGAGGCTGGCAAGTGCCTGCTCCCAGGCATGCATGAGTTGTTTGTGTTCGACACTGTCGGGAGCCGTGATTCTCGGCAGCAGGGTTTCGACACCGTGGATCAGAAAGGAGAAATTGTCCTGCCAGGCGTCCGCACTCGCCAGCAACGCTTGCAGACGCTTGCGCGCATCCGCTTTTTCCGCGGCTGCAGGCGGCGTCTGCCGATCTGCCAGAGCCGCAAGATAATGGGCATTCAAACGAAGTTTTTCCCGGGATAGATTCTCCGGCACCAGATCAGCAAGAGTTTTCAGCAGCGCGCTGGGCTCGCGCTTTCCCAGGGCCTTGCCGCCAGCCTGATCCCAGGCATAGGCGGCCAGCAAGCGCAGTTCCCGGGCACTGGGCTTTTTACCCTGATCGAGAATCTGTTTCAGCAATTTCGCTACCGGCTGAACCCTGTCCAGCGCCAGATCCAGCACTTCCGGATAGCGTTCCATGCTCATGCCACCGGGCAACCGGGTGATTTCCTCTCCTTCCGGCGTGAACAGGATCAGCGTAGGGTAACCGAGGACACCGAACTGCTCTCCCCGTTTCTGCGCGGCTTCGGTATCCCCATCCAAATACACGGGAATGAACAGGCGCGTCCTGGCAATGAAGGCCGGGTTACGAAACAGAGTAGCCTTGAGCTGGTTGCAGGGCGGACACCAGACCGCGCCCCAGTACAGAAACACCGGCCTGTTTTGACGCCTGGCCTGGGCAAAAGCCTCATCGACACTGCCGGAAAACCATTCAATGCCACTGTCCTGGCTTGTCACTGCGGGCAGCAAGTGAGAAAACAACAGGAGGATACTGGTCAGCAGGATTTGGCTCGTCCGGTTCATGCCATGCGCTCGATAATGGAGGGAAGTGTATGGTACTCCGGACCGGTTGAGAAAACATCCTGGGAACATTTTCTACATCTCTGTTAGGTATTAATCATACCCAATATGCGCCTATTTTCTCATCTTTGAACTGGTTCACAGCTTCTATACCATGTTCAGTCATAAACAGACCGTTGAAAAACGTGGTTTTTCGACAGCCTGTGTGCGGCATAGGGATATGCCGCCATTTTCAGTGGCGGCAAGCCATTGAAAATGAAGGAATCGGGAAATCGCATTTTCCGGTTCCGTGATTGAAAAAGTCCATGGAAGGACTTTTTCAATATCCTGTTAGGAGCTGTACCCGGAACAGGGATGTTCCCCAATAATTATTCCGCGCGCCAGTTTACGGTAGCGCGGAGAAAGCTTTGCGAAGCTTCCAGTACAGTACGTCATCACAGACAGTAATGGCGCCCTGTGTTTGATATTCAAGGAAACTGCCAAATCAGGTCGTGCGGGCGGGCCGACAACCTGAGAGCATAATCGAAAGGACAACCGCCACCGTGCGTTTTTTAAAGTCGCAAAATTCAGGTTCCATCCGCTTCCGCAGAATCCGCCGGTGGCTGCTGCTTGGCGTCGGAATATTGCTCATCGGCGGCAGCCTGCAGGCAGCCCGCTATGAAGATGCCCAGCAACGGCCGGTACTGACCCTGGGCCTGTTTACTTATTTTAGCATGGAAGAAATGCGGGCCTGCTGCCAGCCGGTCATCGACTATCTGAACAACAACATCGGCGATTTCGATCTGCGTCTCAAACCCATCAATCTGCACAATGTGGATGATGCACTGGCGAGCAATGAACTGGATTTCATCGTTACCAACCCCGGCCACTACATCCTGTTGCGCGAGCGATACAACATCAGGAATCCGGTGGCAACCATCGTTCGCCAGGCCGAGGATGGCCAGAGCATACACCGCAGCGGAGGGGTCATTTTCACGCTGAAGAACAGGGATGACATCCGGCAACTGGAAGATATCCGCGGGAAGTGGATAGCGGTCGCCGGGACCAAGCACCTTGGTGGCTACGAGGCCCAGGCCTATGAACTGCTGCAGGCGGGCATCGTATTGCCCCGGGATGCGCATCTCATGGAAACCGGCAGCTTCCAAAATGTCCTTACCACGGTACGCGCCGGCAATGTAGATGTGGGTTTTCTGCCTGCAGCCGTCTTTCACCATTTACAAGGCAAGGGGCTCGCCGATGAACTGAAGATTCTCAACCCCAGGCAACACCCGGGGTTTCCCTATGAGGTATCCACCCGCCTGTATCCGCAATGGCCGGTGGTGGCCTTGCCCCATGTGAGCCAGGAACAGATCGAAACCCTTCGTAACCAGTTGTTCAGCCTTTCCGCGGATCATCCCGTGGCCATCAGCGCCAATATCGCCGGCTTTTCTCCCCCCGCCGACTATCACCAGGTGGAACAGATCATTCGCGCACTGGAGCTGCCTCCCTACGATCAGGCGCCCACCATTACCCTGGCGGAGATCTGGAAACAACACCGGATCGCCGGAATCCTGTCCCTGGTCTCCGCCGTCATTATCCTCCTCCTGATCCACCTGCTGGTGAAACGCAACCGCCAGCTCCATTCCCAGCGGCTGCTGGCAGAAGACTCCGCCAGTCATTTCGAACAAATCCTCGACGCCACCCGCGCCGGCACATGGAAATGGAACGTAAAAACCGGTTACGTCATATTCAACGAACGCTGGGCGGAGATCGTGGGATACCGACTGGCGGAGCTTTCACCCATCAGCATAGACACCTTCATCCAGCTCGCCCATCCGGAAGATCTGAAAAAGGCGCAGAAAGCACTTCAGAAGCATTTTGCCGGGGAAACGGAAAACCTGGACGTGGATCTGCGCTTGCGCCACAAACAGGGACACTGGGTCTGGGTGCACACCCGGGGCAGGATTACGGACTGGGAGGCGGATGGTTCTCCCATGTGGCTTTTCGGCACCCATGTAGATGAGACGGAAAGGGTGCAGGCATCCCGGGCATTGCAGAGCAGTCAGGCCAAATATCAACGCCTGATCGACAACGTGGGAGAAAAATTCATCATTTACAGCCACCGCGGTGCGGATGGTGAAATGACCTATGTTTCTGACGGTGTGACCAATGTGTTCGGCCTGAAAAAGGAAGACATTATCGGCCATCGCTGGATGGATCTGGCCAACTGGCTCCCCCAGGATATGGAAAAAGCCAAAAGATACATTGCCCTGCGCATGGAAAGAAAGGCTGATTTCATGCAGTTTGAAATGCGCTTCATTCATCCGTCGGGAGGGGAGCGAACCTTGCGCATTTCATCCCGGGCAGTGCGTGACAACGCTGGCGCGCTGCACGCAATCGACGGCATCGCTGAAGATATTACCGAACAGAAACGCGCACAGGAGCGCGCAAATCTGGCCGCTACCGTATTCGCTCATTCCCAGGAACCCATTATCATCACCGACATCAACGCCCATATCGTGGATTGCAATCCAGCCACGGGCAGGCTCACCGGTTACAGCCGTGAGGAACTGATCGGCCAGAACCCCCGCATCTTTTCCTCCGGATCGCATACCGCCGGCTTCTACAAGCACCTGTGGGACACCCTGACGGCCGGACAGGTCTGGCAAGGCACTTTCCGCAATCTGCGCAAGAACGGCACCCCCTACTGGATCGAGACTTCCATTTCTCCGGTCAAGGATCAGAACGGCAACATCGCGCAATATGTCGCGGTATCCAGGGATATCACACGCAAGAAGATGCAGCTGGAGGCCCTGCGCCAGGCCAAGCGGGAAGCTCTCGCGGCGAATACCGCCAAATCAGAATTCGTGGCCAACATCAGCCACGAGATCCGCACCCCCATGAATGCCATCCTGGGTTTCACCGATCTGTGTCTGGAAAGCAATCCCTCGCCTACACAGCGCAAATATCTGTGCAACGTGCGCGAATCCGCGCAAAGCATGCTCAGCCTGATCAACGAAATCCTGGATTTCTCCAAGATCGAAGCGGGAAAACTGGTGATGGAATCCATACCCTTCGACCTTGCCAGGGAGTTGTCTTCCGTCATTTCCATGACCCGCCAGCTGATCAACACCAATCAGGTAAAGCTGCACCTGGACTATCAGCCGGGATTCCGCGGCTGGCTCAAGGGCGATCCCCTGCGTCTCAAGCAGGTTCTCACGAATCTCACGAGCAACGCGGTAAAGTTCACCAACCAGGGCATGATCAAGCTCTCGGTAACCGAAATCTCCCGAAGCCCGGACCATGTGGTACTGGAGTTCATGGTTTGCGATACCGGCATCGGCATGGACGGTGACAAGCTGGCAAGTATTTTCCGGCCCTTTTCCCAGGCCGACAGCAGTACCACCCGCAACTTTGGCGGCACCGGTCTGGGGCTGACCATATCTTCCCAGCTGGTCAGCAAAATGGGAGGTGAGATACAGGTAGAAAGCGAACCCGGCATCGGCAGCACATTCCATTTCCAGCTCAAGTTTCAACTGATCAAGGAAGGCTTCACGGACGAAGCGCACCCCATGAGCAAACGCCGCGGTTTCACCCAGTTGCGCAACACCCGCGTACTGCTGGTCGAGGACAACGAGGTCAATCGCGAGCTTGCCACAGAGGTTCTGGGGCGACATGAACTTGTGGTCGATACCGCGGTCAACGGCAAACAGGCCCTGGAAAAGCTCTCCAGTCAGACCTACGACCTGATACTCATGGACATACAGATGCCGATCATGGACGGCTATGAAGCCACCAGACACATTCGCGAAAATATGGGGCTGGTAAAACTGCCCATCATTGCGCTCACCGCCAGCTCATCTTCCAGCGTTCGGGAAAAATGCATGCAGGCGGGCATGGACGACTATCTCTCCAAGCCCATAGATATCCATGAGCTCATGGAGATGATCGACAAATTCATCAATCCCGTGGTACATGGTTTTGCCGCAATCAAACCGGCCCTCCCCTTCAGCAAGACGGCTCCCGCCGACGAAGCGCTGGAAATACCCGGTCTGGACAGCAGTAATGCCATGCATAGACTGGCCATTGGACGCGATTCCTATCTGCAACTGCTGCGCAAGTTTTGCCGGGGTCACAAAACGGATATCGATCAGATCAGGGAACTGCTGGAACAGGACAACTACGCGGATGCCCGGCGCCTGGCGCATACGCTGAAAGGACTGGCCAGTACCATTGGCGCAGCCACCCTCTCCGCACAGATGGCCGAACTGGAACAGGCCATTGCCGGAGAACTTCCCCGGGAACAACTGCTCAGCCACCTGCAACCGGCAAGGGAAGAACTACAGACCCTGCTGGCACATATCAAGGACAGCAACGAAACCATCCAGCCGAACCCCGCACCTGCACCCCTGCAGCCCGAGGATGTGGCAGAAAGACTGGGCATGCTGACCAGACTGACCGAAAGTTACAACGTAACCGCCGCCAGCGAAGTGGAAAAACTGATGCAGCTCATTGGTGATGATCCACTGTTCGACGAATTGCAAAACGTCAGGGACGACCTGGAAAACTTCGATTTCGACGCCGCCACCGATACCTTGAAAAAACTACGGGAACAACTATGAGTACCGCAATGACTTCTTCCGACATTCTCATCATCGATGACAATCCCGACATGATTCACCTCCTTGGCAAGTTGCTCACGGAGCATGGCCATCAGGTCCGCGCCGCCAAGGACAGCGACAAGGCCCTGAAGATTGCCACCTCGAATCCCCCGGAACTCTTTCTGCTGGATATCGAAATGCCGGGCATGGACGGCTTCGACCTGTGCGTCGAACTGAAAAAGAACGAGGAATTGCAGGATGTGCCGGTCATCTTCGTCAGTGGTCACGAACAGCAGGATCACAAGATTCGCGCCTTCGAAGTAGGTGGGGTGGACTATATCGTCAAGCCCATTCATGCCGGTGAACTTCTGTCACGGGTAAACAACCATGTGGAACTGTACCGCCTGCGCAAGGATCTGGAGGTACAGGTGGAGGCCAAGACCCGTGAAGTCGAGGAAACCCTGACCGCCTTGCGCGTTCTCATGACCCAACAACAACAGGACAGCAAGGAAGCGGAAAAAACCATCCTCAACAACATCAACAATCTGGTCATTCCCTACGCGGAACGGCTGCAGAAAACCACGTTAAACGAGCACCAGCGCAGCATCGTCGATATGCTCATCGCCAATCTGAAACAGGTTTCCGAATCGCTGATCAACAACCATGAGCTTCTGGAAATGAAACTCACGCCGGTAGAAATCCAGGTGGCAAACCTGATCAAGGAAGGCAAACAGACCAAGGAAATCGCCTCATTGCTGAATCTGTCGGATCTGACCATATCCACGCACCGGAAAAACATCCGGCGCAAGCTCAACATCAAGGATCGGAAACTGTCCCTGAACGCCTATCTCTCCTCTCTCTGACTGTCTCGCCTTCACGGGCTGTTGAAAAACCGGGTTTTTCAACAGCCCGTGCGCGCCACAGGGCTTTTGCTCTTGCTGACTGGACGGCGCACTTCTTCCCCGGTTTCTACCCCTTACGGGTATCACCTCTACCCGAAAAAACGCCCTGCGTTCCTTATTATCAATGACGCTCGGTGAATACATAATTCACGCCAGAAACCAAATCATCTACAAACCACAAGAACAACAGTAAATACCGGAGTGATTTACATGACTGTTATGGCAGCAATAACACCTCATGAGCAAAACGATGTCGTACCCGGCCAGGGATTGAGCGAACAGCTCAAAACCATCTACCAGCGTATCAGCCAGCAATATCCTTTCCTCTCCTGCATAGGGGTGGCCGCCACGGACAAGGGAAACTCAAGCCTGCAACTGTATGCTTCATCCTGCGGGAGCATCAGCAGCGGCAAGATTCCGCAGGCATTCAAACTGGAGGGCAAGAACCAAACCCCCCTGGTGGTAGAGGACATGAGCATCTTTGCCGGCGCCGATGACAGCAGCCATCCGCCTGCCCTGTTTCAGTCGGGCCTTACCCTGCCCCTGATCGCGGACGATCACACCCTCGGATATACCTTTTTTACTGCCACCGAGAAAGACTGCTTCACCCCCGAGATCATCCAGCAGATGAGCGTCTATTCCCGGGTTATCGCCCGGCTTCTGGCAAGCGAAAAAAGAACCACGGAAAACCTGCGTACCGCCGTGGCCGGTATTCTTCAACTCAACAATGTCAATGAAGCCGAATCCCCGGCCCATCTGCGGCGTGTGGCGGAATACTCGAAACTGATCGCAACCGAATGTGCAGCGGCACACGACCTCGATGCGCGCTGGATCGATCACCTGGTCATGTTTGCGCCCCTGCATGATATCGGCAAGGTATTCATTCCCGAAAGCATTCTCCTGAGCCCCGACCGGCTGACCAACGAAGAGTTCGAACAGGTAAAAACCCATACCCTCAAGGGCCGCGACATCATCGACCACATGATCACAAGTTTTGGTTACCAGGACGAACTGCACTACACGAACATGCTCAGAAACATCATTCTGCACCACCATGAAGCCATGGATGGCAGCGGCTATCCCTACGGACTCAAGGGGGAAGAGATACCGCTGGAAGCCCGTATTGTCGCGGTAGCCGACGTACTCGATGCGCTGCTTACCCGGCGCTCCTACAAGGAAGCCTGGTCCATGCAAAGAACCATGGAAACCATGCAGGAACTGGCCGGCCCCCGACTCGACCCCGAGTTCGTGGAAATCCTCACCCGGGATCCCGATGAACTTGTACAGATCCGCATCCGCTGCGCGCAGGAATGAGGGCGATGAACACTACCGCAGAACAAGACGGCTTTCAGGACAACGATGCCCCCGTGCGGATTTGCCTCAGGGGCATAGAAGGGTTGGGACGGAAAAGCCTGGCTTTCCTTTTTTCCACCCAGGCAAACCGGCGCCTGGAACTGGTGGATGAACACCCGGATGCCATCACCATTATCGATGTTGACGATTACCGGGGCAAAGCCGCCTGGAAAGAAATCCAGTCACGAGAACCGGCAGGCAGGCCAACCATTCTTCTGGGGCTGGACGCCGTAGCGCAACAAGGGGCTGTCGCCCTGCAAAAACCTTTCCGCACCAAGGACATTCTGGCTGCCATCGATTCTCTGCTGAAGGCCCGCAAACCGGAGCCGGAGCCAGCGGCCGCCAGGCAAGACTCCCCCAAGCGGGCGCAAGACGCCACAACCAGGGTGGAAGGGACGGGGCGCCGGCCGCGATTGTCCGCTCACGCGGCCACCAGTCTGAATGAACGGGAGCTGCATGCATTTGTCGGCTCGGCTGCCGACGTCGATCTGGACGATCCGGCGGCACGGGCGAGCATAGAATATTCACCGCATCGTTTTCTTGCGCACCGCCTTGGCGATCTTGTCCTCAGCGCCACCAGGGAAGACAAGTATCTGCGCCTGAGCTGCTGCGACGCGCAATTCATTGTGGATCCAAAAAAGCGTTGCATTCATACGGATGTCGAAAAAAGCAGGCTTCGCTCCTTGGGGGCGCTCCCCATGGCAGGAGAACCGGCTCGCCGGCAGAAGCTTTCCGCCTTTCCCGATGAATCGGAATCACAAAAGTGGCAATGCTTTTCCTGGGAGGCCTTAATCTGGCGCATGGCCCTGGCCTGCTCCCGGGGCCGGCTGCCGGAAGGCACCAACCTGGATCAGCGCTACCAGCTCAAACGCTGGCCCAATCTGACCCGCCTGATGCTGTTTCCTCATGCCACGCGGATTTCCGCAGCCTGGGTTGCGTCGCCATTGTCCCTGAAAGAGATTCTGAACCGGCTTTCACTGCCACAGCGTTACGTGTTCGCCTTTTTCTCCGCCGCCTCCGCCGCGGGCCTGCTGGTGGATGCCGCAACACATCCGCCTGCCGATACCATGGAAAACACCAGCAAACAGCAACCCCGCCAACGCCGGGGACTGTTTCGGCGACTACTGAAAACGCTCTACAAAAAGCAGGGAGACCATCGGGCATGAACGACCACAAGATCATTTTCACCGGCCCGGTAGGCGCAGGCAAATCCACGGCCATACGCTCCCTCAGCGACATTGCTCCTGTTTCAACGGACGAACTGGCAACGGACATCACCGCCGAACGCAAGGAACAGACCACGGTGGCCATGGACTATGGGGTGCTGAAACTCGATGGCGGAGAAACCGTGCATCTGTATGGCACTCCCGGTCAGGAGCGTTTCAACTTCATGTGGGACATTTTGACCCAGGGCGGCATCGGGCTGGTGCTGCTGATCAACAACTCGCGCCCGGCGCCGTTTACGGATCTGCATTTTTTTCTTTCCGCATTCGAAAAATTCATCGATACCACCGCACTGGCCATCGGTATCACGCAGATGGACAAGGCCGACTCTCCCACCCTGGACGACTATTATCGGGAGCTGCCGGCAAAATATTTCAATACACCCATATTTGAGGTGGACGCGCGGCAACGCCATGACGTGGTGATCCTGGTGGAATCCCTGCTGTTTTCCCTGGATCAATGTCTGGAGGCCTGAGATGGGAGACATGCAACTTCAGGAAAATCTCCATCTTGCCCCCACCCCGGCTGGCGCCTTCTACTGCTGCGCCTCACCGGAGCAAGATCCTGCCCGGCGGCTGCTGCAATCGCTTTTCCGTCAATCCGAATCACCATTGCTCGGGGAAATCAACCTGGAAGACTGGAGCGGACAGTCTGGCGATGACGCCACTGCGCTGCTCTATCACATGCAGGAACAGTCGCTGGTCCAGGGTCTGGACAAGGCCCAAAGCTGCCCGGAAGGGCCCCTGGAAGAAGTGCTGCCTTTCCTGCTGCCAGCCTTGTCCGGCGATGGCAAGGCGCTGCTTGCGGACGACCAGGGCTTCTATGTGGCATCTTCCGGCTTTCCCCATGAAGCCGCCGAAGAACTTGCCGCTCTCAGCGCCAGTCTCGGGCTGCTGCACAAGCGCCACCGCAGCCTGCTGAACAAGAATCTCGGGTATCAGGCCAACGCCTGGACCCTGGGGGATGCCGCCGGCAACAGCCAGATCGGATTCTGGCCTCTGTTCGTGGGAGAGCAACGCTTTTCCCTGGTCATAGGCGGACTCCCTTGTTTCAATCACCGGTCCTTTACCCGGCTTGTCTGGAGTCTGGGGGTTCGCTACGGCGAATCGCCGGGCGCAATCAGCCGAGACGAAATCCCGACCAGGCAAGACATTCAATCACATTCATAATAATTTCAGGAGAGAACAATGCGTGCAGAAATGCTCAATTCCATACTCAATGAACTCAACGGGACTTCCGCCGATATCGAAGCCTCCGGCGTAATTTCCACAGACGGCCTGATGATGGCCTCTCAACTCCCTGCGGGCCTGGACGAAGACCGGGTGGGCGCCATGAGCGCAGCCATGCTGTCCCTGGGCGACCGCACCGCTTCAGAACTCGGTCGTGGCGATCTGGACCAGGTGCTGATCAAGGGCAAGGAAGGCTATGTACTCATGGTCTATGCCGGAAATGAAGCGGTGGTCACCGTCATGGCCAAGTCCAACGCAAAACTGGGGCTGATATTCCTGGATGTAAAACGCGCCGCGGAACAGCTCGCCAAATTGTTGTAAGGCCGCGCCCCAAGGGGCTTGGAAAAAACCCGACTCAAGCAGGCAGCATCATGGTAAACAACGCTTTTTTCTTTCAACGGCTCAATGATCATATTCAGTATCTGAAAAAGGTACAGGGGGCCATAGAGGACAAGAACAATTTCACCGGAACGGATCCGCATCACTGCAAGCTCGGTGAATGGTTGTATGGCACGGGTCCGGAAGAAGCTTCCGCCATCAGTGATGAAGCCAGAAGCATTTTTGACGAGTTGTTCGAGCCTCATGAAAAATTCCATCACGCCAGTACCCGCGCCCTGGAAAAACATGCCGCCGGGGACCATGCCGGATGCGCGCAAGACATGACCGAAATGCATGTCCTGTCCGGAACACTGGTAAATATACTTATAAAACTGGACGACCTGAGTCGCTGACCGGCCACAGTCAGGAACACAGGCGGAGAAGAGAACCATGCAAGACATGAACCCCTCAGACATACAAGGCGAGTACCGGGAAACGACCCTGGACTTGTACAACGGCACCCAAAGAAAGGTGCTGGTCACTGATATGGAAACACCCTATCCGGAAGGAAAACTCATTGTTTCAAGGACGGACACCGAAGGCAGGATAACCCACTGCAATCGTTCCTTTGTGGATATGTCCGGATACGAAGAAGCAGAGATCATCGGGCAGCCCCATGCCCTGCTTCGCCATCCGGACATGCCCGCTGCGGCTTTCGAGGATTTGTGGAACACGGTCAAGGCCGGACGCAAGTGGCACGGTTACGTAAAAAACCTGCGTAAGGACGGAGGCTACTACTGGGTATATGCCACCGTCATTCCCAATGTGCGTAACGGCCAAGTCGTCGGCTATACCTCGGTTCGGCGCAAACCTTCCAGACAGAAAGTGGAAGAAGCCATCCAGACCTACGCCAGCATGAGCTGAATACTTGAGGAGAACCAAACATGCCTTATCAATTTACCGTAAGTCCCGACTTCGGGCCCGATCAGCTCGCTGGCTGGCATATTTTCAACACCTGGCTGCAAAGGCAACTGGGAACCGATATTCATTTCGAAACCCATGATGCTTTCGATGAACAGCGTCAGTCCATCAGTGAAGACCAGATCGATATCATCTACGCCAATCCTTTTGACGCATCTTTCCTGGTTCGGGAAAAAGGTTTCGTTGCCGTAGCCAGCCCGCACAACCCGGATGAAACCACCATTGCCGTACATGCCGACAATCCGGTAACTGAAGTCGAAGCCTTGCAGCCCGGATGCCGCATTGCCCAGACCGATGACCCGGACATCAGCATGATGGGCATGATACTGCTGGAGCCCGCCAACCTCGACAGAGACAATACGGAGGCTCTGATACAGGACAGCTATATCCAGGTAGCCAAGGCGCTGATTCAGGAAAAGGCGGATGTGGGCTTCTTTCTCACGGAAGCCTATGAACGGCTTTCCAATCTGGTCAAGAGCCAGCTCAAGCCACTGGTGAACAGCGATATTCAGGTGGTCTCCCACACCCTGTTGCTGGGTCCCGCACTGGCAGAGCGAAAGGACGAGCTGGCCGGCAAACTGCAGGCCATGAGCGATGACGTTCAGGGACAGCAGCTGCTGGATAGCCTGGGTTTCCGTTCCTGGAACCCCATGGACGAAGAAGAAATGGAATTCATGATCGATCTCATCGAGGCACTGGCTGCCTGATACCAAAAACCGGGCGAGTCATCCGGGCCCGCCCGCCTGCCTGCCTGCACCGTAACCATGACATCTGAACAGATTCCACAAGACACCTCTACTGCCCGGCCCCATGGCATGAAGCTTTCCATTCATCCGCTTTTTTTCATCCCGGAGGACTGGCGGCTGATTCTCGATGGTGAAGATTCAGATGAATCCATTGCATCCTTTCTTTGCCACAACATTACCCGAAACCCCCTGGATCTGCGTTCGCACACGCGCCTGATCTATCTGCGACTCCGGCAGGAAAACAGCACCGCGCTCTACACCGCCCTGCTGGACCTGTTCCTGGCGCTGGGAAACCAGGGACTGTCCCTGCGCGATCATTTGCTGCAACTGTGCTCACCCCGGCTGCAGGCACACCAGAAAACCATACTGTCAGACGGACTCAAACCGGGGTTGTTCCCCAATACGCCACTGGCGGATACAGGCAACAGCCTGTTGCACAAGGGCAACGAAACAAACACCCCCCTGGTCAAGAAAACGGTCAACAGGCAAGAAACCGGGAAGCAAGACCCTTTGCTCGAAGCCCGGGAATGTCTGGAATACGGCCAGCTCGACCAGGCGCTGGGCTTGCTGGAAAGTGCCATGTTGGAAAATCCGGGCAACACCGGAATTCACGCCGAATTGCTGGCCATTTATTCCCGGGGAAACATGCTGGAGCGCTTCCGCCAGCAAACCCGGGCCATGGCCAAGGCCGGGCATGAGCTGCCATCTGGCTGGAAGCTTTGATCAATCCGCTGTAACCGGGCGATACGGGACAACAAAACAACCAGCCTCAAAAAAATTCCTGGCAAGGGATTTTTCTTTTGGGCAACAGCAAACGCGCCTTCCCCGCTCCAGACAAAATCCAAATAAAACCCAATATTTTCAATGTCCTGCCAAAAAACCGGGTATCTGATATACCTGATTTTCCGCCACCCATTCCTCATTATCATTATGGGATACAGGTCTCATAATGTGCCTCGTTGATGATCTATGCGAACCAGTTCCTTGACCACTGGGCGCCGGATCAACCCAAACCACAACCCAATGATTTGATACCAAGGAAACAGATTGCACTCATGACAAATACACCCTCCCAAAGCAAAGCCCTTCCCCTGTTGGCCAGCATGGCAATACTGATTGGCGGTTGGTCCGGCATGCTCATGGCTTCCACCGCGAACATCGACGAGGCCATCAACAAGGCAGGCAAACAGCGCATGATCACTCAACGCCTGCTGAAAGACTATGCTCTGGTCGGCATGCATCTCGACCTTGGTGATCCGGCCAGGGATCTGACCGATTTCATTAATCAATTCGATTCCATCCTGACGGATCTGGAAGGCTTCACTGACCAGGCCGGGATTCAGGCCAGCCTGGCAGAAACCAAAAAGCTGTGGTTGCCGCTGAAAAAAACCCTGCAGGACACCCCGGACAAGGCCAAGGCCGCGCAGCTGCAAAAGGATCTGGATGAACTGCTTGCCGCCTGTCAAAAGAATACCCGGCTGCTGACCGAGCTTTCCGGCAACCAGCGCGGTGAAATCGTGGGTCTGTCGGGACGCCAGCGCATGCTCTCCCAGCGCATGGCCGCTCTCTACATGCTCAAGGCCTGGAAACTCGATCAGCTTGATTTTGAAAAGAAGCTCGCCACCTCCATGGCGGAATTTTCCAGCGCTCACCAGAAACTGGAAGCCTCGCCTCTGACCACGGATGAAATCCATGCCCTGCTGTCCAGGGTAAAGAAATCCTATGCCTGGTTCGAAATGATGGGCAAATCACAGTCCGGCCGGGTCATCCCTACTTTGATCAACAAGTCCGCAAACAACATTCTGGCAGACATGGACAAAGCCACTTCGTTGTATGCACAAGCCAAGAATTAATCTTGCAAAGCTGAACCCTGGAGATACAACCATGAAACATCTCAACAAATTACTCATCCCCCTGTTTTCCCTGTTGTTGCTCACCATGCTGGCGGGATCCGGCATGGCCAAGGAACAGGCTGCGGGAAGCCCCAGTCTTGCCAAACTCGTCGACATTGCCGGCAAGCAGCGCATGCTTTCACAGAAGATTGCCAAGGCGTATTTCTTCTATGGCCAGGGTATTCGTCCCGACAAGACGCGCAAACAACTGCTGGACAGCATCAATGAATTCGACCGCAACTTCGAGGTCATTCGCAAGTACGTGGACAATCAGGGCGTGCAGGACATGCTGGTCTATATCGAAATGGCCAAGGATGAACTGGCTCTCCTTGCCAAAAAGCCATACAGCAAGGAAAACGCTTCCCTGGTGCTGGATTACAGCGAAACCATGCTCGAAGGCAGTCAGGATATCGTTTCCCGGCTCGAGGAAATGTCCAAGCTGAAAAAAGAGGCCATCGTCGATCTTTCCGGTCGTCAGCGCATGCTCACCCAGCGCATTGCCAAATACTACATCGCCTATCAGGCCGGTTTCCGCGATCACAACACCGTGGAGCAGCTGAAAAAGGCGGTCAATGAATTCGAAGAGGCCCATGCTGCACTGCGCAAAGCCAAGCAAAACACCCCCGAGATCAATGCCAACCTGACCAAAGTGGATCGACTCTGGAAGGTAGTGGCCAAGTTCTACAAGGATGTCGAACGGGGTGGACTGCCGGTCATCGTCCTGGCCACCACCGACAACATCATGACCACCATGAACAATGTTACCCATCAATATGTGAAGCTGCTGGGCTCCTGACACCAGTCCGGTGCCCCGGGAAACCCTGATCTCCCTTACAAGTTACCAGTGGAGTAGAAACATGAAAAACTCTATCATCATTGCCGCCATCTTCATGGTTGTGCAAATCAATGTACATGCAACCCTGGGCGCGCGCCCGGATCATCAACTGCTGCTCAGCGGCCCGCATCTGATCAAGGATGCCGCCCTTTCCCTGGAATGGACAAGGGACGCAAACCTGGCCAAGACCCTGTGCCAATCCGGTGATCCCCTATGGAAATCCTTCGACCCAACCAGGATTCCTGGCAGCACCGGCCGCAGCGCTTCTGAAATCTGCGCCCAGGAAGGCAGAATGAACTGGTACGAGGCAAATGCCTGGCTGGATCATCTCAACACCAACCGCTATCTTGGCTACAGCAACTGGCGCATGCCTCAAATCTCCTATCAGGACTCCAGCTGCTCCGAACAGGTGACCCTGGAAGCGACTGGAGAGACCGTAGCGCTGGGCAGCGGTTGCATGACGGGCGAGCCTGGTAACCTGAAATCCGCGCTGAATGATTATCAGAACAGCTTTGCCAACCTGGAAGAACAACTGTTCTGGAGCGGCACGGAACTGGCAACCGATTCCCGGCTGGTGGGCGTTTTCGGCGTAAGGAATGACTGGCAGGATGCAGAGGACAAGTCTTCCGACCTGCTGCCAGTATGGCCGGTACACAGTTTGTAACCCGAATAACTCTCTCCGGGTGCAAAAAACCGCCTGTTCCGCAAGGGGCAGGCGGTTTCTTTATGGGAACCTCGAAAAATTCCCTCCATGGAATTTTTCTCATCGCAAAGAGAAAATGCGATGGTTCTTCTCCGGTTATGTGAGTGAAGAATACGCCAGATCATAAAACATGGAATGGTCATCGGGCAGTGATGATTGCCGAATCTTGAGCTTGAAATAGTCTGTATCCCGAATGCCTCGCGCTCGTT
>JALSQZ010000216.1 GCA_026985055.1 Sedimenticola sp. | reverse complement strand
CCCAGCTTGCCCGAACGCACTGCAAGCCGATGAATAACATCGACTTTTGTCCGTTCGAACAATCTGGGCAAAAATCTCTCCGGGAAAATTCCGGATTCCGGTGAAATATTCGGGCTAACGGAATGTTAAAAAAGTCCTTCCCGGGACTTTTTTCAACCCGGTACAGGGCTTGGTGACCTCAACTGGCCGGCGGCTGCGCCCAGCAGTTGCCGGCCTTTTTTCTACAACTCGTGGAGAAACTCTCGTACAGACTGCAATTGCATACGCGCCCGCGAACCGGCATCTTTGGCCTGCGCCAGGGCAGCTTGCGCCAGGGCACGGGCTTTTTTGGGATCCTTTTCCTGTAACAGGGCGATTTTTGCCTGCAACAGCAACAAAATCGAGCGCGGATACTCCTGGCCGGTTTTGTCGGCAATAATGCTCTGAGCCTGTTCGATGTAGGGCCTGGCCTCATCGGGCCGTTGCAGATCGATGAGAACGCTGGCAATACCCGTCAGTGGCGACAGCAGCCGGGGATGCTGCTTGCCAAGATAGCGTTCCAGCACAGGCAATGCGCCTTGATAATGGCCAAGACTGTCCTGATAGCGTCCCAGGCTGTATTCGGCTTCGGCCAGATTGGCAATGGCGCTGGCGCTTTCATAGTGCTCGGAACCATAATTGGCCAGCGCCAGATCCACCGCCTGGCGGTTGTACTGATAGGCTTCCTGCGGTTTACCCAATTCACTCATAAGCCCCCCCAGGTTGTATAGCAAGGTAACATTGCTGGGGTGTTCCGCCCCCTGGGTTTTTCGGGATATATCCAGCGCCCGTAGATTCAATCGCCGAGCCTGTTCCAGGTCACCCCGCATACGCTTGGCATTGGCCAGATTGACCAAAGCGACCATGGTTCTTTCGTGGACTTCTCCATAGGCCTGAACCCGGAGCTTCAATACCTGTTCCGCCAGCGCCAAAGCCTGGTCGAAGTTGCCCTGATCCTGAGCCACTGTTCCCAGATTGCCCAACAAATCCGCTTCAATGCGCGTATCTCCTCCCATACGCCGCAAGAAAGCCTGACCATATTCACCCCAGCTCGCAGCGGTTTCCGGCTGATTCAGTACATGCCCGGTCACCCATACCTGGGCCGCCGCGGTTTTGGCCGCCATGCGGTCGTCACCCCCTTCGATGGCATGAATAAACGCCTGTTTGAAAGCGGGATTGGCCTGCTCATCCTGCCCCAGATAATCGAGCGCATCGGCGACACGATAGTGCGCCAGAGCAAGAACAGGCGCATAACGAGTGCTTGCGGCCTGGGCAAGCTGGGATCGCGCAATTTCAAGGCTTTGCTGATAATGCCCTGTATCCTTCAGCGCCTTGGATTTCGCCAGTTCGGTTTCGATGATCTCGAGACTGGCGCGGATGGCGGGGCTTCCCGGCAGCGGCGCCTTGTTGTTCAACGCCACCTGGTTGGAACAATCTGCAACCGGTGACAGATTGCCGACCGATTTGACCGCTTTCGATGCAGTGATCGCATCGGCCGTACTCAATAGCGTGACCAGTGATTTGACTTCCTGGCGGCGCCTTTCCAGACACAGATTGCGCAAATCGAGCAACCGTTCGGATTGTTCACCCTGAATACGGGTGGCTTTGCAGGATTGGGTAAAGGTGTCGATCCATGCCCGCCTGTATCCGTCCAGTTGGGTGCTGATGGTGTTGAAAGCGGTATCGGCAGAAGGCAGCGCCGATGCCTTCAACGCCTGTTCGACCCGTGCCTTGCGTGCGTCGTCCCAGATGCCAGCAAACTTGTCGGCGGCATTGCTACACGGTTGAGGAGTACTCTGTTGATTGTTGAACAATCCCCACCCGGCCATCCATGCCAGGCCGCTGACCGATGCACCAGCCAACCAGCGTTTGCGCCGGATGGCGGGATCGTCTTCCAGCGCGGCAATCAATTCCCGCATATCGCCAAACCGCTGTGACGGATCGGCATGCAGAGCCTTGCCGAGAATTTTTTGCAGCCATTTCGGCACCTTGTGTTGGACTTCGGGAAATCTCAGCGGTTGCCGGGTCGCCTCCAACAGTTCTCCGGCGGTCTTGCCCTGGAAAGGGCGGCTGCCATACAGACCTTCGAACAAGGCCACACCGAAACTGTATTGATCGGAGAGAAAACTGGCAATTCCGGTTTCGATCTGTTCCGGCGCCATATAGGAAAGCGTGCCACTCAATGAATCCGCGGTTGGCCCGGCGTTTTTTTCCAGCCGCCAGGAAATACCGAAATCCATCACTCTCACCCTGCCATCTTTACCGATCATGGCGTTCTGCGGTTTGAAATCCCGGTGAATGACCCGCGCCTGATGTGCGGCGGCCAGGCCTCGTGCGGCAGCCAGAAAAACCTTGAGTGTGTGCCGCCAGCCACGCGGCTGTTCCTGCTCCCATTGCCGCAGGTTTTGTCCTGGCACGTATTCCATGGCCAGAAACAGTTGATCCTGATATCGGCCCACATCGAATACCGGCAGCACATTGGGGTGCGACAAACGCGCCAGGATACGCGCCTCGTTCAGCAGGCGGGTCTGATCCATGGAGTCTGTTGCCCGGTGCAGCAGTTTCAACGCCACTTTGCGTTCCAGTTCGGGGTCGTAGGCGGCATAGACCACGCCCATGCCACCAGAACCCAAGACCGACAGAATGATATAGCGCCCCAGGATAACGCCTTGCGGCAATATCCCCTGCGGATCAGGCCTGGAATTTTCGATTCGGGTGACCCGGGTGGCTTCCTCGTCGCCTGGTGATCGCCGCTCAGTCATGTTGATGGTGCTGTCTCATCGAGTTGCTTGAGCTTTCGGTAATAACTGGTACGCGACAATCCCAACAGTTGCATCGCCTGCTGCGGATCGCCCTTGGCTGTGGCCAGGGCGATATTGAATGCCTCACGCTCAGCACGGCGCACCGCATTTTCCAATGTGAGACAGTTTTTTTGCCCTCCCACCGATTGCAGTCGTTTGGAAAAATGCACCACATCCAGTGGCTGGCCGGAATCGAGCAATATAACAGCTCGTTCGATTTCATTGCGCAGTTCACGAATATTGCCCGGCCAGGGATAGGCCAACAGGCTGGACAATGCAGCCTGGGTGATGCCAGGACTGAAGATGTGGGTATCTTGTTGCGCCCGCTCAAAAAAATACATGGCCAATGCCGGAATATCCTCGCGGCGCGCACGCAAAGGCGGCAGAGTAATATCGAACGCGGCCAGGCGGTGAAACAGATCCAGCCTGAACTCTCCATCCTGCACTCTTTTTTCCAGTGCCTGATTGGTAGCGGAAATGAAACGCACGTCGATTTCTATCGGTCGGTTGCCCCCCACCCGATAGATACGGGTATCTTCCAGGGCGCGCAACAGACGCGCCTGGGTTTCCAGCGGCATGTCCGCCAGTTCATCCAGAAAAACCGTGCCCCGATGGGCGCGTTCAAGCACGCCGGCACGGGCTTCCACCCCGGTCGCGGCACCTTTTTCCACGCCAAACAGTTCGGCTTCGAGTAACTCCCGACCCAATGTAGCGCAGTTCAACGCCAGAAACTCGCCGTCACGGGCCGATACCTGATGAATCCAATGCGCCAACACCTCCTTGCCGGTTCCTGTTTCACCAAGGATCAAGACAGGAATCTGGCCTGAGGCAGCCTTTTTGCAGGTTCGATACAAATCGATCATTTGCGTGTTGATCGATTCAGCACCCGGCATCTCCGGCGGCAAATGCCGGGGCAGCGGCTTCCCCGAGTCGGATACTGACGGGCCGGCATCGAGCAGGTTCATCGCCAACTGAGCCAGGGATGGCATCAATGGGGGCAGATGCTCTGCTATAACACGGATCGTGAATTCCTTTGTTCCATTGCTATGGAAACACTGTGCTTGTCGCGAACCATGCTCCTGCCGGACGACGCTGGCAATCAGATAATCGGCGCCCTGGATTTCCACTGCGTCGGCATTCAGCGTCAGGCTCCAGTCACGACACAGGTTCCGGGCGAATTGCCCATGACTGATATCACCAGCAATCAATGCCTGGCTGTGGATATTCAACTCATCCAGTAAACGCTTTTCCTGGCTGAAATACTGAGTGGGTGCATCCTTGTCGCCAGGTTCGCCGAATGGCACCGGGCGAGGATGAGAGGAACGATCGCTGGCCATGGCAATCCGGGTGCCCGGATCAGCTGGCGCGAGCAAGGCTTGTACATGGCTGAACGCCAACAGCACGGAATCCTGAAACGCCTGCTTCTCAACCCGTTGATGATCTGCCCAGCTGCCATTGGTCGAACCCAGGTCTTCAAGTATGGCCTGATTATCTGAAGTGATCGTCAAGCGCGCATGTTGGCGTGAAACACTTTCACTGGGAATACGGATATCCGCCTTGCGAGAAGAACCGATGATATAAACCCCTGTACCCAAATAATGCCGTTGCAGGGCAGCGCCTGTATTTTCGTCCAACAGGGTTAGTACATAGCGAAAATCTTCCATATACCCGGCTTGAGGCTTTGAGCTGACATATGAAGCATTCTATGGTCTGCTTGTTCATATTGAAACCATTTGTCATGAGGGAAGGCTGATTTTGGCGCTGAATCTCCGCACCGCAGGAGGCTCTGAATCAAAGGGATGTCGAAAAACCGTACTCCCGGAGCCGATCAAGCCCCTGCCAATGGGCAATACCTGCCAAGGCGCAAGGCGGCTGGCAACTCATAGCGGCGATGCCTGCCTGTCAAGGGACAGACAAAGGCCAGCCGCACTGCCTGCAATTGCAGATCATCCTGGTCTCCACCGCCATACAGCCTGTCACCTACTACAGGAAATCCTGTGCCGGCGAGATGACGACGGATCTGGTGTTTGCGCCCGGTCTCGATATCGACCTCCAACAGACTCTGGTTTCGCGCCGGATCATATTCGAGCAAGCGCGCCCGAGACAACGCCGCCTTTCCATCCAGTTCGGCATCCATGCAAAGTTCGTTTTCAGGAAAAACTCCCTGGACCAATACCCGATACCGCTTCTCCAGTCGGCGTTGACGAAAAAGAGCTGACAGCCTGCCTGCGGCATCTTTTGTATGAGCGACAAGCATCAGCCCCGAAGCCGCGCGATCCAGACGATGCACGATGAAGGCATTGCGCTTGAGCAACACCTCCGCCTGACGCGGCAGGCTGCAATGATCCCCCCATTTGCTCCCCTGGGAAAACATGCCACCAGGCTTGAACCAGATGCTGTACCGGGATTCATCCGCAATCAGTCTGGCCTCCGGAGGCGACAGGCGCTGGATTGCGGGATCGAAATACAGATGCAGCCCGTCTCCAGGGCGCAGCTTGCGTCCCACCCGGCGCAAGCGTCGCACCTGCCTGCCCCGTTCCAGCCATACCGCGCCGTTGAACATGGCTTTCTTCAACTGTCCCCGGGACAAACCACTGTGCTCTGCAAGCAGATCCACGCAGTTGAAATCCTCCCCTGGCACCTCCACATGAACTTCCATCAATGTCGGCCTATCTGTCATGGCTGTAGTATAGTGTCTAACCCTTAAATTCTTCGGAGAATAAAGCATGAGCAAGAGCATCAAGGGTACAGAAACCGAAAAAAACCTGATGAAAGCCTTTGCCGGGGAAGCCCAGGCGCGCAATCGTTACACCTATTATGCCGGCATCGCGCGCAAGGAAGGGCTGGTGCAAATCTCCGCCATCTTCGAGGAAACCGCCAATCAGGAAAAGGAACACGCCAAGCGTTTCTTCAAGTTCCTTGAAGGCGGCGATGTGGAAATCACCGAGACCTATCCCGCCGGTCCCCTGGGCAGCACCCTGGAAAACCTGCGTGCCGCCGCTGCCGGTGAGGAACACGAATGGTCCGACATGTATCCAGCCATGGCGGAAACCGCGCGCAAGGAAGGTTTTCCCGAAATCGCTGCCGCTTACGAGGCCATTTCCGTGGCGGAAAAGCAGCATGGCAAGCGCTACCGGGAACTGGCCGAAAACCTGGAAGCAGGCCGCGTGTTCAAGCGCAACGGCAAGGTCGTCTGGCGCTGCCGCAACTGCGGCTATTTGCATGAAGCCGAGGAAGCGCCGGATCTCTGCCCCGCCTGTCTGCATCCCCAGGCCCATTTCGAACTGCTGGGGGAAAACTGGTGAGCGATTCCATTCAGGAACTCAATGAACGTCTACTGCGCTTCGCCCGGGAAAGGGACTGGGAACAATTCCACAACCCCAAGAACCTGAGCATGGCCCTGGCGGGCGAGGTAGGAGAGCTGCTGGAGCATTTCCAGTGGCTCAACGAGAAACAATGCCAGAACCTGGACGAAGACAAGAAGGAAGCCGTAGCCCTGGAAATGGCGGATATCTTCATCTATCTGGTGCGCCTGGCGGAACGCCTGGACATCAATCTTCTGGATGCCGCCTGGCAGAAGATCGCCATCAATGAAAAGCGCTACCCCGTGGAGCAGGTGAAAGGCGACGCACGCAGAGCGGAAGAGTACGAAAAAGCCTGATCCGGAGAGGCGCCCTTTAGTCGAGCTGGCGCAACATCCACTCCCGCATGTCCCTCACTTCCGCTGCGCACAGGGAATGGGCCATTTCGTATTCATGCCACTCCACTTCATGGCCCATTTCCTTCAGGCGCTGGCAGGCATCCCGGGCCGCCTGTGGCGGAACCACGTTATCCATGCGCCCATGGGCCTGAAATATGCTGCGGGGCGTCGGATTTTCCAGCACCAGCGCCCGGGGCAGATAGGTGGACAGCGCCATTACACCAGCCAAAGGCAAGTCCGTGCGCAATGCCGCGCTCAGGGCGATCACGCCCCCCTGGGAAAACCCGGCCAGCAGGATGTTTTCCGCCCGCACCCCCTTGTTGATCTCCGCCTCCACCAGGGTCAGCAGATAATCAGCCGAGCGCTCGATACCCTGCACATCGATTCTGGCAAGCAAATCCATGCCATAAATGTCGTACCAGGCAGGCATGACATAGCCATTGTTCACGCTAACCGGTATGGACGGGGCGTTTGGAAACACAAAGCGCAGCGGTTTGTCTTCCGGCAGGCGCAGCTCGGGAATGATGGGCAGAAAGTCATTGCCGTCCGCTCCCAGGCCATGCAGCCATATCACTGAATATTCGGCCTGGCCCGGCGGATCGATTTCGACACAGGGAGGATAGTGCATAACAATATTTACCGCGGAAAAACGCTATACTATCAGGCTTTGAAGCATCACAACCAGATTGCCCATATGACCGCGTCACGTTCCCTGCTGCTACTCTTTCTGTTACTGCTGCTCACCCTTGGCGGCTGCGGCAGTAAAGGCCCCCTGTACTTGCCGGAACCAGAGAAGAAAACCAACTGATGGACTATTTCAACTACAAGAACGGCCAGCTCTGTGCGGAAGATGTGCCACTGAAAAACATTGCCGCCGCCCACGGCACCCCCTGTTATGTCTATTCCCGGGCCACCCTGGAGCGGCACTGGCGTGCTTTCGATGATGCCTTTGCCGCTCATCCGCACCAGGTATGCTATGCGGTCAAGGCCAATTCAAACCTCGCGGTGCTGGATGTGCTGGCGCGCCTGGGATCAGGGTTCGACATCGTATCCCTGGGTGAGCTGGAAAGGGTCATCAAGGCCGGAGGCAAAGCCGGACGCATTGTATTTTCAGGCGTGGGCAAGCGCACAGAGGAAATGCAACGCGCCCTGGAGCTGGGCATCCGCTGTTTCAATGTGGAGTCCGAAGCGGAACTGGAGCATCTTTCCCAGGTCGCCACCGGAATGGGCGTGGAAGCGCCTGTTGCCCTGCGGGTCAACCCGGACGTGGACGCCGGCACGCATCCCTATATCTCCACTGGCCTCAAGGAAAACAAGTTTGGCATTCCCATGGAAGAAGCCGCGGCCCTCTATGCAAAAGCCGCCCGACTGCCAGGACTGAAGATTACCGGCATCGACTGTCACATAGGCTCCCAGCTCACCGAGCTGGCGCCTTTTCTGGACGCCCTGGAGCGAATCTTGCTCCTCGTGGACCAGCTGGCGGACCGGGGAATCGGCATCGACCATCTGGATCTGGGCGGCGGCCTGGGAGTGACCTATCAGGATGAAACACCTCCCTCTCCGGCCGAATACGCCCGCACCCTGTCAGAACGACTCGCGGGCCGTCCCTTCGAGATTTTCATTGAACCGGGTCGGGCCATTGCCGCCAATGCGGGCATTCTCCTCACCCGGGTGGAATATCTCAAGCCCACGGCGGAAAAGGACTTTGCCATTGTGGACGCCGCCATGAACGACCTGATCCGTCCCTCTTTGTACCAGAGCTGGCAGGCCATCGTGCCAGTAGATGAAAATCCCGGGGGGCGCGACAGTGTCTATGACATTGTCGGCCCGGTGTGCGAAACCGGAGACTTTCTGGGCAAGGACAGAGCCTTGCGCCTCAGTCCTGGCGATCTCCTTGCGATTCGTTCCTCCGGCGCCTATGGGTTCACCATGGCGTCCAATTACAACAGCCGGCCGCGCGCTGCGGAAGTGATGGTGGACGGTGACCAGATGTATCTGGTGCGCGAACGTGAAACCCTTGCCGATCTGTACCACGGAGAACATCTGATCCCATGAAGCGCACCCCGGAACCCGAAGAACTGATGGATGAGGCGGATCAGGCCCTGGCCTATGCCGAAGCTGATTTTTCCGCCTCCAACGAACTGTTTGTGGAGCTTTTCGCCCAGGTGCAAGGCAATGAATTCAAGGGCAGAATGCTCGATCTGGGCTGCGGGCCGGCCGATATTCCGCTGCGCTTCGCCCGGCGTTATCCACAAGCGCGGATCGACGCCCTGGACGGCGCGCCGGCCATGTTGGAACTGGCCGGGCAGGCGATTGCCAACGAACATCTGGAAAGCCGTATTCAACTCCACTGCCAGTATCTGCCCGCCACCAATCTGCAGCGTGAGTATGACGCCGTGGTCTCCAACAGTCTGCTGCATCATCTCAAGGATCCCCTGGATCTGTGGCGCAGCATCGGCGCCTGCATCCTTCCCGGAGGCCGGGTGCTGGTCATGGATCTGTTACGTCCGGAGAGCCCGGAACAGGCTGACGCCCTGGTAGCGGAATACGCCCAGGACGCTCCCGAGGTTCTGCGGCGGGACTTTCACGCCTCCCTGCATGCCGCCTATACCCTGGATGAGATCCGGGAACAGCTCCGGGCCAGTGGCCTGGCGCATCTGGAGACTGCCCAGGTCAGCGACCGCCACCTGGCAGTGAGCGGACAAATGCCATGATGCTGCAATTCAGCAAGATGCACGGACTGGGCAATGACTTCCTGGTCTTCGACGCCATCAATCAGCAGGTGGAACTGAGTCCGGAGCAATTGCGTTTTCTCGCCGACCGACGCTTTGGCGTGGGCTGCGACCAGATTTTGCTGGTGGAAAGACCACTAAGCAAAACCACGGATTTCTACTACCGCATATTCAATGCCGATGGTAGCGAAGTGGAACAATGCGGCAACGGCGCCCGCTGTTTTGCCCGCTTCGTGCGCAACCACGGCCTGAGCCACAAAAACGAGATCCCCGTCGGCACGGCAAACGGCGATATTCGTCTATACTTGCTGGAAGACGGACAGGTAAAGGTAAACATGGGAGTGCCGATATTCACTCCGGAAGAAATACCTTTTGCCGCGGATCAAAGACAGACGACCTACGCCATTGAACTGGACGGGGAAACCAGGGAAATCAGCGTGCTTTCCATGGGAAACCCCCATGCGGTACTGCAAGTTGCCGATCCGGACCGGTTTCCGGTGGAAACCCTGGGGCCCTTGCTTGAACGGCATGTGCTTTTTCCCCGGCGGGTCAACGCCGGCTTCATGAGTGTGGATTCGCCCAGCGAAATCACCCTTCGTGTCCATGAAAGAGGGGTGGGCGAAACCCTGGCCTGCGGCACTGGCGCTTGCGCCGCCGTGGTTGCCGGCCGCCAGCGAAAACTGCTGCAAGAAGAGGTTCTGGTGCATCTTCGTGGCGGCGATCTTGTGGTAAGCTGGCAGGGTGAAGGAGAACCCGTCTGGATGACTGGTCCCGCTACGGAAGTTTTTCAGGGCAAAATAGAACTATGAGCAGCGACATCGATCAGGATTTTGAACAACAGATTTGCGACTACCTCCTTACCCATCCGCGCTTCTTCGTTCGGCATACCAGCGTACTCGACGATATTCGGGTGCCGCACAAAACCGGCGGCGCCGTGTCCCTGCTCGAACACAAACTGCGCATGCTGGAAGACAAGGCCGAAGCCTATCAGAAACAATTGCAGGAACTGGTCAGCGTCGCCCGGGACAATGACCGGCTCAACCAGCGCCTGCACAGACTGACCCTGCGTCTGATCGAGGCGCAAAACCGCCAGGACATCCTCACCACCTTGCAGGACGAACTGCGCGAGCGATTCAACGCGGACGCCGTGGAGCTGAAACTGTTCTCCATCCGGGAACTCGAAGAAGCCCAGGTAAGCAAATCCGGCATGGCCGTTTTCCGTACCTTCATGGATGCGGACAAGCCTACCTGTGGCCCCCTCCAGGGCGACAAGCTCAAGACCCTGTTTGGCGACCAGGCCGGAGACGCCGGCTCCGCCGCCCTCATCCCCATCCGCACCCATGATCTGTCCGGAATCCTCGCCATCGGCAGCCGGGATCGTGAGCGATTCCATTCAGGCAAGGGCGTGGACTTTCTGATTCGCCTCGGGGAACTGGTCAGTCTGAGTCTGCAGTCCCTGGGCGGCTCCGCCCACGCATGACGCCGAATCCTGCCAGCGAGGATCGGCTGGTGGAGAATTTTCTGCGTCATCTGCGCCTGGAACGGCGCCTCTCTCCCCGTACCCTGGAAGCCTACCGGCGCGATCTGGAGGACATTCGCGCCTGGCTGCAGGAACAGCAGCGCGACTGGCTGGACCTGACTCAGGCCGAAGTGCGCGCCTGGACAGCGTTGCGCCACCGTCAAGGGCTTTCCGGGCGCAGCCTGCAACGGCGTCTCGCGGCTCTGCGCGCCTTCTACGCCTACCTCAAGCGAGAAGGACATATCCGGCGCAATCCGGCCGTGGGTGTGCGCGCACCCAAGCTGCGGCGCAAGTTGCCCTCTACCCTGGACGTGGATCAGATGAAACAACTGCTGGAACTGTCCGGCGACCATCCTCTGGATATACGGGACCAGGCCATGATGGAACTGCTCTATTCTTCCGGTTTGCGCCTGGCGGAGCTGGTGTCCGCGGATCTCACCGACCTGGATCTCTCCGATGCCATGATCGAAGTCACCGGCAAGGGCCGCAAGACCCGGCGTCTGCCCGTCGGGAGAAAAGCCCGGGAAGCTCTGCAAAACTGGCTTCGGATTCGGCCCAGCCTGGCCCGGAATGACGAACAGGCCCTGTTCGTCAGCCAACGCGGTCAGCGACTGAGCCCCCGCTCGGTACAAAGCCGTCTGGCAAAGCGCGCCCGGGAACAAGGCAGCCCCCGCCATGTCCATCCTCACCTGCTGCGACACTCCTTCGCCAGCCACATGCTGGAATCCTCCGGCGATCTGCGTGCAGTACAGGAACTTCTGGGGCACGCCGATATCAGCACCACCCAGATCTATACTCATCTGGATTTTCAGCATCTGGCCCAGGTATATGATCAGGCTCATCCCCGGGCGCACAAAAAAAAGTCCAGCTGACCAAAGAGCGTTTCCGAAACCACCATAACTGACATATGTCATGCTTGTTTCCGGCTTTTCCTGACTTATGTCAGGATTCTCTTTTTGCACAATATTTTGTATCACATAAAATTATATATACTATATATTGCGCTTAACCTCATGCCCGCGACCAATTCCTTACAAGCCGATACCTTGCCGGCCCAGTTGCGCAAGCGCGACGGCAGCTGCGCCCCTTTCGACAGCGAGCGCATATTCTCCGCCATCTTTCGGGCCGGCTCAGCCAGCGGCGAATATGATGAAGAGGAAGCACGGCTGCTCACCGCCCAGGTGATCAAGATCATCAGCCATTTACCCGATGCCGTCCCGGATGTGGAGCGCATTCAGGATATCGTGGAACAGATCCTGATCAGCGCCAATCATTTCGCCACCGCCAGAGCCTATATCGTCTACCGGGAACAGCACAAGCGACTGCGCCAGGATCGCAAAAGTCTGGTGGACGTGGCCAGCTCCGTGAACGAATACCTTGATCGCGCCGACTGGCGGGTATCCGCCAACGCCAATCAGGGCTATTCCCTGGGAGGACTGATCCTCAACACCTCGGGCAAGATCATAGCCAATTACTGGTTGAGCCATGTCTATGCTCCGGAAATCGGACAGGCCCATCGAAGCGGAGATCTGCACATCCACGATCTGGACATGCTCGCCGGCTACTGCGCGGGCTGGTCATTGCGCATGCTGCTTCATGAAGGACTGAATGGCGTGCCCGGAAAAGTGGAAGCGGGACCGGCAAAACACATGTCTTCCGCCGTGGGCCAGATCGTCAATTTCCTGGGCACCTTGCAGAACGAGTGGGCCGGCGCCCAGGCTTTCAGCTCCTTCGATACCTACATGGCCCCCTTCATACGCAAGGACAATCTGGGCTATCCACAGGTACGCCAATACATACAGGAGCTTATATACAATTTGAACGTACCTTCCCGCTGGGGCACCCAGACACCTTTCACCAATCTCAGTTTCGACTGGGTCTGCCCCGACGATCTGAAGAATGAAATTCCCGTGATCGGTGGAGAGGAGATGCCTTTTACCTATGGCGAACTGCAACAGGAAATGGATCTCATCAATCGCGCCTATATCGAAGTCATGAGCGCTGGAGACGCCAAGGGCCGGGTATTCACCTTTCCCATCCCCACCTACAACATCACAAGAGATTTTCCCTGGAGCAGCGAAAATGCGGAACGACTGTTTGCCATGACAGCCAAGTACGGCCTTCCCTATTTCCAGAATTTTCTGAACTCGGATCTCAAGCCCAATATGGTGCGCTCCATGTGTTGCCGCCTGCAGCTGGATCTGAGAGAACTGTTGAAGCGAGGCAACGGCCTGTTCGGTTCGGCGGAGCAGACCGGCTCCATTGGCGTGGTAACCATCAACTGCGCCCGCCTTGGCTACCGGCACAAAAGCGATGAACCCGGCCTCATGAGACGACTGGATGAACTGTTGGAGCTGGCGCGCAACAGCCTGGAGACCAAGCGCAAGGTTATCCAACGACATATGGAAGCCGGGCTTTTTCCCTACACCAGGCGTTATCTCGGCACCCTGCGCAACCATTTCTCCACCATCGGCGTAAACGGCATAAATGAAATGATCCGCAATTTCAGCGGCGACCGCCTCGACATTACCACAGGAGAAGGCCACGCCATGGCGGTTCGCTTTCTCGACCATATCCGCGCCCGCATGCTGGAGTTCCAGGAAACCACGGGACATATGTACAACCTGGAGGCCACGCCAGCGGAAGGCACCACCTACCGGTTCGCCAGGGAAGACCAAAAGCGCTGGCAAGACATTCTCCAGGCGGGCACCCCGGAAAAGCCGTACTATACCAACAGCTCCCAGCTTCCGGTCGGTTTCACCGATGATCCCTTTACCGCTCTGGCCATGCAGGATGAACTGCAATGCAAATATACCGGCGGAACGGTGCTCCATCTGTACATGAGTGAACGTCTGTCCAGCGCGGAGGCTTGCCGGCGTCTGCTGAAACGCGCTCTGGAAAGTTTCCGCCTTCCCTATATCACCATCACCCCGACCTTTTCCATCTGCCCCAGACATGGATATCTCGCAGGGGAACACGAATTCTGCCCGCGTTGCGATGAAGAACTCATTGCCGCCCGGCAAACATCGACCCACACAGGAGAAACCGCATGAAAGCAAAAAAGATTGAACTGAAAGATGAAGAACGCAGCCGTTGCGAGATCTGGACCCGGGTCATGGGTTACCACCGCCCGGTCACTTCCTTCAACTCCGGCAAGCAGTCAGAATATCAGGAACGTCGCGCCTTCGTGGAACCCAAGGCAGACTGAACAGCTCCGCATGCGCATCGGCGGTCTGGTTCCCTTTACCACTATCGACTACCCTGGAGAGCTGGCAGCAGTGGTCTTTTGTCAGGGCTGCCCCTGGCGCTGCAGCTACTGCCACAACCCCCACCTGCTGCCCGGCGACAGCACCAGACTCCTTGAATGGGAGGACGTATTCGAAGAACTGGCGCGTCGCCGACGATTTCTCGACGCGGTGGTGTTCAGCGGAGGGGAACCTTGTGCACAGAAAGACCTGGCAGGAGCAATAGCCCAGATCAGATCCCTCGGCTACAAGGCAGGACTGCACACCGCAGGAGCCTATCCGCGAAGACTGCAACAGCTGTTGCCCATGCTGGACTGGGTGGGACTGGATATCAAGGAACTGCCGGAACACTACCCGGTGCTTACCGGAGCAGCTGCATCCGGTTACAAGGCCTGGGAAAGCCTGGCGCTGATTCAGGCTGCCGGCATTCCCTTCCAGGTACGCACCACACTGTATCCCGACATGCCCGATTCACATGTGGACAGGCTCTGCGCCAGATTGAAGGAAATGGCCATAGAGGATCATGTTCTGCAAAGCTGCCGCCCTCCCCCGCCTTCCGCAGATACCACGCCGCAGACCCTCTGAAAAATCTGGTTTCGGTGGCCACCCCACCCAAATTGGCGCTCCTAAACAGGAAGTACTACACTGGAAACAGGTAAGGATACGCAGTGCTTTGATCATCCGGGCGGGTGATCAGCAGTATTCAACGCATAACCATACAAGGCGCCACCATGAAAAGCATCCTTCTCCCACTCTTCATGCTGCCCTGCCTGGCTGATGCTCTGCCACAGATCGAACTGCAGCCGATCATCTCATCCGGATTGTCGGCTCCGATTGGCCTGACCCATGCCGGGGACGGCAGTAGTAGGCTGTTCATCAACGAGCAGGCAGGGAGAATCCGCATATACAAATCAGACAGCGGGACACTGCTGACGGAACCTTTCCTGGATATCAGCGACCGACTGCGTAGTGGTGGAGAAACCGGCCTTCTTGGAGTGGTATTTCATCCCGACTATGCCAACAATGGGTACTTCTACGTAAACTACTCCGCCAAAGGGACAACCTGTAACGCCAACTATGACGACACCGTAGTCTCCCGTTTCAGCGTATCCACAAGCAACCCTGATATTGCAGACCCCAACAGCGAAGTCTGCATACTCACTGTTCATCAACCCTATGGCAACCACAATGGCGGGCAACTGGCCTTTGGCCCAGACGGATATCTGTATATCGGCATGGGTGATGGTGGTGACGGCGGCGACCCGCACAACAATGGACAGGATCGCAGTACTCTACTGGGCAGCATGCTGAGAATAGACGTGGACACCGGCTCCCCCTATTCCATACCCGCCAGCAATCCTTTCGTGGGACAAACAGGCATACGCCCGGAAATCTGGGCCTGGGGTCTTCGCAACCCCTGGAGATTCAGTTTTGACCGTCAGACCGGTGACCTGTGGATAGGTGACGTTGGTCAGGGCGCATGGGAGGAAATCGATTTTCAGGCCGCTACATCTGCCGGCGGGGAAAACTACGGATGGGCCTGCCGTGAAGGCAAGCACCTGTACAGCAACCGCACCGGCTGCCCGGCTCCGGACATGGTGGATCCAGTCATCGAGTATCCACATGGCAATGAATGTTCCGTTACCGGCGGCTACCGATACCGGGGAAACCGCTATCCTGATCTGAAAGGCGTGTACTTTTTTGGCGATTATTGCAGTGGTGTCATCTGGGGCGCCACTCTCTCTGGAGGAAATTGGCTGGTGGAGACGGCATACAACGGCGGCTTTGGCCTGACCACCTTTGGCGAAGATCAGAACGGTGAAGTCTATGTTGCCTATGGCAACAATATTTCCCGAATCACGAGCTTTGGCCTCATTTTCGCCGATAGTTTCGAATAGCCCGGAGGCTGGGCTGGCAGATGCATCCTTTCCTCCTGCTCATACTGTTGCTGCTGGTCAGTTTGTCCGTACAGGCCGAGCCGGTCAGTGGAATTCTGTCTCGCCAGGACACTGGACAACCCATAGGCAATGCCTGGGTGAGCGCCCAGGGCATGTTCAGCCGGGTGCAAACCGCTGCCGATGGCAGTTTCAGCCTGGACCTGCCACCGGCGGCATCAGGCATCACCCTGGTCGGGGCAGCCAAGGGATTCTATTCCTCTTCCATCACCAGCGGCTCTCCCGCCAGCAACCTGAGCATCAGTCTTGCCCCGGTTCCACAGCAAGACAGTCCGGCTTACCATTTGCTGGAACCAGGAAACTGCGCCAGTTTCTGTCACACGGAACAGCTATCCCAATGGCAGGACAGCCCCATGGCCAAAGCCGGACTCAACACCTGGGTACATGACATCTATGACGGCAGCGGCACTCCCGGAGGCATGGGCGGATTCGTGTATGTTCGTGACTCGATTCACGCCTCCAGCAACCTCAATTCCGAATGCGCCTCCTGCCATCAACCTCAGCATTGGCTGGAAAACCCGGACACCGCATTGCTCAATCCTCCGGGCATTCCCCCATCCGGGGTGGCGCATGGCGTATCCTGTGAAATTTGCCACAAGATCGCCAACGTGGACGAAAACCGGATCAATTTTCCTGGCCTGTATCCCGGCGCGATCAGCATGACCCGCCCTGCCCAGACAGGACAGCAGATACAATACGGCGTACTGCGTGATGTGAGTTTCAATATCCCCGGCACCATGGAGCCCTCCTACCAACCACAACTGGTGGCGGAAGTCTGCGGGGCCTGTCATCAGGACAAGAATGACATCCATGAAAATGGTCAGTTCGACGGCATCACCTCGGAACCAACCTATACGGAATGGGCCGAGTCGCCCTATGGCGATCCATCCTCTCCCCAATACCAGACCTGCGTGGACTGTCACATGCCGGCTGTAAGTAACGGGCGCGTATGCCAGGCCATTACTCCACCACCCAGAGACCCGGATGCAGTACGTTCCCACCGCATCCTCGGCACCACTTCCGAGTATCTGGAAAATGCGGTGGAACTGACTCTGGATGCACGCATCATCAATGGCGAGTTGATCGTGGATGCCGACATCTACAACCACGCCACCGGACACCATGTACCCACCGGCGTCACCATTCGCAACATGATCCTGCTGGTAGAAGCATGGGATGCCGACAATGGCGGCCCCGAACAGTCACTGGAATACATCGGCACCCAGCGGGTACATGAACTGGGCGGTGTAGGCAACCCGGAGCAGGGCTACTATGCCAGTCTGCCCGGCAAGTTTTTCGCCAAAATCAACCATGACGCATCAGGTAACGGACCGACCTTTTTTACCGATGCCACCGGCATTACTTCAGACACCCGCATCCCGGCTCTGAGCCACGATCTCAGTCAGTACCGTTATCGGGTTCCCACAGGAGTTCGCCAGGTACAGGTTCGGGCGCGTCTTATCTACCGGCGCAGTTTTCGCTTTCTTCTCGATGCGAAAGGCTGGCAGGAAGACGGACACGGACAGCCGCTGGCGGACGTGACGGCACCTTACTACGGACAGCTCATGGAAGAACAGTCACAACTTGTGCCGAATCCCGCCAGCACGGCCAGCAGCATTCCATCCTTGAGTCGGAATGCCCTGCTTGGGCTGGCATTGCTGCTCATGAGCACAGGCATGTTGTATCGCTGGCGCAAACACCACTGACTTTGTCTGTGGGAAATCTTGTTCGGGCATCTCCGCCCGAATGGGGTAAAATTCCCTCCTTTCCCATAATCGCGGATTTTTCAGCATGGAACAATTCAAAGGCACGACCATTCTTTCCGTGCGCCACAATGGCAGGGTGGTCATAGGCGGCGACGGCCAGGTCTCCATGGGCAATACGGTCATGAAAGGCAATGCACGCAAGGTACGCCGCTTGTACAAAGGACGGGTGCTGGCCGGCTTTGCCGGCGCCACGGCGGATGCCTTCACCCTGTTCGAGCGCTTTGAAGGAAAACTGGAGAAGCACTCCGGACATCTGGTGCGCGCCGCGGTGGAACTGGCCAAGGACTGGCGTACGGATCGCATGCTGCGCCGTCTCGAAGCCCTGCTCTGCGTTGCCGACAGCAAGGCATCCCTGATTCTCACCGGCAACGGAGATGTGGTGGAGCCGGAAAACGACCTCATGGCCATTGGCTCCGGCGGCCCTTTTGCCCAGTCTGCCGCCCTGGCCCTGCTGGAAAACACCGAACTGTCCGCCCGGGAAATCGTCGAAAAGGGGCTGGCCATCGCCGCCGACATCTGCGTGTACACCAACCACAATCGCGTCATCGAAGAACTGGAAGCCGAATAATGTCCCAGATCACTCCTCAGGAAATCGTACAGGAACTGAACAAACACATCATTGGCCAGGACGATGCAAAACGCGCCGTAGCCATTGCCCTGCGCAACCGCTGGCGCCGGACCCGGGTGGATGAAGCCCTGCGCAACGAGATCACACCCAAGAACATTCTCATGATCGGTCCCACCGGCGTTGGCAAAACGGAAATCGCCCGGCGGCTGGCACGTCTGGCGAATGCACCCTTTCTCAAAGTGGAAGCCACCAAATTCACGGAAGTGGGCTATGTAGGCCGTGAGGTGGATTCCATCATCCGCGATCTGGCGGATGCCGCAGTGAACATGGTGCGCGAACAGGAGCTGACCAAGGTGCAGGACGAGGCCATGCTCGCGGCCGAGAATCGGGTGCTGGACATACTGCTTCCCCCTCCGCGGGTCAATGCCTGGGAAGAGGACGCCAGGCCGGAACCGGCCATTTCTTCCACCACGCGGGAAAAATTTCGCGCGAAACTGCGCGCCGGCGAACTGGACGACAAGGAAATCGAAGTAGATCTGAGCGACAACCCCATCGGGGTCGAAATCATGGCTCCTCCCGGCATGGAAGAAATGACCAGCCAATTGCAGAACATGTTCCAGAACCTGGGCAGCGGCCGCACCAGCAAACGCAAACTGCGCATCAAGGACGCAATCAAGCTGCTGCGCGAGGAAGAAGCAGGAAAGCGCATCAACCACGAAGACCTCAAGCTGCGCGCCATCGAAATGGTCGAACAGCAAGGCATCGTATTCCTGGACGAACTGGACAAGGTGACCGGCAATGCCGAAAGGCAGGGCGCCGACGTGTCCCGGGAAGGCGTGCAGCGGGATCTGCTCCCCCTGGTGGAAGGCTGTACCGTGTCCACCAAGCACGGCATGGTAAAAACCGATCATATTCTGTTCATCGCCTCCGGCGCCTTTCACCTTTCCAAACCATCCGATCTGATTCCCGAACTTCAGGGGCGCCTGCCGATTCGGGTGGAACTGACTTCCCTGAGCGCGGAAGACTTTGTGCGCATCCTCACCGAACCGGACGCCTGTCTCACTGAACAGTACCAGGCACTCATGGCCACGGAAGATGTCGATCTGGAATTCACCCGGGACGGCATCGAGCGCATTGCCCAAATCGCCTGGGAAGTGAATGAACGCACGGAAAACATTGGCGCACGGCGCCTGCATACGGTCATGGAACGGCTACTGGAAGAAATCTCCTACCAGGCCACGGAGCTGAAGGGGCAGACCGTGACCGTGGACGCCGCCTATGTGGACAGCCATCTTGGCGAACTGGCGGACGATGAAGACCTGACAAGATTTATCTTGTAACAGGCCGTTGAAAAACACAGTTTTTCGACAGCCTGTGTGCGGCATAGGGATATACCGCCATTTTCAGTGGCTGTACGCCAGTGAAAATGAAGGAACCGGGAAGCTGATTTACCCGATACCCTGAAGATTGACGTGTTATCAGGCTGGTTGTTTTGCTGCATAATTGACAGATTGAAGAACATCCCCAAGGAAGTCCACATGTCACACCCCATCCCTACAGAACTCAACCTGCACCGCGTTTCCCGGGTGCTGGAAATCACTTTCGACGACGGCTCCAATTTCAAGCTTCCCGCGGAATATCTGCGTGCCTTTTCACCATCTGCGGAAGTCATGGGGCATGGCCCGGGCCAACGCAAGGTGCCTACAGGCATAGAGAAGGTCAATATCGACCAGATCGAGCCCGTGGGCAACTACGCCATCGTCTTGCACTTCGATGATGAACACAACACCGGCATCTACTCCTGGGAAACCCTGTATAATCTGGGGCAGAATTACGACCGGTACTGGCAACAGTATCTGGATGAACTGAAGGAAGTGGGATACACCCGGCAGGATCCGGCATCCTGACCCTTCACAAGATGTTGAAAAAGCTGTTTTTTCGACATCTTGTTCAGGCGGCAGCGACTCCTGTACGGGTTCCGCCGCGCCTTGGCCTGACCAGGATACCCGAGAAACATGAGCGAACAACACGAAGAAACCCATTTCGGCTACCGCAAGGTGGCCAAGGATCAGAAGGCCGATCTGGTGCGCGGAGTATTCGATTCCGTGGCTTCCCGCTACGACCTCATGAACGATCTCATGTCCTTTGGCGTACATCGCCTGTGGAAACGCTTCGCGGTGGAACTGTCCGGAGTACACGCCGGACAGCGGGTGCTGGATCTGGCTTCCGGCACCGGCGACCTCGCTGACCGCTTCTCCGGACTGGTGGGACCCGACGGCCTGGTGGTCATGACCGACATCAATGCCAACATGCTGGTCACTGGACGGGATCGCATGCTGGATCATGGCCGGGCCGGAAATATCGGTTATGCCCAGGTGAATGCGGAACAACTGCCCTTCCCGGACAACAGCTTCGACTGCATCACCATAGGTTTCGGCCTGCGCAATGTTACGGACAAACAAAAGGCCCTGGACGCCATGTATGCGGCCCTGCGGCCCGGCGGACGCGCCCTTGTGCTGGAATTCTCCAAGCCGGTGCTCAAACCCCTGGAAAAACTGTACGACCTGTACTCCTTCACGCTACTACCCAAAATCGGCAAGCTGGTCACCCAGGATGAAGACAGCTACCGTTATCTGGCGGAATCCATTCGCATGCACCCGGATCAGGAAACCCTGCGCGGAATGATGGAAGAGGCCGGATTCGAAAACTGCGATTACCATAACCTCACCGGCGGAATCGTGGCCATCCATCGCGGATTCAAGCTGTAACAAGCAGCCAGATGTCTACCCGCGACCTGGTTCTGGCATCCCTGGAAAGCAGCATCAACACGCTGTTGCGCCTCGATCCCTTTGCCCGCCAGAGGCTGGCGCGGCATCATGGAAAAATCATTGGCATCCATCTTCGCGGCCCGGAAATCACCCTGTACTTCGTGCCCGACCAACGCGGCGAACTGCAACTCCTGGGAACCATCGAAGGCCAGCCGGATACCCTGCTCAGCGGCACTCCGCTGGATCTGCTGCGCAGCGGAGACAAGGAACAAGGCAGCAGGCAACTGTTTGCCGGCCGGGTGAGCATCAGTGGCGATACCGGTCTGGCCCATGATTTCGGCGCCACCCTGGGTGGGCTGGATATCGACTGGGAAGAACAACTGGCGAAATTTACCGGTGACATCCTTGCCCATCAAGTGGGCAACAACATCCGGCGCGCTTCCTGGTGGGCGGAAAACACCGCTACCCGCCTGCAGGCGGATCTGGGGGAATATCTGGTGGAAGAGGCGCGCCTGCTGCCACACCCCCTGGAAGTCGAGGATTTCGTCACCCAGGTGGATCAGACACGGGAAGCCGTGGATCGTCTGGAAGCCCGTATCCGCTTGCTGAAAAAAGCCATGGAGCAAGGCGCATGATTCCGGTGCGTCAGGGCATGCGTGTGCTGCATATCGCCTGGGTACTGGCGAAACACGGCCTGGACGAATTCATTCTTGCCGCCCACCTGTTCCGCCCGATCCGCTTTTTCCGCTATCTTTCCCCTTTCTACTGGCTGCAAAAAGGGCAACGCCCCGGTTACGGCGTGCGTATCCGCCGCACCCTGGAGGACCTGGGCCCCATCTACATCAAGTTTGGACAAATCCTTTCCACCCGGCGGGATCTGCTGCCCGATGAAATTGCCGAGGAACTGGTAAAACTCCAGGACAATGTGCCGCCTTTCCCGGCAGCACAATCCCAAGCTATCGTGGAAAAAGCCCTGGGTGGCAAAGTGGGGGACATCTTCGCCAGTTTCGAAAGCGAACCCATGGCTTCTGCCTCCATTGCCCAGGTGCATGCAGCCACCCTGCACAGTGGCGAAGAAGTGATCGTCAAGGTGGTCAGGCCAGGCATAGAGAAAGCCATACGCAAGGATGTGGATCTCATGTACACCCTGGCACAGCTGGCGCAGAAATACTCAAAAGAAGCGCGCCGGCTGCGTCCCGTGGAAGTAGTGGAGGAATACGAAAAAACCATCTTCGATGAACTGGATCTGATGCGCGAAGCCGCCAACGCTTCCCAGCTGCGGCGCAACTTCGAAAACAGCGAAATGCTCTACATTCCCAAAGTCTATTGGGATTACTGCCGCAACAATGTCATGGTCATGGAACGCGTCTACGGCACTCCGGTGGATGAAGTGGAAAAACTGAAGGCCCAGGGAGTGAGCATGGCCTTGCTCGGCGAGCGCGGCGTGGAGATCTTCTTTACCCAGGTGTTCCGCGACAATTTCTTCCATGCCGACATGCATCCGGGGAACATCTTCGTCGAGCCCAGCGGCCGCTACATCAGCGTGGATTTCGGCATCATGGGCACTCTCACCACCGAAGACCAGCGCTATCTGGCGGAAAATCTGCTGGCTTTCTTCCACCGGGATTATCGTCGCGTGGCGGAGCTGCATGTGGAATCCGGCTGGGTGCCCGAAGGCACCCGGGTGGAAGAATTCGAGGCAGCCATCCGCACGGTTTCCGAACCCATCTGGGAAAAGCCCCTGGCGGATATCTCCTTTGGCCATTTCCTGTTGCGTCTGTTCCAGACGGCGCGGCGTTTCGACATGGAAGTGCAGCCCCAACTGGTGCTGTTGCAAAAAACCCTGCTCAACATAGAAGGCCTGGGGCGGATGCTCTACCCGGAACTGGACCTGTGGGCAACCGCCAAGCCTTTCATGGAGAAATGGCTATCCGAGCAAGTTGGCCCAAGAGCCTTCCTGCGCCGGATGAAAGATTCCATGCCGCAACTGTCGGAACAGTTGCCGGACATCCCGCGTCTGGCCTACCGGATACTGAAGAATGCCGAAGAAGGCAAGCTGCGTATCAACTGGCAGTCCGGGGAACTGGCGGCGCTGCGCCGGGAAATGAAACAGAATCAGCTTCGCACCCGACAGAGTATCGGCGGCGGCGCACTGATGGTAAGCGCGGCCATTCTCGCCGCCCTGGGTTCGCCGTTGTTGTCCGCCGGCAATCTGCTGCTAGTCAGCACCGGCCTGGGTGTTCTCGGCATCTGGCTGCTGGGCAACAGCCTGTTGCGCCGCTGAGTTCTTTGGCACGACCTTTGGGAACCTCGATTATTCGATATGCTCCTTTATCTTTACCCGTACCTGTATCGAACGAATGTTGGCCGGTGACAAATGGGCAACGAATTTTCCACCACTGACTTTCTTTTCGATGGAAACATGTTTCCCGCCGGTACCTGCCAGTCTGCCTTCATGCAACACGCCATCGGCGGTGCGAATCCGTACCTTGTGGCCCAGATAGGAAGACAGGCCTCCCAAGGGAATGTTCTGATACTCCCAGCGATATCGGATGCGGGGCTTCACTATCTTTTGTTCTGATTTGCCCGCGGGTTTCCATGGCAGGGGGGCGGACTCATGGACGCTGAAATACAAATCGGTAACCGCCTGTCCGTTGATCGCCAGTTGCAGGCCCAGTTTTTCCGCCAATTCGCTCCTGGAAAGATTCATGAGGCTCACCAGCCCCAAGGGGCGTGGCGGACTGAGCTCAATGCTCAATTCGCCCCGGTTTTTCAAATAGTTCTTCAATGCCCAGGTCAAACCATAACCCAGAAGAATGCCTTCCCGGTTGACCATGCGCAGGGTCTGGTCCGCAAGCAACTCGGAATACTGCTCGGCCTCCAGCCCTCTTTTTTCTCCACAATAGGCAGCAATACGATGGCCGAAGTCCGGCGATGTGTAATAGGTCAGCTTAAGATTTGCCAGGGCAACGCCCATGGTCTTGCGCATGTCCAGTTCAGGCACATTGTTGAGTTCCAGGGACAAACTGGTTTTCTGCATTTCCTGAAACTCTCCCTGGAGATCCAGATACAGCTTCTGTGACTGAGGGATATGGCGGTATCCCATCCTGACGTTTCCCCGCAGCTTTTCCACGCCCAGTTCCTGCAACTGACGAAAGGAAGCACTTCCCAGGGGTTTGCAGATATCCCGGTTCGCCGCTGCCGCAGGGTTTGCCCTGGCAAACGCCTCATCCAGGGCAGCCGCCTTGTCCCCGGAAATGTCGAGCAACAGATCGCGCATGTCCAGTGTAAGAAAATCCGGAGGACCTTCCTTTCCGATCCAGGGCAAATGTCTGAAGAGATAGGAGAAAACATCAGGCCCTTGCAGGTGAATCAGGCGTACGTCAATACTCTGATCAAATCCCGTGGGCGCGATCTCAACCCGGCTCAGGATGATGCGGCCACCAAGACTGGTATCCAGATCCCCGTAATGAATGGCCGCGCGGGGAGCGTTCTCCAGAATGAAGGCATCAATCCGGGACTTGACGAAATAATAAAAGCCCCAATGCGCCACCGCACCCAGAATAACGGGAATGCCGATGATCCATACCCAGATATTGCCTCTGCGCCTAAACATGGTAGTTCTTGATTTCCTTGTTTGGAAAACATTGGGGAAATGCGTGCATGGGCATCACGGGCGCACCAAACCCGACTCGACGGCTTGCCGCTGTTCTTCGCCCGCCAGCTGGCCAATGAGCTCAAGGGCAAAATCCATTGCGGTTCCAGGACCCCGGGAAGTGATTACCCCGGCATCCACCACCACCGGCTGATTCAGGCGATGAGTACGCGGCAAATCCAGCGCATCCAGCACCCCGGGATAGGAAGTCGCCCGCCTGTTCTCGAGCAGGCCGGCGCTGGCCAACACCTTGGGAGCCGCGCATATGGCGGCAGTATATTTTCCCTGTTCCGCCATCCTCCGAAGCAAGACCTTGATGCGTTCATCATTGTCCAGATGATCCGCGCCCGGCAAGCCCCCTGGCAATACCAGCATGTCGAAATCCTCATCGAGAACCTCATCGAGCCGGGTGTCCGGAAGCAGAACCACACCCCGGCTGCAGGTGACCGGGCCTTCCTCCAGGCCGGCTGTCACCACTTCTATGCCCGCACGCCGCAACAGATCGATTACCGTCACGGCTTCAAGTTCCTCGCAGCCCTGGGCCAGGGGCATCAAGACCCGCGCCATATGATTCCTCCTGCTGACATGTCTTAACAGGGTGTTGAAAAACGCAGTTTTTCGACATCCTGTGCGCGGTATAAGGATATACCGCCATTTTTAATGTCTGTACGTCATTGAAAATGAAGGAACCGGGAAATCGCATTTTCCGGTTCCGGGGTTGAAAAAGTCCAGGGAAGGACTTTTTCAACATCCTGTTAAAGTACCAAAGAAAACGTCAGTTTATACGCCCAACGGAGAGAAAAACGGGAAGTTCATCTATCTTTTACTGAAGATGGCAATGCCCTTGAGCAGATTGAGCGCCTCATTCAGCTCATAGTCCTCTTCCAGAAGTTTTTTCTTTTTCTTCCCATCCGCAGTCTTTTTCCCCTTGCTGGCCTTTTCTTCCCCCTTGGGGTTGGCAAGATGATCGGCAAGGTCCGCCTCCTTTACCTGCAACAGGCTATTCTTCAGCTCCTTGAGCTTGACCTTGCTCAGCTCGATATCCGGCTGGATGCCTTCTGCCTGAATGGAACGCCCATTGGGGGTGTAATACCTCGCTGTGGTGAGTTTTATCGCAATCTTGCTGCTGATGGGAATAATGGTCTGAACCGAACCCTTGCCAAAGGTCGTGCGTCCCATGATGACTGCGCGCTTGTGATCCTGAAGCGCACCGGCGACGATTTCGGAAGCGGATGCCGAACCTTCGTTGACCAGCACTACCAGAGGCGCGCCGTTGAGGACATCACCAGGACGGGCATGGAATTTCAGCGCCGAACTTTCCGCGCGCCCCTGGGTGTAGACCACCAGGCCCTTCTCCAGAAAGGCATCGCTCACGGCTACAGCTCCCTGTAACACACCACCGGGATTGTTGCGCAAATCCAGCACCAGCCCTTGCAGCGGCCCCTTGTTCTCCTTTTCCAGCTCGCGGATGGCGGTCAGCATGTCTTCCGCCGTGGGAGCCTGGAACTGCGCGAGACGCACATAGCCAAAACCAGGCGCCAGCATCCGGGACTTGACACTGGCTTGCTTGATCACCGCCCGGACGATCTTGAACACCAGTGGTTTGTGTTCCCCTTCCCGCTGCACCGTAAGGGTAATGGATGTGCCTGGCTTGCCACGCATGATCTTGATGGCATCACTCAGCCCCATGTCCTTGACCGGTCTTTCATTCAGGCGAATGATCAGATCCCCCGCCTTGATACCGGCTTTCTGCGCAGGCGTGTCGTCTATGGGAGCAATGACCTTGATGAAACCGCCCTCCACGCCCACTTCGATGCCCAGACCGCCAAACTCTCCACTGGTGCCTTCCTGCAGTTCCTTGAAGTGCTTTTCGTCGAGATAGGCGGAATGCGGATCCAGCCCTTCGAGCATGCCGCGAATGGCGTGATCCAGAAGCTCACGATCCGTGACCGGCTCCACGTAATCCTGCTGCACCCGGCCAAATATTTCCGCAAAGATGCGCAGCTCCTTGAGCGGCAGGCTCTTTTCTTCAACAGCCGTCTCCTTCGCCTGTACACCCGTCAGGATCGGCATACCCAGCAGCATCCAGAAAACCAGCCCTGCAACCCGTTTGTTCATATCGATATTTCCCGGCCTGTTGCCATTTTTATTTACCCGGCATCAATCTATGCCATCCTCAGGACGTCAGACAAAAGTCAGAACGCGGCGCGCTTCGCAGACAATGGTGATTCCATTGGTAACAAGCGGAACAAAGTGCTGGCTTTTGTCTTACGTCCCAATCTTTTTTCAATTCAATGGGTTCGGCCACCACGAGCACCCCCGTGGACGTCGTTGCCGCACCAGCGCACGGGATTGAGCGCTTTCCCTTTGTGCCTGATGCCAAAATAGATCCCGGCATTTCCCTCCATGCGGGCATCTCCAGCCAGAGCAATGACTTCACCGGCTTCCACCCAGTCTCCGGTTTCCTTGAAGAGGCTCTGGTTGTTGCCATACAGAGTCATGAAGCCGTTGCCATGTTCCACGATCATCAGCAGCCCGTAACCTCGCAGCCAGTCTGCCCAGGCTACGCGCCCTGCATGTACCGCCTTGATGCTGTCACCCTCCCTGGCGCTGATTATAACCCCGTCCCAGCGCAAGTTACCGATTTTCTCGGAGCCGAAACGTTTCAGCAAGCGGCCACGCAGGGGCCAGGGCAAATGCCCCCGGCTTTCACGAAAACCCTTTTGCTCCGGAAAATCCAGCGACTCCAGAGCAGACTGAATGTTTTCCAGGAGCTGGTCAAGACGACGCTCATCTTCCTTCCAGCGCGCCAGGCGTTCCGCTTTCTCTGCAAGACTGGCATCGATTTTCTTCAACAGTTGCCGCCTTTGCTCCTGCCTGTCCGCCAGATGCCGGCGCTGTTCCTCAGCCTGCTGCCGGGTTTGCTCCAGCGTCTGTTGCCGACTGGCAATACCCCTCGCCAGTGTTTGCAGCTCTTGCATATCGGCACGCAGCTTCTGCAAACGACGGGCGCGTTCCCTGCCAATATAATCATGGTAGGCAAGCATGCGATTGAGTGCGGCGGGATCCTGCTGATTGAGAAAAAGCTTGAGACGCTCCTGACGCCCGGTCATATAGGCGGAGCGCAGCAACCGGGCCAGATGATCGGTATCGCGGCGCATGGCCTGCCGCAGTTCCTTTTGCCTTTTTTGCAACGGCGCCAATTGCGCCTGAAGTTTCCGCGACTCCTGTTCCAGATCACGCAGCTTCCGGTGCAGAACGCTCATTTCCCACTCTCGATCCGCCAGTTCCGCGATCAGATGATCCTTCTGTCTGCGGGTGCGCTGGAGATCAAGCTGAAGCGCTTCGATCTGGCGCCGTAAAAGCTGGCGCTTTTCCTGCTGCTGACGAAACCCTTCGCTTTGAGGATGTTCCGAAGCCCCTTGCCCAGCGCTGGCCATGCCAGCCAGCAGGTACAGCAACAGTACGAATCCGATCCGGGCTAACCCGCATATTTCACCAGAACGCGCAAAATGTTGGTTTTTTACCATGAATTACAGCATGTTGCTGTGACGATTATGCTGGATACAGTTCGTACCTGTCATGCTATCCGGTGCAACATGCGGGCTAACCCGAATATTGCACCAGAACGCGCAAAATGTGGGTTTTTTACCATGAATTACAGCCTGTTGCGTGACGAGTATGCTGGATACAGTTTGTACCTGTCATGCTATCCGGTTTTTCCCGGGATCTTTTCACCCAGCTTGCCCGAAC
>JALSQZ010000215.1 GCA_026985055.1 Sedimenticola sp. | reverse complement strand
TTCGGTGGCCCTGTGCCCGCCGCTCATCATGACGGAGGCCGAAATCAACGAAATGTTCGACCGCCTGACCCTGGCGCTGAACGATGCCGAAGCCTGGGTGGAAAGGGAAGGCCTGCGCCAGATGTAAAGCCGGAACAAGACGGCTTCATGCCTGTTTCAGGCAGCCCTTGGCATCATGGCCGAGGTCTTCCTGCGGCGGATAGAAAATCCCCCGGATGCATGCGGCATTGCGCACGCAAATCTGGGTATGGGTTCTCTCATGGATTTGCGCGCCCTCGTAAGCAGGGCCACCCTCGAAAAAGACACCCTTGACCGTATCGACGGGATGAGGACCCTCATCGAGAATGTTGCAGGTCATGTTGATGACGGCGCAATCCAGCCTGCGGATCAGCATGTCCCCGTCATCCGGCTTGGCCGGCCTGTTTTCAGGCATGCGGCCGCCCTTGTCATCGAAATAGGGCAAGAGGAAATCCAGCCCGGCCACCACGATATTGCGCCGGGTGAGCCCGGATTCAAACACTGCTTTCAGGGCCTCATGACCGCTGCGCACGGCTTCAATTCCAGCCCTTGTCGTCAAATCGAGACAGCGGCCAAGATTTATCACTGCGCCGATGACAGCCGGTTTTCCATTCCCTGTCCCGGCCACATGGCGCTGGGCCCATGCGCATGCGCGGCGCGGGTCTTCAAGCCAGAAATAAATCCCATGTCCCAGCCAGTCATAGGAGTTTTCACTGGGCCTGAATGACTCTTCGCGCAGCACCAGCTTACGCGCCACGTCGTCCACGCAGCCATGAAAGCCAAGAACGAACGAGGACGCCAGATCGTGCATCCCGGCTCAGCCCTTTCCGCCAGCCTGCTTCTGGCGGCTCTCCTGGAAGAAGTAGGGATTTGGCTTGCCCTCTTCATCATAAAAACCGACGTGGCGCAGAACCTCCAGAACGTCCTTTTCGTTCTTGATCCGCTTGAGGAAGGTAATGGCCAATTCCCGTGCGCGCTGCCCCTCCCGCGTTCTGGGGCGCAGCTTTTCTACGCCTTTCGTGGAAACCCTGATCATGCTGGTTCCGGCTCCATTGCGGTTTTAGCGATGCCTCAGCATAAGGCATTGATACTGGCGGTGGATGAAAAAACCTTTAGCATTGCATTGGAATCATATCAAGATTCCTTTATGTCCGCTGCCGGCGCACCCTCTGGCGCTGGCGGCCCAGGCCGGTGGCGGCCAGTTCCATGATGTCGCCCTCGGCGAGGAACAACGGCGGGGTGCGCCCGGCGCCGACACCGGCCGGGGTGCCGGTGGCGATGATGTCGCCCGGCTCCAGGGTGAAATGGCGCGACAGATAGGAGACGATTTC
>JALSQZ010000214.1 GCA_026985055.1 Sedimenticola sp. | reverse complement strand
CTCAGCACCCCATGGCGGTCTTGATTCGTCTGACATAGGGCAAGGCGCCATAGCGTCCGGACAAATAACCGCGTTCCAGATTTTCAACCTTTTTACGGGGCCTGAAATCGGTGAGCGGAACGAGCAGGGTCGAGCGCGATTCATCCTTTTCACAGAACCAGATCTGATCCCGCCGGAAGACCTCCTGATCCAGGATCGAGGTGTCATGGGTCGTGAAGATCAACTGCGCATTCCTGGGATTCGTCTCCGGGTCGTGAAACAGTTTGACCAGGAACCTGACAATGAGTGGATGCAAATTGTCGTGCAGCTCGTCGATGACCAATACATAGCCGTGTTCCAGGGTGTCCAGCCAGGGTCCCGCCAAGGCAAAGATTTTCTGAGTGCCATCGGATTCGTCTTCGAGATCGAACAGTACTTTCCTGCCACTATCGAGAATGTGGACCGTCTTTACGCTGACAATCGACTTATCCTTGAACTTTCTGGCCAATTCATCTTTTACAGGATCCGGCATATCATCCGGCAAGGCATTGATGTCGAACTTTTCCTTCTCCAGTTCGACATCATCAATATCGATATCCGCAGCACGCAGGAAAGAAACGACCTCCTTCCTGGCGCCCTCCTCTTCACACAACTCAATGGAAAATCCCGGGTGCCAGCGTCCAAAGCCTGCCACATGCAAAGTATCCGCAAACCACTTGAAGACCGGCTGGAGCTGCTGGTTGTTTAACTGGATGGCGGTGGAGAGAAACAGGGCGTTGGGGCGCGTCGCCTCCTGCCATAATTGTTTCTTGCCGGTCAGCTTGTCCATAGAACCCCAGACATAGGTCTGGCGATCCTCATCATATCGACGGTCGATCCATCGCTGGGGGCGCGCCTTGGGATAGGCCAACAGCCATTCCTCGGTGACGCGCTCCCGCGTGGCGGCAAAGCCATACTGGTAGCGCACACCCTCACTGATGAAATGAACCTCGAATTCGCAGGGCTGCCCCGTGCTGTCTTCATCCAGCAAAAACGGGGTGACCGGCAACGGCTCACCCGCCTGGCTCTCCCGCGCCGACTCCCGGACCATCCTCTCCATTACTTTCAGCGCCTTGATGAGATTGGACTTACCTGCCGCATTCGGGCCGTAGATCGCGGCACTTCGCACCAGGGGAAGCGTGCCGGGCGCATCCGGCACCATGACATTGGTGTCCTGCAACTCGTCACCACCGCCCTTGACTAGGCTCAGGCTGGCCGCCTCGCGAATGGACAGGAAATTCCGGACCGTGAATTCAATTAGCATGTCTGATTGCCTCTCAAGGTATATTATCGTCTTTATTCTGCAAATTTTTAGCATATTCTTCTCTTAAATATACTATATTTCTGAT
>JALSQZ010000213.1 GCA_026985055.1 Sedimenticola sp. | reverse complement strand
GGACAGCGTTATCAGCCCTTGTTGTAGAATCACTACAACGGCGGTCTGATGCCTTGCCGCGAACAAGGGCAAGCGGGCTGAACGCGATATAGATTGTTGCCGAGTTAATAACATGGTCTCTATATATCCTCCTCCTGAACAGTCGCGTCTGATGAAGGTCATCATTGATATTTCGCGGCGTAACTTTGCAGGTCAGGACACCACGAATTTATTCAGTGATCTGCTTCAAAACGTACTTGATCTCACGGGTAGCGAATATGGATTCATTGGTGAAGTGTTTCGTGACAAGAACGGGAGACCGTACATCAAAAGTTATGCCACCACCAACATTGCCTGGAATGATGAAACCCAACGCCTCTACGAGAAGACCAGAGAAAAAGGCATGATCTTCTCCCGCCTCAATTGCCTTTATGGTGCGGTGCTTACCACAGGCAACCTCATCATTTCCAACGATCCCGCTGACGACGGACGAAGTTGTGGTCTGCCGCCCGGTCATCCCCCACTTGATAGTTTCATGGGTGTGCCACTGCAGGGGCGGGATGGCTTGCTCGGGATGGTGGGTGTGGCCAATCGGCCCGGTGGATACACGCGGGAACTGGCTCGTCTCCTTGAGCCGTTTATGATTACTTGTGGCCGTCTGCTGCAGTCCTGGCGAGACACCAAGCGAATAAAGGAATTGGAAGAGGCATTGCAAGCGTGCAAGAAGCAGCTCCATTGTTTGGGAGAAAGTATACCGGTGGGTGGCGGGTTTCGTTTCGATCGATCTTCGGTCGTGTTGTTCAGCGACCGCGGCACCGTATTGTTGAGCCGAAAAGAGCTCGATTTGCTTTGTCTGCTGGTGGAAAACGCCGGTAAAGTAGTTCCATACGAGGAACTGAAACAGTGTGTGTGGCGTGAGGTGGTGGTGGGTCACTCTTCCTTGCGCGATCTCGTGAGGCGCATTCGCATCAAGGCACCGGGTATTCGTATCACTACGGTACGGGGAGTGGGTCTGATACTGACGACACCGACGGACGGGTGAGGCATGCTTGGCCCGGATCTGTTTGCCGCATGGAAACATGGTCGCCTCATTCCGGCGAGCGCAACATGATGAGAAACATTTTACAGGGCATGGTGGCAACCACGGCATGGGGTACGTTTGCCGGCATGAAAGCCATTTCACCCTGGCGACAGGGGATGGGATCGCTCTCTTCCACGTAGATATCCATGGTGCCATGAGTGAGATACAGAATGGCGTCGTAAGGCACCACGTGCTCGGGAAGACCTTGGCCCAGATCGAAGGCGAAGAAGGTAATGGTGCCGGTATCTCTGCGTACCACAGTTCGACTCACTACCACCCCCTGCTGGTGGTGGATCATCTCTCTCAGGTCATGAATTTCGGCAGCGGTTTCGGTTGGCTTGCTTTTCATAACGGTGCTTCCTCGGATACGGGTTTATTTCATCTTCTGTGGGTTCGGATTGCGCATGATGATAAGGAGGATTTTGCCCCCACGGATGCCTTGGACGAGGTGCACAGTGTTGGGCTTGATATGGCGAATCTCTCCAGTTTTCATGCGGAATGGAGTGTTTGCCAGCCGCAGCTCGATTTCACCCTCGAGCACAATGACGATTTCATCGTTGTGAGACTGGTGCTCGGATATGCATTCTCCATCGTCGATGGCAAAAAGGGTCACCGAACCATGGCGGTTGCGGAAGATGGATCTGTGGACCACCGCATGCTCCTGATGTGTGAAGCCACTGCGGACATGCAGCACCGGGCAACAGGTTGGCGCGGTGGGTGATGAACGGGTGGTGTGGTTTAACATTTTGACTTTTCCTTGTGTTCGCAATGGAATTCAGGTTGCTTCATCCGCCTGGATCAGGATCGAAAAGATCTTGGACGACTTGATGGCGTTGACTACATGTGGGGTGTCCGCGGGAATGTGGATCATCATCTCTTCGCCCACATAATGGGATTTCCCGCCGTCTATAATGACCTCCATCTTGCCGCTGGTCACAAACAGCACGGAATCGAAAGGCAGGGTCTGCTCACTGATCCCCTGCCCCTCGTCGAAGGCAAACATGGTGACGGTACCCGCACTTTTGTGGGCAATGATCTTGCTTACGATGGAATGTGGTTGAATGCTGATCATTTCATCCAGGTTGGTGACGTAAGGTTCCGTTACTGTCTCTTGGGTTTGGATATCAGTGTTTAACATTTGGCTTCTCCTTGGATATGAAACACGTCGAATGAAGCGGATGAGGATTGCACAGGACTCCTGAACTATTCGACTGCACCTGCTGTTGCCGATGCAGCGGGAACGATTGCGGTGGTGCGGCCAAGATCCAGGTCAAAGATCACCAGGCTGCCCTGGGTGTCGGTGCCAGAGACGAACACCCCTTCTCGATCCAGATGGAAACCGGGGAGAACCACTCCCAGCCATAGCTTGCGCACGGGAAAAGAGGTGATCTTCGCTTCACCCGAATCCTTGCGGTAATCATGCACCCAGTTGCCAAAGCCGGCTGGGGGAGGCATCTGATAGTTTACTTCCCACAGTTGTGGGGCATTGGAGAAGGTGATGATAAAGGTATTTCTCGCCGCCGCTGTTTCGATATGAGCAACCCTGGCAGTGCTCTTTTTCGTGGGATGGGTAGGAATTTGTTTGACAACGTGCAGGTCTGTGGTATCGAGTATCAGCAGGTGCTTGCTCTGGGGGGCGCCCAAGGCGAGAAAAAGGCCATCGTGGGAAAGGGCGGCGCCCTGCAGTGGCTCCTTCAGGTCCACCCCGGCCACTGGCGACAGGTGCGGAAGAGAGCGCTTCTGCACTTGGCCGTTCCGCCACACGACGAAAAGATGCTCGCTATCTGTAGCGAACAGGAGGGTCGCAGGAGCGTTCCTGCCGCCATCCGTATAGTCACTACCCTCAACAGCAGTTTGGTCGCCTGCAGCAGGAAATGAGGGCGTTGCTGCCGTAGTCAATATTCCGAAGAGCAGTAGCAGCAGAAAGGAAACTGTCTTCATGGCTTGTCGTCCTTCACCTATTCTACGCAGCAGCGCTTGTTCTTGTTTTCCGCAGAAAAGCAGTTTTCAGGAACTTCCGGGCGGTGACCGAATCCTCGGGTCGCAGCATCCAGGGCGCACTGGTTTTCCAGCGGTTTGAGCAGAGATAAAGCGCTGCGTTTTTCCTGTACTTGGTTGCAGGCTTGTACACACTGCAGACATTGGGTACAGGTGAACATCCGGATCTTGGCGCTGCGAGGCTTGAGACGCATGGGGCAGGCGTGCTCGCATGAGGCATCACAACTGACGCACTCCTTCGCGCGCTTGCGGTCGAAGGTGACTACCATGGCCTTTTTGTTGCCCATCCATACCAGGCTTTGGAACAGCCCGATAGCGCAACCAAAACGACAGAAGAGATGTCGGGCGAAGGCGAACTCAATCGTCAACAGCAGGGTGGCCACCGACAGGAAAAGAAACTGGTTCCGGGTCAGCGTACCGTGGAACAGGTTGGAATAGATTTCTTGGGGGGGTAACAGGTAAGTGAGCAGCACCACCGCCCACAAGAATGCAAAAAGAAGGATGAAAAGGATGGTCAACGGCCACAAGCGGGGGTTGGGCGCACAGACAGTGCCGTCTTGCTGTTTTTCCGGAAGTTTCTGTCGATCCCAGATGGAAAGTTTCCCAGATGCCCTGCGCATCATGGCATTGATTAGCTCCACCACCGAGAAATGGGGGCAGAGCCATCCGCAGTAGAGCCGGCCCCATTTCCAGGAGATATAGATACCCAATCCCACCACCACCCCGATGGGTAGGAAGATGTGCAGGAATATGCTCCACATGAGTTCCATGTCCGAGAGCTGTCCTGCCTGATAGGCATCGATGCCCAATATCCAAGGCTTGCCCAGCAACACGAGATGATTTTGCGTAAGGTCGAACCGGAACAAGTCCAGCGGTGGAGCCAGAATGAACAACAGAAAAAACAATGATCTCCAAAAGAGACGTTTTCTCTGGGTCGGGATCATCCGTTTCCTCCTGTTTGTCTACAAAACGAAAGATTTGGGGCGGCGAGGCAACTACGAACCAAATTGTAGAGTAAGGGAGGCGGAATGACGGTGATTTTACAGTGAAAAATTTGTGATACGAATGTGATTGTTAAGGAGCCTCTGATTCATTCATGAGCCCGCATCTTGCGCCCAAAATGCCCCGCTACTGCGTGGCCTACAGGGATGCAGGTCAGGAGCGTGGCAGGTTTTTGCTCCTGCAAAACCCGGATACATCACCGCACTTGTGAATAAGTAGGAGCGGTAGCTTTGCAAAGCTTCACAATAGCGGGCTACAAAGTGAATTGGGCATACGCAGGAGAATGTACCCAGGGGACATTGTCTGCAGATTGTCGCTTTGTATCAGAACAATTTGGATCACTATCTGCTTCGCTCAGCACTGCTTCAGAGGTTCCTTAACAGGAGGTTGAAAAAGTTCTGTCCTGAACTTTCTTCAACCCGGAGCCGGAAAATGCGATTTCTTAGTTCCCTAATTGTTAATGGCTTGCAGTTACTGAAAATGGAGGTATATCCCTAACCCGAATATTGCACCGGAATCCGGAATTTTCCCGGAGAGATTTTTGCCCAGATTGTTCGAACGGACAAAAGCCGATGTTATTCATCGGCTTGCAGTGCGTTCGAACAAGCTGGGTGAAAAGATCCCGGGAAAAACCGGATAGCATGACAGGTACAAACTGTATCCAGCATACTCTTCACGCAACATGCTGTAATTCATAGTAAAAACCCCACATTTTGCGCGTTCTGGTGCAATATTCGGGCTAATACCGCCCACAGGCTGTTGGTGCAGAGAAATTCCCTGGAGCAGGTCGATGCCGCGTCCGGCGTAGTCCGTTCTGGATGGTCTGGCGGGAAAATCGAATTTTTTGGTTGTAACGACGGTTTTTTGACGCTAAGCTCCAAAATCGTGGTGAAAGCCATGAACTGGGGGTAGATATTTTCTTGAGGAAATGTGGCGCTACCTTGCAATAACTCCAAAAATTTCTTTAGATCAAAGGATGGGGCAATGAAAAAAAGAACCGGCCTAAGTCGATTGGTTCAGCCGATCGCACTCATTTTTTCCTTGGCGACTCTGGGCTTTTCACCGGCGACTCCCGCCGCTGAAAACGGCCCGTCGGCAAAACCCGATGTGATGAGATCCATCAGCGTCCATTCCTCGCGTCCTTTCCGCGAAGTGGCGAAGTCGCTTTCAGAATACAAAAAAAGCGGTGGTCAGGTAGAAGCGCATCCCGCATTGCCGCTGCCTTCCAATCTTGGAGATTACAAGGGAGGGTCTGCGCCTCAGATCACTGATCCGGTCACGCAAAACAGCATGCCGGTGGATGTGAAAATGCCCGCAGTCCTGCAGAGCTTCGAAGGAAACAACAATGTTACCGGCGTGCTGCCTCCGGATACCGTCGGCGATGTCGGTCCCAATCACTATGTGCAGATGGTCAATTCCGTGGTCCAGATCTGGGACAAGACCGGTACCAGCCTCCTTGGCCCCAGTCCCATCAACTCCCTGTGGGCAGGATTTGGCGGCATCTGTGAGAGTAATAATGATGGTGATCCCATCGTGTTGTACGACCAGGCGGCTGACCGCTGGCTGTTGAGCCAGTTTGCCCTGGGTTTTCCCAATAATTTCCACCAGTGTATCGCCATTTCCCAGACCGGTGATCCCACCGGCAGCTATTATCTGTATGATTTCCTGATCAGCACCACCAAAATGAACGACTATCCGCATTTTGGCGTGTGGCCGGATGGCTACTACCTGGCCGTCAACCAGTTCGATGGCAGCTCCTTTGCCTGGGCCGGTCAGGGCGCGCTGGCTTTCGAGCGTACCCAGATGCTGGCCGGAAATCCCGCGCAAATGGTGTATTTCGATGACCCTGATCCCAATCTGGGCGGCATGTTGCCCGCAGACTGGGATGGCATAGTGCCACCACCTGCGGGGGCGCCCAACCTGTTCATGCAACTGGGTACCACCACTACGCTGGATATCTGGGAATTCCATGTGGACTGGACGACTCCCACAAACTCTACCTTCACGCCCCTGGTTTCACCCACGGTAGCGGCCTATGACACCGATTTGTGTGGTGGCAGTCGCAACTGTATTCCGCAGCCTGGCGGCACCGCCGTGGACAGCCTGGCCGGGCGTCTCATGTACCGGGTGCAATACCGCAACTTCGGTAGTCATGAATCCCTGGTGGCCAGCCATACCGTTGACGAGAATGGCTCTGATCATGCCGGTGTACGCTGGTATGAATTGCGTAACACGGGCACAGGCTGGGGTGTACAAAACCAGGGCACTTACGCGCCCGATGGAGATCATCGCTGGATGAGTTCAGCCGCCATGGATGCCCAGGGCAATATCGCTGTCGGCTATTCGGTCTCCAGCACTTCCACTTTTCCATCCATTCGCTATGCCGGCCGTCTTGCCGGTGATCCGGCGAATACCCTGCCTCAGGCGGAAGCTACCCTGATGGCCGGTGGCGGTTCCCAGTCCCACAGTTCGGGCCGCTGGGGTGATTATTCCAACATGAGTGTGGATCCTGTCGATGACTGTACTTTCTGGTACACCCAGGAATACTATTCGGCGGACAGTTCCGCCAGCTGGCAGACGCGGATCGGCTCCTTCAAGTTTCCGACCTGTACCTCCGGTCCTTCCGGCTCATTGACTGGTACCGTGACCAGCGGTGGTTCCCCGGTTGAGGGGGCAGTGGTGAATGCCGGTGTCGCGACGACCACAACGGACGCCACTGGTGTGTACAACTTTGCCAGTCTTCCGGTGGGAACCTACACGGTAACCGCCTCCAAATTCGGTTATATCACGGGTTCCGCGAGCGGTGTCGCCATAACCGATGGCGCAACCACAACCCAGGATTTCAATCTGGCTCCGGCGCCCATGACGACCATAAGCGGTACCGTAACCGATGGCTCTGGACAGGGCTGGCCTTTGTACGCGGCGATCAATATTGCCGGAGCGCCTCTGCCCACTATCCATACTGATCCTGTGACCGGTGCTTACAGTGTGAGCCTGCCCCAAGGCGCTTCCGTTACCCTGAATGTGAGCGTGGACGGCTATGTCTCCCAGGCGCGGGGCATTACCGTACCTGCTGCTCCCGCCACGGAAGATTTCGCCATGTTGGTGGATCAGGCTGCCTGTAATGCGCCGGGTTATGCCTATTCCGGCCTCGCTGAACATTTCGATGGAACTTTCCCGCCCGCTGGCTGGACGGTGGTGGACGATGCCGGCAACGGGGTGGTTTGGACCAACGTTACCGGATCGGGTGAAAGCGGAAACTTCACTGGCGGCACCGGTGATGCGGCATCCGTCAGCAGTGACGTAGCAGGCTCAGTCGAATTTGATACCTCGTTGGTTTCTCCCGTCATTCCTGCAAGCAACGCAATCTTGCGTTATCTTGCCAATTATCAGAATCTGTCAAATCTTGATTTCCTGGATCTGGATATCAGTATCGATGGCGGCGCCTGGACCAACGTTCTGTCCTGGAATGAGGATCATGGCGGTTTCCGCGCCACGCCGGGAGAAGAGGTAAATGTTGATTTGACTGCAATGCTTGCCGGCGCGACCAACTACCAGTTGCGCTGGCATTACTATGATCCCAATACGGGTGACTGGGACTGGTATGCCCAGATCGATGATGTGACTACGGGCGCCTGCGCTCCGGACGCCGCTGTTGGTGGCCTGCTGGTGGGCAATGTGTATGATGCCAACGTCACAGGGGCTCCGGTCAATGGTGCGACAGTCAGCCATGGGGCTCACCAGACCACCAGTGCCGCAACACCGGATGATGCCGCCCTCGATGATGGCTTCTATATCCTGGCGGTACCGGCCGATATGGCCATCAGTGTGGATGCCACCGCAAGCGGTTATGGCACGGATAGCAAATCCGTGACCGTGCCTGGCGGTGGCGCGCTGCGCCAGGACTTTGAACTCCCGGCCGGTCTGCTTTCGGCTACGCCTGCGTCTCTGAGCATGACCCTGTGGGAAGGCATGACCTGGACCACCAGCCTGGATCTGGTGAACAACGGTGGCGCGGCCGCAGCCTATGAGCTGCAGGAGTTCGACGCTCCCTACAATGCGCCCCAGGCCAACGGCCCCTGGGCGGACAAGGTTCGCCATGCCTCACCCAAACACCTGGATGACCGGGACGCCAGCCTGCTGCGTTATGTGCCGGCTCCGGTTCACAAGGGTACGGCGGCCCTGCCCAACCCCAATGCGGCGGGCGATGTGCTTTCCCAGTTCGTCAGCGGCCTGGATTCCCCTTGGGGTATTGCTTTCAATACGGAAGCCGACGATCTGTGGGTGAACAACCTTGGCGCTGCCCTTGGTGGCACCGATGATGACAACCACAGGTTCCTGCGCAATGGCACGGATACCGGAGATGCCATCACCCCTACGTGGATGGCAGTGTTTGTGGGCGATGGCACCTATGATCCGTTCAACAATACCCTCTGGCAGGTGAATGTAGGTGGCGACAACTGCATCTACGAGTCGGATCCGTCCACCCTGGCGGCCACCGGGGCGAGCATCTGCCCCGCGTTTGGCACTTCCATGCGCGGCTTGGCCTTCGATCCCCTGACGGATACCTTCTATGCCGGTAGCTGGAATGATACGACCATCCATCATTTCGACCGCAGTGGCACCATTCTGGATTCGGCCAATGTAGGACTAGCCATTGCAGGCCTGGCCTTCAACCCGGATACGGGACATCTGTTTGTATTGTCCAATGTCGATGCCACTGGCGATGACATGGCAGTGCTGGATGTCAATAACAGCTATGCCCTGGTTGCCAGCTTCGATACTGGTGTGCCCGACTTCACGCAAGGTGGGCTGAGCATGAGTTGTGACGGTCATCTGTGGGTAGTGCAACAGCCCAGTGGCAATGCCGCCGGAGACGACGCCATAGTGGAAATTGATTCCGGCGAACCGACTGCCTGTGCCTGGTTCGGTATTGACTGGTTGAGTGAAAATCCGGTCACCGGAACGGTCGCTGCCAACAGCAGTGAGCCCATCGACTTTACCTTCGACAGCACCGCGCTGACGGCGGGTACTTACACGGCTCACGTCAAGGTGATCAACGACACGCCCTATGGTTCGGTGCCGGTACCGGTGGTGTTCAATGTCATCCCGTATGCACAGATGTTCGCGGATGTTCCGCCCACGCATCAGTTCTATGACTGGGTGCAATCCGTTGGTTTTGCGGGCATCACCAGCGGCTGTGACAACCAGACGCCTTTGCCCAACTACTGCGATACCGACAATGTGACCCGCGGACAGATGGCGATCTTCCTGGAAAGGGGCATGCGTGGCAGCGACTATACGCCGCCTCCCGCGACGGGCACGGTCTTTGCCGATGTGCCGGCCAGTTACTGGGCGGCGAGCTGGGTCGAGCAGCTTGTGGCCGACGGAGTTACTTCTGGCTGCGGCGGCGGCAATTACTGCCCGGATGCGGATATTACCCGTGCGCAAATGGCGATCTTCCTGTTGCGTGCCAAGCATGGCGCCAGCTATACGCCCCCGCCGGCTACCGGTACGGTATTCGGTGACGTGGCTGCTGGTGATTTTGGCGCCGACTGGATCGAACAGCTGGTGAGCGAGGGTATTACCTCCGGTTGCGGTGGCGGCAACTACTGCCCCAACGACTCGGTTACCCGAGGCCAGATGGCGGTGTTTATCCAGCGTAATTTCAATCTGCCGATACATCCCTGATTGCCAGGAGTCTGTCGGGTTTAGGTGATCGTAGCGAGCATGGCGGGAAAATGAGGCCAGTTTTTCTCGATTTCGAGGCGCATAACAGGTCTACGCAACGAAAAATCGAGGAAAAATGGCCCGCTTTCCCGCCGGCACAGTAGATTAATCCTAAATTCGACAGACTCCTGGCCAGCCGTGAATGCCATTCGGCGCTCACGGTTGGCGGCTTCAAGGGGCGCTTGAAAAATCGCTTTTTTGCCAAAACCGGGAGCAGAACGCTGCTCCCGGTTTTCTTGCGTTTGGCGCTGCCAATTGGCTAATATGCCTGCTACTTTTTCCTCTTTCTCTGGATGTATCTCAGACATGAATTCATCGACACCCCAACCTGAAACTTCTTTCCGGGAATCTGGTGATGAGTTCAACCCCATTGCGGCATTACGGGTCATACGGAGGCGCGGGGCCTTGTTCGCGACGGTCTTTGTTGCCGTGCTGCTCCTGGGGGCGATACTGGCCCTGACCCGGACGCCACAGTACAGCTATGTTTCCGTGCTGCAGATAGGCGCCGCCTATGGCAGTAACAGCGTATCCGGGAAACTGGTAGAAGATACGGATGGGGTAGTGACCAAACTGGAAAAATCGGTGATTCCAGAAGTAGTGGCAGCCTGGCGAAAAGAACACCCCGAGCGCCCGGAGCCGAAGATGCTGATAAAGGGCAAGCGGAACGCGGGAATCGTGTTGATCATGACCAGGGCGAGCCAGGATCAGTCCAGGGAAATCGCTGATCTGCACCGGCAGGTTGCGAACAGCATCGTTGATGCGCACAAGACGCTGGTCATGACGCAATTTGAGTCCTTTCTGTCTCAAGCGAGAAAGGAGCGCGATGACAGTGAAGCAAAAATTCATCAAACCAAAGCCGCCATGACACAGCAGCAACAGCGCAAGCTACTGCTGGGGAAGCAGTTGCAGCGGCTGAATGCGGAGATCGAATCCGTATCCGATTCCCGGCAGGAGATAGCAAGTCAGGTAGATGGGGACAAGCAAAACGCTGCACCTTTTCTGACGCAACTGGATCTGCCTTCCATGCTGGAACGCAGGGATCGTCTGGAAGATGATTGGCAGATACAGCAGAATCTGGTTCTGGCTGATTTGCAAAGAGCATTATCCGAGGCCCAATCCGCGAATGAGGCGGCGCGCAAGAAGATAGACCTGCTGCAAAACGAAATCGGCAGTTTGCGCCTGACCCGGATTCAGACGCTTGCTGCAGCCATGCCTGACAAGGTCGGGCTGTCTCCAGGGCTGGTGATGATTTTGAGTGTGGTGTTTGCTCTGGTTGCTGCCTGGTTTGCGGTAATGTTTGCCGAGTATCTGGCACGCGCGAGCCAATGACTTGCAGTCACTGAAAATGGCGGTACATCCCTGTACTGCACACATACTGTAATCAAACCGCGTTTTTCAACAGTGTGCCAATTCATGAATCAGAGGAAACCCGGAAATGATCAGTGATATTCATGAGCCGTCTTCCCTGCCCCGCATTCTATTGTTGTCTGTCATTTTGCTCATGCTCGCAGGCTGTTCCCGTGACTATGAGGATGGCCTGGCTGCCTATGAGCAAAAGGAATATGAGAAGGCGCTGGAAATATGGCGCCCACTGGCGGAACAGGGTGATGCGCAAGCCCTGTTCAGTCTGGGATACATGTATGCCAAGGGTGAAGGTGTTGTCGCCGACCAGGATCTTGCGCTGGACTATTATCGCCGCGCCGCGCAAAAGGGCCATCCCAAGGGGCAATTCAATCTTGGACTGGCCTATCAGCGTGGACAGTCCGTGGAAAAGGACATGGACAAGGCGATCCGCTGGTTCCGAAAATCCGCTGCGGGAGGCCATACGCCCGCCATGTACATTCTGGGTTTGCTCAGGGTGCAGGGCATGGGCATGGACAGAGATCCGGTGGCGGCAATGAAATGGTTTCAGCAGGCCGCGGACAAGGGGGATTCCCGCGCCCAACTGGCGCTTGCGATGATGTATCTGGAAGGCATGGGCGTGGAGAAGGATATCAACAAGGCCATGCAATGGTTGCGCAAGTCTGCCGAACAGAAAAATCTGGAGGCGATCTATCGCCTGGGAATGATGAATCCCGCTAGGGGTGTGGACAAGGACAATCCCGAGGCGCTGGAAAAGATCAGGAAGGCGGCGCAACTGGGATATGCTCAGGCCCAGTATGATCTGGCGGAGATGTACCTCAAGGGAAAGAACGTCGAAAAGGATGAGCAAAAGTCCCGGACCTGGCTGCTGAAGGCGGCCAAAAGCGGTATGCCCAGAGCGCAGAACGATCTCGCTTACATGTATCTGCATGGTATTGGCGGGGAAGTGGACCTGGAGCAGGCGCTCAAATGGTATGAGGCTGCCGCGCAAAAGGATTTTCCCAAGGCATTGTATGCCCTGGGGAAGCTCTATACCGAAGGCAAGGCGGTAGAGCAGAACGATCGCAAGGCTTTCGGTCTGTATAAAAAGGCAGCCGAGTTGGGCGACCCGGAAGCCATGTATGCGGTGGGTTATGCCTATTCCAATGGACGGGGTACAGAAAAAAGTGATGCCATCGCGGCGGAATGGTTTCGCAAAGGCTCGGATGCCGGGCACGCGGAATCCCAGTTCGCCCTGGGAAATTTGCATGCGAATGGCTTTGGCGTTACCCGCAGTGACGAGCTTGCGGCCAAATGGTATTGCGTCGCCGCGAAACAGGGGCATGAGCACGCGCTGCAAATGCTCATGCCCCGTGATCCCGACAACAGTTGTGGCCTTCCCCAGGAATTGCTGGACAGGGCAAAGAAGCAATCGGCACAAGCTCCGGTTTCTGCCATGGGGGCGATGGAACAACCCAAATGAGACGGTTTTCCCTGTTCAATCTTTTGCATCCAGCCAGTTTTTTTACCGGTTTCTACCTGGTTTTTCTGTTACTCGGGCCGGTCTTTCTGATTTTTTCCCATCAGGCGCTGCCACTGGAAATCGAGCAGCGCACCCTGGGGGTGATTCTGCTCTATGGCGTCTGCTTCCTCTTTTCTGCATTATCGGTTCCCGTGTTGTTTGGCCTGCGACCGGTGCAAACGGCGAAGGTGGATTTGTCCGGTCTGCACCGATGGGGGACAGTGGGCTTGCTGCTGTGGTTGCTGGGTGCGCTGTCCATGGTGGTGTTCTATGTCAAGGCAGGCGGCATACCGGCCCTGGCGGCTGACGTGGAAACGGCCAGGATAACCATGAAGCAGGGGCTGGGGCGTTATATTCTCATCGGCAGCGGTTTCTTTACCCTGGGGCTGGTCTATCTGCATCTGGTTCTGATTGGCAGGCGTCATGCGCTGCTGACGCATGTTCTGGTGTGGGGAATGACCGGGGTGGCCGTGATCATGCTCATGGGCGTTGGCTTTCGCGGGCCAGCTGGGTTCATGCTGATAACCATGTTGTTGGCAAGAGTCATCTTTTCATCTGGTTATCAGAAGAACAACCGGTTGCCGTTGCGCTGGGTTGTTCTGGGTCTTGGCCTGTTTATTGTGTTGGCGCTGCTTGGCTATTATCGCCATACCGGAAAGTTTATGCTGGATTTCAGAGTGATCATCTGGCCCACGGTTGTACACGCTGGCAATCTTCAGACCATTCTTGCGGAATTCGACAACACCGGCTTTTTTCTTGGCAACAGCTTCATTCGTGATTTGATGGCTGTGATTCCCGGCCTGCCGGGGGAGTTTCTCGGGGATTATCTGAAGAAACTGTTCGAGTTGGAGTTCGCCGGGGGAGGGATTACGGTGACGGCGCCGGGTGAGGGATATGTCAACTTCGGCATTCCGGGAGTGGTGCTGCACGCGGTATTCATGGGTCTGCTTGGCGGAACCGCCTATGAAACGCTTGCCAAAAAAAATGACGTCCAGTCACGCATCTTGTTGTTGCTGATTTCCCTGAATGTGGCCAGAACCGTCACTTCCGGTATCAGTCCAATTCTGTTTTTCAGTTTCCTGCCCACGCTGATTGCCTGGTGGACCGGAAAACGTCTGCTGGCCTGGTTGTACCAGGCGGATAAGTGGAAACCGGGTTTCGCGCCGCGCATGCGGGCAGGTCACGAGTTGCTTTCGTGAAGGATTTTCTGTTCAACGGCTTTTCCTTTTTCGCCCGCTTTGCGGGCAACAGCCTGGTCTTTTTCTGGCTTGCCAGATTGCTGGATGAAGCGGAGTTTGGCCGCCTGTCGTTTCTGTTCCTGTTGACCAACTTCGCTCTGGTGTTGATGGATTTTGGTTTGTACTTTCTGGTAGTGGAAGCGGTATTGCGCGCCCGATATTTCCGGATTGCCGCGCTTCTCAAGGTAAAGTACATCACCAGCGTCCTGGGCCTGGTTCTCATGGGCGGAGCAGGTTTTGCATTGTTTTCCCTGCGCGGGCAGTTGTCCGAAGATTATCTTCCCTATTTGGTGCTGCTGCTTTCGACTGCCATGCTCGCTGTTGCGCAGCACTATCTCTATCATTTCAGAGTGCAGGGGCGCTATCAGATCGAGACTTTCAGCCAGACCTTTTACAGCCTGGGCATATTACTGGGTATCGGTTTTCTGGTGTTCCTTGGAGAAGTGTCGCTGTGGACGGTAATTAGCCTGTTTGCTTTCCTGCGCCTGCTGCTGTTGCTGGTTTCCAGGGGGTACTTTTCCCGTTTGCATTTGGCCGCGCATCATCCGCTTCTGCACCGGAAGCGGATTTTTCCGTATCTCAAGCGTTCTGCCCTGTATGGAGTGACGGCATTGGTGGGTTATGCCTTGTTGTTGCTCGATTCCACACTCATGTATCTGCTGTTTCCCGGGCAGCTTGCCATGTATCAGGGCGGCGTGCGCATCGTGCTGATGGTGATGATGCTTACAGAGGTATTGACCGTGTATTTTCTGCCGCGTCTGCGAGGCGAGCGGGCTGAAGTTCACAGGCAATATTATCTGCTGTTGTGTATTTTGCTGGCGGTTGTGATTGGCGTTCCGCTGTGGGGTTTCTCCGAGCAGGTGGTGCGCCTGCTTTATGGTCATGCGCTGGAAGGTTTGGTGCAATACTTGCCCTGTTTTGCCGTGGTCGCGGTTTTGCGCGTGGGTCTGGGCTACCTGGGAACCTTGCTGACTTTTCATGGATTTCACCATATTCGCTTGCATTCCCTGGTTCTGGCGCTGATGGCCTTGTTGTTTGCAGCGGGATTGCTGGTGCCCTTTCTCGATGTGGCCGGAGTCCTGGCTGCGGTCATTGTTGCGCACCTGGTGGCAGTTGCCTATCAGGCCTGGTGGTTGAAACAGATACCATCCCGCCAGACAGGGATGGGAGGTCAGCCGGCGTGAGCAGAAAAATAGCAGTCATGGGCGGCTTTGGTGGAGACAATCTGGGGGATGAGCTCATCGGACTGGCCGAAGCCGGGTTTCTGAGGGAAAACGGGCTGGAGCCGTTGTTGTACAGCTTTTCTCCGTCGGTATCACAGGGAGTGCAGCCGGAAGTGTCCTGGCTGGACTACAGGGAATTTCCGGATTACTTTCAACGCTTGCGCAATCTGGTCCGGCGGTATTCCACGGGAGAACGGCAGTTACTTCCTGATGCGGTGATCATTGGTGCCGGAGGTCTGTTGTATGACACGCCGCTCACCCATTTGATCGGCTGGCATTCGCGCACCCTGTTTCTACGTAAAAGGCATATTCCTTATGCCTTGTTTGCCAACAGTCTGCGCAGACCAAAGAGCGCGCTTGCGCGGTATCTGTTGCGCGAGGTGTTGAAACATGCTGTCAGCGTGAGCTTGCGCGATCGGCTCTCTCTCGATATCGCCCGGGAATTGTATCCCCGTGATGATTATCGGTTGGGCCGGGATCCGGTTTTGTCTTTGGGGACACTCTTGCGCAGTGCCCCTGCCCGGCCGGCGGCCAAAGGGCGGATCGCGGTAGTGCCACGTCCCTGGGCGGCTTCAGGAAAGGATGGAGGGCTGTCTTTCTGGCAAGAGCTGCTCGAAGGCCTGGTGCAGCAGGGGCTGGAACCCGTGCTGGTGGCTTTCGATTCCCGCATGGATATTGAGTTCTGTGAACGATTGCGTTCTTCCCTCGCTTTGGGCGTGGTGCGCAGCCGGGATTCCGCAGGCCATGGTCTCGCTGATGCCGGCGTCCTGTTCGATGATTGCGAAATGATCTTTGGCATGCGCTTTCATGCACTGATCCTGGCGCTGCTGCTGGAAAAACCCATGTTGGCCTTTTCCTATGACGAGAAGGTAACCGGGTTGATGGCTGATTTGGGCATGTCATCCTTGTGTTATGAACTGGATGGAGATGCGCCGGCTGCCCTGGCTTTCGTGGAGCAAGGTGTGCAGTATCTGCGCAGCAAGGAATCAGAAGTGTCGGCCGCGATGCGCGAGTATGTAGAGCAAGCGCGGGAGCTGACGGTCAGGGATTTTTTCGCAACCATTGAAGTTCACCCCCAATCGGAGAAATAGAACAATAACCAGATAATCAGAATCCGTTTAATATCGTGGTGGAATCCGGAAAACAGGAAACCACGGACAATGTAATCAAGAAAGGCAGACCCCTTGAATATTTCATTGCGATCATCCGCAATTGCAAGCAAATCCGGTTGCGCACCGCATCCTGATTTATGTCATTACTGCTCAAAGTGATGCTTTGCATGTGATTGTTTTGGTATATCTGTCAAAATTGCGGCATCGGCTCTCCATGGATTTGCGTCTGGTGGTTACAATCAGTTTTCGCCATTTCATTGACGTGATGATTTGATGTGGACTTTTCCCGGATTTGTTACAGGTTCGGTTTCCGAATGAGCGCTTGCCCAAGCCAACTAGAGAACATGAAAATGGTCAAGACATATGCTGTGTTTTTTCTTTTGCTAACCGGCTGCGCCAGCTGGTTTTCCGCCGCCCTGGCAGAACCCGGGGCCGAGCAGGAGTTGCTTCGCTACAGTCGCACCCATGACATGATTGCCCCGGATGGCGTTCCCATGCTGCGGGTTTTCGACACTGGGCGTGTGCTGGTACACAGACCCGCCTACATGAAACAGGCGGGCGACTATGAGTACTATCTGTCTGCGGAAGAAATGAAAGCCTTGCAAGAGCGCATCGAACGAAAATCCATTATCGATTTCGACAAGGCAAGGCTCAAGCAACAACTGCGTGAAGCCGAAGCCGCGCTTCAGGGCGGCGGGAGACAATTGTTCGCCATTTCAGACAATACCTACACCCATCTCAGTGTGTATCCAGGCGCTAACGGCCCGGTCAGCGATATCCACTGGGCCAATCTGCAGAACGATGCAGACTGGCATTCCGGACTCAGGGATCTGGCGGAGATGGCGGAAACCGAGCGTTTTCTGCAGACCTTGCTGCAACACCCCAAGATGATGAAACTGGACTGACGGGGAGGATTACGCATGTATTCAGCAAACAAGACTTTCATACGCAAGTTCCGCCCTTCCGTGCTGATCTCCCTGGCAGGTGCGTTGTTTTCCATGACCGCAGGTAATGTTCAGGCGGGTGCTTACCTGTTTGCGGATGAAAACAATCTGGATATCATTGCCCATCCCTCGGGATATACAGGCAGTGCTTCGGAAGTAACAGTAAAGGTATGCATCAATCCCTCCAGTGCCAATGCCGGCGCCATGGAGACCCCGGTGCGCAATGTCATTGCGACCTATAATGCCCTGCAACCGACCACCGGCAACCTGTTGTTTGGCGCAGACAACAATATACCTGGCAGCGCCTATGATTTTGAATCCGTGACGCTGCACGAAATGGGGCACTGTCTGGGGCTGGCGCATCCGAATGCAGCTTCGGAATCCGGTCTGTCGGGTGGTAATACCAATTATACCAAGGCAACCAGGGGCAGTGACGGCGTGTTCAATCTCGATCCCGGAAATGATGGTGTAATCGGTTCCGGGGATGATGTTCGTGGAGATGATGAAAATCTGCATTGGTTCCGTATAAGCAACAACAATCCCTTTACCATTGCGGATGTGGTGGATGCAACCACCTATGCTCGTGATCTGTTGCAGTTGCCCGCTGGCGATAGTTTTGCCGCCAATGCGGATCGCAGCGTGGGCGCATTGTTGGGCGCGACCGACACGGAAGCGGTCATGCAACAGGGAACCTTTAACGATGAGGCCCAGCGGACCCTCAATCATGATGATGTAGCCACCTTGCGCTATGCCATGAGCGGCGTCGATGAGTCGGATTCCATGACGGGCGACAATTACAATATTCGTCTGGTCTATCAGGGCATCACCAGTACCGATTGTGACATCAGCCTGCAGTTCGACAACAACAAGACCGGTTTTGCCCAGTGTACGGTAGGTGGCGACTTTGTTGCTACTGATCACGCGGTTATCACCACAGCCAACATCTATTTCAATGACACGGCCAACTGGTTTTTCAATGATGTATATACCGGCCCGCTGTTCGATGATGTGCAAAATGTCTATCCAAACAAATACTGGGCCTATGATTTCATTCAGACCCTGGGCGCCAGTGGCATCACTTCCGGTTGCGGGAACAACAACTATTGTCCTGAAGATCCGGTCACCCGGGCGGAAATGGCGGTTTTTCTCGAGCGGGGAATCAATGGCAGTGCCTATGCGCCGCCGGCGGCATCCGGAACGGTTTTTGCCGATGTTCCCCAGAGCTATTGGGCCGCGGACTGGGTTGAGCAATTGGCGAGTGACGGAATTACCGGGGGCTGTGATGCCAGCAACTACTGCCCGGACAGCAATGTAACCCGGGCGCAGATGGCGATTTTCCTGTTGCGCTCCGAGCATGGTTCCAGCTATGCGCCTCCCGCCGCCAGCGGCACCCAGTTTGCAGATGTACCCGTCAGTTATTGGGCTGCGAGCTGGATAGAACAGCTGGTTGCGGAAAACATCACTTCCGGTTGTGGTGGTGGCAACTATTGTCCGGACAACAATGTCACCCGGGCGGAAATGGCGGTGTTTCTGGTGCGCACGTTCAATTTGTAACTGTTGCCAGGTAAGAAAAAAGGGAGCGCAACATGCTCCCTTTTTTCTTGCCTGGGCTAACCCGAATATTGCACCAGAACGCGCAAAATGTGGTTTTTTATCATGAATTACAGCATGTTGGGGGACGAGTATGCTGGATACAGTTCGTACCTGTCATGCTATCCGGTTTTTCCCGGGATCTTTTCACCCAGCTTGCCCGAACGCACTGTAAGCCGATGAATAACATCGACTTTTGTCCGTTCGAACAATCTGGGCAAAAATCTCTCCGGGAAAATTCCGGATTCCAGTGCAATATTCGGGCTAATTGTTTTCCCTTTGCTCCGGGCGCAGCAGCAACAGCAGATAGAAGAACAGCATGGGCACCATGTGCAGGGTCGCCCGATTTATGGTTGTGCCATCCAGGGCCGCGGCATAGTGGTATGTGAAAAAGAAGGTGATGAACAGGAACAGGAAAGCCTCGGCAACCAGCAGGGAAGCGGGCAGCAGCCTGGTTGAGAGCTTTCCGCTGGCGGCGGAATACAGTAGCAGCATGGGGAACAGCCAGGCAAACAGATGCCAGTTGCCTTGTACCCACCAGGCTTTCCAGAAGGCTGCCCAGACCGGATGATACTCCGGGGTGAAGGAGTCGATTCCCGGCAGGGAAATGCGTTGTGGGGTTAACACCAGTTTGCCCATACTGGGGATATCCGCGCTGAAGCCACCGGAGAGAACCAGCAAGAACAGCAAAACCGCTCCCCCAAGAAGGCTCAGGAGGGCGGTCCGGGGCGCCACAGCAACCAGCCATGCGGGCAGCAACATGGCCGCCCAGACCATGCCCGGCACCTTGGTTTGGGTGCAGGCCAGGGCCAGCAGTACCGCCAGGACCAGTTGCCGTGGATCGTGCGTCAGGGTCCAGAGAAAGAAAGCGATGGCGGCAAGGCTGAAAAAAGTACTCAGCCACAGGTCGGCATAACCGGCCAGGGCGGTATGGACGCTGATGTAAGGCATGCTCAGTACGCCAAAGCTCACGAGCATGGCGTGCAGCGGCGAAGCGCCCAGGTTTCTGGCCTGACCGTACAGCCCCAACCCCAGGGCCAGGCTGCACATTACCCAGGGAAGATTGATCAGGCTGTCGTTCCAGCTTCCCAGCCCCAGGGCCATCCAAGTCTGTACCAGGGGTACCAGAGGCGGGTATAGGGACGCCTTGGGATTACCCAGGGTGTAGGCCAGTTCATCAGGTTGCAGGAGCAGCCAGTCTCCCCGGCTAACCCAGGGCACAAGCTCCCGGAATTCGAACCATACCCGCGCCTTGGGCGCCCAGTTCATCCAGGCATCCCAGGGGTACAGGGGTTGCCGGATGATCTCCAGCAATATCCCCCCATACTGAATCAGCAACAGGATGAAGAGCAGCCAGAACAGCAGTCTGGCTCCAGGGCGGCTGCCCGTTTCAGCCTCCATCGGGCGGCTGCCGATGGAATCTCCCATGGGTCTTTTCCACAGGGCGCCAAGAGCAAGCAGACCGAGCAGAATACACAGTGGCCAGAAGGAGAGAGAAAGCCCCAGGGCGTCCCACAGACGCATGATCGAGGTTGTGGCAAGTATGCCCAGCAGATAGCCGTAACCGAGAATCGCGCTCCAGTGGCTGTTTGTCCAGTATCGGGACAGCCAGGCCACGCCCAGGACAAGCGGCAACAGCAAGGCCAGCAGCAGACCGGTCATGGCCGATTCTCCCTGTCGGAAAGTTCGACCCGGTACAGATTGCCCAGAGAAGACTGATCCAGTAGATGTGCTTTGATCTTGTGTTCCCCGGGCCACTCCAGCTGCTGTGTTTCGCGGTTGAAATGCAAGCCGGGAATATTGCCCAGGACAAGCAGGTAGTCACCATCATGCAGGTAAGCCGCTTGGGGAAAGCGGTCGTAGTTGTAGCTGTTGTGTGGCAGCAGATGGTACTGGGTTTTCAGGCGCAGATAACTGCGGTAGGTGTTATCCAGAATGAAGATGCGGGCCGGTTGTTGCGGCAGCAGGTCATGCTTGAGGTGCTGCGCATATCGATAGATGGCCGCGTCTTCCGCGCGCAGTTGTTTTTCTTCCTGGCTGCGCCCGGAATAGAGCTGCCGGCTGTCGTTGAACTGGCTCCACAGATTCAGTTGCCAGCGTCCGTACAGTATCAGCCAGGGGATCAGAATCAGAAAGAGCAGCCCGGGAGCGCATGTCGGAGGAAGAAAGCGGCGGAATCTGTACCGGTTCCAGGCCATGAACAGCAGCAGCGCCAGACTCAGCCAGGCAGCACTGGCGAGAACCGGAGATGGCCGGGCATAAGGGCTGCCATTGAAGACAAAATTGATCGAGGACATGCTCCAGGGTTCCCGGCGGCTCCAGTCGGAAAGAATCATGCTCAGCGGAGATTCGGCTCCCGACGCAAAAAATTTCAGATCCCGGATGATTATTTTGTCGCCGGTTATCCCTCCCTGGAGGCTGAGGCCAAGAAGAGTGATTTCCCCTTTCCACCCCGGATTTTGTGCAAGAGGAAGACTCGCTTGTGGAAGAAATCCGGGGTGCAGCCTCATGAATCTCGTGGTGTCAGGAGAATCGCTGCTGCGCCAGTACAGTTTGATCATGAGTCCCGGCGAGTAGTTTTCGATTCGATAGTGCAGGCGTGCAAACCGACTGGCCTGAAAGCCTCTTTTGGTTATGGGTAACAGGATTTGCTTTTCCGGCCCTGGAGCAATTATTTCCACGCCTCCGGGAATCGGGCTGCCGTTGGCAGGATCAATAATGAAATCCTCTTGCGTGATTTTGATCGGGGACGGGAGCTTTCGCTCGCCGGGAACGGGTGTATTCCAAAACAGAAAGGCGAATATCAGCAGGGCGGCACTGGCGGTAAGGGCGAAGCTTGCCACCAGGATACAGCGAGACTGCTGTTGTCTTTGCTGCGTGTGCTTCATGGACTTGTAGATGGCGCTGTTGCTCGGCTGAGGGGAAGAAGAAAGCTGCTTATGAGAAGTAAAACGGTTTCAGAGCCGGGCTTTACACAGTAAAATTGGCCTGGGCCGCGTTGGTAGCAAGGATATCGAATCTGAAAAGATAACATGCGGCAAGGTTCCGTATCCATCCTGAAGCATTGAACTCAGGATTCATCTCCATGGAATATCATGTTTAAGCAAGGGTTGATCAGGGAATATTCGCCCGTTTTCTCTTTCGCGGCAAGGCTGCTGGATCTGTGTGTCGTGGTATTGGGCGGCGTACTGGCTTTTTATATCCGCTTTGAGCATTTCGACCTGTCTGACGGATATGAACTGGTACTGTTGTTGGGCGCCTTGCTCGCCGCCATCATTCTGCCCCTGTTCAAACTCTATCATTCCTGGCGTGGCAAGGGATTGTGGCGGCAGATCTGGATGACGACCCTGGCCTGGGGGGTGGTGGTTCTGATTCTGGTGTTGCTGGCTTTCGGCACCAAGAGCGGCGCCCTCTATTCCCGTTACTGGGCGGCAATCTGGGTGGGGGTGGTCTGGCTGGGACTGGTGGCGCTGAGAGTCCTTGTGAGGCTTGTTTTCAACTACATGCGGCGCAAGGGCCTGAACCATCGCCGTATCGTGGTCGTGGGCGCAGGACAACTGGGGCAGAATGTGGCCCGCCAGCTACGCGACGCCCAGTGGGTGGGGTATGATCTGGTGGCGTTCTGGGACGATGATCCTGCGTTGCAGGGAACGGAAATTGGCGGCATTCCCGTGATTTCCTGTGAGGAAGGCTGCCGGCATCTGGATGAGAAGAAAAAGGATGTAGATGAGGTCTGGCTGGCTCTGCCCCTGCGCGCGGAAAAACGTATGCGGGAGATTCTGCAGCTGCTTCGTCACAGCACGGTGAAAATCCGTCTGGTGCCCGACATCTTTGGTTTCCGCCTGCTCAATCATTCCATATCCGAAGTCGCCGGGGTGCCGGTTCTGGATCTGCGGGCCTCGCCCATGGAAGGTTTCAACCGCCTGATCAAGGCGCTCGAGGATCGGGTGCTGGCTTTCGTCATTCTGCTGCTCATCAGCCCTCTCCTGCTGTTGCTCGCCCTGGGTGTGAAACTCAGTTCACCCGGACCGGTGCTGTTCAAGCAGAAACGCCATGGATGGGACGGAAAACCCATTACCGTATACAAGTTTCGTACCATGAAGCTGCATCAGGAACAGGATGGACAGGTAACCCAGGCAACCAGGGACGATCCGCGGGTGACCCGCTTTGGCGCCTTTCTGCGCCGCACCAGTCTGGATGAACTGCCGCAGTTCTTCAATGTGCTTCAGGGGCGAATGTCCATTGTCGGGCCGCGCCCACATGCCCTGGCGCACAATGAAATGTACAAGGATCAGGTGGAAGCCTACATGCAGCGGCATCGGGTCAAGCCGGGGATCACCGGCTGGGCGCAGATCAATGGCTGGCGGGGGGAAACCGATACCCTGGACAAGATGGAAAAGCGCGTCGAATACGACCTGTACTACATCGAGAACTGGTCCTTGTGGTTCGACCTGAAGATCATCTTCCTCACCCTGTTCAAGGGGTTCGTTCATCAGAAGGCATATTGAGGGCATCTCGAAAAATCGAGATGCCCTTGCGGGACAAGGATGTCCCGCCATTTTCGATCACTTCAAGTGATTGAAAATGTGAGCAAAACGAAAATCGCATTTTCGGTTTGCGACGAGAAAAATTCCAAGGAAGGAGTTTTTCGAGGTTCCCTTGAGCGGCCTTGTCAGGCTGTTGATTCAGTCCGCGGCATATTCAAAGGAATCGTAATACATCTGCTCATCCGGAACGCCCCGGGCGAGAAAGGCGTCTCTTGCCGCCTTGACCATCACCGGCGGGCCGGCCATGTAGATGTCGAAGTTGGCCAGATCGTCGTGATCCTGCAACACGGCTTCATGCACCCAGCCAGTGCGCCCGTCCCAGCCGCTGTTGGGTTCGGAAAGCACCGGAACAAAATGAAAGTTTTCATGTTCCTGCTGCCATTGACGGGGCAGATCCGGCAGATACAGATCCGGCTGGGCGCGCACTCCCCAGTAGAGTTCCATGGGGCGCTGGATGCCGGCATGGAAGGCGTGTTCGATCTGGGATTTGATCGGAGCGAAACCCGTGCCTCCGGCAATGAACAGCAGGGGCCGGTCGGATTCCTCGTTGAGAGTGAAACCGCCCAGGGGGGCTTCGATGCGCAGAATGGTTTTTTCCTTCATCTGGGTGAACGCCCAGTCGGTGAATACGCCGCCATCCACATGCCGGATATGCAGTTCGATATACTCTTCGTCATGGGGCGCATTTGCGATGGAAAAGGCGCGCCGCCGGCCATCCTCCAGAATGAAGTCCAGGTATTGACCGGCGAGGAACTGGAGACGTTGTTCATCCGGCAACTTCAGGTACAAACGCACTACATCGTCAGCAAGATGGTCGATTTTGGCGACTTTTACCGGCATGACTCTGGGTTCTATCTCTTTCGCCGCCTGAATTTCCTTGACCTTGAGTTCCACATCCGAAACCGGCACTGCCTGGCAGGGCAGGCAGGCATCATCCGAGGCATCCAGGAGCTTGTCCGGTTCTCCATCCGGATATTCGATTTCCCCGGAGAGCTGGGTGGCGATACAGGCGCCACAAAAGCCGTTGCGGCAGCCGTAAGGCAGACCGATATCCTGGCGGATGGCGGCATCGAGTATGGTTTCGCCATCTTCCACTTCGAAGGTATGGCCGCTGGGAGAGAGTTTGACGGTAAAGCTCATGGGTTTGTTCTTGCATTCGGGTAAAATCTTCTGAATTGTCGCTGATTTGGGCGCTCATTAAAACCGTGGGAACAATGGGGAACGAAAACAGTCTGATTGCCGGTTGTGGATATGTCGGCCGGCGCCTTGCGGCAGCATTGGCGGAAAACGCCCCCTGGGGGCTGGTAAACCGATCATCCAGCCTGAGAGATTTGGAGCAATTGGGCATCCGGGGGCTGCGCTGCGACTTGAAGCGGAAAATGGATATCAGGCTGCCAACCAAAGCCGCCGCAGTCTGGTATCTGGTGCCGCCTCCCAGGGTGGGCACGGAGGATGTTCATCTGCGTCATTTTCTGCATGCCTTGCCTGAAAGTGGCCAGCCCCGGCGTATCGTGCTCATCAGCACCACTGGTGTATATGGTGATTGCCGGGGGCAGTGGGTGGATGAAAGCCATGCCGTTGCGCCAGTGGCGGAACGGGCGCAACGGCGCCTGGATGGGGAAGAGCAGTTGCGACGGTGGGGAGAACAGACCGGGGGGGAATGGGTGATTCTGCGCGTGGCGGGAATCTATGGCCCCGGAAAACTGCCCCTGAAGCGATTGCGTGAGGGACAGCCCATGGTGGCGGAAAAGGATGCGCCCTGGACCAACCGGATTCATGTCGATGATCTGGTGCAGGTCTGCCTGGCGGCCATGGCGCGCGGGGCGAATCATGCCATCTACAATGTTGCGGACGGCCAGCCTGGCAATATGGCCGATTATTTCAACCGGGTGGCGGACATGGCAGGCCTGCCCCGGCCTCCGGTGATCGATCCGGGAGCCGCGGGAGAGAATCTGAGCGCCGGCATGCGTTCCTATCTGGCGGAGTCCCGCCGCATCGACAACGGCCGCATGTTGCGCGAATTGGGAGTGACCCTGCGCTATCCTGATCTCGATAGTGGTCTGCGCGCCTGTTTCCCGGAACATTGACTCCGTCGTGTCATACACAGCAGTCAAACAGCCGTGAATGTTATCATTGGCCAATATTTTTTCAGAATGAAGCGGATTTATGGAAATTGATGAATTGCGCGACCTGGTCGTGAATGTGCTCGAAGACCTGAAAGCCACGGATATCGTGGTGCTGGATGTCAGCGACAAAACCAGCATCGCGGATTATTTCGTGATTGCCTCGGGCACTTCCGATCGCCATGTGAAATCTTCCGCCGAGGCGGTGGCTTTCCAGGCCAAGCTGGCGGGTGAACCGCCCCTTGGCGTGGAAGGCCTGAATGAAGGGGAATGGGCGCTGGTGGATCTCAATGGTGTGGTGGTGCATGTCATGCAGGCCAGGGTGCGTGATTTCTACCAATTGGAAAAGCTCTGGGCGGTAGATGCCGAAGCTGCGGAAAAACTGGCCCGTGAACGGGGCCAGTAGAACCGGTTCAGGCTGCGTTTCTCAGGGCTTCGATACGCTTTTCCAGGGGTGGGTGGCTGGCAAACAATTCATGCAGGCCGCCACCCGCAATGCCAAAGGCGGCCATTTCATCCGGCAGGGGCTCGGGTTGGGCCTGTCCCAGGCGTTGCAGGGCGCTGATCATCTTCTGCCGCCCGGCCAGGGCCGCGCCGCCGGCATCTGCCCGGTATTCTCTCCAGCGGGAGAACCAGGCAACAATCATCATGGCCAGGATACCAAGCACGAACTGGGCAATCAGCGAGGTGATCCAGTATGCCGGACCGTAACCTTCCCGGGTATTGAATACGGTGCGATCCACCACATGGCCGATGATGCGGGAAAGGAAGATGACGAAGGTGTTGACCACGCCTTGTATGAGGGTCAGGGTTACCATGTCGCCATTGGCCACATGCGCGATCTCGTGCCCCAGTACCGCCTCGATTTCGTCGCTGTTCATGTTTTGCAGCAAACCCAGGCTCACCGCCACCAGGGCGTCGTTCTTGTTCCAGCCGGTGGCAAAGGCATTGGGAGAAGGGCTGGGAAAGATGCCCACTTCCGGCATCTCGATGCCTGCCTCCCGGGAGAGCCGGGATACCGTATCCACCAGCCAGCGTTCCGTGGAATTGACCGGCGTTTCGATGGTCTTCACGCCCATGCTGGACTTGGCCATCCATTTGGACGCAAACAGGGAAATGAAGGAACCGGCAAAGCCAATGACTGCCGACATGATCAGCAGGGCATTGAGGTTGAGGCCGCCACCACTTTGGACCAACATGTCGTCAACGCCCAGAATGCGCATGGTGACGCTGAGCACTGCCAGTATGGCTACGTTGGTGCCGAGGAGCAATAATATTCGGAGCATGGTTGATTCCTTTGTCGTTGGATTGCTTTTGGCGTTAGTATTTCTGCTTTAGATGGGTCTTCCGCCCAAAAATTCAACAGGAGAAATATATTGGCAATTCCCATGGTTGCAGGCACCAAGCCTGCCATAGTAACCCTGAAAAAGGACGAAACCGTTTATTGGTGCAGCTGCGGGCGCAGTCAGAAACAGCCTTTCTGCGATGGTTCTCACGCGGATACGGAGTTTGAACCCGTGGTCTTTACTGCGCCCAAGGATGACGATTACTATTTTTGTACCTGCAAGCGTAGCGGAACCCCGCCTTTCTGTGATGGTGCCCACAAACGTCTGCTGGAAGATGACTGATTTCAAACCGGACAAGATCAACCCGCCTACCTGTTCCATCCCCGGTGAGCCGGATTATACCGGTGTGGCCATCGTCGAGCTAATGCCAGAGCCGCCTCCTGGCGATTATCTTGAGGCCATGAAGCTGGCCAACGGCGTGGCAGACGAACGTCTGGGCGATTACATGCTTTTGTCCTGGTATGACCGGGATCGGGATTTCGAATCGCCTCAGCACGCCAGTGAATGTCACGCAAACAGCGCTGTGCCCGGCTATGTGGACTATGGCCTGTATCACGGCGCCACCCTGAAAGTCGATATTGGAGCCGGGCGTTTCGTGTTTTTCTACATGCCGGTGGAACTGTCCTGACAAGCTCATGAAGACTCCTCTGGTCACCCGCGAAGGCTTTTTGCGCCTGCAGGCAGAGCTGGATCAGTTGTGGCGGGTGGAACGCCCGGAAACCACCAGGAAAGTGGCCTGGGCGGCGAGCCTGGGGGATCGCAGCGAAAACGCCGATTACCAGTACAACAAGAAACGTCTGCGGGAGATCGACCGGCGTGTGCGCTATCTGCGCAAATGTCTGGACAAGCTGCGTGTGGTGGACTACTCCCCGGAGCAGGAAGGCAAGGTGTTCTTTGGCGCCTGGGTGGAGGTGGAAAATGATGAGGGTGAACGGCGCCGGTTCCGCATTGTCGGCTACGATGAAATATTTGGGTGCAAGGACTATATCTCCGTGGACTCCCCTATGGCCCGAGCGCTGCTCGGCCGGGAAGTGGATGATGAAATTCTGGTGCAGACCCCGAGCGGGCCGGCGCGTTGGTATGTGAACTCGATTCACTATGGAAACGATCCGGCCTTGACCTGAGCACGGATGCAGATATTCAGAACTGGCCGGTGCGCAGCAAAACCAGGGTGCAGGCTTCTTCCCAGGGGATGTTGGCCTGATCCAGAGCCTGTTGCAGGGACGCAGATTCCGTACCCGGGTTGAAAATCACCCGCCCGGGTTTGAGTGCGATGATGTCTGTCGTCATGGGTTCCAGGCGGGCGGGGCCGACATACAGGGTAAGGGTATCGACGGGATCCCGGATATCGGAGAGTTTGTGGGTTACGGGAAGGCCTTCGCTTTGCGCCAGTTTCGGATGTACGGGGGTGATATGGACATAGCCTTTTTCCCTGAGCAGGCGGATGGCCTGGTTGGCGTAGCGGGCGGGTTTGGCGGTAGCCCCCAGAACCACCACATGATGTTCAGCTGGATTCATGATTTTTACCGGGAAGAATGTGGTCGATGTTACGGTAGAATACCCGCAACTGCGTTTATAAAGGAAATCCAACATGAGTTTCGGTATGAATTTCGCCATTCCCCTGCATGTGTTGTCGGTGGTGATCTGGGTGGGAGGAATGTTTTTTGCCCACATGGTTTTGCGCCCCACGGCTGTGGAAACCCTGGAGCCGCCATTGAGACTGCGCATGTGGAGAGGTGTTTTCGGCCGGTTTTTTCCCTGGGTCTGGGGTTGTGTCCTGCTCATCCTGATCAGTGGCTTCTGGATGATATATGGCGTGTATGGCGGCATGGGCGCCCTGGCGCTGCACGTACATCTGATGTTGGGCATGGGATTGCTGATGATGCTGGTGTTTTTCTATATTTTCTTTGTTCCCTATGCCGCGCTGAAAAAGGCGGTAGCTGCGCAGGACTGGCCCGCAGGGGGTGAGGCGCTGGCGGGGATCCGGCGTCTGGTGACCTTCAATCTGCTGCTGGGCGTTTTGACCGTGATTGTTTCTACTGGCGGGGTATACTGGAACCTGCCTGTGTAGGCAAGCAGCGCCCTGGACATCGCCGCTCCTGTGCTTGACCTCCACGGAAGGAGGAAATGCTGGAAATGCCGGGAGCATTTCCAGTGCCCTGCACCCGCGGCATACCGTCCATGACCTGCAAGGACGCAGGAAATGCTGGCAATGCAGGAGCAATTGCCAGTGCCCTGGACATCGCCGCTCTTGTGCATCCCTGGACATAAAAAAGCCCGCCGTAAAGAGGGTCGGCGGGCTAAATCTGACAACAGTCAGGAGGAGTGAGAACATTCTGGATAACAT
>JALSQZ010000212.1 GCA_026985055.1 Sedimenticola sp. | reverse complement strand
TCCAGAGACCTGCCGCCCCTTCAGTGCAGACCGGAAAGGATTGGTGCTGGGGGAAGGCGCGGGCATGGCGGTCCTGGAATCGGTCGAACATGCGCGCAAGCGCGGCGCACCCATTCTTGCCACCATCGAAGGAGTCGGCATGAGCGCCGACGCCACCCACATCACCGATCCTTCCAGCAAAGGTGCGGCTGCCGCCATGGCCATGGCGCTACGCGATGCGGGCAGGCAACCCGAAGAGATCGGTTATATCAACGCCCATGGAACCGGAACCCTGTTGAACGACGCCACGGAAACCAAGGCCATACATGAGGTGTTTGGGGAACACGCGAACAAGCTGAAAATTTCCTCCACCAAATCGATGCACGGCCACGCTCTTGGAGCCGCCGGCGCCATCGAACTCGTCGCCACGGTGCATGCCCTGCAGGAGGGCGTCGTGCCTCCCACGGCCAACTTCACCTCGCCCGGTAAGGATTGCGATCTCGACTACACCCCCAACGAAGCTGTTGAGCTGAAATTCGATCTCGCCCTCACCAACTCCTTTGCTTTTGGCGGACTCAATGCTGTATTGGCGTTGAAAAAAGGGCCGGGGTGAATACCCGTACGATCGGTCTCAAGAGGATTTGCGAAACAGGTAGTGGCCGTTGCCGAACCACTCTCCCTCTGCCGGCAGAAAACAGGCTTTGCAGAGAATGAAATAGTCATTCCAATGGCGAATGCGCTCCAACGTCAGATGCCGGCTCAGTTCTCCGACCCGTGAGGAGAAGCGCTTGTGCCACTCATCCAGCGTTCTCCAGTAGTTCATGCCATTGACGAACCAGCTCTTTTGAAATTCCAGTGGGCCAGGACAGTTTGAAAATGCATCATCGGGCCAGATCCGGCCACCAGGGAAATAACTGCCGATCAAGGTCTTTCTGGCGTCGAGAAACTGCGGAATGGCCATCTTGGAGACGATGAAATGATGGAAAGAACGGCCTTTCCTTCCTAGTAAGGCAGCAACTTTCTTGTTGAATTCCTCCATATTTCTGACATGTTCCAGAAGGCCAACGGAAATGACGAGATCAAAATCAGTTTGCTTCAACTCTTTTTGGGAAAATGCGGAAAAATCCTTCTGAACGACGCAAAAATTCCCCTGCCCCAACGGCGAAGCGGAATCAGCGATCTGCTCCCGCAAGTAGTCGGCCTGGACCTGGCTGGGCGTGAGACCTGTTATCCTCAGGTTCGGGAATCGTTCCAACAGGTACTTTTCCAAAGAACCAAAACCGCAGCCGATGTTCAGAACATTCTCGTCGCCCTTGATTTCCGCTCTTTCGCAGATCAGATCGAATTTGCGTCTCTGGGCCTCTGACAGCGTTACCGGGCTGTTTTTGGCCTCCACCGCCGTGTCTCCGT
>JALSQZ010000211.1 GCA_026985055.1 Sedimenticola sp. | reverse complement strand
CCCGCATGTTGCACCGGAATCCGGAATTTTCCCGGAGAGATTTTTGCCCGGATTGTTCGAACGGACAAAAGTCGATGTTATTCATCGACTTGCAGGGCGTTCGGGCAAGCTGGGTGAAAAGATCCCGGGAAAAACCGGATAGCATGACAGGTACGAACTGTATCCAGCATAACCGTCACGCAACATGCTGTAATTCATGGTAAAAAACCCACATTTTGCGCGTTCTGGTGAAATATGCGGGCTAGTTGACAGTTGTGGCTCTACCCGTGGTTGGCGGGCGGTTGGTATTGCGTACGCGACGAGGCAACCCGCCTGTCACGCCATGCTTGACAGCAACGAGGAAGCAACCGGGCATCCGGCGGTTCTTCGTTGTGTTTTGATCCCTGACCAGGGGTAAGGTAGTAACTCTCCCGCAGGTCAGACGGGGAGGCCGACGCAGGGACGGAACCGAAGTTCCGCCCCTCGGCGGCTTTTCAACAATCTACCAAGGGATTTCGGTAAGCTGTTGATTTCATGCCGGTATTTTATAATGCGGAGACCGGTTTCCGCGAGGCGAGACGCCCTTCACGTCGCACGTCGGGTAGCAGGGAGACATTGCTGTCTCCCCGCCCCCTAAGAACCGGACGTGCGAGTTTCCCCGCATCCGGCTCAAGCCTCTACTAAGCCTCCACCCCTGTGGAGACCAGCAGTTTCACGGTGGGATTCCGGCTGTGAACCTGCCTGTGGCAGTTGGGATGCAACAATGCGAGGTTGCTCAGTGCATCCGTTCCGCCCTCCGTCCTGGGAACCCTGTGGTGTATCTCCCACTTCCGCCCCCAGTCCAACCGGTCACGACATACCGGGCAATACCCTTCCTGCCGTTCCCACAGACGCAGTTCTGTCAGCCGTCCCTTCAGGGAACGTCGCATCCTTTCGTGCCACCGGGCTTCAAAGTATGGCTCCCACTCCGGGTCATACGGGTTGGCTTCACTTTTGATCTTCTTGTGCCGCTCGATTTTCACTCGTGCGGCAATCATCAGTTCCACCCTCTGGGCATTACCGTTCTCATCCCTTTCGGGTAGATCCGCGGCAAATACCCAATTCCGCATTTTGGTGGTCCGCCAGTACCGCTGGGCGATCCACCGTCGACCCTTCCTGTTGTGCCTCCTCTTTGCCCATTGCCACAACGCCTTCCAGATCTGCCAGTCCACATAACTGAACGTCTCCTTGGCTACCACCGCCTTGTGGTAATGGCACCATCCCCGAATGACGGGATTGAGGTGCCCGATCAACGACGCCTGGGTCGCCCCTGGCCGGGATTTGATGATTTTCCGAACCTTGGTCAGGAAGGTTTTGATGTTCGTCTTTGACGGCTTCACCAGTACCTTCTGCTGCCCCTGCCGCCAGTAGCGACGGAAGTTCCAGCCCAGAAAATCGAACCCCGTTTCGATATGGGTGACGAAGGTCTTTTCCGGCGAGAGGATGAGCCCCCGTTTTGCCAGAAATGCCTCCACCACCGGTTTGACTTCTTTTTCCAGCAGCTCTTTCGAGGTGCCAGTGATGACGAAGTCATCCGCATATCGCACCAGACTGACCTTGTTTTTGGCCCTTAGTGCGGTTTTGAGGGCTCCGAAGTGTCGTATCAGTTCCGCTTCCAGGCCATCCAAGGCGATATTGGCCAGCACCGGCGAGATGATGCCCCCCTGGGGCGTTCCCGCATGGGTGTCATGGAACCGATTCCGTTCCATGTAGCCGGCCTTGAGCCATTTCCGCAGGACTTCTCTGTCCATGGGAATGTGCTCGAGCAACCACTCGTGGCTGATGTGGTCGAAACATCCCTTGATGTCGCCCTCCAGTACCCATTGCGGCGAGGTTCTGCGATTGAGCAGTCCGTGGACCTTTCGCATCGCGTCCTGTGCCGCCCTGTATGGGCGAAAGCCATAGCTGTTGGGGTCGCCGGTCGTCTCCGACACCGGTTCCAGTGCCAGCAGGTAGAGTGCCTGCATGGCCCTGTCCCTCATGGTCGGGATTCCCAGAGGCCGCCCCTTGCCATTGGCTTTCGGGATGTGGATTCTCCGCAGCGGTTTCGGCCGGTAGCCGCGCCGCTGGAGTCGGAAAATCGCGTTCCACTTGTCCTCCGGGGTGGGCCAGGTTTCGTTGTCGATCCCCGGTGTTTTCCGTCCCCGGTTTTCCGTCACTCGCCGTACCGCCAGTGCTCTGGCGGCGAACGAGCGGGTCAGCAACCGTTGCAGGCTTTTCACCTTGCGCCAGTTGCCTTCCTTTGCTGCCTTTGCGATACGTACCTGCAAGCCCCGCACGGTGCGGTGTACCACGAGCCAGTCGATCTCATGCCAGTGGTGCCAGTCTCCGTGGGAGAATGCAGGCTCGGTCGCGCAGCGTTCGCTTTGCGTCTTCTTGCTCATCTTGCTATCCTCCAGTTGCTTTGTGAAAGCCCTGTTGGAAGCAGACGTACCTCCCCTGCGGGAGTCGTCGCTCCCGCAGGGGCTTTTCGGGAAAACCGGATCGGCTTGCGCCTTTCCGGTTTTCTTTTCAGGGTTCTGCAGGTCTTCTCGCAATGAGAGACCAGACGGAAGTGGGCACACTTTCGGGTGAAGCGATGCCGCTTCTATCCGATCCATTACAGACCGGCATTGGCTTTTTCCGTCCTCCCTTACCCGCACATCTATCGCCTCCCCTTGCGGGTCGGTTTCCGTCCTGCCGAGGCAGTCCGGAGACATACGGGCTTACCGTGTTGCGTCGCAATGACACGAATGGGTTAGGCTCCACCTGTCCCCCGGCGACGTCTAGTGGCAACGTATCCCCAATGTAGAGAGGGATAACCCGTCGCATCCCGACCTTGGCCAGTGACTTTGGTCGGTTTCATGTTGTCGAGGTTTATCAGTGGTTCACTTGCGTTAGCCATACCATCCAGCCTAGCCCCTCATCCGCCTGTCACTGGCAGAATCCGCACCTTCCCTCACGGGCAAGGTACGCCCGTTTGGGGGGTACATTGTCAGGCCGCTTCACACGAAACCGTTGCCGGTAACGCGCTGGCCCTGGGCTGCTGTTGGTTGCACAACAGGTCTTCTATCCGTCCATAACCAGTGGACAGACCAGACAATCACTGCGACACCTTTCAGGGCGTCCGTCTTGTTGACAGTTGTGGCTCTGCCCGTGGTTGGCGGGCGGTTGGTATTGCGTACGCGACGAGGCAACCCGCCTGTCACGCCATGCTTGACAGCAACGAGGAAGCAGCCGGGCATCCGGCGATTCTTCGTTGTGTGCTGATCCCTGACCAGGGGCAAGGTGTGGACTCCTCCGCGGGTCAGACGGGGAGGCCGGCGCAGGGACGGAACCGAAGTTCCGCCCCTCGGCGGCTTTTCAACAACCTACCAAGGGGTTTCGGTAAGCTGTTGATTTTATGCCGGTATTTTATAATGCGGAGACCGGTTTCCGCGAGGCGAGACGCCCTTCACGTCGCACCTACATGTACATGCAGATGTCCGCGTCGCCAGCAAATTCGAAGAAGCGGGCCGCACCCGCCAGCTCGATGCCATCGATGAAATCGGAAGGCTGCATATCGAACAGTTCAACGGTCATGTTGCAGGCAATGAAGCGTACCTCCGCTTCCTGGCTGAGTTCCCGCAGTTCCTCAAGACTTGCGACACCTTTTTCCTTCATCTGCTTCTTCATCATGGAAGTCATCATGGCTTCCATTCCAGGCAGAGCGGTAACCAGTACCGGCATCCATTTTTCCATGCCGCCCGGCATGGGCATTCCCGGGTTACCCAGCGGAGTGACACGCAGATGATCGAGGTTCTTTTTCAGCAACTGCAGGCCATAGAAGGTAAAGAAGATCTCTACATCATAACCCAGCGCGGCGGCGGTGGAGCCTAGAATAAAGGGAGGGTAACCCCAGTCCAGGCTGCCCTTGGTGGCGATGATCGCCAGCTTTTTCTGTTCCATTCGTCTTCTCCCCTGCGTGCAAACGCAGTATCAGATATCAGACAGCCGGTCAGGCTTTCTTGATCAGGAAATGGAACTTGCCACCTTCTTCCTTGGACTCCAGCAGTTCGTTTCCGGTCTGCTTGGAAAAAGCCTCGAAGTCTTTTACGGAACCAGGATCAGTCGCAATGATGTGCAGTACCTTGCCGGCATCGAGCCCAGCCAGCGCCTTCTTGGCGCGCAGAATGGGCAGGGGGCAGTTCAGACCGCTTGCGTCGAGTTCTTCATCAAAATCAGCCATGGGATTTCTCCAGTGTTTGTGGGTTAAATAACAGTGCTTTCTTATATTCTAACTCTTAGAGAAAGGCAAGCACCAGATGGAAATTTCATGCAGGAGCGGCGATCTCATAACCATGCCGCACCCAGTCGAGGATACCGCCGCGCAGGTTCAGGGCGTTGTGCATGCCCTGCTGTTCCAGAAAAGCACAGGCGTGATAGGAACGGGCTCCGCTGCGGCAGTACAGAATCACATCTTTATCTTTGGGCAAATCCTGCAATTTCAGGGGGATAAGATGCATGGGCAGGTGTTCGGATCCGGGCAATATACCCTGGCGAACCTCCGCTTCACTGCGGATATCCAGCAACACAATATCCTCGCCCGTATCCAGACGCTTCTTCAGCTCGGATACGTCGATCTCTTTGACTTGCATTCAAACCTCGATATCGGGTCAATGGCAAACGGAATCGATGTAGTATATTATAATATCCTCATATATTCAATGTATGCACAGCATAAACTCTGATAATGGTGCGGTTTTTATATTGCAAAACAAGCGCTTATGCTATGCTCACTTACCACCCGACATGAGTAACGGTTACTAAGCGATGGATTTTCTTCCTGTTTTCCTGAATGTGGATTCCCGGCCCTGCGTCATCATCGGCGGTGGCGACGTAGCCGCTCGCAAATGCCGGCTGTTGCGGGAGGCCGGCGCCCAGGTGCAGGTCATCGCCCCCGACCTTTGTCAGGAATTGCAGGCACTGGCCGACCGGGGAGAAATTCTGCACCAGGATCAGGATTACCAGGACACCCTGCTCACAGACTACGCACTGGTAATCGCAGCCACCGATGATCCTGATGTGAACCGGCGCATTGCACAGGCGGCCAAGGAAAGAAATATCCCGGTCAACGTGGTGGACAACCCGGATGCCGGCAGTTTCATCATGCCATCGGTTATCGACCGTTCCCCGGTGGTCGCCGCTGTTTCCACCGGCGGTTCTTCTCCGGTACTGGCCCGTCTTATCCGGGCGCGCCTGGAATCCCTGATTCCCGCCGGTTATGGACGTCTGGGAGAACTCGCCTCCCGGTACCGTGACAAGGTCAAGGCGAGGCTCTCCAGTGCGGATGACCGACGTATTTTCTGGGACCGCATTCTCCAGGGCAGCGTTGCCGAACGGGTTTTCTCCGGGCATATGGAAGAAGCGGAAGAGGTATTGGAAAAAGAGCTGGAAAATTTTTCACCCAGCCGGGGAATGGGTGAGGTTTATCTCGTGGGTGGCGGCCCTGGTGATCCAGATCTGCTGACCTTTCGTGCGCTGCGCCTGATGCAACAGGCCGATGTAGTAGTTTACGATCGGCTGGTAGCCAAGCCTGTTCTGGAAATGGTGCGCAGGGAGGCTGAACGGATCTATGTAGGCAAGGAGCGGGATCGACATGCCATGCGTCAGGAAGAAATCAATGAACTTCTGGCGAAGCTGGCCAAGGAAGGAAAACGCGTGGTGCGTCTGAAAGGCGGTGATCCTTTCATCTTTGGTCGCGGTGGTGAAGAAATCGATACCCTGGCGGAACAAGGCGTCCCCTTCCAGGTAATCCCCGGAATCACTGCGGCATCCGGTTGCGCCACTTATTCCGGCATCCCCCTGACCCACAGGGACTATGCCCAGTCCGTTACCTTCGTTACCGGCCATCTGAAAGACGGCAGCATGAACCTCAACTGGCGGCAGCTGGCCCAACCCCATCAAACCATCGTGTTCTACATGGGACTGATGGGACTTCCGGTCATCATCGAAAAACTCAAGGAACATGGTGTCTCCGGGGAAATGCCCATCGCCCTGGTGCAGCAGGGAACCACCCATATGCAACGAGTTTTTACAGGTACCCTGAACAATATCCTGGAAGTGGTGGACAGAGAAAAACCCAAACCCCCTACTCTCATCATTGTCGGCGAAGTGGTGCGGCTACATGAGAAACTGTCCTGGTACAAAGGTGAAAAGCAAGGTCGCCAGGGGGCCACATCGCCGGTTCAACCCGGCACGGAACTCTAGGGAGCCTCTGATTAAATCGTGAACTCGCATCTTGCGCCCAAAATGTCCCGCTACTGCGTGGCCTACAGGGATGTAGGTCAGGGGCGATAGCAGGAGCGGTAGCTTTGCAAATCTTCGCAATAGCTGGCTACAAGGTGAATTGCGCTTGCGCAAGAGAGAGTGCCCTGGGGCATTACGCGCGATTTGCGCCTTGTATCGGAACATTTTTAATCACAATCTGCTTCGCTCAGATTTAATCAGAGGTTCCCTAGGAACCTGTCGGATTTAAGGCTGATCGGCTGCAAATCCGACGGGCTCCTAGCCCGAGTATTGCACCAGAACGCGCAAAATGTGGTTCTTCTCCGGTTATGTGAGTGAAGAATACGCCAGATCATAGAACATGGAATGGTCATCGGGCAGTGATGATTGCCGAATCTTGAGCTTGAAATAGTCTGT
>JALSQZ010000210.1 GCA_026985055.1 Sedimenticola sp. | reverse complement strand
TGGCCGCGGCCCGGATGATCCGCTGAACCTGGTGGTGGAGGTGAAGGGCTATCGCGGCGAGAATGCCAAGGCAAAGGCGGAGACCATGCGCAGCCGCTGGATCCCCGGCGTGAATGCGCTGGGCGACTTCGGGCGCTGGGCCTTTGCCGAGTTCACCGACGTCTATGACATGGACAGGGAGTTCGGTTTGCTGATCAGCAGAATGTTGGAGAAGCAGGCATGAGCTGGCTCTTGTTCATGGATGAAAGCGGGCATGACCATAAAAGCATGCCAATGGAAGTGCGCGGTGGAGTCGCCATCCATGCCAGCAAAGTATGGCCCTTCATTTGTGACTGGAATGATGCCAGGGATGACATTTTTGGTGAAGCATTCGTGGAACTTGGTGGAGAAATAAAGGGGTGTAAGCTGCTGAAGAAGCAGCGATTTTCATGGAGCAACCAAATGCCCCGCCTTGATGATGCCGCCAGGCGAAAGGGAGTGCGCCGCTTTCTGACCAGGAAGCACCAGAAAATCAGCCCAAAACGCCAGGATTTCACAGCCTACGGCCAGGCAAGCATCATGATGGCGGAGAAGATTTTCAAACTGCTGTCCAAGCATGGAGCTGTCCTCTTCGCCAGCATGATCCCACGTGGCGTCCGCCCCCCGGAAAATTTTCAGTATAGACACCTTCTTCGCAAGGATCATATCTTTCTGCAGGAGCGCTTTTTCTATTTTCTGGAATACAAGAAGGAGCATGGCTTGTTCGTAATGGATCAAACCGAAAAGCAACAGGACAAGCGTTTTGTGAAAAGGCTGCAGGATTATTATACAAGAACAAAGTTTGGCCGACAGCGCACTCAATGGATTGTCCCCGCTCCTCTCTTTGTTGATTCTGAAATGTCCGTTGGCGTGCAGGCTGCAGACTTGTGCCTGTATTGCATCAATTGGGGATACAGATGGGCATCATGGAACCTCAGAGGGCCAAGCAGGCAGGATATTGCCAGGATGTTTGGCGGACGATTGCACAACCTTCAGTTTGTAGGCGATGGGTATCAGGATGGGAGAGTCTTCAAAACATACGGCATTTTTTATGTTCCTGATCCCTATGAGAGCCGGCAGCATGGTTGAAGCCATGGAAAGAAAAAGGAGGCAATGCGCTGTGCAGCCATCTGCCGGAGCAAGGCTCCGGAGACCGCCCACAGGCCGAGCCTCCACAACGGAACATAATGCATAGTGCCTGCACGATCAAGTATGTGCTTGCACTACCAGCAAGAAGACGAAAGTTACCAGGAGTTTGGAATGGCGCGCAAGCCGAAGAAGCCGAAGCAAGTGGAAAGCCTGGTGCATGGGGAGGCGACGCGACGGAACATCCCCACGGCGGAGTTGCAGTCGCTGCACCAGCGCATGGAAGAGCAGGCCCC
>JALSQZ010000209.1 GCA_026985055.1 Sedimenticola sp. | reverse complement strand
AAGCCATAATGATCCCCAATAACTGGACCACGTGCTAAGCTCGAAACGGACTCACCAACACAGCACGTGGAGGCATGAAAGATGGTCAAGAAACGACGTCAACACAGCGCCGAGTTCAGATTTCGGGTGGCAGTGGCAGCCATCCGGGAAGCACACACAGTCAGCGAGTTGGCCAGCCAGCATGATGTGCACCCTACCTTGATCCGAAAATGGAAAAGCCAACTCCTGCAAAAGGGGCCGCAGGTGTTCGCTCGCAAGAACGGACGCGACCAGCGAGAACAGGAGGCCAGGGAAGCAGAGCTCTACGAGCAGATCGGCCGGCTGAAGATGGAACTAGAGTGGCTGAAAAAAAAAGCTGCCCAGTTCGAGTAAGGCCAAGCGCCCCCTGATCGAGCCTGATCACCCGGACCTCAGTATCCGGCGTCAGTGTGAGTTGGTGGGGCTCAATCGCGCCACCTGGTACTACCAGCCGGCGTCGGAGACACAGTTCAACCTCCATCTGATGCGTCTGATTGATGCCAAGTACCTGGAACGGCCTTTTTTCGGCTGGCGGCGGATGACCCACTACCTCCGGAAGGAGGGCTATCAGGTCAATCACAAGCGTGTGCGGCGGCTGATGGGCAAGATGGGAATCCAGGCCATCTATCCCAAGCCCAAGGCGAGCCAGGCAGCAGAAGGCCACAAGATCTATCCCTATCTGCTGCGCAACCGGGAGATCACCCGAGTCAACCAGGTCTGGAGCTCCGACATCACCTACGTGCCCCTGCATGGAGGCTTCATGTATTTGGTCGCAGTGATGGACTGGCACAGCCGCTACGTGCTGGCCTGGCAGTTGTCGAACACCCTGGACGGTACCTTCTGTGTGGATGCGCTGCACCAGGCTCTCTCCTGGGGCACACCTGACATCTTCAACACGGATCAGGGTGCTCAGTTCACGGCCCACGCCTATACATCGGTTCTGCAAGACGCCGGCATCCGCATCAGCATGGATGGCAAAGGCCGGGCCTTGGACAACATCTTCATCGAGCGCCTGTGGCGCACAGTCAAATATGAAGATATCTATCTGAAAGACTATGAGACGGTTCCCCTGCTCTATGCAGGCCTGGACGACTACTTCCAGTTCTACAACCATGAGAGGCCACACCAGAGTTTGGCCTATGCCACGCCGGCTGAAGTTCACTTCGCCCGCGACAGTGGTTCGATGTCGGGCTGAGCAGCGTCTCGTCAGACTAGCCTGGTGCTCGCCCGCGTCAAGGGCTACGCAAGTCGGCCCAACTGCAGGCCGACCCTTGACCCCGGCTGCGCGCCAGGCTAACCACCAGACGCCGCTGCCACGCCCGAAAAACGACCTTGTTTTCCGCTACTCGTGGTCTTGACATTGGGGCCCACTATACTCTACCTC
>JALSQZ010000208.1 GCA_026985055.1 Sedimenticola sp. | reverse complement strand
CAGTCATCTCCAACACCGATCAGGGCAGTCAATTTACCACAGTGCCTGACGGTTTTGCTGTTGGGTAATCTGGTTCAGAAATGCCTGCGCCTCTTCCATCGAGCTGAATTGCCGGCTTCCGAGTACCTGGCGCAAGGCCTCCGACATGCTCGCTGCGCCGTGGTTGGATGCCGTGCTGTTTTCCTTGCCCAGGCAGCAGTGCTTGAATTTCTTTCCGCTGCCGCAAGGGCAGGGATCATTGCGACCGATGCGTTGTGTTTTCATAGCACCATCTGCTCAGCGTTGATTTCATGCCACGGCAGTACCGTGACTTCGGAGCGACTCTGTCGACTGTCACCGCCGTAAACCAGCCACGCCTTTCCGGCGGTTTCACCTGCCAGCTTTCGCCAGAAATCCAGTCCCTTGAAGTAATCCTTGTTGATGGTTTGTCCGGATTTGATTTCCAGCGGTGACAGATGAGTTCCATGGTCAATCAGCAGGTCCACCTCGTGTCCTGAACGATCACGCCAGAAGTAAAGATTTGAGGCCTCGCCGGCATTGTAGCGGGCCTTGAGCAATTCACTGATGACCCAGGTTTCGAACAGGGCGCCCCGTTGAACATGGGTAGCCAGTTGTTCGTTGTCCCGGATGCCAAGCAGCCAGCTGGCAAGCCCCGTATCCAGGAAATAGAGTTTGGGGGTTTTGACCAGACGCTTGTTGAAGTTTTGGTGATGCGGCGGCAACAGGTGCACGATATAACTGGCTTCCAGCACGGATATCCATGATTTGGCCGTGTTGTGGGTGATGCCGCAGTCATTGGCCAGCGAGGAGAGATTGAGCAGTTGTCCGGTCCGGCCCGCGCACAATTTCAGGAAGCGTTGAAATGTCCCCAGATCCTGTACATTGATCAACTGCCGGACATCGCGCTCCAGATAGGTGCGCGCATAGTTGCCATACCATGGGTGCGGCTCGAGCCCGCGGTCGAAGATGGGAGGGTAGGCTCCGTCGACGAGTACCTTGTCGAGATTCCCGCCAATTTTTCCTGACCTTTGTAATTCGTCGTAGGTCATGGGCAACAGCGTCAGCAATGCGGCCCTGCCCGCCAGGCTTTGCGTGATACTCGATAACAGACCAAATTGTTGCGATCCAGTCAGGATGAATTCGCCAGGTTGTTGCCGTTCATCGACGCGTGTCTGGAGATAGGAAAACAGGGCAGGGCAGCGTTGAACCTCGTCCAGAATGGCGCCTCCACTGAACTGATTCAAAAAACCACGCGGATCCGTTTCAGCAAATTCCCTTTGGTCGAGATCCTCGAGCGAGACATAACGGTGATCGGGAAAGGCATGCTTCACCAGCGTGGACTTGCCGGACTGGCGAGGCCCGGTGACCACAACCACGGGATAGCCACTGGCGAAGTGTTGAAGC
>JALSQZ010000207.1 GCA_026985055.1 Sedimenticola sp. | reverse complement strand
AGCTGATGCCTCAACACCAGCTACTGCGTTACCTGCTGATAGCAGTGTTGATCCGAAAGAACCAAGTGCCCCAATTGCCCTATCGGCAACAAAGCTTGGTACGGCTCTTACAGGGGCGAACACATCGGAAATACCGCCAGCCACAGACTGAGCACTACTTGGTTGACCCTGAATGAGCCCATGATCTTTGGTAAGCCCTGGGTAAAGCGACAGAGCTGTCTCTGGGAATCTGTTCACAGAGCCCTGAGAACCATCTGCTATCCCATTAGCAGCGGCCAGAGCTTGCTCCAAAGACGATAGGTCTAACGCTGAGGATGGCGCCAAAGGATCGCTACTTGGTAGCGTGGCCTGCCCCGTGAGAGGGGCCGGGACACCAAGGGCTATGTCAGCAGCTGATTGACCACTTGCTTGTGGCTGGGTCACACCTTGGGCCTGCGCTCCTACAACAGGAGCGAACTCAGGGCGGACACCAGGTGCTGTTAGCGGGCCAGTAGATGTATCGAGAGGGACAGATGATCCGTCTGGCACAACTGTACCCATGTCAAAAGGCAGCGGCTGCCTCGCTTGTGCTTGCATGACCTGTGTGCCGCTCACCCCATCTGAAGGAATATCTGGTAGCTGTGCACCGAGTTGCAGCCGGGCTGCCGCTCTGGCACTTGCAGATGATCCACGACCCCGCCCACGTGAACGCATGGAAGCTAGCTTTTTCCTGAATGCAAACTCCTGCTTCTTCAGGTCAAAGGCTGCTTTACGAAGGGCCAGGTCCTCTTTCGCAATCTGCCGGTTCAACTTCTGGCTCTCAATAGAGGACTTGATCTCCTTAGGCTTGAGGGCGTCAACGAGCCCAGCCGAGAATGCCTCACCGGTGCCGGGGCCACGCAACCCCGCCAAAGGGCGGAGCACATAGTTTCCTAGAGTGGCTGGATCAAATGCCATTTCATTCCCCTGTTATGCAAACAGCCCGCCAAACAGGCGTGCCCTGTCGGCCTGAGCCTGCCGTCGGCGTTCTGATATACCCTGCTGTAGCGGGAGAAGGAGCCCGGCGTATTTCTCAGGTGCTGATCGTGGAAGTGCAGACAACCCAACTGAAGCCAACCTTGCTTGCTCCGACGCACCTGATTGCAGGCCAGCTTGGAAAGCGGCAGCGCGCTGTCCGCCACGGGCAATGCTGAACCGCCTGCGTTCCGCAGTGCGTAGCCCTGTGTTGCGCGGGTCGATGTTGCGCAGCGCTGCGTCTTGCTCTGCATTGAGGCGAGCTGCAACGCCAGACTCCGCTGTAGCAGCTACGTTCTGAGGCGCAAACTGGCTTGATGATGCAAGAAGCTTCTGGGCTTCCGCCAACTGCCGCCGGAAAAGACCCTCGTTAGTCGTAGCCAACTGCTGCAATTCCTGCTTCCGAAGGGCGACTA
>JALSQZ010000206.1 GCA_026985055.1 Sedimenticola sp. | reverse complement strand
CGGGATCTTTTCACCCAGCTTGCCCGAACGCCCTGCAAGTCGATGAATAACATCGACTTTTGTCCGTTCGAACAATCCGGGCAAAAATCTCTCCGGGAAAATTCCGGATTCCGGTGCAACATGCGGGCTAGACGGATGCTCATGAGAATCTGCTGCAAAATCTGTTTTTCTGTCGCCTCGTGTGAGGTACAGGAAGATCGGATGTTGCCGATTTCGTGTTTGAATCGTTCCAACGAAGGTGTTTTTTGAGGTTTCCTGGCAATAGCCAGCCATGTCAGTATCCGGTAGAGTCCATAGAAGCCTCTGAATTCATCGGATTGTATTGCCCATGCATTGCATGATTCATTTCTGTGTGCTGCATCTGCGCTGAACTTGTGGATCAAGGGTTGAAAACAAAAAGCCAGAAACTCTGTTTGTTCGTGATCTCCTTTCAGCCATTCGATGACGTCATGCCATGGATAAGAAACAATGGGAAAAAATAAAGCATATTTTCAACGCGGCAAAGGATGTTTCTCCCCTTGAACGGGAAGATTGTGTCCGGCGTTTGGCCGGAAACGACTATGCCTTGATTGATGAGGTGTTGAGCCTGCTGCGGGCGAGTGAATCAGCCACCGGGTTTGTCGATATTCCTCCGGCTCCACTGTTTGTGGGAACAGGCAATAGCCTGGAAGGTCACACTGTGGGCAATTATCTCATACACCATTGCCTGGGACACGGGGGCATGGGGGTGGTGTATCTCGCCAGTCGTGATGATGGAATTCATGAACAGAAAGTAGCATTGAAGATCCTTCCTGATCATTATGAACCGGATCTGTGTCTTCGTTTTCACCAGGAAAGGCGCATTCTCGCTCAACTGGAACATCCGGGGATTGCCCGTCTGCTTGACGGAGGAAATCTGCCCGATGGGCATCCGTTCTATGTAATGGACTACGTGCAAGGCATGCCAATCGACAAATATTGCGAATGCAACGAGCTGAGTGTCTGCCAGATTCTGGGCTTGTTCATAAACGTTTGCCGCGCCGTACATTATGCCCATCAGAATCTGATTGTTCATCGGGATATCAAGCCTGGAAACATCCTGGTGACGGATAAGGGAGAAATAAAACTTCTTGATTTTGGTATAGCCAAGCTCCTGAATGCAAACAACCCTGCCCAGTCATCTGACATGACAGTGATGCGGCAATCCATGGTTACTCCATCCTATGGCAGTCCGGAACAAGTGATGGGGAAGCCGGTTGGCACTTCGTCAGACGTGTATTCACTGGGTGTACTGCTGTACAAGTTGCTGACCGGAAACCTTCCGTATCAACTGGATGATGACGCGCCTCATACTCTTACCCATGCCATCTGCAGTCAGGAGCCCAGACGTCTGTCAGAAGTCAGTGAAGACCGTGAAAAACAGTTGCAAGGTGATCTGGACAACATTTGTCTGATGGCTTTGCGCAAGGAGCCTTCACGACGCTATGCCAGTGCTGAAGCTTTTGCGGAAGATATCGATAGTTTCCTGAATGGCTATCCGGTTACGGCAACCCCGGACAGCCTGGGTTACCGGTTCGGGAAGTTTGCGCGCAGAAACATGGGCGCCGTACTGGCTGCCGGAGTGCTTGTGCTCCTGGTAATAGGTTTCAGCGCATATATTTACACCCAGAACAACGAGATTCGGGACCAGGCCGCATTGGCCGCATTGGAGCGTGATGCGGCGCTCAAGGCAAAAAACCTGGCAGAGATCGAGAAAGCCACGGCGGAGGCTGCAGTAACCTTCATGCAGGAGATGTTTACTTCTATAGATCCCGGAAAAACCAAAGGCAGGGAAATCCCGGTCAGGGAGATACTCGGCATTGCCAGTGAAAAGCTCAGGCAGCACGAGGTGCTCGAAGATCAGCCCCGGGTAAAAGCCACATTGCATCACACTCTTGGACTTACCTATATGCAGTTGGGTGATTATCCTCTTGCTGAAATACACCAGAAGAGTGCTCTGAAACTGAGAAGAGAGGTGCTGGGAAATGAAGATCCAGAAACGCTCAGGGCAATGAACCTGCTTGGCATTCTCTATTTCAGGCAAGGCAGGCTGGAGGAAACAGAACGGCTTTGGACCGAAGCGTTGCATATGCGACAGAAAGTACTGGGTCCAGAGGCTCATCGTACACTCAGTTCGATGAGCAACCTGGCCATTCTGTTCATTCGCATGGACAAGCCTGCTGCCGCAGAAAGCATGCTAAAACATACGTTGGAGGTAGAACGCAGGGTTTTGGGGAGCTCGCATATCGATACGCTGACCACGCAGAACAATCTGGCTGGATTCCTGAATGAAAAAGGTCGCTATCGTGAATCCGAAAAGTTACATCGCGCTACCCTCAGAGCGCGTATTGAGAGCCTGGGTGAAAATCACCCGGATACGTTGCAAAGCAGGTACAACATCGGTTTGGTATTGATGGATCAGGAAAAGTACGAGCTGGCAGTGGGCCAGTTCACACAGTCCCTGTCGGGCAGGGAAAAGGTGATTGGCGAAACGCATCCGAAGACCATACATACAATGCTGATGCTGGCCCGGGCTTTGGCTCTGTCTGGTTCATATGTTGAGGCTCGTCCCCTTTTTGAGAAAAGTCTGGAAATGATTTCCGGGCGACAGTTGGCGAATGATGAAGATCTGGTGCGGGCGAAATTGTATTTCGCCTTGATGCTGATCGAGTATTACCCGGATGAAAGCGCCAGGGCTGCGCTGCTGATAGAGGATGCGTGGCAGCGCAGTCATGTGGCGGGGAAGCTTCATTCTCTGGCTGTAGAAACATCTTTGGGAATGGCGCAGCTGGCATTGACGCGGGGCGAACCATCCCAGGCGCTGAAGCTGATTGTCGAGGCAGAAGTCGGCTCCTTGCAGCGCCATGGCCTGAAATATTCTGATACGCTGGCTGCCCGCCAGATGCGGGTTGAGACATTGTTACGGATGGGGCGAAAAAAACAGGCATTCCCTCTGGCGCAAGAGTGGCTGACTGCTTGCACTGGCTTCTTTGGTGAAGATCACCCCAGAACCATACATGCCCGGCAGGTGCTTGATGCCTTTTGACTCTTCCTCGAACCCGGAAATTACACAGATGCTCCATTGCTTGAGAAGCGATGGAGGGCGTACCGAAGAGAATCTGTATGCCGCGGTTTACAATGAGCTCAGGCGAATTGCCCGCAATCTGAAAAAAACAGAACGTAAGGAGCATACCTTGTGTACTTGTTCCCTGGTGCATGAAGCCTATGTGCGTTTGTCTGCCCAACAGCAGACCCAATGGAAAAACCGCAGCCATTTCTTTGCCGTGGCTTCCATGACCATGCGTCGGGTTCTCATCAATTATGCGCGAGACAGGATGGCGCTCAAAAGAGGTGGTAACGTGATTCCGGAGTCATTGGATGAATCCAGCTGTATTGCCCCGGGACTGGATCTGGAGCAGCTTCTCGAACTGGATCAGTTGTTGACTGAACTGGCGGCATTCGATCCGATGATGGTTCGAATTATTGAGTGTCGTTACTTTACCGGCCTGACCATAGAGGAAACCGCAGAGGCTCTGTCCGTCAGCTCCAGTACCGTAAAGCGCCAGTGGCAATTGGGGCGGGCTTGGATAAAACGAAGAACAGAGGGATGAGCTGCGATTGCAGACAGGGGCTGCCGTGTTGTTGCAAGGCTGTAGTAAGGAGAAAACCCGGAATGCAGCCCGTCCCTGGGCTGTGCAATGTATCAAGGGCATCTCGAAAAATCGAGATCCCCTCAAGTCTTACAGGTTGAAGGTTCTTACCAGGAACACCGCCATTTCCGCACGGGTCACCTGGGCATCCGGGCAATAGTTGCTGCTGTCGCAACCACTGGTAACTCCTTCGCTGGCCAGTTGTTCAATCCAGCCAGATGCCCAATGGCTGACGGGAATATCGTCGAAATTCGTTCCCGTGGCTGGTGGTGGCGTATAGTTGGCGCCATGCTCGGCCCGAAGCAGGAACACTGCCATTTCGGCGCGAGTTACGTCGTTGTCAGGACAATATTTTCCTCCTCCGCATCCTGATGTGATGCCGTCGGAAGCAAGTTGTTCAATCCATGCGGCAGCCCATTGCGTTACAGGTACATCGGTGAATATCGTGCCCGTGGCGGCAGGTGGTGTATAGAATTCACCATTCATGCTTCTTTCCAGAAATACTGCCATTTCCCCGCGGTTGACATTGTCTGCGGGACAGTAGTTTCCCGCACCACAACCCTGGGTGATTCCCGCAGCGCCCAGAGCTTGAATCCAGTCATATGCCCAGTAATCTACACCGACATCGGAAAACAGGTCGGAACAGACAATGTTCACGCTGGTAATATCGGCGCCGTTTATGTTGCCATTGCCATTGTTGACGTTGCAGATCTTTTTTGGTGAAAGTGGCTGAGTCAGGACAGTCACCTCATAACTGCTGCCATCGATCATCTCGGTATCGAAAACAAAACTGCCATCGGTGCTGACAATCAGATCGTCACCCAGATTGTTCTGCACCACCACTGAGGTTCCAGGCGCCAGCCCGGTTACTGTCCCTCCGACCATATAGCTGCTGTAAGGATAATAGATTCCCATTGACTGCCGGGGCGTATAGAGAACATCAAACCCTCCCCAGATGATCATTTCCTTTCCTGTCCATACTGCGGAATGCCCGCTGCGAGGAACGGGAGCGGCGACCTGGGAAACGGGAGTCCAGGTGTTGGTTATCGGGTTGTAACGTCCCCCCGTGTTGACAAGATCGCCAAGGGTATCGCTTTTTTCTCCACCCCATATGATCATTTCCTTCTGGTCTGGCGCCCATACTGCCGTATGCAGGGCGCGTCTTGCCGGGGCATTGGTGATGGCGGTGGCATACCAGGTATCGGTCGCGGTATTGTATCTTCCGCCGGTGCGCAGGAACTGCATGCCTGATCCGTTCTGGTACTTTCCTCCCCAGACGATCATCCCCTGTTCCGTAGCTATGGCGGAATGGTAGGCTCGCGGAGAAGGGGCAGAGATGGTGGAAATCGGCGTCCAGTCGTTGGTTGTCGGGTCGTATTTGGCGCCCGTCTGCAGATAGACAAAATCGGAGTCGTAATAATAACCGCCCCAGATCAGCATGGCCGAGCCACTCCATACGGCGGTGTGCCCAATACGTGCTGCCAAAGACCCGCTTGGCAGGATGGCCCAGCTATCGGCTGCCGGGTCATATCGTCCACCGCTCCCGAGATAAATACTGCCATTCCATCCGCCCCAAACAATCATTTCGTTGCCACTCCACACCGCGGTGTGCATGTTACGCACCGAAGGGGCTCCCGCTATGGAGACAGCCTGCCAGCTGTCGGTTATCGGATTGTAGCGTCCCCCATCTTGCATGTAGACAGTGTTTCCATCCCAACCGTCACCTCCCCAGATCAGCATTTCAGTGCCTGTCCATACCGCCGTATGTGCTTGTCGTGCTGCCGGCGCATCGACCTGGGATACGGGTGTCCATAGATCGGTGATGGGATCATATCGTCCCCCGCTATCCAGCTGGCTCCATTCCCTGCCGCCCCAGATGATCATTTCGTTGCCGGTCCAGATCGCACTGTGCCCTGACCGTTTGCGTGGACTCCATTGGGAGGCAGTGGCCTGCCAGCTGTCGGCTGCAGGATCATATCGGCCACCGCTATGGGAAGTGGCATCTTCCGCTTTGTCCCAACCGCCCCATGCGATCATTTCCGTTCCCGTCCAGATTGCCGTATGGCCGGTGCGGGCAGAAGGTGCATTTGTGGTGTTGATGGCGGTCCATTGGCCGTTTACAGGATTGTAGCTGGCGCCGCTATTGTTGACTCCGTCGGCGCCAACTCCTCCCCAGATAATCATCCTGTTGCCCGTCCAGATTGCTGTGTGTCCTGTGCGGGGCAGGGGGGAGGTTGCAAGGTTGATATTGGTCCAGCTGTCCGTGGATGGGGTATAGACTCCGCCCTTGTTCGTGGTTGAAGTACCGTCGCCGCCCCCCCAGACTATCATCTGGCTGCCCGTCCATACGGCGGTATGCCCCTGCAGTGATACCGGGGCGCCGGTTATTGTGGTCCAGGTATTTGCTGCCGGATCATACATGGCGCCATCGTTCAGTGTGCTCGCGGAGATGTCCTGGCCACCAAAAACGATCATCCGGTTATCAGTCCATACTGCACTGTGATGAAAACGTGAACTGGGCACGCCGGTGCTGCTGATGCCAGACCAGGTATCGGTGGATGGATCGTAACGGCCTCCTATATCGGTCACGTCTCCAGATATTTCCCTGCCGCCCCATACGATCATGATATTGCCCGTCCATACGGCAGTATGGTCGGTAAGCGCTTCGGCAGCGGGTGCCATAGGCGTCCAGCTATCGGTCATGGGATTGTATCGGCTGCCATTCGACAGCGCTTTCAACGGAGCCGGTGCTGTGTCTAGTTGTGGGGCGGCGATATAGGGAGTCGCATCGATCCCTCCCCACACGATCATTTCCGACCCTGTCCATATTGCCGTGTGCTTGGAACGGGGTGATGGCGCCCCGGACAGGGATGTGGCTGTCCAGATGTCGGTAACCGGATCGTATCGTCCTCCCGTGTTCAGATAGGCGCCGTTCCAGCCACCCCATACGATCATTTCCGTGCCAGTCCATACGGCAGAATGCTGATAACGTTCCGCAGGCAAGTCAGGAATTTTCCAGGTATCTGCTGATATGCTGCCTTGTGGATCCCAGGAGCTGACAGGATTTACCGAGGATTTTCTGATCTCAGGCAAGGTGATCTGGGTGAAGGAATGCGGGTTTTTCGGTACGGTCCAGTGTACCGCCTCGGATTGCCACCACGTTTCAAAGCCCTGTTTTTTCCATTCATGACGTACCAGTCTTATTCGGTCGGATTGCTGTAACAGTACCTTTTCATGCACAAATGCTGTGGGTGTTTCTTGCAGGTTGGTGTTGCTCTTGATCCTTGCCAGACGTCGGCTTTCTTTTTCGAAGCTGTCCTTGTCCAGTGACAGGGTGACATATTCAGATGAGTTAGTCGTGGCTGAAGTCGAACTGTTCTCTGTCAACCGCAATTCCACAATCTGACCTCGGGGACGCGTGACGTTAGCTGATGCCCGCAGAGCATTTTCTGCGCGGATACGGATATTGTCATGTGCAAAATGATCCCACTCATACTGATTTCGAAGCAATCTCCGCACCAGAAGCGGGCGTATCAGACATTCGCTGATTTTCTGTGGGTCATTCTCCAGAGCATCGAACAGTTCCTGCAGCCGCCCGGGCATTCTGCTGTTTGCCGCTATCCGATTGAGTTCGGTCTGCAGCATCCTGCTGCTGATGGTTATAGCGTACAGCCCTTCCAGGGCGGCTTCCTGGCGAAGGTTGTTTTGGATCTGTGTCCGAATATAAGCATCAGTGATGATTTCTTCTCGGGAAGGTCTTGATTTGATGTTTTCCTTTGGCCAGATGTTGTGCGACCAGTGAATGTCGGAAATACGGGATTGGCAGCCAATACGCTGTTCCAGGGAAAAGGCACCCGCCGCTTGTGTCCTGGCCGACACGGATATGGGGCTGAAAATGGCACCAAGCAGGAAAAGCCATGCTATCAAGTGCCGTTGCCATTTGGTCAGAGAGGGGGTTCTTGAACGATATGTAGCAGGGATAAACATGTTTTCCTCCTGGTTGAGCCCGACATGGGTGGCTTTATGGGCTTTTTGTTACTTATTCAGGTAACGCACCAGGTACAGGAAAAATGGGTCAAGAAACAAGGCAGAGGGCGGATATTGCTCCTGCCGGAGACAGAGCCCCCGGATTGCACCGAGTTAATAGCCCAAAGGTTTTTATCCTAAGGAACCTCTGATTTAACAGGATGTTGAAAAAGTCCTTCCCTGGACTTTTTCAACCCCGGAACCGGAAAATGCGATTTCCCGGTTCCTTCATTTTCAATGGCTTACAGCCACTGAAAATGGCGGTATATCCCTATACCGCTCACAGGCTGTCGAAAAACTGTGTTTTTCAACGGCCTGTTAATCGTGAACTCGCATCTTGTATCCAAAATGCCTCGCTACGGCGTTGCAAATCTTCGCAATAGCGGGCTATTACGTGCGATTTGCGCCTTGTATCGGAACATTTTGAATCACAATCTACTTCGCTCAGATTTAATCAGAGGTTCCTTAATATCAGGAACACGGCTATCTAATCGCGTTGAACCTGCTATATGGTCTGTTTGGTGTTGTTCTCCGCAGTGCAGAAGGGATAGTCCGTGTAGCCCTTCTCTTCGCCTCCAAAAAACGAGGATGGGTCTGCTTCGTTCAGGGGAAGGTTTTCCTGGTAACGCCGCACCAGATCCGGGTTGGCGATAAAGGGGATTCCGAAGGCGATCAGATCCGCCGCCTGGTTTCGTATGGCTGCTTGCGCCCGCTGCAGGTTGTAGCCGTTGTTTGCCATATAGGTTCCAGCAAAATCCGCACGGAATATGCTGTAGTCCAATGTCCGCTTGTTGCTGATCATGTCTCCTTCCAGCAGGTGCAAATAGGCCAGCCCGCGTGGTTTCAGCTGTTGGACGAAGTAGGCGAAGTGTTCTTGCGGTCTGGAATCGGACATGGAATTCAAACGGTTCTCAGGAGAAAGACGCACCCCTACGCGTTGTTCAGGCCAATGGCCGCAAACGGCGTCCAGCACTTCATTCAGCAGGCGCATGCGTTTCTTGGCGGTGCCGCCATAGGCGTCGGTTCGATGATTGGTGGCATCGCGCAGAAACTGGTCGATGAGAAAACCATTGGCAGCAAGAATCTCCACACCATCAAAGCCGGCGCTTTTGGCCATTTTGGCGCTGTGTTCAAACTGGCTTGTGATCCGAGCGATCTCCCCGACTTCCAGGGCTCGTGGTGTCAGGAAATTTCGCGCTCCCGCGTAGGTCAATGCCTGTCCTTCTGCTGGAATGGCAGAGGGAGCTACTGGAGTCATGTTGTCTGGCAACAGGCTGGGATGGGATATTCTGCCGCTATGCTGCAACTGAATAAAGATATGTCCTCCTGCTGAATGTACTGCATTCGTTATGCGGCGCCAGCTTTCTGCCTGGGTGTTGCTGTATATCCCTGGAGTGAAAAAGGCGCCAACGCCTTCAGGGGCGACTGGGGCGGCCTCGGCAATGATCAGACCGGCGCTGGCGCGTTGTCTGTAATAGGTTGCCATCATGGGGGTGGCCAGACCATTCCGGTCAGCGCGATTGCGTGTCAATGGCGCCATGATCATCCGGTTGTCAAGACACAGGTCTCCCAACGGGAATGGTTCGAAAAGATCCAGGGACATGACAACTCCTGCGGGTATGAAGATGCCGGGGGTATGAACGCCCAAGCCTGCAATCAGTGTAGGACGATGATCGGAATCGATCAAACCGGATCGTATTCCGGATCAGAAAAAGACGGGAATGTGGTAGTTGGGGAGAAGGAGACTCCGGTGTCGAACAAAGCCCGGGAAGGACCTTGTTCGACTTCCCGGAAAGTTCAGAACTTGTAGTTCAGTTGGGCGCTGAAGATGTTCACGTCGGAATCATATACGCCGATCAGTTGATGCCCGGTGCTGTGATCCAGGGCATTCAGATCGGTATCGTCGATAAACAGATGGCTGTAACCCATGTCGAAGCCCAGTTTGTCGGACATTTGATAACCCAGACCGATGGCTACCCAGGTACGGTCGTTGCCGGGGATGCGCGGGGTACGGTCGTTGGTCTTGCTGATGGGCGTTTCATCATAGGCCCAGCCGGCACGGAATACCCACTTCTCGTTGGGACGATAGGTCGCACCCAGGGAATAACGCATGTTGTTGTCCCAGTTTTCAGGTTGCACGGTATCCGGCTGCGCGGGGTTGTCATAATCGATGACCAGTTCGTCAAACCGGCTCCAGCGTGTCCAGGTGGCATCGGCGAGGATTGCCCACTGGTCGTTGAATGCATGATAGAAGCTGACGGATGCTGATTCAGGCAAATCCACATCCGCAGTGGCTGGCGTATCACTGAACAGCGGGATACCCATGTTCAGGATGGCCTGGAAGCCGGCGGGTACACGGAAGTCGGCATCTCCTTCCAGGTTCTGTTTGACGTGCGAACGATAGGCAAGCCCGACGCGGGTATGATCCGTCAGGTGGATCAGGGCGCCGAGGTTGAAGCCGAAGCCCCAGTCCGATCCCTTGACCTTGGCATAGCCGTCAGATCCTGTGGGCACCATGCCTGCTGCAGCGCAGCTGCCATTGGGAATTTGCGGGATCTGGGCTTCCAGACCATAACAGATGGTGCCGAAATCCACATTGTTGGAAAGCGTGGCACGAATGTACTGTGCGCTGATGCCGGCGCCCAGGGACAGTTTGTCATTGACCTGGTAGGCAATGCTGGGGTTGATGTTGATGGTACTGATTTCAGAGCGAACCGCGTGGTAACGCCCGACCCAGTCTTTGTCGTATTTGGTGGCGAGTCCAAAGGGGGCGTTTACTCCCAGACCAGCGAACAGCTGATCACTCAACTGAGTGGAAAAATAGAAATTGGGAACCAGGGCGGTCTCGCCGCCGTCATCGTCACTGCCGGAGAGGCTGCCTGCGATAGGCGTGCCGCCCGTCAGGGCGGGATTGATGTAGGAACCACGATTACTGAAATCAGCAGAGGGGATGATGACATGGGCTGACAATACCATCTGGCTGCCTTCCAGTTGCGTCATGCCAGCGGGATTGAAGAAAATAGTGGAAGCATCTTCCGCTACCGCGGCTGCTCCGGCAAAGGCATTGCCCATGCCGCTGGCGCTGTTCTCGATGATGGCAAATCCGGCGGAATGGGCGCTGAAGGACGAAGCAGCAACCAGGCCGCCGACAAGCAGGCTCAAAGGCTTGCGAATGGCTGTCTTGATCATGTTGTTTTGTCTCCCTTTCTGGAACTTGTTGTATCAATGCTCGCAGGCATGATTATGGCGCATGCAACACTTGGCATATTACCCTAAAGGCTATGCCAAAAGCAGGTAAAAAGCCAGCATTATCGGTGTGTCTTTGGCTGGTGTTTCCGCCGGGCCCGAATCCGCCCTTGATCAAACGCAAATGCATTTGGCTATTTTTGTGGCAAGCTGATGCTTTAGCAGTTTATAATATAAACTGGATTTATCGCTGGTATTCGTGGCGTTTAGGAACCTTTGATTTAATCAGAGGTTCCTTTACAACCCTGTTTCGCGGACAACTCCGGGAAATCAGAAATCGGGGGCAATCAGTAACATGGCAGACAGAAGATTACAGGTTTTCTTTACCGTTGCGCGCCTGCTCAGTTTTACCAAGGCAGCGGAAACCCTGCATATGACACAGCCGGCGGTGACTTTTCAGGTTCGCCAGCTGGAGGAATATTTCAATACCCGTCTGTTCGACCGTACCCATAACCGCATCAGCCTCACGGAAGCCGGCAACCTGGTCTATGGCTATGCGGACAAGATTTTTGATCTCTACAATGAAATGGAGAACATGATCAAGGACATGACCGGGGAGATCAGCGGGTCTCTGACCATCGGCGCCAGTACCACCATAGCGGAGTACATGTTGCCTTCGTTGCTGGGCGATTTCCGCAAGCAGTACCAGGATGTTGTCATCCACCTCAAGGTTTCCAACACGGAGGGAATCGTATCCATGGTGGAGAACAATGTTATCGACCTGGGGGTGGTGGAAGCGCCAGTAGGAAACAAAAACCTGGTGGTCGAGGCCTGTCGCAATGATCGTCTGGTGGCGATTGTGCCCAATGGCCATCCCCTGGCCGGCCATGAGGTGGTGCATCTGGACGAATTGCTGGAATATCCCTTCATATGCCGGGAGGAAGGATCCGGCACCCGTGAGGTCATCGAGGAATATATCTGTAACGCGGAAGGCTGCAAGGATGGCCTGAATGTAGCCATGGAACTGGGCAGTCCGGAAGCGGTGAAAGGTGCGGTGGAAGCCGGTATGGGGATTTCCATCGTCTCCGAGGCTACCATAGCCAAGGAACTCAAACTGGGTACTCTGGTCTCCGTGGAGCTGGATCCTCCCATGGAGCGGCCTTTCTCCTTCGTTCATCAGAAACAGAAGTTCCGGGTTCGGGTCATGGATGAACTGCTGGAGTTTGCCCGCGGGTACTGCGAGGAAACAGACTGATCTTGTTCGCGCCCAATCCTCTGAATCTGCCAAAACCGCAACGGCGTCTGTTGCGCCTGTACAGCCGTTTGAATGACGAGCGCAAGGGCAGCCTGCTGGCTTTCGCCGAATTTCTTGCCCAGCAGCAGGAGGGCGGGAATGATACGGATGCCGCTGCTTCTTCCCGGCAGGCCGAAATACAGTCACCCAGGGATATTCCTCGCCCGGATGAGGAAAGCGTAGTCGCGGCCATGCGCCGGCTGACGGAAACCTATCCCATGATCGAAAGGGATGCGTTGCTGGATCGCGCCACTTCCCTGATGATGGCGCACATGCTCCAGGGACAGCCCGCGGTTGAGGTCATTGATGAACTGGAAGAACTGTTCGACCAGCACTACCAGTTGTATTTGCAGAATTTCTCCGGGTAAAGGCCTGCCATGCAGCTTATCGTACAATGGGTAAAGCGAACATTTTCCGACCCGCAGCTGGTGGTGCTTCTGTCCCTGCTGCTGGTGGGGTTCGTCATCATCATCACCATGGGAAACATGCTGGCTCCCGTGTTGGCCAGTATTGTCATCGCCTACCTGCTAGAAGGCCTGGTGGCGCCGCTGCAAAAACTGGGGATGCCGCGCATGGTGGCGGTGGTCATCGTGTTCGTTCTTTTTCTCATTTTTCTGGGACTGATTCTGTTTGGTCTCATGCCGTTGTTGTCACGTCAGGTTACCCAATTGGTTCAACAATTGCCGAATATGCTGGCGCAAGGCCAGAACACCCTGATGATGCTGCCGGAGAAGTATCCCGAACTGATTACCGCTGATCAGGTTCAGGAGGTTATCGGCACCATTGGCAGTGAAATCGGCAACATGGGGCAGCGGGTGTTGTCCTGGTCATTGTCCTCGGTGGTCGGGGTGATCACCATTCTGGTGTATCTGGTGCTGATGCCCCTGCTGGTGTTTTTCTTCCTCAAGGACAAACGCCTGATCCTGAACTGGTTCGCCAACATGCTCCCCCGGGACCGGAAGATCGCCGTGCATGTATGGCGTGAAGTGGACGGGCAGATTTCCAACTATGTGCGCGGCAAGTTCTGGGAAATCATCATTGTCTGGTCGGCCAGTTTCGTCACCTTTACCCTGATGGGATTGCAGTACGCCATGCTGCTGTCGGTGCTGGTGGGCTTGTCGGTCATCATTCCCTACATCGGCGCCACGGTAGTGACTTTTCCGGTGCTTGTGGTTGCCTGGTTTCAGTGGGGCTGGACGGCGGATTTTGGCTGGCTGGCACTGGCCTATTTCATCATTCAGACTCTGGATGGAAATGTGCTGGTGCCCCTGCTGTTTTCCGAGGTGGTAAGCCTGCATCCGATTGCCATCATCGTTGCCATTCTGGTGTTTGGCGGATTCTGGGGGTTCTGGGGAGTGTTCTTTGCGATTCCCCTGGCAACTTTGGTGAACGCCGTCATCCAGGCCTGGCCCACGCGCCGGGAACTGAACGGCAAACTGATTGAGCAAGGGTAGATTGCAGGAATGCCGAAACAGTTTTTCCACGGACTTTTTCACCTGCAGAACCGGAAAATGCGATTTTCCGGTCCCGCCGTCTTCAAATCATGCGTGGAATTCGCAGGACAAAGACTGTGCCGTTGCTGTCCGACTGAAGACTGATGGAGCCGCCGTGAGCCTGTACCAGGCGGCGGGTGATGGCCAGCCCCAGGCCGGTCCCATCGGATTTGGTGGTAAAGAAAGGTTCGAATACCCGCTCCAGATTCTCTTCGGCAATAACTTCTCCAAGGTTCTTGATGCTCACCCGCAGTACCTCATCATCTGCCGGTGCAGCATCAATCTCGACCGTGCTTCCCGGGATTGCCGCATCCACGGCATTGTTTATCAGATTGATGAAAATCTGCTGCAAGCGGTCGGCGTCTGCCACCAGTGGCAGGGAAGACTGTGAACAGTGAAGTTGTATGGAAAGCTGTTTTTCCCGTGCCTGGGACAGCTGGCTGTCTATCGTGTTTTGCAGAATGGGACAGATATCGGTTTTCACCGGATTCAGGGAGAAAGGCCGGGCGTAGAGCAGAATGTCCGCCAGCAGCCGGTTGATGCGCGCCATTTCCTGTTCCGCCAGCGCCAGCCGTTTGCGCGCCGGTTCAGGCAATTCCGTGGTCTCGAAATAGTCCAAAGCCATGCTTACCGTCGCCAAGGGGGTGCGGATTTCGTGCGCGATGTCCGATACGAACTGCCCTATCGCGGCCAGACGCGCATGTTCCGCCAGCTTGAGGGTGCGGCTGAAACTGAGCGTGATCACCGTGGCCAGGTTGGACAACAACTCCATGTGTTCCTTCTGGTAGGCATGAGCCTGGCGGGTGGCGAACACCAATACGCCGGGAATGGGGCTGCGCGAAGTCACCGGCAGAAAGATAGCGTCCCGCCGACCTCGCTCAGAGAGCACCTGGAGAAAACGGTAGGATGAACTTTGCAAGGCAGTTTCCCGAATGTCCGGGATATGCAGAGGCTGACCGCTGTTCAGGCAGTCCTCCAGCAGGGTATTCTTCAGGGAAAAACGCAGTATGCCCAGTTCCTCCGGTTCGCCGTCGGCATAGGCGCGCTCCAGCTGGATGTTGCCGTCGGAGGAAACGAATAGCACGCCCACCCAGTCCAGAGGCAGCAGTTCCGGAAAGTTTTTCGAAACAAATTCCAGGGTTTCATCCAGGTCACTGCCTTCCTGCAGGCGGGTGGTGAGGCGGAAGAGATTTTTCAGTCGTGATGCGAGCTGGTTGAAGGAGCGTGCGATAAAGCCGATTTCATTGTCTGCCTTGAGAGGCAGTTGATAGGCGAAGTTGCCGGTGGATACCTGATGGAAACCTTCCACCGCAGCACCCAACGGACGTAATACGCGCTGGTAGAACCAGAACATGATGCCGACGGCGATGATCAGCGCCACGACGAAAGATGCACGGATGATGATATTGGTTTCCCGGGTGCGCTGCTGGATGTCCGTATCCAGGGCTTTGAGAAGATTGCGGGTATTTTCCAGCAGTTCCGGATTGCGATCGACGATAAGTTTGGCGGCACTTGCCAGATGAGGCATGTCATCCGGCCCCATGGTCTTGTCCAGATCCAGCAAAAAATGTTTCCAGTATTGCTCCAGTGCGAAAGCCGCGTTCAGGGTGTTTTCGCCGAGCACCGGGTTCATGGGTTCATGCATTTCCAGCTGGCGCTGGAAATCGCCGCTGGAAAAGGCCTTGCAGATATCGTCGAACTGGGCAGTGTTGTTCATCAGATCCCGGTAGTACAGGCGCAGGTCGCGGGTATAGGCAGCCGTGTCCTGGGGTGTATTCTTTTCATAGTTCATGGCCTGCATGGCCATATGTTGCGCGGTAGCCTGGAGTTCTCCGGCCAGACGCAGCAGCGCTCCCTGGGTGCGCTGTTCGTCGAGAATCTTCAGGGTGTGCAGGCTGAAGAAACTGAACAGGGCGATCAGCGCCAACAGGGCAAGGCCGATCTGGAATTTGAGGGTGTGGGTGAATTTCAAAAAAAACTCCGGATTTCATGCACGCCGGGTGCCAAGTCAGTAAAATAGCATTCCTTTTCCTTCTGTGGGCAAAACATTGCCTGGAACAGAGATTCATACAGACCCTGATTATGCCCCTGAATCTTTCAGACATTGCTGAATTGTCCACCATACGGGACTGGGTGCGCTGGGGCGCGAGTCGTTTTTCCGAGGCAGGGCTGTTCTTCGGTCACGGCACGGACAATGCCTTTGATGAATCCCTGGCTCTGGTACTGCATGCCTTGCATCTGGATCACAACCTGCCGGCGGATTTTCTCGACACCCGCATTACTGCCGGTGAAAGGGAGCAGGTGCTTGCTTATCTGCGGCAGCGCATCGAGGCGCATGTGCCGGCGGCCTACATCACCCACGAGGCGCATTTTGCCGGTTTGAGCTTCTATGTAAATGAAAATGTGCTGGTGCCACGTTCGCCCATTGCCGAACTCATCGAAAACGGCTTCAATCCCTGGTTGCCAGATACGGATGCCCCGGATATTCTGGATCTGTGTACCGGATCAGGCTGTATCGCCATTGCCTGCGCCCATTATCTTCCCCACGCCCGGGTGGATGCTTCGGATATCTCGCCTCTGGCGCTGGATGTGGCGCGGGTGAATGTGGAGCGCCATGGGATGGAAGATCAGGTGAGCCTGTACCGCTCGGATGTTTTCGATGAACTTCCTGCGCGTCAGTATGATCTCATCGTAAGCAACCCTCCCTATGTGAGCCTGGAGGAAATGCAGGGCCTGCCCGAGGAATTTCGCCATGAACCGGCGCTGGGGCTGGAAGCGGGAATCGACGGCATGGATATCGTGGCCTGTATTCTTTGCCAGGGCAGTGCCTTTCTCAAGCCGGGTGGTATCATGATCGTGGAAGTGGGAGACAGCATGGGACATCTCTTGGAACGCTATCCCGAAGTGCCTTTCCTGTGGCTGGAATTCGAGCGGGGAGGGCATGGGGTCTTTCTCCTGACTGCTGAACAACTGAATGATTGCCAGGACATTTTTCTGGAGGAATGTGACTCATGACTTTGCGTCGAGCCAGAACCGCTGAAGAATACATCGACTGGATCAAGAACGCCGTTTTCGAGGCCAAGGATCTCAAGGACTGCTTCATGTTCGAGATCGAGGACATGACCCGTTTCCCCAGCTGGGTGGAGCCTTTGGAAAAGATGATCAATGATGTTTATCAGTCCATGGTGGATGGAACCTATCGCTTTGGTCGGGAGGATCTGCCTTTTATGGAGATTCTTTATCGCTATGGCGACCAGATTCCCTTTCATACCTTGCTCAAGCAGATTAACGATACCCATCGCAAGGGGCTGGAAGTCGAAGAAGACGAAGACTGACGCCCCAAAACGGAGCCTTCAATGGAACAGCAGCTGATACTGGATGATGCCCTGATCGCCAAATATGATCAGAGTGGTCCTCGTTACACTTCCTATCCCACCGCCGTGCAGTTCCATGAAGAATTCACGGCGGATGACTATGCAGACATTGCGCGTGGTACCAATGCCAGCGGGCGGCCTTTGTCCCTGTATTTTCATATTCCCTTCTGTGACACCATCTGTTTCTACTGCGCCTGCAACAAGGTGGCGACCAAGGACAGAAGCAAGGGAGATGAATACCTGCAACGCCTGTACCGGGAGATTGCCCTGCAGGGTGAGCTGTTCGACCGTGACCGACCAGTGGAACAGCTGCACTGGGGTGGCGGTACGCCCACCTTTATCAGTCATGCGGAAATGCGTGAGTTGATGCGGGTCACCGGGGAACATTTCCATCTGCTGCCGGACGACCAGGGCGAATATTCCATCGAGATCGATCCCCGCGAAGCCACTGCGGAAACCGTGGCCGTATTGCGCGAGATCGGCTTCAACCGCATGAGTCTGGGTGTGCAGGATTTTGATCCGCGGGTGCAGAAGGCAGTGAACCGTATCCAGAGTGAAGAAGAAACCCTGGCGGTGCTCAATGCCGCCCGTGCCGAGGGATTTCGTTCCGTGAGCATCGATCTCATCTATGGCTTGCCCCATCAGACAAGGGAGAGTTTTGAAAACACCCTGGAACGGATTATCGAAGTGGGCCCGGATCGTCTTTCGGTATTCAATTACGCCCATTTGCCGCAAATCTTCAAGCCCCAGCGTCGTATCCAGGCCGATGAATTGCCACCGCCGGAAACCAAGCTGGAAATCCTGCACATGACCGCCGCCAAGCTGGCCGAGGCTGGTTATGTGTATATCGGCATGGATCATTTCGCCGAGCCTGACGATGAACTGGCCGTGGCCCAGCGTGAGGGAACCCTGTACCGCAATTTCCAGGGTTATTCCACCCATGCCAATTGTGATCTGGTGGGGATGGGCATCACATCCATCGGTTCCGTGGGAAACTGTTATGCCCAGAATCTCAAGGGGCTGGATGATTACTACAAAGCAATCGATGCGGAGCAGTTGCCGGTTTTCCGCGGCATTCGTCTGAGTCGGGACGATGAACTGCGGCGGGAGGTGATTACACGTCTCATCTGCAATTTCTCCCTGGATTTTTCTGCCGTGGAAAAGCAGTGGAATATCGATTTTCAGGAATATTTTGGCCCGGAGTTGGCAAGGCTGTCCGGCATGGCGGATGATGGACTGCTGGAAATCAGTGGCCAGAACATACAGGTATTGCCCGTGGGACGCATGTTGATCCGTAATATCTGCATGGTCTTCGATGCCTACCTGAAAGACAGCAAGGGGCAGCGTTTTTCCCGGGTGATCTGATTTCTTGCCGGCAATGAGATCGTAATCACAGGAGCAGTAAGATGGTTAGGAAAGAAGAGGAAAAGAAGAACGCGGCCAGTGTGAAAAAAAAGGCTGTGGCGAAGAAAAAAACGGCAAAGAAGAAGGTCGTGAAAAAGAAGGTTGCGAAAAAGAAAACAGTGAAAAAGAAGGTCTCAGGGAAAGCCGTCTCCAGGAAGCCGGGAGCAGCTAAAAAGACGGCGAAAAAGGTTTCCGGGAAGAAGGCGGGCAGAAAAAAGAGCGCAACCGGGAAAAGGGTAGTCAGCGACCAGGAACGCTACGAAATGATCCAGCGTCATGCCTACTTTCTCGCGGAAGCACGCAATTTCCAGCCTGGCCATGAACATGATGACTGGCTGGAAGCGGAACGCTTTGTCGATCAGATCCTGAAATAGAGGGCATCCCGAAAAATTCCTTTTTTCGGGATGCCCAATATTCCAAAAATCAGAAAGTCGCAAGACTGATCCAGCGGGCCAGTTCAGGACCGAACATCCAGGTGAGGATGATCAGAGACGGAACCAGCAGGCCAAACAGCCGCACCGTGCGGCGAATGGCCGGGCTGGCATCGCCCAGTTGCATGAATTCATCGATTATCAGTCGGCCTTTGATAGCGGTGATGAAGGCGATGCTCAGCGTAATCCAGAATCCAGGATGAGCATATTCCCCCATGAGAGCGCCACTCAGGGTAAGAACCATGAGAAAGACCCAGGACAGGTTCAGGCGTTTCTTGTTGGTCATGATTCAGGGCAACACATAGAACAGGGGAAAAATCATCAGCCAGATGAGATCCGTCGCATGCCAGTAGCTGGCAAAGGCGATCATGCCGTGGTGATCCTGGGCGCTGTATCCACCGAATCCGGTGCGCAGCATGATCCACAGCATTCCCAGCAGCCCCCAGCTGACATGCACCAGATGGTTGAATGTCAGGTAATAGTAAGTCATCTGAAATACATCGCCATCCCCGCTGACGCCATGGTCCAGATTCCAGCGGATCTCCAGTGTTTTGACTATCGGATAGGCAATCGCGGTAATAAAAGCGGCGATCAGCCAGTGCAGACTGATGTCGGGATGATCCTTGCGCATTGCCAGCACTGCCCGCGCCACGAAATAACTGCTGGTGAGCATGACCGCGGTATTGGCAGTTCCCGCGAGCAGTGACAACTTCTCTGGTCCCGCATGGAATACTTGCGGATGATTGACCCTGGCAATGAAATACACCAGGAACATCAGGGTGAACTCCACCAGCTCGGCAAAGATGCCGACCCAGATGGCTCTGTTGCCGGGAATGCGCTGCGAGGCCACCATGTCCACATCCCGGCTTGCCGGCTTGTCTGAAGTTTCCGCCTGCTCCATTGCACAGTGCTTCAATTGGCGGATTTGTGCGTGGGGTTACATGCCAAATCCAAACTGGTCATTGTGGATGATGCCACTCTCACGAACCGGTTTGAGGGCATCGGCATAGGCGCGCAATACCTGCAATGACCAGAGAATGCGGTCACGGAAATAGCGGTCGGCATCTTCATTGTTGTCTCCCGGGGCTTCATTGAGCACGGATTCCACGTTACGGATGATCACCTGTTCCGGGATATAGCAGATACGGTTGTTCTTGTAGCTGCTCATGCGCAGTTCCGCGACCGGGTAGGCTCCGCCATCCGCCGAAGACAGGGTGACGATAAGCGCCGGTTTGTGCCCCACCTCGTTCTTGCCGACGATGAGGAAAAAGTTTTTCAAACCGGCGGGAACCTGTCCGTGCCATTCGGGAGCAATGATCACCAGGGCATCGCTGGCTTGCAGGGTCTGGCGCAAGGGGGCGAGCAGGGTCTCCCATTTTTCTTCACCCTCCCAGATGCCCTGATCCCACAGAGGCAGGGGGTTGTTTTCCAGGCTGAAAATCTCCGCCTGCTCGCAGATTCCCTCCTCCAGCAGGGTTTTACGGATATGATCAGCCACCTTGCGACTTTGGGAGTGGGGACGATGACTGCCGCTGACAATGGTGATTTTCATGGATGGATTCCTGATTGAAAATGGTGTGCCGGATTATAGGGCATCTCGAAAACTTGAAATCCCTTATAGATGTATATGTCATTGATGTGGTCTATTCCGAAATCCCCATACAGGTGCCGACACGCAGGGCACTTTGCACCCAGGGATGATCGGGAGGCACCAGTTTCTTGTTGCCCGCCACTTCTTCCAGCGGGACGGGTACGGCGCTATCGCCACTGGAAGAGACCATCACGCCATAGTGTTCTTTGGCAATGAGATCGGCGCAGGCCGTCCCCAGACGGGTGGCCAGCAGACGATCCGCCGCAGACGGGGTGCCTCCGCGTTGCAGGTGACCGAGTATGGTGACCCGGGATTCGAGACCGGTCATTTCCTCCAGCTGGCTGGAAAGCAATACCGTGTTGTTGGCATAGTCCTGGGCCAGGCGAGCCAGCTTTTCCTTGGCCTCCTTCTTCTCCTTCTTGTTGCTGGCATTGAGCTTGCGCTGTTCGGCTTCCTGAACCAGACTCGCCTTGTCTTCGGGAAGAGCGCCTTCGGACACGGCTACGATGCTGAAGTTTTTCCCGCCTCGCTGGCGCTGGCGAATGGCATCGGCCACCGCTTCCAGGTTGTAGGGTATTTCCGGAAGCAGAATCACGTCGGCGCCACCGGCGATGCCGGAGCCCAGCGCCAGCCAGCCGGCGCGGTGTCCCATGATCTCCACCACGATGATGCGGTGATGGCTGTGGGCGGTGCTGTGCAGGCGGTCGATGGCTTCGGTGGCAATACCCAGGGCGGTATCAAAACCGAAGGTTACGTCCGTGCGTGCTACGTCGTTGTCTATGGTTTTGGGCAGGGTAATGATGTTCAGGCCTTTCTCCATGAGCCTGAGAGCATTTTTCTGTGTGCCTCCGCCGCCGATACACACCAGACAGTCCAGATGGTTGGCCTTGTAGTTTTCCACGATGACATCGGTCATGTCCTGGGTTTTGCCGCCAAACAGCATGCGATGGGGCTTGTCTCTGCCGGTGCCAAGAATGGTGCCGCCACGGGTAAGTATGCCAGACAGTATCTCTCCGTCCATGCGCCGGAAGCGGTTGTCCACGAGACCGCGGAAACCATCGAGAAAGCCGATCATCTGCATGTCATAGTGACTTTGTGCGGCCTTGCCGACGCCGCGAATTGCTGCATTGAGTCCCGGGCTGTCACCCCCCGCGGTAAGTATGCCGATGTGCTTGGTCATGGTTTCCCCTCCTGGCCAATTGACTGCTGATACGGAATCTCCACTATGCCAGCAAAATCCGTGAATGAAAAACGACCTGGGTCAAGGAAACGGCGCGGGCTATGTTAATCTATCCTGAGGTTGCTCCGTTGGAAGAAGACATGTCCCTGAAATTTCTGCGTTTTGTTCTCGGTTTCCTGCTTGCTGTCGTGGTGCAGGGCATTTGTGCCGCAGATTCGCCTGAAAACCAGCTCAAGGTAAGCGAAGATCAGTTGAGCGCAGCGATGGCGAATATTCAGACCCGCAGTGATCTCTCTGATGAAAAACGGAAAAGCATTGTTGCCAGTTACAAGGAAGCGCAGGATTGGCTGGCTCGTTACAACAAATACCGTAACAAGATGGGAGAATATCTGAATTCCCGTACCGGGGCGCAGCAGCAATCAGATGCATTGCGTCGTCAGCTGGAGGAACTGAAAAACCAGGTTGCGGATATCAGCGGATTGAAGAAAAAAAACCTGGAGGAGCTGGAACAGCTTCTGGAAACCGAAAAAGCCGCCCATGCGGCCAAGGAAACTCGTATTGAAGCACTTTCCCAGTCGGTGGCGGACGCAACGGGCCGCCCGGACGCGGCACGCGCTGAACTGGTCGATGCCACCCGTCAGCTGGATGAGCTGAAACAGGGCTTTTCTGCTCTGGATGCCAAAGCGAATGCGGAAACCGAGGCGCGATGGTGGCGTGACAAAGCCATGATGCAGGCGCTGAAGGCAAAGGCAGAGATGCTGGAGCAGGAAATTCTTTCCCAGCCGGCGCGGCTGAAACTGTTGCGCACCCAGCTGGAGCTGGCCCGGGCCGAAGCAGATGCCCTCAACAGGAGAACCAATGCTCTGGAGGATCTCATCAATGAGCGGCGCAAGAAAGAGGCGGAACGGGTAAGCCGCAGTGAAGACGCCGCCGAGCTGAAAGTGGCGCAACAGTATCCGGCGCTCAAGACCCTGGCCCGGGACAATGCCCTGTTGGCCGAAGAGCTCAAGGAACTGACCGCTACCGTAGAAGAGGCCAGTAAGAAAGACAATGGCTTGCGGGAAAAGATCAAGCAAATGGAGGCGGAATACCTCAGCACCCAGCGCAAGGTGGAAATCGCCGGCCTGCGGGAAGCTCTCGGACAGGTTTTGCTGGAACGGCGCAAGAGCCTGCCCGATCCTCGCAGTTACCGAAAGAAAGAAGCACGCATAAAAAAGGAAATCACGGAAACCGGACTGCGCCTGATTCGCCACAAGGAAGCGCTGCGCAAGCTGGAAAACACTCCCCCCACGCCAGAGCAGTTGGCGCCGGGCATCAGTGAAGAGGAAAAAAAGGCGCTGGAAAAACCCTTTCGCGAACTGCTGCAGCGAAAGAAAGATCTGTTACAGCGAATTCTTGCCACGGATGAAGCCTATCTTCGGATTCTCAGCGAGCACGGGTTATTGCTGCGCCGGGCCCTTACCAAGCTGCGAGCATATGACGAGTTTCTCGCTGGTCATCTTTTGTGGGTACGCAATACCCCCGTGATCAGTCTGGGCGATTTGAAAAAAATACCAGGTGAATTGGATGAGCTGATGAACCTCCAGGCCTGGGCGCGCATGTGGTATTCGCTCATGAGAAAAATGTTTGAGCCCGTATCTGCTTTGCTGCTTGGGTTTCTGTTGCTGCTGAATCTTTGGGGCAGGAGCCGTTTGGGACAGGCGCTCACGGCGTCCAGCCCGCGCATGGCGAAGCCGACGGCCGGGCATCTGTCGGCCACGCTCAAGGCGTTGCTGGTCAGTTTTCTCATTCCGGTGCCGGTCATTTTGTTATTGATGTTTTTCAGCTGGCAGTTGACTCTGCTTTCCAGTGAAGTGCCCGAGTATGTGGATGCCCTGGCAAGAGCCCTGCGTCAGCTCACCCTGCCTTTTTATACCCTGCTGGTGATGCGAGTCATGACCCGTCCCCAAGGCGTGCTGGATCAACACTTTCGCTGGCGAGAGCAGAGCGTGAAACAGTTGCGCAGAGCAGTGAACTGGCTGTTACTCACCTTTGTGCCGGCCAATCTCCTTACCATATTGATGGTAAATCTTTCGGCGGAAGGACTTGGAGGTGTGACCCTCAAACTGATATTTGCCATGGCGGTTATATCCTTGGGGGTTTTTGTTTACATGGTCTTCCAGCCGTACAGAGGTGCAGTGGCTGGTTTTCTTGAACGCAATTCCAGAGGCGCGTTGTATCGTTTTCGCTGGCTGTGGTTCTCCTTGCTCATGAGTGTGCCTCTGGGTCTGATGCTGTTGTCGTTCCTTGGCTATGTGTATACGGCGGGGACACTGTTGAGTTACCTGATCAACACCCTTTGGTTGCTGGCGGGGCTTATTCTGGTGCAGCAGCTTACGGAGCACTGGTTGTTGCTCAGTCGCCGGCGCATTGCCTATAAGGCTGCTCTGGAGCGGCGCAAGGCGATGCTGGCGAGAAAGGCTTCCGGAGAAGAAATTCCGGAAAGCAAGGACGGAGACATTCCCGAACCCAAAGTAGATCTGGTTGCCTTGAGCAAGGAAAGCCGCAAGCTGCTCAATGCCTCGATGCTGATAGCTGGTGCGATAGGCATCTGGCTGATCTGGTCTCAGGTCATGCCAGCCCTGAGTATTCTTGATACCGTGCCTTTGTGGCAACGCACATTGACCGTGGACGGCGTTACTACCCAGGTGCCGGTAACCTTGGGAGACGCCATGCTGGTGATTGCCATCGCCCTGGCGACACTGGTAGCGGCGCGCAATCTGCCTTCTCTGCTGGAAATCATCCTGCTGCAGTATTTCCATTTTTCCGCCGGAAGTCGTTACGCGGCAAGAACGCTCAGCGGCTATGTGATCGTGGCTACAGGACTGGTGCTGGTGTTCAATGCCATGGGGGGTGACTGGGCACAGATCCAGTGGCTGGTGGCGGCACTGAGCGTGGGCATTGGTTTTGGCCTGCAGGAGATCGTAGCCAACTTCATCAGTGGCCTGATCATCCTGTTCGAGCGTCCGATACGGGTGGGAGACTATGTGACGGTGGGCGACACGGATGGCACAGTCACCCGGATTCAGATTCGCGCTACCACCATTCTCACACGGGATCGCAAGGAACTGCTGGTGCCGAACAAGGAATTCATTACCGGGCGTCTGCTCAACTGGTCCCTGTCGGATCAGACCACCCGGCTCAAGCTGGTAGTGGGCGTGCCCTATGGAGCAAATGTAAAACTTGCGGAACAAGCCATGCTCGAGGCGGCGGAAGAACATCCGCGGGTGCAGAAGGAGCCCAAGCCTTTTGTTTATTTCCAGAGTTTTGGCGACAGCGCTCTTATTCTTGAACTTCGTTGCGTCATCGATAGTGTGGATTACCGTATTGTCACCCTTAGCGAATTGCATCACGCTATCGACAGCAAGTTTCGTGAAGTGGGCATGGAGATCCCCTTCCCGCAACAGGATGTGCATCTGGATGTGCGTGGTCCCCTGACCCTTCAGCCCGAATGAGCTATGATCTGCCCATGAAAAAAATCATTGTTTTTCTGTTGCTGCCTGTGCTGCTGGGAGCCTGCGCCAGCCAGTCACCGCCTGCAAATTTCTATGTGTTGACACCCTTGTCGCAGCCCGGAAACCGGCAATTGCCCGGTAAACTGATCGGTGTGGGGCCGGTAAATCTCGCGGACTACCTGGATCGCAATCAATTGGTGAGCCGCTCCGGAGAAGTGAGTCTGAAGCTGGATGAGTTCAATCGCTGGGCGGGAGGGCTGGACGGGAATATCACCCGGGTAGTGGCGGAAAACCTTTCCCGTCTGTTGGGTATTTCCGGAGTGCTGGCCTATCCCTGGAGTTCCGCGGTGGATCTCGACTACCAGATCATTCTGGATATCAGCCGTTTTGATATCGCTGAAGGCAACAGGGTGATCCTGGATGTACAGTGGCAGCTTTTCGATCAGGAAAAAAGAAAGCTGGTGAGCGTGCAGCGCAAGCGATTTGAAATACAAGCCAAGGAGCCAACACGGGCATCATCCGTCCTGGCCCAAAGCGAAGCCTTGGCGCGTTTGGCGGAGGCTCTCGCGCAATCCCTGAAGTCTGCCCAGGGCGATGAATGATTCCGCTTCCAGGATTCGCATCCGAAAAAACCTGAAGGATATCCCGTCACAGGACTGGAACGCCCTGGTTACGGGAGGGCAGCCTTTTTTGCGACATGAATTTCTTTCCGCCATGGAGGAGCATGGTTGTGTAGGGGAGCATTTTGGCTGGATTCCTGCCCATGTGACCGTATATGAAAGAGACCGGCTGGTTGCCGCCATGCCTCTGTACCGCAAGCTAAATTCCTATGGCGAGTTTGTTTTCGATCATGCCTGGGAGGAAGCCTGGCAGCGGGCCGGCCTGAACTATTTTCCCAAGCTGGTTTCCGCAGTACCTTATACACCCGCCACCGGGTCGCGCCTGCTGGCAATTGCAGGCCGGGAACATGAGCTGTATCCATTGCTGTATGACAGTGCTTTGGCGCTGGCCCGGGAGTTGCAAGCCAGTGGTGTACATTGGCTGTTTCCGTCTCCGCGGGAAATTGGTTTTCTGCAACAGCAACAGACTTTGTTACGGCATGACTGCCAGTTTCACTGGCGCAATCGCGGGTATCGGGATTTTGATGATTTTCTTGCCAGGCTCTCTGCGCGAAAGCGCAAGAACATTCGCAGGGAAAGACGCAGGGTCAAGGAAGCCGGTGTCAGTCTGCGGCGTCTGACCGGGCATACGGCGACAGATCAGGACTGGCAGGATTTTGCCTTTTTCTACCAGCGGCTGTTCGACCAGAAATGGGGCATGCCAACGTTCAATGAGACATTTTTCAAAGCCGTGGCTCGCGCCATGCCGGAACAGACGCTATTGGTGCTGGCGGATCTTGAAGGCGAATGTATCGCCGGCGCCCTGATGTATGCCAGTGATACCCATCTGTATGGCCGGCACTGGGGTTGTTCCGTGGAAATCGACAGCCTGCATTTTGAAGCCTGTTACTACCAGGGAATCGAGTACTGCATAGAGAAAGGGCTGAGTGTTTTTGAACCTGGCGCCCAGGGAGAACACAAGATTGCCCGAGGCTTTACACCCGTGCAAACCATTTCCGCTCACTGGATTGCGGAACCGGGGTTCGTTGAACCCATCCGCCGCTTTGTCCGGCTTGAACAACGCAGCGTGGCCGCCTACATGGAACAGCTGAACAAGCAATCTCCTTACCGCAAGGACAATTCATGAAGCCCTATTCCGAATCCTGTGAGCAGAATCGCGTCCCTATCCTGAACGTATTGCAGCCACGTCTGAGAACCTGCCGGCGGTTGCTGGAAATCGGTAGTGGCACCGGGCAGCATGCGGTGTATTTTGGCGCCGCCATGCCTCATCTGATCTGGCAGACCAGCGACCGGGAGGAAAATCTGCCGGGAATACGCAAATGGCTGGAAGAGGCGGATCTTCCCAATGTGCGCCAACCGCTGTTACTGGATGTGACCCAGGACGCCTGGCCGGATGTGCAGATCCAGGCGGTATTTTCCGCCAATACGGTGCATATCATGCACTGGCCAGAGGTTCAGGCCCTGTTTGCCGGAGTGGGAAAATGCCTGCCGGAAAAGGGCCGTTTTTTGCTCTACGGGCCATTCAATTACAACGGTGACTATACCAGTGACAGCAATCGCAGTTTTGATGCCTGGCTCAAGGCAAGAGACCCGCGAAGTGGCGTGAGAGATTTTGAAGCCCTGAATGAACTGGCTGCACAAGCCGGCCTGATTCTTCAGGAAGATATCGCCATGCCCGCCAACAACCGAATTCTGCACTGGGAAAAATCAGTCTGACAATGCCTGCAACATGGTGTTCCAGGTACGCGCCAGATTGTCGCGGTTGTAGCCACCGCCACCGAGTATCAGCAGCCTCTCACAGGACAGTTTTGCCAAAGCAGTGGCCACCATGGCGTGCGTCTGTGGAGACAGATTCAGGTGTGTGATGGGGTCTTCCCCAATGCTGTCGGCGCCTGCCTGGAGGATGCAGAACTCCACCTCGAACTGATGAAGAAAACGTTCCGCCGCGGGCCAGAGTTTGGCAAAAAGCGCATCATCTGCCTCCGGGGGCAGGGGTACATTCAGTTTGCAGTTTTTTGCAGCGCCCTTGCCCGACTCAGAAGCCGCGCCGGTGCCCGGATAGAGATAGCGCCCATCCTCGTGAAAATCCACGAAAATCACTCCGGGGTCGTCTTCGAAGGCATAGAAAACGCCATCACCATGGTGGGCATCGATGTCCACATAAGCAATATGCCGCAAGCCGTGATGATGTTTCAGGTGTTCAATGGCGATGCCGCAGTCATTGATGGCGCAGAATCCCGCCGCGCCATCACGCCGGGCGTGATGCAAGCCGGCAATGGGTATGAAGGCACGCTGACATTCGCCGGACATCAGTCTGTCGCTTGCATCCAGAACCGTACCTGCGACAGTGAGAGATGCCTCCAGAATGCCTGGAAAAGCAGGTGTATCGCCTTCATCCAGAAAGCCTTCCCCGCCAATAGATTTCCGTTGCAGACGTTCAATATAGTCTGTGCTGTGGAACAGGGATAGCTTATCCACCGTTGTTGACGCGGGGGGCATGAGCCGCCAGTGCCGTCGCAGATTGCGTTTTTCAAAATCTTGCTCAAACCTGGCCATGCGATCCGTGCCAAAAGGATGGCTGGCTCCGAAACCATAGCGGGCCAACTCCGGCCCGAGATAGACAAAATTGCGCTTCATGTTGGTGAAGATAACGCAATCTGCTATGCTTCGCACCCCGATTGAATCGGGTATAATTCCCTTTTCCGCCCGTAGCTCAGCTGGATAGAGCGCAGCCCTCCGGAGGCTGAGGTCAGAGGTTCGAATCCTCTCGGGCGGGCCATATTAAAAAGCCCGCATTACGCGGGCTTTTTAATATGGCTAGTCCGGGGGCAGATTTGAAGCTCTTCAGGTTCGACAAAAGGGCAGGAAAGCCCTTTTGGACGCTTGTTATGGTTTGGGTATGAGCACTCAGGCAGGTTTTTCTTCTTCCGTATCTTCTTTCCTGGAGTCCTCTTTTCCGTCTGGAATATTTTCCGGCTCTGATTCCACCTGGGTGTAGGTGCTGGCATTGGTCAGACCCAATACGGTTTCCCGGTCGCGTTTGTCCTTGATTGCTTCGAAGAAGGAGTATTCTCCGTCGGTTACGGCACGGGAGGTCTCATCCAGTTCACTGGCCAGTTCCTGAACGCTGCGCACAACGCGGATCAGCTTTTCCCCGGACTTGGAAACGGAGAACATGTTGTTGAGTTTCGCTTCGCGGATTTCTATTTGCAATGTATTGATGGATTCCTGGAGTTCGTCTGCGCGGGCCTGGAGCTGATCACGTTCTGACTCAAGTGTACTGATCTGTTCTTCCATCTGGGTCAGTTCCTGGGCGTGCCGTTCCTGCAAATCCTGGATGCGCTGCCTGTGCTGGTTTTCCAGATCCTGACGTAGGCCGGTCAGCGCCTTTTGCTGTTCGGTTTTCAAAGTGGTGATGAATTCGGCGGCTTCCGCCTTGGTGTCTTTCAGTTCCGTGGTGTGACGCTGTTCCTGTTCGCTGATCAGGCTGTTGTGACGTTCGATCATTTGCGCAACCTGTTCCTCATGGGATTGCTTCAGATGACTGAGATTGCTCAGGTTGTCGGCATTGAGCTTGTCGATGAGAGCGCTGTGTTCTGCTCTCATTCGTTCCGATTGTTCCTGGTGTGTGGCCTTGAGCTTCCTGATTTCGTCGCTCATGGTGCGGTTGAGGGTGTCGATTTTTTCCGCCTGCTCCTTGCGTATCTTTTCCAATGCGGCTTCTGATGCCTCGGCGGCTTTGGCGAGGGCCTGCTCCTTGCGGCGGATTTCGGCAGATTTTCCCAAAAAGTATCCGAGCCATGCGCTGGCAATGGCCAGCACGATAATGGTGGCTATGACCGGTGGGGTCAGCAGCGCTGAAAAGACCATGAGAGTATTACCTTATGCGAAACAACGAATGAATGGATTAGAGGATAAATGCGCATCTGCATAATGTCCATTTCTTCATCCACTCGGAATTGCAGAATGGCATGTGTTTAACCCGAATATTGCACCAGAACGCGCAAAATGTGGGTTTTTTTACCATGAATTACAGCCTGTTGCGTGACGAGTATGCTGGATACAGTTTGTACCTGTCATGCTATCCGGTTTTTCCCGGGATCTTTTCACCCAGCTTGCCCGAACGC
>JALSQZ010000205.1 GCA_026985055.1 Sedimenticola sp. | reverse complement strand
ACCAAGAAACCCATACGCAGCCTCGACGATCTGAAAGGGCTACGCGTATTCACCTTCCCGACGGCAGGAAAGTTCCTCTCGCGCTTCGGCGTCATACCGGTCACCCTGCCCTGGGAGGATATCGAGGTTGCCGTTCAGACCGGGGAACTCGACGGAATCGCCTGGTCGGGCATTACCGAAGACTACACCGTAGGCTGGGCCGATGTGACCAACTATTTCCTGACCAACAACATCTCGGGCGCCTGGTGCGGGTCCTATTTTGCCAACGAAGATGCCTGGGCAAAAGTCCCCGAACACCTGAAAACCCTGTTCAAGCTGTGCATGGACAGTTCCCATTACCACCGCCAGTACTGGTACTGGGCAGGTGAAGCCCGCCTTCGCGTCAAGGGTACCAAGATGAAGCTGACCAGCATACCCGACAACGAATGGAAGAAGGTCGAGACCGAAGCCGCCAAATTCTGGGACGAGATCGCCAAGACCAGTCCAAGGGCCGCACGAGTGGTTCAGATCTTCAAGGATTACAATGCCATCATGGAGCAAGCCGGACCGCCCTATCGCTGCAGCTGAGGTTCGTGGAAGGGACGCGCTTGCGCGTCCCTTGCTCTCACTCCCAACGGTTTTACAGTCGTGCCCAGATTCATCAAGCTGTATGTCCACTATGTCGAAGCGATCAACCGGTTTTTCGGCCATATCGCCATGTACGGCATCTTCGTCATGCTCGGCATTCTGTTGTATTCGGCAGTGACCCGCTCCTTCTTCAACAGTCCCCAGCTGTGGACCATCGAAATGGCCCCGTTCACCATGGCCGCCTACTACCTGCTGGGCGGAGGCTGGACTCTGAAAAACGGCGCCCATGTGCGCATGGACCTGTTCTACGAACGCTGGACACTGCGCAAGCGCGCCTTCATGGATACCCTCACCGCATTCTGCCTGATCACCTACCTGGTCGTGCTGTTCTACGGTGGGGTCTCGAGTACTGAGTATGCGCTCAAGTACGGACAGAAAAACTACTCGGCCTGGGGCCCGCCCATGGCACCGATCAAGCTCATCATGACATTCGGCATTTTCCTCATGCTGTTGCAGGCGATCGCCATTTTCTTCCGCGATCTCGCCACCGTTCTGGGGAGAAGAATCGATGAGCCATGAAATGATCGCCCTGGTCATGTTCGGCGGCATGATGGTGATGCTACTGACCGGACAGCGGGTATTCGGCGCGATTGGGTTTGTGGCAGCCGTCGCTTCCCTGTTGCTGTGGGGGGACGGCGGAGTGGAAATGGCGTTTTCGGCCAGCATCAAACTGCTCAACTGGTACCCTTTGCTTACCCTCCCCCTGTTTATATTCATGGGCTACATGCTCAGTGAATCCGGCATTGCCAGCGACCTGTACGAAATGCTGCATGTCCTGGCCGGTTCG
>JALSQZ010000204.1 GCA_026985055.1 Sedimenticola sp. | reverse complement strand
CGGGATCTTTTCACCCAGCTTGCCCGAACGCCCTGCAAGTCGATGAATAACATCGACTTTTGTCCGTTCGAACAATCCGGGCAAAAATCTCTCCGGGAAAATTCCGGATTCCGGTGCAACATGCGGGTTAACTATTCCTGTGTGTTGATCCGGTGTGCCGGCAGTATTCTTGCCGTACGCACGGCATTTCCCTGGGTCTGTAACACCTCTACCGGATAACCGTTGATGAGCAGACTGGTGCCGGGTTCGGGAATCTGTTCCAGTTGTTCAATGATCAGTCCGTTGAAGGTTTTTGGCCCATTGGTGGGAAGAGTCCAACCAAAGGTTTTTACCAGTTCACGCACGCTGGCGCTGCCGTTGACCAGGTAACTGCCGTCTTCCTGGGGCTGAACGTCGGAAATACTGTCTGTGGGGTCGCTGGTGAATTCCCCGACGATCTCTTCAAGCAGGTCACTCATGGTAACCAGTCCCAGCACGTCCCCATACTCGTCCACCACCAGTCCCACCCGACGTTTGGCTTTCTGAAAATTCAGCAGTTGTGTATTCAGGGAAGTCCCCTCGGGTATGTAATATGGTTGCTGCACCAGTTCTTCCACAATCTCTCGCTTGAGTTCTCCCATCATCAGGGCCTGCATTACCTGGCGGGCGTGGATAAAACCTTCCACCTGGTCGATGCTGCCCCGGTACACCAGCGCCTGGGTGTATGGCATCTGGCGAAGATCTTCCAGCAATTCATCCCAGTCCTCGTCCAGGTCGATGCCATCGATTTCGTGGCGGGGGATCATGATGTCTTCCACGGTAGCCTTTTCCAGATCCAGAATCCCGAGAAGCATCTTGCGGTGTTTCTGCGGGATCAGGGCGCCGGCTTCATTGACGATGGTACGCAATTCCTCCCGGGTTACGGAATCGCTGCTGGCGTCCTCCGGATAGACCTTGAGCATACGCAGCAGCCCGTTGGCGAACAGGTTCACCAGCCAGACCATGGGATAAGCGATCTTCAACAGAGGGGTGTAGATCCAGGCCGCGGGGAAAGCCAGTTTTTCCGGATGCAAGGCCGCCAGTGTTTTCGGCGCCACTTCGGAAAAGATCAGGATCACCAGGGTCAGCAATCCGGCGGCTATCGGGATTGCGGTCTCTCCTCCCAGACGGATGGCCAGTACCGTGGCCAGGGAAGAGGCAAGAATGTTGACGAAGTTGTTGCCCAGCAGAATCAGGCCAATGAGCCGTTCGGGGCGTTGTAACAGGCGTTGCGCCAGGCCGGCTGCCTTGTTGCCTTCTTCCGCCAGATGCCTGAGACGATAACGGTTGAGCGTCATCAGCGCGGTTTCAGAACCGGAAAAAAAGGCGGAAAGAATGATGAGAACAAACAGGGCGGCAAACAGCCCGCCTATGGGAAGCTCGTCCAATGGTGGTTTTCCTGCAGTGAAGATGCAATCATTGTCCGTGGTCTGTGGGCAAAGTTCAAGGAGAGTGAAAGAATGAAAAACATCCTTCTGGGGGGCATCCTGGCCGGGGCGGTGTTGTTCATCTGGGGGGCTGTGGCGCATATGCTGCTGCCGCTGGGAAGCATGGGCATGCAGAAACTGCCTCATTCCACCAGTGTTACCTATGCCCTGGATCTGGCTCTGGAGGATCCCGGCCTGTATGTGTTTCCCTGGATGGATGATGAGCAGGGCATGTCACGGGAAGCCTGGGACGAATGGGAGGAAGAATATCGGGATGGCCCGGTGGGCATGATCCTGTATCGTCCTGTGGGCGGAGACCCCATGGCCACGCGCCTGTTCGTCATCCAGTTTCTTGTGGATCTGGCTGCAGGCCTGATTGCCGCCATCCTGTTGTACTTCACCCGTCTTGGTTTTGCCGGGCGCTTGTTGTTTGCCACCGCCATGGGCGTGTTTTCCTGGCTGACTTCCAGCCTGCCCTGGTGGAACTGGTATGGTTTTCCCGGTGAAATGACGCTTGCCGCCGGGATCGAGATGATCGTGGGCTGGTTTCTGGCGGGACTGGTACTGGCTGCGGTTGGCAGACGGCGGGAATCGCGTGCGGAATGAGGGGCGTGCAGACGCCCGAACCTACAAAATCAGCGCCGCCAGAACCCGCCGGTCTTCACCAAGAAGAATGTTGTAGGTTCTACAGGCGGCATCCGTGGGCATCACTTCCCAACCTATGCCGGCCTGCATGCAGGCGGCAAACAGGGATGGATGAGGGAAGATCTGGGTCCGGCCCGTGCCCAGGATGAGCACATCGGGCTGGTGGACGAGCAGCGCCTGTAACTGCTCGCCGTCGAAATCGTCCATGCAGCTCATATCCCAGGCTTGCAGCAGCCTGTCCGGCATGATCAGCATGTTGTCGCGGAAAATCTGGTTTGCGACCTGGATGCGACCGGGCTCATAGGCCTCGATAACGTATTTGCTGTTGATTTGATCCTGGGCGAATTTCATGCGCTCATGATACCGCAGCCGGCGCTGCAATTGAATTTTCCGCCCTGCTCATGTACTTTAGCCGTTTGCCCGAAACACCGTCCCGAGGGGTATTCAGTGTCCAGTCCGGAAATGGAAGAATTCCGCCGCATCAAGCGGCTGCCGCCTTATGTTTTCGCCATCGTCAATGAGCTGAAGGCGGAAGCGCGGGCGCGTGGTGAGGACATTATCGATTTCGGCATGGGCAATCCGGATCAGCCTACGCCCCAGCATATCGTGGACAAGCTCTGCGAGGCCGCGCAGAGAAAGGACACGCACCGTTATTCCATGTCCAAGGGCATCCCCCGTCTGCGTCGCGCCATATGCAACTGGTACAAGGATCGCTATGCCGTGGATCTCGATCCGGAGACCCAGGCAATCGTCACCATCGGTTCCAAGGAAGGCCTGGCTCACCTGGCTCTGGCCTGTGTGGGGCCGGGTGATTCCGTGCTCGTGCCCAATCCCGCCTATCCCATCCATCCCTGGGGATTTGTCATTTCCGGGGCGGATGTACGTCATGTACCGTTGGTGGAGGGCATAGACTTCTTTGAAAAGCTCGAAGAGGCGATCAAGGATTCCTGGCCCCGGCCAAAGATGCTGGTGATCAATTTTCCCGGCAACCCGACCAGTCAGTGCGTGGAACTGGACTTTTTTGAAAAAGTGGTTGAAATTGCCCGCGAACACAATATCTGGGTCATTCACGATCTGGCCTATGCGGATATCGTGTTCGATGGCTACAAGGCGCCTTCCATATTGCAGGTGCCCGGCGCGGAAGACATCGCAGTGGAATTCTTTTCCCTGTCCAAGAGCTACAACATGCCCGGCTGGCGGGTAGGTTTCATGTGTGGCAACAAGACCCTGGTGGCGGCGCTGGCGCGAATGAAATCCTATCTGGACTATGGCATGTTCACCCCCATTCAGGTGGCGGCAATCCAGGCGCTGGAAGGACCTCAGGATTGTGTGCAAGAGATTCGTGACATGTACCAATCCCGACGCAATGTGCTTTGCGACGGACTGAGCAACCTCGGTTGGCATATTGAAAGGCCCAGGGCCACCATGTTTGTCTGGGCTCCCATTCCCGAGCCTTACCGGGAGATGGGGTCACTGGAGTTCTCCAAAAAGCTGCTGGTCGATGCCAAAGTGGCGGTATCGCCTGGTATCGGCTTTGGTGAATATGGGGACGGCCATGTGCGCTTCGGCCTGATAGAAAATGAGCACCGTACCCGGCAGGCAGTGCGTGGCATCCGCGACATGTTCCGCAAGGATGGCCTGTTGAAGGATTGAGAGCACGCATCTGGATTTTTCGAAATGTTCCAGCAGGAATTTGAAAAACGCGGTTTTTAATCGGTCTGTTAATAATGTAGGAAAAAGGAGAAGAAGTTTGGAACCTGTGAAGGTGGGATTGTTGGGTCTGGGTACCGTCGGAGGCGGTACTCTCAACGTACTGCATCGAAATGCAGCGGAAATCAGCCGCCGCGCCGGAAGGGATATTGTGGTTTCCCATGCCGCGGCCAGGGAATACAATGCCGATGCCCTGGAAGGCCTGGAGCAGCTGCGCGTCTCTGATGACGCCTTCGCCGTGGTGCGTGACCCGGAGGTGGATATTGTGGTCGAGCTGATTGGCGGTTATTCGCCGGCAAAGGAACTGGTTCTCGAAGCCATACAGAACGGCAAGCATGTGGTTACTGCCAACAAGGCGCTGATTGCGATGCACGGCAACGAGATCTTCAAGGCAGCCCAGGATAAAGGAGTCAGCGTGGCTTTCGAAGCTGCGGTGGCTGGCGGCATACCCATAATCAAGGCGCTGCGGGAAGGTCTTGCGGCAAACCACATCGAATGGATCGCCGGCATCATCAATGGTACCGGAAACTTCATTCTGACGGAAATGCGCGACAAGGGCAGGGACTTTGCGGATGTCCTCAAGGAGGCCCAGGATCTCGGATATGCCGAAGCCGATCCCACCTTCGATGTGGAAGGCATCGATGCCGCACACAAACTGACCATTCTCGCTTCACTGGCTTTCGGTATCCCCTTGCAGTTCGACAACTGCTATACCGAGGGAATTACGCGCATCGAACGGCAGGATGTGGAATATGCCGAGGAACTTGGATACCGGATAAAGCACCTGGGTGTGACCCGTCGCACCAGCGAAGGCGTGGAATTGCGCGTGCATCCCACCCTGATTCCCGAACGCCGGCTGATTGCCAACGTGGATGGGGTGATGAACGCGGTGCTGGTCAAGGGAGACGCGGTTGGCCCCACGCTGTACTATGGAGCAGGCGCCGGCTCCCTGCCGACGGCTTCTGCGGTAGTCGCGGATATCATCGACGTTGCCCGGGCGCTCACCGCCGACCCCGGCAACCGTGTGCCTCATCTCGCCTTCCAGCCGAATGAACTGTCGGATTTGCCGGTACTGGGAATGGACAAGGTGGAAACCGCTTTCTATCTGCGTCTGACCGTAGATGACAAGGCCGGGGTACTGGCCCAGGTGACCGGCATACTGGGTGACTCCGGTATCAGTATCGAAGCGGTAAAACAGAAAGAGCCCAATGAAGGGGAGACTCAGGTGCCTCTGGTGCTGCTTACCCACCGGGTGAGGGAAGGCGACATGAATCGCGCCCTGGCCGCTATCGAGGCCATGGACAGTGTGCACGGCGTTTCCCGCATTCGGGTCGAGTATCTGGACTGATGCCCCTTGCCCGATTGCATGTGGATTGCTCATTGTCCGGCGGGAATGCACCCCTGGATTCAGGGTATAATTGCCCGCATCCTGTACTCCTGATCATCCACACATCATGAATTTCATCGAAACCCGGGGCAACGACGGCAACCGCCCCGACCGCGTAAGCTTTTCTCAGGCGCTGCTCAACCCCATGGCCTCTTTCGGCGGTATCTATGCGCCGCAAGAAATCCCGCGCCTGGCGGACGACTTTCTTGCTGAGCATCTGCACCAGGATTATCAGAGCCTGGCGCGGGACATCCTGAAAGTATTTGAGGTCGATATTGCCGATGATCTGCTCGAATCGGCCCTCGCCACCTATGAACGCTTCGATGATCCCGCAAACCCGGTTCCGGTGGTGCGGATCGGCGACAGGCTGCACGTCAGTGAGCTGTATCACGGCCCCACGCGGGCGTTCAAGGACATGGCCTTGCAGCCTTTCGGGGTGATTCTGTCCGGTCTGGCCCAGGCCCGTGACGAGCATTATCTGATCATGGCGGCCACCAGTGGTGATACCGGTCCCGCGGCGCTGGATACCTTTCGCAACAAGCCCAACATCAAAGTGGCCTGTCTGTATCCTGATGGCGGCACCTCTGATGTGCAGCGTCTGCAGATGGTGACCGAGGATGCGGACAATCTGAAGGTCATCGGCATCCATGGCAATTTCGATGATGCCCAGGCGGCGCTCAAGCGCCTTCTCGGTTCAGATGTTTTCCGCGCCACCCTGGTGGAAAGACATACACAGCTTTCCGCGGCCAATTCGGTGAATTTCGGGCGCATCATATTCCAGCTGATCTATCATGTTCACAGCTATCTGGAGCTGGTGCGCCAGGAAAGGGTCGAGCTGGGTGACAAGGTTTACCTGGTCGTGCCCAGTGGCAATTTCGGCAACGCTCTCGGCGGGTACTATGCATGGCGCATGGGGCTGCCTGTGGAAAAGATCGTCATTGCCTCCAATGCCAACAATGTGCTTACCGATCTGATTCAGAGCGGCAGCTATGACTTGCGTCAGCGCCGTCTTATTGGCACCAGTTCACCAGCCATGGACATACTCAAATCTTCCAACGTGGAACGGGTGCTGTTTCATCTGTTTGGTGCGGAACGAACCCGGGAACTCATGCGGCAGCTGGATGAAGAGCACTACTATCAGTTGAACAGGGATGAAGTGCAGGCCATGCAGGAACTGTTCTGTGCCGATTTTTGTACCGATGAGGAAGGAAAATCCTACATCAAGGAATATTTTGCACAGGGTTATCTCATGGACCCGCATACCGCAACCTGCATGAAGGCTCATGCAAGCTGCTGTAACCAATCTGCGCATGCCATCGTCTATTCGACCGCGGAATGGACCAAGTTTTCACCCAGCATAGCGAATGCCCTGACAGGCGAAACCGACAGCCATGACCTGGATGCGCTAAAAACCATTGCCGGACTGGCCAATATCCCGGTTCCGGAGCGCATCAGACAACTGTTCGACAAACCGGTTGCGCAGAAAACCCTGGTGGACAAGGAAGATATCGAACAGGAAGTACTGGCATTTCTCTGATTTCCAAGACCATGATCCGGCACCTGTTTGTTCCCGGATTGCTGGATAGACCGCCTGATACCGTGGATCTGGCGGCATTGGCACGTTTCCCGGCCCTGGAACGATTCATTGCACGGAGCAGGGAGGAACCGGTTCAGGGAGGGCTGGAAGAGTTGCTCATGAATTTCTTTGGCCTGCAAGCGAGCCAGGGGGGCGCACCCTTCTGTTATCTTGCGGATACCGGACAACGTCCCGAAACCGGTGTGCTGCGGGCTTTCCCCGTGCATTTGCGCGCCGACCGGGATCGGGTGCTGCTGTTTCCCCTGGATGAATCACAGTTGAACATGGATGAAGCACAGGCCCTCGCCGCACAGTTCAACGAGCATTTTTCCGGGGATGGCCTGGCAATCGAAGTGCACAGTCCCCATCGCTGGTATCTGCTTGCCCAATGCCTGCCCCGGACGCCACTTGCTACCCTGGATCAGGTGGCAGGGCGCAGCCTGGGGGATTATCTTCCGCACAGTGAGGCAGACCGCTTCTGGTTGTCGGTGATCAATGAGACCCAGATGCTGTTTTTCGATTCGCCGCTGAACCGGAAGCGGGAGCAGGCGGGCAGACTGCCGGTAAACGGCCTTTGGTTCGACGGGGCCGGAAGGTTGCCCGATACGGTGCCCCGGGGCGCCAGCCATATCGATGGCAACCACTGTCTGTTGCGTGGGCTGGCGGCTTGTTCGGAGGAGCAGGGCGAGGATGCCCTGATTCTGTTTGAGGATATCCAGCAATCACTCCTGATCCAGGATGCAGCTTCCTGGCTCCAGGCCAGACAGCGGCTGGAGGGCATTCTGAATCCCCTGATGAGGGAGACACAAATCATGTTATATTCCTGTGACGGACGCCGTTGGCACTGGAAGCCCTCCTGTAACCGGCATTTCTGGCGGTATTCCCGGCCGCTGTGTTGGTCCTGATGGAAAGCGCTTCCGTTCCTTGTCGTATTTACCATTCTTTTTTTGAGCATTGCCAATGATGATCAGAATGCTTGCTGTTGTTTTTTCCGCCGCGTTGCTGTCGGCCTGCCTGGATGATCAGGCCCAGCAGAATTCCCCGCCGCCTCCCGTGGAAGTGGTGGCTATTACCCTGAAAGCCCGGGATGTGCCTGCCCGCTTCGAGTTTATCGGCAAGACGGCAAGCTCCCGAAAAGTGGAGATTCGTTCCCGGGTGGAAGGCTTTCTGGAAAAACGCCTGTACACCGAAGGCGCCATGGTGGAAGCAGGACAACCCATGTTCCAGATGGATACCAAACCGTTTGAAGCCCGCCTGCAGGCCATGCAGGCGGAACTGGCCCAGCAACAGGCCCGGCTGGAGAATGCTCAGGCCAACCTCAAGCGTGTGCGTCCCCTGGCAAAAAAGAATGCCGTGGCGCGCAAGGAGCTGGATGAGGCGCTGGCCAATTACCGTTCTGCTGCTGCGGCAGTGGAAGTGGCGAAGGCCAATGTAACCCAGGCGGAACTGAATCTCGGATATACCCTGATCCGTACCCCGGTTACCGGGGTATCCAGTTACGCGGTGCAGCAGGAAGGGTCATATATCGGCCTGGGTAACAGCCTGCTGACCTATGTGGCGCAGCTCGATCCCATGTGGGTGGAGTTCAGTGTTTCTGAAAACCAGATATTCAAGATGCGCAAGATGCGCAGGGAGGGACTGTTGCAGGCGCCCGCGGACGATGTCTACAAGGTGGAAGTGATTCTTGCAGATGGCAGTACCTATGCACACAAGGGAAAACTTACTTTTGCGGATGCCTCCCTCAGTGAACAGACCGGTACTTTTCTGTTGCGCGCCGAGGTGCCCAATCCCGACAAACTGCTGCGCCCCGGACAGTTTGTGCGAGCCTGGATCGAGGGAGGGGTGCGGCCAGGCGCCATACTGGTGCCACAGCGTGCGGTGCAACAACGGGGTGAGGGCAGTTATGTCTGGGTGATCAGGGATGACGGCAGCGTGGAGCAGCGCCCGGTAAGCACCGGTGTCTGGGATGGCAAGCAGTGGTTCATCAACCAGGGACTCAAGGATGGTGAACGCATCGTGCTGGATGGCGCACAGAAACTGCGTCCCGAGAGCAAGGTGAAGATCGTGCCTGCGGAAGTGAAAAATCAGCCTTCCGCAGCCGGCGGCTCATGAATCAGGGAAACAGCAGATGATTTCCCATGTATTCATCAAAAGGCCGGTACTGGCCTCGGTATTGTCCATTATCGTGGTGCTGGCGGGGTTGATTTCCCTGGCCGGTCTTCCCATCACCCAGTACCCGGATATCGCTCCGGTTCAGATCACGGTCAGTGCCAGTTATCCCGGAGCGGATGCGGAAACCGTGGCCAACAGTGTGGCAGCCCCCATAGAGACGCGCATCAATGGCGTGGACAACATGCTCTATATGAAGTCCACCAGTTCCGCCACGGGTCAGATGACTCTTACGGTGTTTTTCGATATCGATACCGATCCCGATACAGCGGAAGTGCAGGTGAACAATCGGGTGAATCAGGCCTTGCCCCAGTTGCCGGATGTAGTGAGAAACGCTGGTGTTACCGTGGCCAAGCGTTCCTCCAGTTTTCTCATGCTCATCGGTATTTATTCACCCGATGACAGTTTCGATGAGGCATTTCTCGGTAACTACGCCAACCTGAACATCCTGGATGAGATCAAACGTGTACCTGGCGCGAATCAGGCGCAAATCATGGGCCTGCCGGATCTGGCCATGCGTTTGTGGCTGGAGCCGGATCACATGGCCAGCCTGGGATTGACCGCAGCTGATATCCAGCGGGCCGTGAGCCAGCAGAACCAGCAGTTTGGCGTGGGCTCACTGGGGCAGTCACCCACGGCGGAACCCGTGGAGATGTCCTTTCCTGTGGTTACCGAGGGACGCTTTACCACCCCGGAGGAATTCGACAATATCATATTGCGCACGGACCCCAGGGGAACCGCCATAGTGCGCCTCAAGGACGTGGGTCATGCGGAAGAAGGACTCAAGGCCTACATGCTGCGTTCCTCCCTGAATGGCCAGGCAGCCACTTTCATTGCGGTTTACCAGCAGCCTTCCTCCAATGCCGTGGAAGTGTCCCGTAGTCTGCGGGAACTCATGCAGGAGCTGAAAAAGAAATTCCCGCCGGGAATGGACTACAGCATTTCTCTGGACACCACCAAGTTTGTTCAGGCTTCCATTGACGAAGTAACACAGACGCTCATCATCGCAATTTTCCTGGTGGTGCTGGTCACCTATCTTTTCTTGCAGAGTATCAATGCCACCTTGATTCCCACCATTGCGATTCTGGTGGCGGTAATAGGTACTTTTGTCGGCATGAGCATGCTGGGATTCTCCATCAACCTTCTTACCCTGTTTGGCCTGGTGCTGGCCATTGGCATTGTCTGTGATGACGCTATCGTCGTGGTGGAAAACGTCGAGCGGAACATGCAGGAGAAGGGGTTGTCTCCCCGGGAGGCCACGGTTCTGGCCATGGAAGAAGTCACCGGACCGGTTGTCGCTACTTCTCTGGTGCTTATCGCCGTTTTTGTGCCAGTGGCTTTCCTCGGTGGCACCACCGGAGTGCTTTACCAGCAGTTCGCCATAACCATTGCCATATCGGTGGCCATATCCGGTTTCGTCGCCTTGACCCTTACCCCGGCCATGGCTGCGATTCTGCTCAAGCCAAAGCGACAGGCGGACAGGGGATTCTTCGCTGGATTCAACCGCTGGATGGATCGCCTCACGCGCCGCTATGCCGGTGGTGTTGCGGTTACCCTCAAGCGCTGGTTCATCGCTCTGATACTTCTCGGGGTCATGCTTGTCAGCATGGGATGGTTGTTCAAGGCAATTCCCGGGAGCTTTGTGCCTTCAGAGGATCAAGGCTTTCTCTTTACTGCGGTAATGCTGCCTGATGGGGCCAGCCTGGATCGCACCGAGGCATTGACCCGGCGGGTGGCGGAAATCTACAAGGAACATCCCGCAGTACAGGATGCGTCGGCGATGGCGGGATTCAGCCTGCTGGACAGCCAGTTCAAGAACAATGCCGGCACGGTGTTTGTTGCGCTCAAGGATTTCGAGCAGCGTACCGAGCCTGGCATGAGCGCGGAAGATCTCATCCAGTGGGTTACACCACGCCTGTCGGCTCTCAAGGAAGGGATTGTGCTGCCAGTGAATCCGCCCCCCATTCCCGGTCTGGGCGCCCAGGGCGGTTTCGAGTTCTGGTTGCAGAATCGCGGGCAGGGAGGCATGGCTGAGCTGGCGGCTCAGGTTCAAAAGCTGATCTCCGATGCGCAACAGCGTCCGGAAGTAACCCGTCTGACCAGCACCATCAACGCCGCGTCCCGCCAGCTCATGGCCAATGTGGACAGGATCAAGGCGGAAACCCTGGGCGTCAATGTTTCTGATGTGTATGCTTCCCTGCAGACGCTGTTTGGTTCCCTGTATGTCAGTCAGTACAACAAGTATGGCCGGGTCTGGAAGGTGATACTTCAGGCCAGCCCTCAATACCGGCAGCAGCCGGAAGACCTGCAGAAGATCTTCGTGCGCCAGCGCGAAGGCAGGATGGTGCCATTGAGCGCCCTGGTGAATACCAAATATGTCACCGGGCCGGATCTGGTTTCCCGTTTCAATGGTTTCATGGCGGCCAAGATCAATGGTGATGCGGCGTCGGGCTACAGTTCCGGCGACGCCATTGCCACCATGGAGGCGCTTTCCGAAAATACCCTGCCGGATGGATACAGCTATGCATGGGCAGGGCAGGCGTATGAGGAAAAGAAAGCGGGGAGCACCTCGGCGATAATCTTTGCCTTTGCCCTGGTTATGGTGTTTCTGATTCTTTCCGCCCAGTATGAGCAATGGTCCCTGCCGTTGGCGGTCATCACTGCGGTACCCTTTGGTTTGTTTGGCGCTTTGCTCACGGTCTGGTTGCGGGGCATGGAAAATGATGTGTATTTCCAGATTGGTCTGGTTACCCTGATTGGTCTGTCCGCCAAGAATGCCATTCTCATTGTGGAATTTGCCGAACTGCAATACCGGAACGGCATGAGCGCTTTCGACGCTGCCGTGCAGGCAGCACGTCTGCGTCTGCGTCCCATACTAATGACCTCGCTGTCTTTCATTCTGGGCTCCATGCCACTGGTGCTGGCGTCGGGAGCCGGTGCCAATGCGCGTCATTCCATCGGCACGGGCATTATCGGCGGCATGGTGGGAGCCACCAGCCTGGCGCTGTTTTTTGTGCCGCTGTTCTTTTATCTCATCATCAGTCTCAAGGAAAAGCGTGGTGGCAAGGCGAGTGCTGCTACCCAGGGAGAAGGCTCATGAAGTCGTGCATACTGCTGTTGGCGGCTGCTCTGCTGGCTCTGTCCGGCTGTACCACCCTGGGGCCGGACTATGAAAAACCTGAAGTACCTGTGCCAGACAACTGGCGGGTGCCGCTGAAAACCGCCGAGCAGATTTCCAATATCGAATGGTGGAAAGCCTTTGGCGACCCGGTACTGAATGATCTGGTGGAGGAGGCTCTGGCTCACAATCAGGATCTGCGTGTGGCGGCCGCCCGGCTGCTGGAATATGCGGCTCGGGTGGACGTGGCCCGGGCCGGCCTTTATCCGCAGCTCGGTTATGGCGTCAATGCTTCCCGTTTGCAGGCTTCACGCAATTCCCTCAATGGTGTGCCTGCGGGAAACTCCCGGGTGGGGGATGATTTTCTCGCCAGTCTGAATGTAGGCTGGGAGCTGGATTTCTGGGGACGCATCGCCCGTTCCACGGAAGCGGCGAGAGCCAATCTGCTGGCAGCCGAGTATGGGCGCCGCTCGGTGATTCTCAGTGTGGTGTCTGCAGTAGCCACGGGTTACCTGAGTCTGCGCAGTCTGGATCGGCAGCTGGAAATCGCCCGGGCAACATTGGCCCGGCGCGGAGAGTCCGTGGCTCTGTTCGAGGAACAGTTCCGCGGTGGCGTGATATCCGAGCTGGAGCTGGCCCAGGTGCGTTCCGAATACCAGGCGGCGGCGGTGCTGATTCCCACTATCGAGCGCCAGATTGCCCAGACGGAGAACGCCCTGTCCCTGCTCATCGGACGTAATCCGGGAGAGATTACCCGGGGCAAGGCCGTGGGGGAGCTGGTATTACCCGGGATACCTGCGGATATCCCCTCGGAAGTATTGCAACGCCGGCCCGATATTCTCCAGGCAGAGCAGAATCTTGTTGCCGCCAATGCGCTGATTGGCGTGGCCCGGGCAGAGTATTTTCCCCACATCTCCCTGTCTGGCATGCTGGGGCTGGCCAGCGCGGATCTTTCCTCCCTGCTGAATGGCGCATCTGGAATCTGGAATCTGGGAGCGGCGGCTGGTGGAACCATTTTTTCCGGTGGTGCCGTGGATGCGCAGGTCAGAATATCTGAAGCGGCGCGCCAGCAGGCGCTGCATGCTTATATCAGAACCGTACAGACCGCTTTCGTGGAAGTGAACGACGCCCTGATCGCCAGCCGCAAGAGCCGGGAGATTCTTGCGGCTGTCCGTTTGCAGGTGGAGGCATCGCGCAGTTACGCAAGATTTGCCCAGATGCGCTATGAAGAAGGTTATGTGAGCTATATGGAAGTGCTGGATGCGGAGCGCAGTCTGTTCGATGCCGAGCTGGATTACACGCGCAAGGAAGCCGAAGTACATGCGGCACTGGTGGCGGTTTACAAGGCGCTTGGAGGCGGCTGGGTCACGGATCTGGAGCAGGAGCTGAATCGCCAGGACTTTGCGGCCAAAGGAAAACCGGCAGATGAATGGAAGGAACGGCTCACACCGGAAAAAACCTCCCCTTTTGCAAGCATGCCTTGATGCTTCAGGGCAAGACAGGCAATCATCCGAAGTAAGCGGTAGCTGCCTATGGACAAAAATCAGGGAAAGTGTTTCAGACAGCAGCGTCCCGAAGGATTGCAAATCTCACAGTCGCACTGCTTGTCGCGGGTTTGGCGGATGACAAAGTCCCGGACTTCCGGGCTGTCGGCCAGGGTTTGTCTGTCGATGCCGAAGCAGTAGCAGAGCAAGGCATTTCCAGCATTGCTCTTGATGCCTACGGGCGTACGGACGTCTGCCTGGGTGAAGATGCGCTGATCGGCAAGAAAATAGACAGCCTCGCACTCGGGGTTGTCACAGAACCAGGCTTCCATGATTTCCCGCTCCCAGGGTCGCTTCAGGTGATGCCACAGGGTTCTATTGTTGACCGCTGCGCCCGCTTGCCCACAACAGGGGCAGGGCTGTTTCGGCTTTGTATTCGTGGCGCAGCAGTCAGACATCAGTGCAGCCGCTTTACCCGCATGCTGCGGTTGCTGTTCACTGGCTTGAGAACGTAGGAACCCAGCGCACCGCGTTCGATGATGATCTGCTTGCCGCTTTTCAGCCGGGGCTGGGAGCTGCTTCCCAGTTGCCGCCAGATCTGGCCATTGTCCAGGTACAGGGTGCGTTGCCCCCGGGCGCTTTTTTCGATCTTGCGAATCACTGCCTGTATTCCTTCCAGCTCATCGGCGGGAGAGGTTTTGGGCAGGCCAAACGCGGCTTTCTGCTCCTCCTTGCCGGGGGGACGGTTTTTCCGTTCCAGCATGGCTGCATATTCGTCATAGCAGGCCAGGCGCTGGCTGTCATTGGCAAGTTGCCTGCATTCCTGCCAGCCGGAAGCGGCCATGGAAACGCCGGACAAAAGGCTCAGGGACAATATCAACAGGGCAGCGCGCATGGTGGCTCCGGTCAGGCAGGTGAAGAAGAAACGATGATCTGCATGATACCCTGCAATCAGCGGGTTCTTCCAGTTTGATAATGCCCGTATATCCTAGTATCGTGCGCAGAATCCATCTCAAGCCGGCCGTTGCAGTTCCGGCGGGGTTACATGACTGACAGATGACATCCACCGTTGCCGAGCTGGTCACCAGGTACATGGAAAGACTGGGCATACGCCATATCTTCGGCATGCCCGGTGCGCATATCCTGCCCGTGTACGATGCCTTGTACGATTCCTCCATTCAGACCGTGTTGGCCAAGCACGAACAGGGGGCGTCTTTCATGGCGGGAGGCTATGCCCGTGTCTCGGGAGGCATCGGCGCTTGCATTACCACTGCCGGGCCTGGAGCCACCAATCTGGTCACCGGCATTGCCAATGCCTATGCCGACCGGCAGCCGGTACTGGCGATCACCGGTGAGACATCCACGCATATCTTTGGTCGTGGGGGGCTTCAGGAAAGTTCCGGCGAGGGTGGCAGTATCGACCAGATTGCTCTCTTCCAGGGCATTACGCGCTACAACCGCATCATCGAGCGTACCGACTACCTGGGAAATGTACTCAATCGTGCTTCGCGCATCCTGCTTGCCGACAATCCCGGGCCAGTGCTGCTGAGTCTGCCTTTCAACGTACAGAATGAAAAAGTGGATGCCGCGGTTCTCGATGATGTAATGACCCGGGCCCATGTGCAGACGCATGAGCCTTCCTGCGCCAATGCCAAAGATATTGTGGACATGCTGCTGGAAGCGCGCCATCCGGTTATCGTGGCCGGTTATGGTTGTCTTCGCGCCGGCGCCCGGGAATCGTTGAGCCGCCTCAGTCAATGGTTGAACATTCCCGTGGCCACCAGCCTCAAGGCCAAGGGCGTGATAGATGAGGCATCTCCCCTGGCTCTTGGCAGTCTGGGCGTTTCTTCCAGTGGCAAGGCCTATCGGCATATCGTGGAGCAGGCGGATCTGGTGATGGTGCTGGGAGCGGCTTTCAATGAAAGGACCAGTTATGTCTGGGATAGGGAACTGCTCGCCGGTCGTAAAGTGATTCAGGTCGATGTGAATCCCGAACAGCTGGAAAAGGTGTTTCAGGCAGATCTGGCCATTCAGGGGGACATTCGCAAGATCCTCGATGATGTACTGCGTCATCTGGAAGCACGTAATACGCCCCCGGCTGATGTCGCTGAAGAAGATGTCGCGGAAACTGCTGATTCGGGATCGGGTTATGAGATATTCCAGTCAGGTTTTGCACTGGTGGAAAAATTCTACCGGGAGCTGGAACGGCATTTTGCAAGAGATGCGGTGGTGTTCGATGACAATATCATATTTGCCCAGAATTTCTATCGGGTCTCCAGTCAGGCGCGCTATTTTCCCAATTCCGGGATTTCTTCTCTTGGACATGCGATTCCCGCCGCCATTGGCGCCCAGTTCCATGAGGCCAGTCCCTGTTTTGCCGTCATTGGAGATGGCGGCTTCCAGATGTGCTGTATGGAGATCATGACCGCAGTGAACTATGAGCGGCCCTTGAACATCCTGCTGTTCAACAATGCCACCATGGGGCTGATTCGCAAGAATCAGCATCAGCAATATCGCAAGCGTTTCATTGACTGTGATTTCGTGAACCCGGACTATGCCAGGTTGGCGGAGGCTTTTGGCATCAATCATATACTCGTGGATACGGAACAAGCCATAGAACGCCTGTTTCGGGATGCCGATCTGCAAAATGCCGTCAATCTCATTGAAATGCCTATCGACAGGAACAGTTTTCCCAACTATTCATCGCGTCGCTGAGTCCGTCATGCCTTGTGATCCGCTTCCCGGCCTGTCTGCATACCTTGAATCAGTGGATGATGCGGGCATCGCCGCCTTGTATTCAGCCTTTTGCAAACAGCCGGAGACTTCTTCCCTGCTGGCAATCTGTGACCAGTTGTTTCCCCGGCTGGAAAACGCCATGTGGCAGGACGGTAATCTCGATCAGGCGGTTCTGAAAAACTATCAGGCCATTGTCAGGGAAACAGATGCCTGGTTGCAGAAGCAGGAAAATGATCCGCGCCATGAGTTTGTGGTGGTGATTCCCGTGGCGGATCGGCCCCGTCATCTGCTCGCTTGTCTGCGCAGTCTGGAAAAGCTTCGCCAGGCCTTTCCCTGGGGGCGGCTCTCGGTGCTGGTGGCGGATGACTCACGGCATGCGGAGCATATTCTTGAGCATCAGCGCATGCTGGACGGGTTCGATTCCCCGGAGCTGCACTGTGAATATTTTGGTCAGGATCAGCAGCGGCAACGGCTGGCGGAATTGGACAGTGACTGTCAGCAAGCCCTGCAAGGCGTGCTGGGAAATGTGAATGCCAGGCGCTTCTGGCACAAGGGAGCATCCATCATGCGCAATATCAGCTATCTGGAACTGGCTCGCCATAAAGCCAGTAACAGCAAGCTGCTGTTCTGGTTCGTGGACAGCGACCAGGAGTTCCGCGCTACCGATGAATATGCCCTGAACTATCTGTTTCATCTGGACCGGCTGTTTGCCCGCCAGGAGATAAATGTATTCACAGGCAAAGTGGTGGGCGATCCGCCGGTATCGCCTGCGGTCATGGCCGCCAATTTCCTGGATGATGTACAGGCCTTTTTGGCTCGTTTGACGCATGTGGAGCCGAATGCGCGGTGCAGCTTTCATGGGCCGAATGTCATCTACGCCAATGATGCGGCTTACCACGATATGGCGGAGTTGTTTGGCTTCAAAAACGAACAAGGTCATTTCGACTATCATTGTCCCTTGCGTGAAGCGCATGACCATCGGCGTTGCCTGGAGGAATATGCGGCGGGTTTGAACCGCTTTTTTGATGGGGAACACCTGACCCGCCAGACGGCCTATGAATTTCTTCCCCTGGCGGATACCCAGGCGCCGGCGCGTACAGTGTATACGGGCAATTATGTATTGAACCGCGCGGGACTGGAGTATTTCATCCCATTTGCCTCCCTTGGACTGCGAATGGCCGGGCCGGTACTCGGGCGCATCATCGCCGCCGAGCAGGGGAATGGCTTCCTGTCCGCCAATCTGCCCTTGCTGCACAAGCGTACCCTGGCGGAGCAAGGACGCTCGGAGTTTCGTTCCGGCATTGAGCATCAGGGGGCATATTCGGATATCAGTGGCGAATTCGAACGCCAATACTACGGCGACGTGATGCTTTTCAGCATGATTCGACTGGTTGAACAGGGTTATCCTGGCAATGCCTTGTCAGAAAAAGAGATTCGTGATGTTCTCGAAGAAGTGGAAGCCGGGATGGCGCAACGCTATGCCAGCAAACGTCAGGATATTCTGTCCCGGACGGCTGCGCTGGATGCCCTGGTGAACGACACCGCACAATGGTGGAAAGAGGATGAGGACGTGCTTGTGCGGATGCGCCGTTTTCTCGAAAGCATGAACCGCAGTTTTGGTGACCAGGCCCTGGGTGTACGCCAGATGCTTTCTCCGGAACACCGCAGCCAGCGCCTGGACAGCATGGCTCGCGCCTTGCAGGATTACAGAGGCGAACGAGCCTTGTGGAGGCAGTTACTGCAATGAATGTTTTCGTGCTCAATACCGGGCGCTGCGGTTCCACGACTTTCATTCGTGCCTGTGAACACATGAACAACTACAGCGCCGGGCATGAAACCCGCATCCATTTGACCGGGCCATCTCGTCTGGATTACGCACAAAACCATATTGAGGCAGACAACCGGCTATGCTGGATTCTTGGGCGCCTGGAAGAAAAATATGGTGATGACGCCTACTATGTCCATCTGTACCGGGATCGGGAAGCCACGGCCAACAGCTTCGCCCGGCGCATGGATTTCGGCATCATGCAGGCATGGCGGGAAGGCGTGCTCCTGGGGGGGCGAGCCGGGGCCGCGCCTCTGGAACTGGCCCGCGACTATGTAGATAGCGTGGAAGCCAATATCCGCCTGTTCCTGCGCAACAAGAGCCGTTGCATGGAGGTGCGGCTGGAAAAGGCGATGGAAGACTTTCCCCGTTTCTGGCAGGCGGTGAATGCCGAAGGTGATCTGCAAGCGGCTCTGGCAGAATGGCGGGTGCGGCACAACGCCTCAGGCTGATTTACCCTTCAGCACGAAAACCGAGCAGCCGCGCCGGAAATCCAGATATTGGTGATTGAGCGCCGGGTTCTCCCCCAGCCAGCGGCGGGCGATTTCTTTCTCGTCGTCACGGGCGGCATCATCGAGAAACACATGGCAGCCATCCGCCAGCCGGCTTCGCAGCAGGGGCAGGGCGGGATAACGGGAACAAGGCTGCAGGAATCCGGGGGGGCCATCCACCACCAGCATGTCGATAGTCGCCGGCAAGCTTTCATCGGGCCTGTACCACTGAAACTCGCGGTCATCGACCTGCTGATGGCTCAGGGGGGCATGCAGCACCCTGGCATGGGACGCCAGGCCGAAAGCTGCGAGATTTTCCCGGGTGGCCCGGGCGTATTCTTCACCGTTTTCCAGGCTGAGCACCTGTCCCCGGCCATTGAGCTGACAACAACGCGCCAGTACCAGGGTACTCAGACCACTGCTGCATTCGAGAATGCTGGCGGGTTTTTGCGTCAGACAATGGTCGGCGATCAGCAACAGAAAGTCTTCGGCGGCAGACCAGTGTTCCGTCCATGGAAGAGCTTGCCCAAACCCAAGTTTGGCTTGCAGTTCGCTGTAGGGGTAAGTTGCGGTCATGGGTCAGGGCCGAACAGGAAAAATTGGCGCCCTCGAGACGATTCGAACGTCCGACCTGCCGCTTAGGAGGCGGCTGCTCTATCCTGCTGAGCTACGAGGGCAATGTGGCGCGGATTATAGCAAAAGCCGGCTCAGCGTTTGAGAATGAGTTCCACCACTGCCTTGCTGCCGAAATAGGCCAGCCCCAGCACCACGAAGCCGGTCATGGTCCAGCGAATGGCGGTACGGCCTCTCCAGCCGAACCGGTAGCGGCCCCACAGGAGTACCGCGAAGCACAGCCAGGCCAGGATGGACAACAGGGTTTTATGCACCAGATGCTGGGCGAACATGTCGTCCAGAAACACAAAGCCACTGGCCAGGGCCAGGGTCAGTAGCAGGAAGCCGATGAAGATCATTTCGAACATCAGCTCTTCCATGGTTTGTAATGGAGGCAGGGAGCGGATGAAGCCGCCAGGATGGTGCTTGCGCAACGCCCTGTCCTGCACCGCCAGCAGCACCGCTTGTACCGCGGCCATGGCCAGAACGCTGTAGGCCAGAATGGAGCTGATGACATGGGCGCGCAGTTGCCAGTCGGTATGGGGCGGCAACATGCGTACCCCGGGGAAGAAATAGTCCAGGAGCAGGGTAAGGGCGGCAATCGGCAGCAATATCACGCCCAGGGATTCCACCGGCTTGCTCAGGGCGGCCAGCAGGTAGAGCAGGGCAATGACCCAGGCGGCAAAGGATACCGCATTGAAGAAACTGAAATTGAGCCCCTGCATGATATGCACACTCTGGTAGAGCAGCCAGGCGTGCAGCAACAGCGCCAGAAAGCCCAGGCCAAGGCCGATGTGTTTCCCCGGGCGTTGCGCATTGTCGGCACGAAACAGACGCAATATGAACACGGTTCCGGCCAGGGCGTAGAGAACCACTGCCAGGATCATGATGAAGGTGTTTTCCATGGGATGAAATGATGGCATATCGCCATACATATCGAAAGTCCTGCATAACCGATATAATCGACAGAATCATCGATATCAAGCTGGACTGAGACATCATGTTCGACAATCTATCCGATCGCCTTGGGCGTGTTGTACAAAACCTGCGCGGTCAGGGGCGCATTACAGAAGACAACATCAAGGACACCATGCGTGAAGTACGCATGGCATTGCTGGAAGCAGACGTGGCTCTGCCAGTGGTCAAGGAGTTCGTGGATGATGTTCGGCAAAAGGCGCTGGGTGAGGACGTACTCAAGAGCCTGACCCCTGGCCAGACCCTGGTGAAGATCGTCAATGACGAACTGGTCAAGGTCATGGGCGAAGCCAATGAAGAACTGAATCTGCGCGCCCAGCCGCCAGCGGTGATACTCATGGCGGGTCTGCAGGGTTCGGGCAAGACCACCAGTACCGGCAAGCTGGCCCGTTTTCTCAAGGAGAAGGAAAAAAAGAAGGTCATGGTGGTCAGTACCGACGTGTATCGTCCTGCAGCCATTGACCAGCTGCAGACCCTTGCCGGAGAAGTGGATGCCGACTTTTTTCCCAGTGATCCCGGGCAGAAACCGGCGGCGATTGCCAAGGCTGCACTGAAGGCGGCGAAAAAGGCTCATGTGGATGTGCTGATCGTGGACACCGCCGGTCGCCTGCATATCGACGACGAGATGATGTCGGAGATCAAGGAACTGCACAGGATCGTCAGTCCCGTGGAGACCCTGTTCGTGGTCGATTCCATGACCGGTCAGGATGCCGCCAATACCGCCAGGGCTTTCAATGACGCACTGCCTCTTACCGGCGTGATTCTTACCAAGGCGGATGGTGATGCCCGGGGCGGGGCAGCCCTTTCCATTCGCAAGATTACCGGCAAGCCGATCAAGTTCCTCGGTGTGGGGGAAAAGAGCTCTGGTCTGGAGCCCTTCCATCCGGATCGCGTTGCCTCGCGCATCCTTGGCATGGGGGACGTGGTCTCCCTGGTAGAGGAAATCAGCGAAAAGGTGGACAAGGAAAAGGCCGCCAAACTGGCCAGGAAACTGCACAAGGGGCAGGGATTCACTCTTTCCGACTTCAAGGAACAGATGGAGCAGATGGCCAACATGGGAGGCGTGGCCAGCCTTATGGACAAGCTGCCGGGCATGGGCCAGGTTCCTGATGCAGTCAAGGCCCAGGCCGGGGACAAGGAGATCAAAAAGCTCATTGCCATCATCAACTCCATGACGCCCCAGGAACGGGAATTTCCAAATATCATCAAGGGAGCGCGCAAGCGCCGCATCGCCCGGGGTTCGGGAACCCAGGTGCAGGATATCAACCGCATGATGAAACAGTTCCAGCAGATGCAGAAAATGATGAAGAAAATGAAGGGGGGCGGCCTGGCGAGGATGATGCGTGGCATGAAGGGCAAGATGCCCGGTGGCGGAATGCCTCCTGGGGGGGGTATGCCTCCAGGTGGTTTTCCCTTTTGATTCCGCAAGATAGGTAGCGCGCGGGGGCGTTCATTTGGGTGAAGACTTCAGCAGAGGGGCATTTTTCCGACTATGCTTTGTTTTGTATTCCTTATAACCCTATAAACTGGAGAACAAGGATATGAAGACAGTACAGGATATTCTGGAGCAGAAAGGTCGGTTGGTGCATACCATCGATGCTGGCAAAACGGTCTTGGATGCCATTGGAGAGCTTGCGAACAAGGGCATAGGCGCCTTGGTGGTTGTCAGGGACGGCAAGCCGGTGGGACTCTTTTCAGAAAGGGACTATACCTGCAAGGTCATTCTCACGGGAAAGCGTTCGGAAAACACCCCGGTGGGAGATGTCATGACCAGGGAACTGGTAGTGGTGGGGCCGGAAACGGAAGTTTCCGAATGCATGGCCCTGATAACGGAAAAGCGGATTCGTCATCTGCCGGTACTGGATCACGGCGAACTGATGGGGCTGGTATCCATCGGCGATATCGTCAAGGACATCATATCGGAGCAACAGGTGGTCATCGAGCAGCTTGAGCGTTACGTCTATTATTCCTGACGCCTTGTTGACCTGTCTGTCCAGAGTCAGGGATATTTTCAGCGTACCCAGATAGTTCTGAATGGGGCGGCCTTCGTTTACCCAGCCGAGTATGCCGCCTTGCAGATTTTCCATTGAATTTTCCTCTATTCGTACCAGTGGCACAGATAAAACATGGGGTTGTTTTGAGGAAAAAACAGTGTTGCGAAATCTGCGGCTTCAACAGCCTGTAAGCGGGATTCAGGTCAATGGTAGCTGCGCATCTGTCCCACCAGTACGCCCTGGATCTGTACCTGTTCCGGCAGGAAGGTCATGGCTTGCATGCTGGCATTGGCCGGATGCAGAATTACCTTGCCTTGCTGCTGTTCGATGCGTTTCAGGGTGGCTTCCTCGCCATCTATCAGCGCCACCACGATTTCACCGTTGCGCGCCGTGTCGCGTTTTTCAATGATTACCCAGTCACCGTCCAGTATGCCTTCCTCGATCATGGAATCGCCCTTGACTTCCAGTACATAACAGGGCTTGTTCGTGCACAGGGGCGGGGGCACGCTGATGGTCTCATGTCCGGCAATGGCTTCTATGGGCTGGCCGGCGGCAATTCGTCCATACAGCGGCAGCCTGTTGTCGTCTGCGATGGTGTTTTCTTCGGGATGCCGGGCAAGCCGGATGCCGCGACGCTGGTTGTTCATGGGTTCAACGAGACCTTCCTGAATGAGTGCCTGTAACTGTTTGTGCAAGGAACCGCGGGAACTCAGCCCGAGTGCGGCACAGAGTTCATCCAGGGTGGGAGGGTGGGGAAAACGGTCGAGATTCTCCACCAGGTATTCGTAGATCTCCTGTTGTCGGCGGGTGAGATTGGGCAGGGACATGGATGACTCCTTCGGTGCTATACTGGTTCTATTATAGAACAAATCAGAAACATTGTCAGTCTGCATCGAAGACAGGAAAAATCCGCCATTCTTTGCCGGCAGCCTGATAAAATGCACGATTGATTTTTCACTGATTTCAAACCTGAACCCACGGATTCAGGTTCAAACCCATGACTGTCAGAACCCGCTTCGCTCCCAGTCCCACCGGCTATCTTCATGTTGGCGGGGCGCGCACCGCCCTGTTTTCCTGGCTCTATGCACGCAAGCATGGCGGCCGGTTCGTATTGCGTATCGAAGATACCGACCTGGAGCGATCCACCCAGGAATCGGTGAACGCCATTCTCGAAGGCATGACCTGGCTGGGTCTGGAATACGATGAAGGCCCTTTCTACCAGACCCATCGTTTCGACCGTTACAATGAAGTCATCGAGCAACTGCTGGAAAAGGGCTTGGCCTATCGCTGCGACTGTTCCAAAGAACGTCTGGATGCGTTGCGTGAAGAGCAGATGAAGCGCAAGCTCAAGCCCCGTTACGATGGACACTGTCGCCAACGGGAGATCGACCCTTCCCGGCCACATGTGATCCGTTTCCGCAATCCGGTCAGTGGCGCAGTAGTGTTCGATGATCTGGTGCGCGGCCGCATCCGTGTTGCCAATGAGGAACTGGATGATCTGATCATCCGTCGCAGTGACGGTTCACCCACCTACAATCTTACTGTGGTAGTGGATGATGCGGACATGAACATCACCCATGTGATTCGCGGTGATGACCATATCAACAATACCCCCCGGCAGATCAACCTGTTGCAGGCGCTGAACCTGCCGGTGCCGCAATATGCTCATCTACCCATGATTCTCGGGGATGACGGTGCGCGTCTGTCCAAGCGTCATGGTGCGGTGAGTGTCATGCAGTACAGGGAAGAGGGTTTCCTGCCGGAAGCCTTGCTCAATTATCTGGTACGTCTTGGCTGGTCCCATGGGGATCAGGAAATCTTTTCCCTGGACGAGATGGTCCAGCTGTTTGAACTTGACGAAGTGAACAAGGCTCCCTCGGCCTTCAATACGGACAAGCTGTTGTGGATCAACCAGCATTACCTCAAAAGTGATGATCCCGGGCGGATCGCCCATCTGCTTTCTCCCCATCTGGGCAAGCTGGATATCGATCCCGCTCAGGGCCCGGATCTGGTTGCCGTGGTGGAAGCCCAGCGGGAGCGGGCCAGTACCCTGGCGGAGCTGGCGCAGATCAGTGCCTTCTATTATCGGGATTTCGAAAACTTTGACCAGAAAGCGGCAAAAAAGGCTCTCAAGACGGGGGCCCTGGAGCCTTTGGCTTTGGTGCGCGCCCGTCTGGCGGAGTTGCCCGACTGGATTCGTGAAGACATCCATGCTGTGATAGCCGGGGCGGTAGAGACCCTGGGTGTGGGTTTTGGCAAGGTGGCCATGCCGGTGCGTGTTGCGGTAACCGGTGGCGCACCCTCACCGGATCTGGATCTCACCATGGAAATGATTGGCCGCGAGGCCTGCCTGCGTCGAATCGACAAGGCCATCGACTATATACAGAAGCTGTCATGACTGAAAACAACAAACCGACCAACTTCATTCGCCAGATCATTGAAGACGATCTGGCTTCGGGTAAACACAGCAGCATTCATACCCGTTTTCCGCCGGAACCCAATGGCTACCTGCATATCGGGCACGCCAAATCCATTGTGCTCAATTTCGGTATTGCGGAGGATTACCATGGTCAGTGCAACCTGCGCTTCGATGATACCAATCCGCACAAGGAGGACGAGGAGTATGTGGAAGCGATCAAGGACGATGTGCGCTGGCTGGGCTATCAGTGGGCGGGGCAGTATTTCGCCTCCGACTACTTCGAGCAGCTCTATGGTTTTGCCATCGAACTCATTGAAAAAGGCAAGGCCTATGTCTGCGACCTGAATGCCGATCAGGTGCGTGAATTCCGGGGCACGCTGACCGAACCGGGAAAGGACAGCCCTTTTCGTGACCGATCCGTGGAAGAGAACCTCGATCTGTTCAAGCGCATGCGGGCCGGGGAGTTCGACGATGGCGCCCGTACCTTGCGCGCAAAAATCGATATGGCGTCACCAAACATGAACATGCGTGATCCGGCCATCTACCGGATTCGCCGGGGCGTGGTGCATCATCAGACCGGTGATGCCTGGTGCATCTATCCCATGTACGATTTTACCCATCCCATTTCTGACGCCCTGGAAGGGATCACCCATTCGCTGTGTACCCTGGAATTCGAGGATCACCGTCCCCTCTATGACTGGTACCTGGACAACATCACCATTCCCTGTCATCCGCGCCAGATCGAATTTGGCCGGTTGAATCTGGAATATACGGTCATGAGCAAGCGCAAGCTCACCCAGCTGGTGACAGAAGGTCATGTACAGGGCTGGGATGATCCGCGCATGCCCACCATTGCCGGGTTGCGCCGGCGGGGTTACACACCTGCCGCCATTCGTGATTTTTGCAATCGCATCGGCGTGACCAAATCTGACGGTACTGTGGAAATGGGGGTGCTCGAAGCCAGTATTCGCGAAGATCTTGATCGTTGCGCGCCACGCCGCATGGCGGTTCTCGACCCCTTGCGCGTGGTCATTACCAACTATCCGGAAGAACAGGAAGAGACGCTCAGCGGACCCAATCATCCCAAGGATGAAAGCATGGGCACGCGGGAGTTGAAATTCTCTCGGGAACTGTGGATAGACCGGGCGGATTTCCGCGAAGAGGCAAACAAGAAATACAAGCGTCTGGTCACTGGCGGAGAAGTACGTCTGCGCAACGCGTATACCATCATCTGTGAAAAAGTGGTAAAGGACGTCAGTGGCGAGATCAAGGAACTGCACTGTACCTATGATCCGGATACCCTGGGAAAGAATCCGCAAGGGCGCAAGGTCAGGGGCGTGATCCACTGGGTACCCGCGCTTTCCGCGGTTCCTGCTGAAGTGCGCCTGTATGACCGCCTGTTCACCGTGCCCGCGCCGGATGGGGAGAAGGACAAGCCATTTCAGGAATTTCTCAATCCGGAATCCCTGACCGTGCGCCAGGCCATGCTGGAACCGGCGCTCGCGGACGCCCAGCCCGGTGAGCGCTTCCAGTTCGAGCGCGAAGGCTATTTCTGCCGCGATACCCGCGAGGCCAAAGCGGGAAAGCTGGTATTCAACCGTGTGGTAACGCTGAGGGATTCCTGGGGCGGGGGCTGATCTGAAAAAATCTTGCAAAAACTGTGGACAGGGAAAAACGGCTGGATTATCATACGCGCCTCTTGAGGATGCCTTGGCGCCGCGAGGTTCCAGAGGTACTTGAGCGGGGCCATAGCTCAGCTGGGAGAGCGCAACACTGGCAGTGTTGAGGTCGGCGGTTCGATCCCGCCTGGCTCCACCAACAAACCGGTCTTTCCCGGAAGCCGGTAACAGCGACAAGTTTACTTGTCCCCTTCGTCTAGAGGCCTAGGACACCGCCCTTTCACGGCGGTAACAGGGGTTCGACTCCCCTAGGGGACGCCATACAAAAAAGGCTTACGTTTACGCGTAAGCCTTTTTCTTTGGCGGCAATACAGATTGCCACGGGACGGAAAGGTTCTTCGCTTCAATCCATGCGTTCAATCTTGACCAGCGCCGCGGGATTGCGCCAGTCGTAGGTCCCAGCAGAAAGATCGCCTACGCCATGGATGCCGGGATGTATGGAAACGAAGCCTTCGCCATTTGCCGCAGACATGCCGGAGCCGCCACAAACCGGTCCGGGGATGTTTGCGCAAAGTTCATCGTTGACTTCGGTTCCGGCATCATACGCGGGCACGAAAATCATGCTTGGATTGTTTTTCTTTTTTGGCATCTTGACGCCGCTGATGCCAATGAAGGCATCGTTGGTGGGGATGAGCATGGAAACCAGAGACAGATAGCGGTATTTTCTGCTGCCGTTCAGCATCAGGGTGACACTTTCGCCCGGCCCCAGCAGTCCATCGGATGCGACCGTTTCATGCACGCTCCCGGAGGCGTCCAGAGTCGCCCGCAGAGGGCCGATATCGCCGCCTTCGGCAACGGCTTCCAGGTCGGATGATGCGGCCTGACCGGGAGTGAATACCGGATGTCCCGGCTTGTGGGTGGCTACAAGTATCGGGGTAAAGGACTGGGCCTGGGTGAGATTGGTGATGGTTACCTGATAGTCATCAGCCTGTGTACTTGCTGCGGCGAGGAACAGGGGCAGTGCCAGCAGGCCGGACAGGTGCAGTTTGGGATTCATGATTTTTCCTCCATATTTGGTATTGGCAGCATTGTTGCTGTAATGGGCATTCGAATTATCGAGATGCCCGAGTGAGACAGGGATGTCCCACCATTTTCAATCACCACAAGTGATTGAAAATGTGAGCAAAGAGGAAATCACATTTTCTCTTTGCGACGAGAAAAATTCCATGGAAGGAATTTTTCGAGGTTCCCTGAACAAATCATGAACCACGCATGTCCCGTACTCGTCACGAAAATATCACATTTCTGTCACAAAGGGCTGGGCTGAAAACTGGAAGCCAAAGGTGGTGCCCTGGTTGAGACCGCTGCGGGCCCAGATGTGGCCGTTGTGCAACTCAAGAATACGTTTGGCAATGGCCAGACCCAGTCCCGCATGCAGGTCTCCCGGTCGGCGGCTCTTGTCCAGGCGGTAGAAGCGGTCGAAGATATGCGGTAGTTCTTCTCCGGGGATCCCGCAGCCGGTGTCTGATATCTCGACGGCGATATTCTTGTGATCCGATGTCAGTGACACCCGCACCTGCCCGTTTTCCGGGGTGTGCTGAAGGGCGTTTTCAATGAGATTGTCCAGCACCCGCTGTATCAGCCCGATATCCCCGTAGGCAAAAGGCAGGGAAGGTGGACAGTTCACACGCAGCTCAATCTGCTTTTTTCCTACTTTCAGGCGGAATTTGTTCACCACGTCCTGCACCAGTTCCGCCAGGGAAAAGGCTTCTATGTTGATCATGGTTTCGCAGGAATCCAGTTTTGCCAGCTCGAACAGTTCGGAAACCAGGCGTATCAACTGATGACTTTGCTTGTTTGCAATGCGCAGATACCGCTGCCGTTCCTCGGCGTTCAGCTGCGGGTCTTTCAGCAGTAGTGTTTCCAGATAGCCATGCAGGGAGGTGAGTGGTGTGCGCAGGTCGTGCGAGATATTGGCAATCATTTCCCTTCGCTGGGCGTCGTTGCGGGTCAGGGCCTGCATCTGGTTGTCGATGCGGTCCGCCATGGTGTTGAAACTGCGTCCCAGGATTTCAATCTCGTCCGGATGCTTGCGCGCTCTTTCCGGATAACGGGGTGGATGGCCGGAAACCTTTCCCGGAGAGTTGTTGCGCATGATTCTGGCCAGCAGCCGCAACCGTCGGGTAATGAAGGCAAAACCTCCCAGGCCGAACAACAGGCTGATGCTCAGAGCGCTCAGCAACACGCCTGCCGCTACTCGCAGAGCGTAACTGTTGGCAATCTGGCTGGCGATTCCGTCATAGGCCTGGCTGCCCAGGATGACATACAAATAGCCCTGAAGCTGATCGTTTCTGCGTATGGGGGAGGCGGAAAACACCTTGCTTCCATCCAGGGAGCGTGGATCATCACCTTTCAGCGGGTATTCGTTGTTTCCGGTGATGAATTTCCGGATGGGAGCAAGATCGACATTTTCGCGTACTACTTTTCCGGCCGGTGCGGAATAGGCGAGCAGCTTGCCCTTGGGATCCAGAAGATACACTTCTATGGAGGGATTGATGACCATGAGCAAATGAAACAGATGCTCCAGTGCCTGCTGATTGACTTTGCCATTGGCGAGCAGGGAGTCGCTCTCGACCAGATGTTGCGCCAGATCCACGTTCAGCTTTTGCATCACCTCTTGCTGATAGCTTCTGGAAGTATGGCTGAGCAGCCAGAGAAAGGCAGCTCCGAGTATCAGCAGCAACAGGAAAAGCAGCAGCGCCATTTTTCCATACAGGCTGGCAAGACGAATCATTGGTGCAGCTCCTCATTGGTGGCGAATTTGTACCCGACCCCCCATACCGTGAGAATGAATTCGGGATGGGAAGGGTCTTTTTCTATCTTGGCGCGCAATCGGTTGATATGGGAATTGACCGTATGTTCATAGCCTTCATGGCTGTAACCCCATACTGCATCCAGGAGCTGACAACGGCTGAATACCTGGCCGGGGTGTTCGGCAAAATGCCAGAGCAGATCAAACTCACGGGCAGTCAGGTCCAGGGGGGATTCATCCAGTCTTACGGTGCGCCCGTTGCGGTCGATTTCCAGGCCATTGAGTTTGAGTATCTCCGGAGGTGATTGGGAAGATTGTTTCAGCGCCGACATGCGTCGGCAGATGGCTCGCACCCGAGCCACCAGTTCGCGCACGCTGAACGGTTTTCCCAAGTAGTCGTCGGCGCCGATTTCCAGCCCCAGCACCCGATCCATTTCCGAACTCCTTGCAGTAAGCATCAGAATGGGCGTGTAATGATCCATGGCGCGTACCTGACGACAGATTTCGAGGCCATCCACGCCAGGCAACATCAGATCGAGGATGAGCAGCTGGTAGTTGCCTTGCAGGGCCTTATCCAGGCCTTCCTGCCCATCATGGCAAATATCCACCTCGGAACCCTGATCCCGAAGATGCATGGCGACCAGGAAAGCGATGTCCCGATCATCTTCAATAACCAGTATTTTTGTCATGGCGTTCTATCCCGCATATTTCACCAGAACGCGCAAAATGTGGGTTTTTTACGCTGAATTACAGCATGTTGCGTGGATACAGTTCGTAGCTGTCATGCTATCCGGTTTTTCCCGGGATCTTTTCACCCAGCTTGCCCGAACGCCCTGCAAGTCGATGAATAACATCGACTTTTGTCCGTTCGAACAATCTGG
>JALSQZ010000203.1 GCA_026985055.1 Sedimenticola sp. | reverse complement strand
ACCTCATACTATCAACAGCTTACATGGGCATTTGGTGTCCTTTTTCACTCAATAAAGCGGAGAAGAGCCACATTTTGCGCGTTCTGGTGAAATATGCGGGTTAATAGGATGTTGAAAAACCCGGGGAAGGACTTTTTCAACCGGCTGTCAAGCGCAGCCGGTTCGAATCAGTGACCCTGGGTGATTTTTTCCAGCAGGGGGGCCAGATCCTGCTCCGTGATTTCACCAAACCGGCGCAGCACGATGACGCCCCCATGATCGGCAACGATGGTATAGGGCAGGGCATTGAAACGATCACCCAGCTGAACCATGAGATCCATGGCCCGGGTATCTCCCAGCAGAATGGGAAAACTGATGGATTTTTCCCGGACAAAGCGTTTCACTTCATCGGCATCATCCACGGCGACACCAACGAACAGTACATCCCGGTCAGCGAAGGTTTTTTGCAGGCGCTCGAACAGCGGCATCTCCCGCGCGCAGGGCGGACACCAGGTCGCCCAGAAGTTGATCACCAGTATCTTGTTGCGCCATTCTTCCGCCCGCCAGGGGTTGTTGTCCAGATCCGGAAGACTGAAATCGGGCAACCGGATATCCGGTCCGTTCGGGTCGGCTTCCACCGGATGTGTCTGCTGCTGCCATTTCCACAGGCCTGCGGCAAGAGCCCCGAGCAACACACCGGCAACAGCCAGGATCAGGAATTGCCGGAAGTGCATTAGCGCACCTTGCGGATATGGGCCAGGAAGTCACTCATGTTCATGTAACCCATGAGGCGCAGATGGTGGATTTCCCTGCCATCGGTTCCCCAGAACAGCATCGCTGGTGGCGCCAGTATTTCCACATGATCCATCAGCGCCTTGTCCTGTTCGTCCTGTTCGGTTACGTCCGCCTGGAGCAGCACAAAATTGCTCATGGCGGACACCACCGCGGGCTCGTTGAAAACATTTTTCTCCATCTGTTTGCAATAGATGCACCAGTCTGCATAGAAGTCCAGCATCACCGGTTTTCCAGCCGCTCTGGCACTGGCAAGTTCTCTTTGCAGATCAGAAACACTCTTGATTTTTTTGAATGCCAGATGAGAGGGTTGTGTACTGCCGCCACTACTCGCGAGAATGCCACGCAGGGGCTGCACCGTATCCTTGCCGTTGCTCGCCACGCCTATCAGGAACAGGATGCCGTAAACCAGCAGCACCACGCCCAGGCCTTTCCACAACTTGCTCCATCCGCCTGCTTCCGCTGGCAGCTGGCGCAAGGCGCCCATGTACACCGCGGAAACGATGAGCAGGGCGCCCCAGAGCGCCATGGGATACATGGGGGGCAGGAACCGCTCCAGCATGCTGATCGCCAGCGCCAGCATGATGACACCGAAAACGGCCTTTACCGCGTCCATCCAGCCACCGGCTTTCGGCAGCAGTTTGCCCGCCGAGGTGCCGATGGCTATCAGGGGAACTCCCATGCCCATGGCCATGGCGAACAGGGCCACGCCGCCGAGTACGCCATCACCTGTTTGGCCGATGTAAATCAGCGCGCCGGCCAGCGGCGGGGCCACGCAAGGCCCGACGATCAGCGCCGAAAGTAGACCCATGATGGCCACGCCACCCAGTTCACCGCCTTTTTGCCGGTTGCTGATTTCGCTCAGCCTGGTTTGCCAGCTGGCCGGCAGTTGCAAGTCATAGAAACCAAACATGGACAGGGCCAGGAGAACGAACAACAATGCGAAGGCGCTGAGTATCCAGGGATTCTGGAAAGCCGCGGTCAGATTGAAACTTGCGCCAAACAGCCCGGCCAGTACCCCGACCGCAGTGTAGGTGACCGCCATGGCCAGTACATACACCAGCGACAGGGTGAAAGCCCGGCGCGTGGTAATGCCGCTGCCCTGACCGGCGATGATGCCGGAGAGTATGGGAATCATGGGGAAAACGCAGGGGGTGAAAGCAAGCAACAGACCGATGCCGAAGAAGGTCAGTATGATCAGCCAGGTGCCGCTGTTCTTCATCAGGGAAGCAATCTGGTCCTGCTCGGACTGCTCGACGCCGCCAGGCTCGCCTGATGCCGTGGTTCGGGGAGCGGGCAGAGGCTGCGCGGCAGGGGTAACGCCGGATACCCCGGCATCTGCGCTGATGGCGGGAAGTTGCAGCTTGAACTGTTTTTTCTGCGGCGGATAACAGATTCCACGCTCGGCGCACCCCTGGTACTTGAGGGTTACCGTCGCCTCCGTGGCATTGGTGTTGCTGCGTATCAGGGGAATGTTCAGATCCAGTTTGTGGACGAATACCGCGACATCGCCGATGCTGCCGTCAGGTTTGACGGAATCATGCTTGATCTTGGGGGCGGGGAGCTGATACTGGCCGAGTTCAACACCATCTCCCTGGATGCGGACATTCACCTTGTCTTCATACAAATAGGTGCCATCGGCGATTTCCCAGTGCACTGTCAGGTTTTTGCCGTCGGTGCTTTCAACCGTGGGCCTGTAGGCCTGATCGGGTTTGAGGATATCGTCCTCCTCCAGTCCCAGATCATCACCCAGCGCTCCCAGGGCATCCAGCGCCGAGGTTTCCCCGGTGTTGGATGCCGGGCTGGACTGGGGGGCAATGCCTTCCACTTCCGAGCCGCTCATCTGTACCAGATTTTCCTTTGCATCCCGGGCGGCGCTGTCCGCTACCGGCGGTGGTTCATCGGCCAGGGCATCCAGGGCGACCAGCAGTTGTTGTGTATGTGGCGGGTAGCATATGCCGGCTTCCGCGCAGCCCTGGGAGCGGGCTTCCAGCTCCAGCATACTGGGTTTGTCCCCTTTGATCTGGATGGGCAGGGGAATGTCCACGCTGTGTTTGTAGATCTCGATCTCGCCGAAAAAGGGATCCTGCTTGGTTTTTCCAGGAGGAAAATCCGGTTCGCCCAGGGAGACAGCGGAATTTTTGCTGCTAAACCGGAATTTGTTGCGATACAGATAATAGCCATCGGCAATATCCCAATGAACCAGGATCTTGTCACCGCTGGTGGTGGCGGAAATACTGTACGCCTGATCAGGTTTGAGAAACTCCTCTTCCGCAAGGAGACCGGCGCTCAAGCCGAAAAGAAGCAGCAAGGTGATCAGTCTGTGCATGAGTTTTCCTCTAACCAGTTCAGATAGGATGGGTTGCCCCGGCCAATGGGAAGGGCAATGATTTCAGGTACATCATAAGGATGGAGTTCAAGTATGGCCTGCTCCAGGGCAGTCCAGCCTGCTGCGGGAATTTTTATGTGCAGCAACGCCTCCTGTTCTTTTTCCGTGCGGCCTTTCCAGCGATATATGGATACTACCGGATTGCTGATGTTTACACAGGCCGCCAGTCTTCTTTCGACCAGTGATTGTGCCAGATGTTCGGCAGCCTTGCCCGGCGGACAAGTGCATAACACCAGCAGGTATTCGGGTTTATTCATGTTGTAAAAGACCGGATTTCCCTGATTCTTTTTCTTTAAGAGGATTGAATTAAACGAATTTGCCCCAAGGTATGCAAGATGAATCCGGGATTTATTTTCTTGCTGCTGTTGGTCGGCGCTCCTTTGTTGGAGCTCTATGTACTCATTGAAGTCGGTTCCGAGATCGGCGCCCTGACCACCATACTATTAAGCATATTCACCGCAATTCTGGGCGCCGCCCTGGTGCGTTTGCAGGGTGTATCCGTGTTGCTGCGGGTTCAGGAAACCCTTGCCCGGGGCGAGGCTCCGGCGCTGGAGATGCTTGAAGGCGCTGTATTGATGATGGCTGGAGTGATGCTTTTATTCCCTGGATTCATCACCGATGCCATGGGTTTTCTCATGCTGGTGCCGCCTTTGCGCCGCAGTCTGATTCTGGCACTGCTGCGCCACAGCGGTAGGCTGTCGCCGGCGCCTGGTGATGCCGCCCGGGATGAAGAGCCGGTGCGCCGGGTAACCATCATTCAGGGGGAGTACCGCAAGGAAGATGATTGACGGATATCCCCGGAAATTGCGGGGATCTCGCAGGCTGTCGAAAAACACAGTGTTTCGACAGCTTGTGTGCGGCATAGGGATATACCGCCTTTTCCGGTGCCAGGGTTGAAAAAGTCCAGGGATGGATTTAAGGAACCTCTGATTAAATCATGAACTCGCATCTTGCGTCCAAAATGTCCCGCTACTGCGTTGCAAATCTTCGCAATAGCGGGCTATTACGCGCGATTTGCGCCTTGTATCGGAACATTTTGAATCACAATCTGCTTCGCTCAGAATTAATCAGAGGTTCCTTAAGGGGATCTCGAAAAATTCCTTCCATGAAATTTTTCTTGTCGCAAAGAGAAAATGCGATTTCCTCTTTGCTTACATTTTCAATCACTTGTGGTGATCGAAAATGGTGGGACATCCCTGTCCCACACGGGCATCTCGATTTTTCGAGATGCCCTTAAGAAAAATCGGAATGCCCTTGTGGCTTTGTCGGTCAAACGGGGTTGACTTTCCCCAAACCGGCCCTATTATTAGCACTCACCGAGAGGGAGTGCTAACACTCTCGAAGATTATCCTGCATACAAACACAAGATTTTAGGAGTTTATCTATGAAGATCCGTCCATTGCATGATCGACTGGTCATTCGTCGCACGGAAGAAGAGCACACCAGCCCTGGCGGCATCGTGCTCCCGGACAGTGCCACCGAAAAACCCATTCAGGGTGAAGTCGTTGCCGCGGGCAATGGCAAAATTCTGGAAAACGGCGATGTTCGCCCGCTGGACGTAAAAGTGGGCGATAAAGTGCTGTTTGGCAAATATGCCGGCACGGAAGTGAAGATTGGTGGCGAAGAGCTGCTGGTCATGCGTGAAGAAGACATCATGGGCGTCATCGAGGACTGAAGTCCAACGGATGTACCCCGTAACGAATTCAACAAGATTTAAGGAAGTGGAAACATGTCTGCAAAAGAAGTGAGATTTGGTGATGAAGCCCGTCAGCGCATGCTGGCCGGTGTGAACATATTGGCGAATGCCGTAAAAGTGACTCTTGGCCCCAAGGGTCGTAACGTGGTGCTGGAGAAATCCTTCGGTGCTCCCACCATTACCAAGGACGGGGTTTCCGTGGCCAAGGAAATCGAACTGTCCGACAAGTTCGAGAACATGGGCGCGCAGATGGTCAAGGAAGTGTCTTCCCAGACGTCTGACGTAGCCGGTGATGGAACCACTACCGCAACCGTACTGGCTCAGGCCATGGTGCGCGAAGGCCTGAAGGCAGTCGCCGCCGGCATGAACCCCATGGATTTGAAACGCGGTATGGAAAAGGCGGTGGATGCCGCTGTGGAAAAACTCAAGGAGATGTCCAAGCCTTGTGAAGATTCTACCGCTATCGCCCAGGTAGGCTCCATTTCCGCCAACTCTGATGCCAATATCGGCAACATCATTGCCGAGGCCATGGAGAAAGTAGGCAAGGAAGGCGTCATTACCGTAGAGGAAGGCACCTCTTTGGAAAACGAGCTGGCGGTTGTGGAAGGCATGCAGTTCGACCGTGGCTATCTGTCGCCTTATTTCGTCAATGACCAACAAAGCATGAGCGTGGAGCTGGAAGATCCTTTCATCCTGCTGCATGACAAGAAGATCTCCAATATCCGCGATCTGCTGCCGGTGCTGGAAGCCGTGGCCAAGTCCAGTCGCCCCCTGCTGATCATTGCAGAGGACGTGGAAGGCGAAGCCCTGGCCACCCTGGTGGTGAATACCATGCGTGGCATCGTGAAAGTAGCCGCGGTCAAGGCGCCCGGTTTCGGTGACCGGCGCAAGGCCATGCTGCAGGATATTGCGATCCTCACTGGCGGTACCGTGATTTCCGAAGAAGTGGGTCTTTCCCTGGAAAAGGCCACCCTGGAGGATCTGGGTACGGCCAAGAAGGTGAGCATCTCCAAGGAAGAAACCACCATCATCGATGGCGCCGGCAGTGCCGATGACATCAAGGCCCGCTGTGAGCAGATTCGCGCCCAGGTGGAAGAAACCTCCTCCGACTATGATCGCGAAAAACTCCAGGAACGTCTGGCCAAACTTTCCGGTGGTGTGGCCGTAATCAAGGTTGGCGCCGCCACGGAAGTGGAGATGAAGGAAAAGAAAGCTCGCGTGGAGGATGCCCTGCACGCCACCCGTGCTGCGGTGGAAGAAGGGATCGTACCTGGCGGTGGTGTCGCTCTGGTACGTGCCGAGAAGGCCATTGAAGATCTGGTGGGTGACAACGAAGATCAGAACGTGGGTATCACCCTGGCGCGCCGCGCCATGGAAGAGCCCCTGCGCCAGATCGTTGCCAACGCGGGTGGCGAGCCCTCCGTGGTGCAAAACGAGGTAGCCAATGGTGACGGCAACTATGGTTACAACGCTGCCACTGGCGCCTATGGCGACATGGTTGAAATGGGTATTCTCGATCCCACCAAGGTAACCCGCAGCGCCCTGCAGAATGCGGCTTCCGTGGCCAGCCTGATGATCACCACAGAGTGCATGGTAGCCGAGGAGCCGAAGGAAGAGGCAGCACCCGCCATGCCCGACATGGGTGGTGGCATGGGTGGCATGGGCGGCATGATGTAAAGGTCTCCCTGCGGCTCAGCGGAAACACGAGCCACAAACCCCGGCCGGGGCATACCGGTCGGGGTTTTTCTTTTTCCCCCTGGGAGCAGAAAGTGTGATTTCCCGGTTCCTATCCCGATCCTTCCTTGTCTATTAGGGTACCGGCAATGCTATAGCCCGAATATTGCACCGGAATCCGGAATTTTCCCGGAGAGATTTTTGCCCAGATTGTTCGAACGGACAAAAGTCGATGTTATTCATCGGCTTGCAGG
>JALSQZ010000202.1 GCA_026985055.1 Sedimenticola sp. | reverse complement strand
CGACCCCAGATCGCTCAATTCCATGCCACATTCCCAAGGGAGACATCAACCTGCAAGAGCATGTGGAAGCCATCCGCAACCTGCAACCGGATCTGCTCGTGGCCTATGGCTGCTCCATCATTCGGTCATCCCTGTTACAGGATTTTGCCGGTCGTTTCGTGAACATCCACCTGGGCCTTTCCCCGTGGTACAGGGGCAGCGGTACGAACTTCTGGCCACTGGTCAATGATGAACCTGAGCTGGTGGGCGTCACGTTCATGCACATTGATGCAGGCGTAGACACGGGGCGCATCATTCATCAGATGCGTGCAGACATCTGCTGGGCCGATACGCCACACACGATAGGCAACCGCCTCATCAGGGACATGGCTGGCATTGCGGCTCGTCTGGTGCAACGTTTTGATACACTGTGCGAAATGCCATCCCCACCTCGCCCTTCGCAAGAGCGTTATTACAGGAAACAGGACTTTACGGAGGAGGCAGTCGCGCAACTGTACGAAAACTTTCAGAATGGTATGATCCAGCGCTATCTTGCGGAAAGGCTTGGAAGAGAAGCCAGGTGCCCCATTATGCAGAATCCGGCAATACTGGAGGAAGAGGCGCCATCATGAAGGCCATCATGTACCATTATGTGCGGCCAGAGCCGGCGCGCTTCCCGTACTTCAAATATCTGCACATCGAGGACTTTCGCCGCCAACTGGATTATTTTTCCCAGACCGTCGGCTTTGTCGGTCTTGATGATTTCATCGGTGCATTTGCAGGCGGAGCGTTTCCGCAAGGCGTTCTGCTGACCTTCGACGATGGCGTGATGGACCATTATCGATGGGTCCTGCCGGAGCTGGAAAAGCGCGGAATCATTGGCCTTTTTTACGTGTCCACAGCACCATTGCTCAACAGCGCCCTGCAGCCGGTGCATCGTGTGCATCTGCTGCTAGGCAGGCACAATGCCGAAAGCATCAGCAAGCAGTTGCTGTCCTTGTTGACTGGCGACATGATCGACGAGCGCAGGCGGGAAGAGTTCGAAAGGCTTACCTACTTGCATCAGGAAAATTCACAGCAGGTGTTGTTCATCAAGCGTGTGCTCAACTACTTCCTCGCCTACGAGCATCGCGGGCCGGTGCTGGATGCCTTGATGGCGCATTTCTTCGGCGATGAAGAGGCGGAGCTGGCGGCGAACTTCTACATGGGGCCGGAGGAGCTGAAGGCATTGCGGCAGGCCGGCATGGTGGTGGGCAGCCATTCCGTCAGCCACCCGGTAATGAGCCGCCTGTCGGTCGAGGAGCAGGAGCGGGAGATAAGCGAGTCGTTCGCCTGGCTAGAGAGCGCCCTCGGCCCCCTGCAGCCGCGCACCTTCTGCTATCCCTATGGCGGCAGCAGCACCTTCACGGAAGAAACGGAGCGCTTGCTCTCCCGGCACGATGTGGCATTCTCCTTCGCCGTGGAGCC
>JALSQZ010000201.1 GCA_026985055.1 Sedimenticola sp. | reverse complement strand
TCGGTTCGAGGATGGCCATGGTGTCGAACACCTCCCCGTGCTCGGCGAAGGTATCAAGCGTGTGGCGCAGCGCATCGGCCACCAGCGCGGTGTCCGAGGCCAGCTCGGCGGGGCGCAGCCACGGCGTCTCCACCCCCAGCCTTGCTGCCTCCTCGGCATAGCGCTGCGAATCGGTGGAGACGAAGATGCGGTCGAACAGCCCTGTCTCCTGTGCACAGCGAATGACGCGCGCCAGCAACGTCTCGCCCGCCACCACGCGCATGTTCTTGTCCGGCACCCCCTTGGAGCCGGAACGCGCCGGAATGATGGCGATGCGTCGTGCTTGCATGTGTCGGGTCATCCTGGATACTGATCCATCATGATGAACATGTGGCCCGCAGGCTGCTTGCCAAAGCACCAGCTTGTAGTTAATGCAGACAGACTTGTCACTCCATACTCCCGCGACAAGCCTTCGTCATGCAGTGTGCGTGCATGACATGCATGCCTGAACCGCAAGAGCATCTTCTGCATGAAGACCAAGCGCAAACTGCTCTACCTCCCGGTCGAAACAGCAGCCAGGGAACTTGATGCCAAATTGTTGCTTGCCTTGTTCGCGCTGCGGCAAGGCTTCGAGGTCACTATATGCAGCTCCATGGAAGTGCGCAGTCAGCTTCATCGTCTGCCAACGGGCATTTTCCTGCTGTCATCATTCCAGAGACGCAGCCATGCCTTTGCCAGGCGCCTGCGCCGATATGGGCACAAGCTGATCGCCTGGGACGAGGAGGGGCTGGTGTGGCTGAGCCCCGAGTATTATGCAAAGCGGCGCGTGGGCCTGCAAACCTTGCAGCATGTGGACATGCTGTTTGCCTGGGGCAAGGAGCATGAAGCCATCCTGCGGCAGGCCGGGGTAACCACGCCCATACTGGTGACGGGCAATCCCAGGGCAGATCTGCTGCGAAAAACATTTCTGGCATTGCATGAAAAACAGGCGCATGCCATTCGCGAAGAACATGGCGATTTCATCCTCATCAATTCCAATTTTGGCTGGATCAACCTCATTGGCAGAGAGAGGTGCCAAAAGAGTGCCGAGGAGATTGCCCGTCAGTCTGGTCATCCGGTTGCATACATCCGTCATCGCCAGAAGATTTTCGTGGAAATGATGCGGCTGACGCGTGAACTGGCGCAGCGCCTGCCCGAACGGCGCATCGTGGTGCGACCCCATCCTTCGGAAGATCCATTGGTCTGGCGGCGGGAAGTGAGCGGGTTGGAAAATGTTGTCGTGCAATATGATTCAAGGCTCGTACCGTGGCTGCTGGCATCGCGGAGCATGATCCATAATGGGTGCACCACGGCAGTTGAATACGCCCTGCTGGGCAAGGTTCCCATCTCTTTTGATCCTGTGGAGGATGAAATCTTTGACATCCCCCAGCCGCGGCGGGTCAGTGTCAGCGCCACAAGTGTAGATGACGTTGTGCGCCTGATAGAGGCATCTCCGCAGCCTGATCAACTGGACGCAACACTGCAATACATGATTGCGAACTGGGGGCAGGACAGGCTGAGTGCGCAGGACATAGCGGAAAAACTGAAGGAATTGGCCCAGCCGCCTTTGCGCCTGCCTATGCAACATAAGCTTGATGCGTTTATTTACGCTCTGAAAAAGCGCTTCAACAAGTTCTTGCGGCCCCACACGCTGGGCAAGGAACATCTGGAACATCGCTTTCCGGCCATGCGTGCGGAGCAAATAGAGGAACGTCTGCACGCCCTGGCCAGTTGCCTTGATATCAGTATTCCACCACTTGTGATAAAGTCTCATGGGCCGCGGTTTTTCCGCATTCATGCAGTGTGAGCGCAGGATGATTTCCGCCCCGAAACCATTGTTGTATCTCCCCGTCGAAACGGCGGCCCGGGAGCTGGATGCCAAGTTGTTGCTGATGCTCCATGCCCTACGCGAAGGCTTTGATGTCATCCTGGGCAACAGGCAGCTGCTGAACCGCAAGATACACCGCTTTCCCACGGGTCTGTATCTGATACACAACATCCACCGCGGAAGCAGGCGCATGGCTCGGCTGCTGAAGCGCCTGGGTCACGTTTTGCTGGCATGGGATGAAGAAGGATTGGTCTGGCTCAACGAACAGACCTATGCGCGCCGGCGTGTGGATCTGCAGACAGTGGAACAGGTGACGACCGTTTTTGCATGGGGCAGGGAGCATGCCCAAGCACTCGTGCAAGCTGGCGTGCCAGCGGAAAAAATCCTGGAGGCGGGCAACCCGCGCGCTGACCTGCTGCGCCCGCCCTTTCGCGCCATCTACAAGAAAAAGGCAAAGAAGCTGCGTCGCCGTTACGGTGATTTCATCCTGATCAATTCCAGTTTTGGTTGGCTGAACTACGCGCAGGCGCGCAAACAACAAAGTCCGGAGGATCACCTGCGGGAAATCGCCGCTCGCTCTGGTCATGATCTGGAAACATTACGTCTGAAACATCGTCTGTTCCAGGCATTCGGGGAGCTCGTGCCTGCACTGGCCCAACGCTATCCTGACCGCACTGTCATCATTCGTCCGCATCCGTCGGAAGACGATCGGGCATGGGCAGACCTGGCGCGCACCCATGAAAATGTTCATGTAGTGCGTGATAGCGACCTCATCCCTTGGCTGATGGCTTGTGGAACGATGATTCATAATGGCTGCACGACTGCAGTGGAATACGCTCTGCTGGACAGAACACCCATTTCATTTCAGCCGGTCACCGATGCCAACCATGACATGCCTCAGCCCATGCGCGTCAGCATCCCCGCCTCAAGCGTGGAGGAGGCGGTGCAATTGGCGGGGCGGGAAAAACTGGAGCCGCCAGCGGGGTGGCGCCCCTTGCTAGAGATGGTGAGCGGGCTGGCCGAGGGCAGGCTCAGTGCTGCTGTAGTGGCATCAGAACTGGCGCGCCAGCGCCGGCGGCCACAGCCATCACCGCTTGCCAGCCGGGGGTGGAGCGCACTGCGCGCAGCAGAGAAGGCAGCCCTGTCCCTATGGCCGTATTCCACCAGCAATCCGCGCTACATTGCCCAGAAATTTCCACCAATGGACATGTCTGCATTGCAGGATCACATTATGCCTCTCTGTGAGGTGCTGGACATGGACCCGCCGCAAGCGAAGGTCTTGGGAGATCGTATTTTTCTGCTGCAATCTGACGGTCAACCTGCCACTCGGTAGATCATGAAGTCTCCCACCTGTTGTTCACCCGCCAGCAATTCAAGATAGCATGAATCGTGCTCTATCAACTCGCGATAGATGTCAGGAAAGGTTATGAAGTATTGATAGCCTCCCGATTGCAGGTATGAACACTTGGGGTGGCGGTGCAAGACGGTCTTTTCATCCCATTTGCCGTGGAAAAATATATCATACCAGGAAAACCGCTCCCACAATCTCTCCAGCAGCAGCCACAGGTAAGGCGTGGGCAGGGCGGCGGCAATGCGCGCATCCTTTGGCAGGCTGTTCAGCCAGTCTGTCAGTTGCGCCACCTTGTTTTCGTTTTGCTGTTGTTTGTGCGCCAGGGTGCGCAGGTTGCGGATGGTGACAAGCAGCAGCAAAAGGCCAGCCGGCACATAGACAAAAAGCCATTGCGTCAGCGCAGCGCCCACATTGGCGGCCAACACAATCAACGCCGGCACCAGGTTGAATGCCAGGTAGCGCTCGGCAATGCCAGCTATCTTGAAGATGCCAAAACCGGTCAGCAGCCACGCCGCAACCGCCCATGACACCAGCATCGTGAGGCCGTGAAGCACCTCGGGGGTGTTGCCCGTGAAATGGGACAGGGCAGCACAGATGACCGGAAAGTGCCACAACAGACCCGCCGAGTAGGCGTTGGTTCGGGTGAGGAACTTGAACCAGCGCTTGAGGCATTTGCGCAATGACATCTGCCGGCAGTCAGGTGGCAGATTGCGGTTGCCCACGAGGTAGCGCCGGTCTCCGATATAGCGGCGAAAATGCATCAGATGCCACCAATGGTGCTTCAGGCGTTTGCGATAATGCAAGCCCGGCATGGCCAGCACCGCCAGGAACGCCAGGGCCAGGATGGCCAGACCTTCCCAATTCCCCAGAAATAGCAAGGTGGGAAACAGCACGAGAATGATCACCTGAACAGAAAAACGGCTGGCCAGGACAAGATATGCCAGCAGCCCTCCTGCAACCATGTGCGGGAAGAGAGACGAAGGCAACAGCAGCAGCAGCACGGCCACCGTGTAAGTGGCCTCCATGGTGATGCGTTCGCTCAGGCCATAGCTGCGTGGGCCTATATAGACGATGATGCTCGCCGGATAGAACACGAACAGGTAGATGGCGGCTGCGGCTCCCGCAGAGCTGACGGCGCCTGCTTGCTCCAGCCATGACAAGGCAATGGTCAGTGCGCCCAGAATGACGATATCCGCCAGCGTCGGGATGATGACATGCAGAGCATGAAAGGGGATGCCCGTGCGGGAGATGAGCAGTGGAAACAGGATAGGGTGGTTGTATCCGTGGCTCAGCAAGTCTCCGCGTTGCCGGCGCTCCCGCATGATGAACAGGCGCATGGCGCGGATGTCACCCGGCATGTAGTTCGGCGCCAGCAAAATGGGTAGCAGGCGCAACAGTGCCAGCAGCACTGCTCCTGCCAGGAAATGTGCCCACAGGGGAGCGCCGAAAAACATTTCTGCCTGCATGGCAGCCCACCTCGCATTGCAATCGCAAGGTATCCTTCGTAGGCTTCTTCCTTGACTTGCGTCAAGGCTGCTCTGTATGTGAGGAAATACATTCAATGCAGTGAGTTTTTGGGAAGAGGCAAATGCTCATCGAGCTTGCGGACAAGCTGATCAGACTGCGCACCCGCCTCAGCCCAGCCATGATGGGTGGGCAGCCCCGGCTGGTGCGTGAAACATATGATCGATATGATCGCTTGCGCGGATACAAGAAATACCTCGAATTCTGCCGGTCTCGCCTTGATCGTCCTCTTCCTCAAGAGAATACTGACCTGCATGAAAAGGGGCTGGAGATCGTGCGGATCTTCACGCCGGAGGAAGCCCGGGATGTCATGCAGAAGGCATACAGTCTTTCCACAGGCTTCACCTCCAGACGCAATGCGGGAAACCGTCTCTATTTCGAAATAAAGGATGAGCGTTTTTACCTGCAGGTTCTGGAAAGAATCTTTTCAGACGAAATAGATGCGCGGATCGTGCGCTATTTTGGTAGCGAGTATGTGCCATTCTGGTATGTGATGCAAGAAAGCCGCCCCGGTTCCAGGCCCAGCAATTCCTTCCTGTGGCACTGTGACAGGGGGCCGCAAAGATGGCTTAAGATCTTGCTGTATTTCACACCGACGAGAGATACAGGCGGTGCTACCGTGGTCCTCGACAAAGAGGAATCCGAGCTGGTGGCAAAGGCGGGCTATACTTTTTGCAAGACAAGGGACAGGACATCCGACATCAGGGATCTGGAAAACAGAATTGGCCATCCACTGCATATCATGACGCCGGAACTGGACGCTGGCGAAGGCATCTTGTTCGAACCCAGCCAGATCATGCATAGGGGGCTCATTCCAGACAAGGCGCCTCGCGTCATCATGCAGGTTCAGATCCTGCCCAGCCCCATTCACTGGCGGAAAGCATTGCAGCGTTTGCAACAGGCTGTAATGCCGGAGCGTGACGAGCTGGCCTTTCCCACGCATGCAAGCCGACTGAAAAAGATTCTCGCCTGAACGCTTCTTCCCTTATTCCCTGGCAGAGAAGCAGCATCGATTATGTCTCTAATCCCGGCGCCAGGGCGCGCCATTTGACCAATCACCTTGTGCGCCATCCCGTGCTGCGGTTTAATGTTTCAAAACAACCGCAAGCAGGGAGGCATGAAGATGGCAGGCAAGGCTGGCGACAGAACGGGTGGTCCCCGCTGCATCGCGCTGCTGGGGCCGCAGGGCAGTGGCAAGACGGCGCTGCTGGAGGCCATTCTGCACCGCACCGGCGCCATCCCTCGCAAGGGCAATCCGCAGGAAGGCTCCGCGGTGGGTGATGCCTCGCCTGTGGCGCGGGAATACTCCGGCGGCGTGGAGCCGAACGTCGCGAGCTGCGAGTTCCTCGGCGATACCTACACCTTCGTCGATTGCCCCGGCTCCGCCGAGTTTGCCGGCCAGTGCATGACCATGCTGCCGGGCGTGGATGCCGCCGTGGTGGTGGTGGAGCCGGACGCGGAGCGCGCTCCTGCCCTGCAGGCCATCCTGAAGCAGCTCGATGCGCTGAACATCCCCCGCCTGCTGTTCATCAACAAGATCGACACCGCGCAGGGCAGCATCCGCGAGCTGCTGGAGTTTTTCCAGCCGGTTTCGGAGCAGCCGCTGGTGCTGCGCCAGGTGCCGCTGTGGAAGGATGGCATCGCGGTGGGCAGCATCGACCTGGCGCTGGAGCGCGCCTACATCTTCCGCGAGCACGCGGAGGCGGAGGTGGTGGACATTCCGGCGGACGAGGCGGAGCGCGAGAAGGAGGCGCGCTTCGAGATGCTGGAGAAGCTCGCCGACTATGACGACGAGCTGCTGGAGACGCTGCTCTCCGACATGGAGCCGCCGACCGAGAAGGTGTTCGAGGATCTGCGCCAGGAGATGCTGGACGGCAAGGTAACGCCGGTGCTGCTGGGCAGCGCGCAGCACGAGAACGGCATCCTGCGGCTGATGAAGTCGCTCAGGCATGACGTGGCCGGCGTGCGCGCCACCTGCCAGCGGCTGGGCATAGACCCGGATCAGGATGTGGCCAGCGGCTACGTGATGCTCACCACCTTCCTGCAGCAGGGCCGCATGACGCTGGCGCGGCTGTTTGCCGGCGCGCTGAAGGAGGGCGAGACCATCCACGCGGCGGATGGCGCGGAAGTGCGCGTTGGCGGCCTGTTCCACCTCATGGGGCAGGAGGCCAGGAAGCTCTCCGGCGGCCTGCAGGCCGGCGATGCCGCCGCGCTGGCCCGCGTGGAAGGGCTGAAGCCC
>JALSQZ010000200.1 GCA_026985055.1 Sedimenticola sp. | reverse complement strand
ACAGCCACCATTCGGCGGCCTGCAGCATGGGTGAGAGAATCAGTGTGGCACCAAACAACAGGTAATGCAGCCTCATGAACAACTCCTCGGAAAATGGTGGTGAACGGGCGCCTCTTGTAAGCCGAAGGGATGCCCGGCAGCGGGCGCTGAATTGCGAAGTATGCCAGCAACATCCGTGTGTTGCCATTCCTGCACAGTGCCAAAGGTTATTGGGATTGTGGCCCCAGCATTTCTTCCAACATGCACCCGTACAGAACCATTGATCGTCAGCATACGTGTCCGTACACTGCGTGCTGTTTTTCTGGAGTGCTCCGATGACATCACTGAAAACAGCCCGCGAGGCATGGCGCCGCCTCGTCGACTTCACAGGCTATTTGTTGGCAGGCCTGGTCGTTCTGGCGCTGGTCACGCCCGGATTCGAGGTGCGGGCCTTGCCCGCCTCGGCACGCGATGTGGAAGAAATGGCCGATCTCTGCATGCTTTCCGAACGGCTCCTCAAGGACTATGCCTTGATTGGCATGGGCGTCCACTATCACAATCCCGAAAAGGACCTTGCGGACAACCTGCAACGCTTCCAGCGTTACATCGGAGAGCTGCGCAAACGCCCGTTCGACACGCGCCTGAAAGAAGAAATCGGCGAGATCGTACAGGCTTGGGAAGGCATACGCCCCCTGCTGTAAGAACAGCCCGACACCAAGGCAGCCAGTGATCTGCACAGACGGGTCGATGCACTGAGCCGACGATGCGAACGCATTGCCCTGGATCTTGCTGCCAGCACCGGTATTCGCAACGAAGACCAGGTCGTGCTGATTGCCGAACTGGGCATGCTGTCACAACGGCTGGCCGCGCGTTACATGCTCCGCGCCTGGGGCGTGGATGTGAACGACTACGATCGTCAGGCCTCAGACACGATCAAGGCCTTCGACGCACGGCTTCAACGCTTGCTCGACGAGCCCGACAGGGTGCTGTCTCCCGCCGTGCGCACCCAGCTGGCAGACCTGAAAAAGCCCTTTCACACCTTTGCATTCATGGCCACCCGGTCGAGCGGCCGCTTCGTGCCCAGCCTGGCCGAGAAAAGCGCCACCCGGATCCACCAGACGGTGCGCAGAATACTGAAACTGGAAGAGGATAATTTGAAATGAAGCACTGGCAATCGATCATTCCCTCCGCATTCCTGCTGGCGCTGACACTGATGTCTGGCAGCACCGCGCAGGCTGCTGAGAATGATCCGCTGAAGACGCTCATTGCGGCGGAAGAAATAGAGATCACCAGCCAGGCATTGGCCAAGGATTATTTCTACATCCAGCAGCACATCCGTGATGAACAGGCACGCAAGGATCTCAATAAGAACCTGCAGAAACTCGAATCCGCCATCGCTCTGCTGGAAAAAAAGGCCGGCGAAGACCAACAGGCTGTGATCGAATACCTGCGGTTCGCCCTCGACGAGATCCGTGGCATTCTG
>JALSQZ010000199.1 GCA_026985055.1 Sedimenticola sp. | reverse complement strand
GTGCTCGGCGGTCACATCGTAGTGACAGGCGGTGGCCAGCGTCATCCAGTAACCGCTGATGCCTACGCTTTCGACGCCCGGGAAGTAGGAGTGACCCGTGGGATAGACTCCGCCCAGGGCGCGGCGGAGATAGTCGCTGTTGGACAACCGGGGCGGGGCCGTGCCAAAGCCGCCATAGCCCTGCGTCCATCCCTGCCATCCACGTTCGAGCAGGTCCAGCGCGCGCTCGTCTTCTCCAAAAATCGCCGCGCCCAGCACCAGGTGGACCATGCCGGTCTCGAGATTGAGGTCCGAATCGCCGTTGGAGGTATGGGTTCCGCCGCCGTTGTAGCCATTCCAATAGCTGTCGCTGATATTGATCATCTTCTGGCGATAGGCCTGCTTGCGCTGCTCGCTCATGCCTGGATAGTCGTAGAGCCAGTCATAGGCCAGCGCCAGGTAGTGGTAATTGGCGTGGTCGGGGACCTGGTCGTCGCGCACGGCGTCCATCAGCTCCAGGGCGCGCTCGGCGTATCGGGCGTCCCCGGTAAGCTGGTACATGAGGGCCAGGGGCGCGGCGCCCCCCTGGGGCTGCCGGTCGAGGTTCCAGATGTCGTTGTTCGGATTGTCGTCGATGAGATTGTCGCAGGTCTGCTTGAACGCCTTCCACTGGGGCGTGTCTAGGCTCCGCGCCTGCTCAAAGGCCGCCAGGCGCTCGGCCGTGAGCCACAACCTCGGATGGGCGGCCGTGGGATAGTGCTCCGGCGGAAATGCGGTGTCTCCACCACCCCCCTGCGCTGCTTCGTACACGATGGTGAGCTTGGGCCGCAGGCTGGGGTCATCCGCGTAGTCGCTGGAAAGGAAGGCACGGCGGGCGTTGCGCGGTTCCCAGTCGTCGGGGTCGCGCAAGGTGATGCCATAGTTGGGTGTGCCATCGGTCCAGGCCCTGACCAACGCGGTCAGGTCCCAGTCGTACCAGCCGACGCCGCCCACCGGAGTGGCGCTCTCTGCGGTAGTGGCCAGGTCACTGCCGGGCTGCATGCCGATGGCGTGCCACAGGACGTCCTCGCCCTCTCCTGGGTAGTAGTCGAAAGCCTTCAGGCCGGTGACCCCATACGCACCGGGGGTATCGATGACGGCGTTGTCCCGGTTCCCCGCATGCCAGTCACGAAGCACCCGGTGCAGCCGTATACTCCGCGTGCCCTCGCTCTGGGTGACATTGTAGAGCGAGAGGGTGGCGGAGACGATAGTCGCGCCGGCGGGCAGGTCACCCAGATCGAAGCGCAACAGCGGACTGTTCTCGGCGTGATAGGAAATCTTCAGCCGTTCTGAACGGCCGTAGTTGCGGGTGTACTGGACGGGTCTGCCCCAGTCATCCTCCCGGACATAGGCGTCGGCTGCGCCCGTATAGTCCTCCAAGCCTTGCTGGAGAACCAGGGTCTGCTGACCGGCCAATATGGTATGCGAAAAGGCGAGAAGCCATATAAGCAGGAAAGGGGATCTGAGCAGGATGAGGGAACGGGACACTGAAATTTCCTCCTTGGGGCATGCCGGGGTTTGCGAGGCAGCAGCCGGGTTTTCTGAATCCAAGATGTCAGGCAGAATGTTGAAAAAGTCATTCCCTGGGCTTTTTCAACCCGGGAAGCGGAAAATGTGATTCCCGGTTCTTGCGTTATCGATGACTTTATGAATAGACAGTATGCTTTGGCTTGTCAACAAACAGTTTCACATTTTTGGGATGTTGCCGTGCTCGCCTCTTCATGTTTGTTGCCGAGTTATTGACTCGGTAACAATCCATGTCGTATTCAGGGCTTGAAGAAAGGTCAGATCAAGGCGCGGCTCGCAGGCAAGGGTTGTTCCCTTGGCAAGAGCCGGAACGCAGAGCTGGCTCCTCATCCCAGCCGGTTCAGCCCGTAGAGCGCGGCGACCCGGTAGGCTTCCGCCATGGTGGGATAGTTGAAAGTGGTTTCGGCAAAATAACGCAGATTGTTTCCCTTGCCGGTTTGGGACATGATGGCCTGGCCGATATGAACGATCTCTGCCGCTTCCTGACCAAAGCAGTGGATTCCCAGGATTTCCAGGGTTTCCCTGTGAAACAGGATTTTGAGCATGCCGGTTGTATGTCCGGAGATCTGTGCCCGGGCAAGATTCTTGAATTCGGCCCGACCCACTTCGAAAGGGATGTTTTGCTGCGTCAGTTCTGCTTCCGTGCGGCCCAGTGAACTGATTTCCGGGCTGGTATAGATGCCTGTGGGTACCTCATCCACCAGTCGCCAGTCCACTTTTCCTTCGGCAATCAGGGTGCCGACGAAACGCCCCTGGTCATAAGAGGCTGAAGCCAGCCCCGGTGGTCCGGCCACGTCACCCACGGCAAAGATATGTTCCTGGGAGGATTGGAAACGATCATTGGTTTCGATCTGTCCCCGGGAGTTGATGCGGATTCCGAGAGCTTCCAGTCCCATGTCTGCAGTATTGCCGGAGCGCCCATTGGCCCAGAGCAGGATGTCCGAACGGATTATGCGGCCGGATTTGCAGCTAAGGGTAACTTCGTTTTCGGTAGTGCTTACCGATTCCAGGGCTTCATTGTGCAGGAGCAATACACCCTGGTCCCGCAGATGGTAGCTGAGGGCGTCTGTCACTTCATCATCGAGAAAGGACAGAAGCCGGTCACGGGTGTTTACCAGATTCACTTTGACGTCGAGATTGGCAAAGATCGATGCATATTCGCAGCCTATCACCCCGGCGCCGAAGATGGTCACGCGCCGTGGTGTATGATCCAGATCCAGCAGGGTATCGCTGTCGCGAATGGCCGGATGGGTGAAATCCAGCTGCGGAGGCCGCCAGGGGCGGGAACCGGTGGCGATAATGAAATGCGATCCTTTCAGACTCAGGGAGCTGCCATCGGCGCGGATGACTTCCAGTTCCCGGGCATTCAGAAAACGTCCCCGGCCATGTATCACATGCACGCTGTTGCGCGTGTAGTAGCGGTGCTGCATGCTCACCTGCTGGCTGATGACCTGATCCGAGGTGCGCAGCAGTTGCGGCCAGGTGATATCCATGGTGGACAGAGTGTGTTCGAACAGAGGGTGGTGGCGGTAGTCGGCGAGCAACTGGATGGCATGGCGCAGCGCCTTGCTCGGGATGGTGCCCCTGTGGGTGCAGTTGCCTCCCACCTGGGGTTGTTCTTCCACCACGGCCACCTTCAATCCGGCCTTGGCCAGTCGCATGGCGGCGCCTTCGCCCCCAGGGCCGCTGCCGATGATCACTGCATCATAAATATCCATGGATCCGGGTCTTTGTGGTTTCGGGGTAGTATGGCGATTGTAACCGCATTGCACCACACAGGGCGGGCAAAACGTCGCTGGATTCAGGGGATTTTAATTGATAATTGTTCTTGATAAGGGTAGTTGGTATCTCTATATTATGGAACAGTTACATACTTTTGAGTATTCCTATGCGTGCATTGCCTTTGATTCCGGTTCTTTTGATCTCCCTGGTTTTCGGTGAGGGAAGCATTGCAGCCGAAAATCCCCAGCAACTGGTCACTGCGGTTGTGCGGGAAATCTCCATGCCCAGAGTGTTTCGTCTCGATGGGGTGGTGGAGGCGGTAAATCAGTCCACCATTTCCGCCCAGACCAATGGTCAGGTAGAGGCCATCTACTACGATGTGGATGATGTGGTGGAGGCCGGCGCCTTGCTGGTCAAACTCAAGGATACCGAACAAAAGGCGGCGTTGCGCCGCGCCGAGGCGGATTTGCGTGCGGCCAGCGCGGTAATGGCGGACGCGCGTTCCAACTACAAGCGGATCAAGGATCTGTTTGCCAAGAAGTTGGTGGCGCGCTCGGATCTGGACAAGGCGCAGGCATCCCTGGATACGGCAAGGGCCAAGCTGGATGCGGCAAGGGCGGCTTTGGCGCAGGCCAGGGAACAACTCAGCTATACCCGGGTTACTGCACCCTACAAGGGTATTGTGACCGAACGGCATGTGCAGGTGGGCGAGGTGGCGCATCCAGGGACGCAATTGATGAGTGGTATTTCCCTGGAACAGTTGCGCGTTGCGGTGGATGTGCCCCAGAGTCTGATCATCGCCATACGTGACAAGGGCAAGGCTCGGGTTCAACTTCCCCAGGGACGCTGGATAGATGTTGCGGAGCTGACGGTTTTTCCTTTTGCCGATCCGGCGTCGAATACTTTCAAAGTGCGCCTGATGTTGCCAAAAAATGTGGAGAATCTGTTCCCCGGCATGCTGGTGAAGACCGCCTTTGAAACCGGTGTTGCTCCTGCTCTGGTGATTCCGGCCAGTGCCGTGGCCTATCGCTCGGAAGTTACAGGTGTATATGTCCAGGATGAAGATGGAAAGCGGATCCATTTCCGCTATGTGCGCCTGGGAGAGGCGCTGGGTGAAGAGGCTGTTACCGTGTTGTCCGGGTTGCAGGAAGGTGATCTGGTGTATCTGGATCCAATAAAGGCCGGTGTCGCTCTCAAGCATCAGCGTCGTCAGGCGCGGGAGCAGAACGGTCATGAGTAAGCCCCGCCTGGGCCTTTCCGGTTCCATTGCCAGGCGTTTCCAGTCCACCCAGATCACGCCCTTGCTGGCGCTGCTGGGCATGTTGCTGGGGTTGTTCGCGGTACTGGTGACTCCGCGTGAGGAAGAACCCCAGATCAATGTTACTTTTGCCAATGTGTTCATTGCCTTTCCCGGCGCCGCCGCCCGGGAGGTTGAAAGTCTGGTATCCACTCCCGCGGAACAGGCCTTGTCAGAGATCGAAGGCATCAAGCATGTGTATTCCTCTTCCATGCCGGGCATGTCCGTGCTTACGGTGCAATTCAAGGTGGGAGAGGATCGAACGGATGCCATTGTGCGCCTGTATTCCAAGATTTTTTCCAAGCTGGACTGGTTGCCGCCCAATCTTGGTGTTGGCCAGCCCATCGTAAAACCCAAGGGTATCGATGACGTTCCCATCGTCAGCGCTACGCTCTGGAGCAAGGATCCGGACATGGGCGCATATGAACTGGGATTGGTGGCGCATGCCATCGAATCCGAACTCAAACGGGTGCCCGGCACCCGGGATATCTACACCATTGGCGCCCCGGAAAGGGCGGTGAAAGTAGTTATCGATGCTCAGGCGCTGGCCGGTTATGGTATCGACCTGAGTGATTTGCGCATGGCGCTGCAGGCGGGCAATGCTTCACGGGACAATATCAAGGTCACCGCGGACAACCGGGAAATCCTGGTGCAGGGGGGTGTTTTTTTCACCAGTCCTTCGGAAGTTGCTGATCTGGTTATCGGCATGAAAGACGACAAGCCCGTCTACCTGCGTGACGTGGCCCGGGTGGAAGAAGGGGCGGAACTGCCCAAAAGTTATGTCTGGACGGGGCCGGGGCCGGCGGCTCCGGAAATTCTGGATTCTGACCATGCGGCCGTTACCATTGCCGTGGCCAAGAAGCCCGGAACCAATGCGGTTCGGATTGCTCAAAGGGTGATCAAGCGTTTCGATGAACTCAAGGGTATTTTCATTCCCGACAATGTGGAAGTGAGCATCACCCGAAACTATGGCGCAACAGCGGACGCCAAGGCGAAGAAACTCATCAGCAAGCTGATTTTCGCTACTTCCTCGGTTATTTTGCTGGTGCTGATTTCCCTTGGCTGGCGCGAGGCCATTATCGTCGGCGCGGCTGTGGCGGTTACCTTGGCCATCACCCTGTTTGCTTCGTGGGCCTGGGGTTTCACCCTGAATCGGGTATCCCTGTTCGCCCTGATCTTTTCCATCGGCATTCTTGTGGATGATGCCATCGTGGTGGTGGAAAACATTCACCGGCATCTGGCCATGGGCGGCAAAAAGCTTCTTGAATCCATCCCCAGGGCGGTGGATGAGGTGGGCGGGCCCACCATTCTGGCTACTTTCACGGTCATTGCCGCCTTGTTGCCCATGGCTTTCGTGACCGGACTCATGGGGCCCTACATGAGTCCCATTCCCATCAATGCTTCCATGGGCATGCTCATCTCCCTGGCGGTGGCTTTCATTTTCACTCCCTGGCTCACCAATCATTTGCTGGCGCATATGGCCGGTGGGGATGCTGTGGGCCATGAAGCAAAGGTGAAGGGCAGGCTGGATGGATTTTTCGGTGTCATCATGCGGCCTTTCCTGCATGAGAAAAAAGGAAGGCGTAATCGCTGGCTGTTGCTGTTTGGCATTCTGGCCCTTATCGCCGGATCCGTTTCTCTGGTGGTGGGCAAGCAAGTGATCATGAAAATGCTGCCCTTCGACAACAAGTCCGAATTCCAGATTGTGCTGGACATGCCGGAGGGAACTTCCCTGGAGCAGACCAGCCTGACCCTGAATGAAATCGCGGCCTATCTTTCCACGGTGCCCGAAGTGCTGGATTATCAGGTGTATGCGGGTACTGCGGCGCCCATCAGTTTCAATGGCCTGGTGCGCCAGTATTACCTCCGCGAAGGCGCCCATCTTGGCGATATTCAGGTGAATCTGGTGGACAAGCATGAGCGCAAGCGCAAAAGCCATGAGATTGCCCTGTCCGTGCGTGACCGAGTACAGGCGATTGCTTCCAGCTATGATGGCAATGCCAAGATTGTGGAAGTGCCGCCGGGACCGCCGGTGCTTTCGCCTCTGGTGGCGGAGATCTATGGCATCGATTATGAAGGTCAGATCGAGGCGGCCAAAAAAGTGCGGGATGTATTCGAAGATACTCCGGATATTGTGGATGTGGATGATTCCGTCGAGTTTCCATCAGACAAGGCGGTAGTGGTGGTGGACCGGGTGCGCGCAGCGCGCCTGGGCATCTCGCAGGCCGATGTTGCGCAGGCGCTGTCCACGGTGCTGGAGGGAGAGGATATGGCCTTCATTCACGGAACCAATCTAAAATATGCGGTGCCCATCCGGGTGCGTTTGAGCGAAACGGCCCGGGCGGATCTGGATCAGGTGCTGGCGTTCAAGATCCGTGGGCGCAATGGCAGCTTCGTGCCCTTGTCTGAAGTGGTATCCGTAGTGGCTTCCGAACGGGAATACAGTATTCACCACAAGGATCTGCTGCCCGTCGTCTATGTGCTTGGCGACATGGCCGGCAAAACGGACAGTCCTCTGTATGGCATGTTCGATATTTCCTCGCGTCTGGAAAAGGAGGACGGGCCGCTGCAATGGTTTCTCAGTCAGCCGGACAACCCTTATGACTACAGTCTCAAGTGGGATGGCGAATGGCAGGTCACCTATGAGACTTTCCGCGACATGGGCATTGCCTATTCGGTGGGCCTGCTGCTCATCTATCTGCTGGTGGTGGCCCAGTTCCGTTCCTATCTGGTGCCTCTGGTCATCATGGCGCCCATACCGCTGACGGTGATCGGCATCCTGCCGGGACATGCCCTGCTGGGCGCCCAGTTCACCGCAACCTCCATGATTGGCATGATTGCCCTGGCAGGCATTATCGTACGCAACTCGATTCTGCTGGTTGATTTCATCAACCAGGAAGTGCGTGAGGGATCCAGTTTCGAGGCCGCCGTGGTGCGCTCAGCGGCGGTACGGGCCAAGCCCATCGTACTTACTGCACTGGCAGCAATGATGGGGGCCATGTTTATTCTCGATGACCCGATATTTTCCGGGTTGGCTGTCGCGCTGATCTTTGGGTTGCTGATTTCCACCATACTGACTCTGGTGGTTATTCCCGTGGTCTATTATGGAGTAATGAAAAACCGGATTGGCAAGGTTCTGGCGCAGGATTGAGGAGGCTTTTCAGCCTCGCGCGGGTGGAATGGCAGAACCCTGTCGCAGCGCGGCTTCGATGCGCAACAGTTCCAGGATGTTTTCCATGTTGACGATGCCCGCAAGCTGTCCATTGCGGGTCACGGCCAGAACATGGCAAGGGCAGTCCTGCAGCTCCTTCATGACTTTTTCCAGAGGTTCATCCACTTCCGCCCGGGGCACTTCGGTGTGCATGTAGTCGCCTGTTGTTGCGAGTGCCCCCTGTTCCTGCAGGCCACGCAGCAGGTCATCCTGGGTGAGCACGCCGACGATATCGCCGTTGGCCATTACCGGGAAATCTTTTTGTACGCCTTCCAGGGTAAGCTGTATGGCTTTGGACAAGGCGTCGTCGGGTGCCAAGGATTCGAAATGGGTGATGACGGCATGGGCCAGAGTGTTGCCATGCAGCAGACTCTTGACTTCCTCACTGCCGGCCTCGGCCATGGCGCCTATCCAGACGAACAGGGCGATGAACAGCAGAAAGGGGTTGTACAACAATCCCGCCAGCCCCAGCCAGAGGGCAAATGCCTGCCCGATGGCCGCTGCCGTGCGGGTGGCCTTGAGGTGATCCATGCGCAGCGCCAGTACCGCGCGCAATACCCGGCCGCCGTCCATGGGAAAGGCTGGCAGCAGATTGAACAGGGCGAGGAACAGATTGAGGGTCAGCAACTGCTGGCGCATGCCGCCTTCGAACATTTTGGAAAGGGAGTCTGGTGGAAGGGAGTGATCCAGTTGCAGCCAAAACAGGAGGAGGGCGGCGATGACAAGATTGACTGCTGGCCCGGCCAGAGCCACAAGAATCTCCTGTCTTGGGTTGTCTGGCATTTTTTCCATGGATGCCACGCCGCCTATGGGCAGCAGAATGATATCCCGGGTTTTGATGCCAAAATGCCGGGCGGTGAGAGCATGCCCCAGTTCATGTAGCACCACGCAGGAAAACAGGGCGACAATAAGGCCCACACCCTGAACAACGGCTGCCAGATTTTGTTCCGAGCGCCAGTGGATCAGGCCGATCCAGAGTAGCAGGATGAGAAAAGTGGCATGGATGTATACCGGAATGCCGCCCAGGCTTCCCATGCGCAGGGACCACTTCAGGGATGGGCCGGAGGCTTGATTCTTCATTTCGTCTTGCGCAAAAAGTAGTCGAGAAACGCCAGCGTGTCGGCTGCTTCCTCGATGCGCTTGCTGGTGGGCTTGCCGGCGCCGTGACCGGCGCGGGTTTCGATGCGGATGAGTATGGGGTTGTCACAGGACTGGGCGGCCTGTAATGCGGCCGCAAACTTGAAGCTGTGCGCGGGGAAGACCCGGTCATCATGATCGGCTGTGGTCACCAGGGTAGGAGGATAGCAAATGCCCGGTTTTATGTTGTGATAGGGTGAGTAGGCATATAGCGCCTTGAATTCATCTTCATTTTCCGGAGAGCCGTAATCGGATTCCCAGGCCCAGCCTATGGTGAACCTGTTGAAGCGCAACATATCCATGACCCCAACTGCGGGCAGGGCCGCGCCGAAGAGGTCGGGACGTTGCAAGAGCACGGCGCCTACCAGCAGCCCGCCATTGCTGCCGCCCATGATGCCCAGGTGTTTCGGTGAAGTGTAGCCATTGTCGATCAACCATTCCCCGGCGGCGATGAAATCATCGAATACATTCTGCTTGTGGGTGCGGGTTCCGGCTTCATGCCACTCCTCGCCGTATTCCCCGCCACCGCGCAGATTGGCAACGGCGTAGATCCCGCCGGCTTCCATCCATGCCAGACGGGACACGGAAAACCAGGGAGTGAGCGAGATGCTGAAGCCGCCATAGCCATACAGCAGGGTGGGCGTCCTGGCGTTGGGTTTCAGATCCTTGCGCTGAGAGATGAACATGGGAATCCGGGTGCCATCCTTGCTTTTGTAAAACACCTGGCGGGTAATGTAGTCATCGGGATCGAATTTCAGTCTGGGAGCCTTGAACAGGCGGGATGTGCCGGTCTTCAGGTCCAGATGATAGATGCGTGCGGGAGTATTGAAACTGGTCCAGGAATAGAAGGTTTCCTTGTCGGTGCGTTTTCCGTAGAAACCGTCTGCGCTGCCCATGCCCGGCAGTTTCAGTTCTCTGGGTTTACCCTTCAGGGGGTGAATGACAACCCTGTGCCAGGCGTCGTGCAGGTAGCTGAGAATAAAGCTGTCGTTGACCATGCTGGCCGTTTCCATGGTATCCGGGATTTCGGGAACAATCTCTTTCCAGGCTTCTCGGGCAGGTTGTTCCAGGTCGATTTCCAGGATACGCCCCCGGGGCGCCTGGTCGTTGCTCATGAACCAGAATCGAGAGCCTTCATTGCCCAGATATTCGTAACTCGCCTGCCATTTTTCGATAACCGGACGAATACCTTTTTCCGGATGGCGCAGATCCTCGAAATAGAGCAGATTCTTCTGCTCCGTGCCCCGTTCCACGCCGATCAGCAGGTAACGGCCATCGTCGGTGGCTATGCCATCGAAAGACCAGTCCTTGTGATCCGGGCGCTCATAGATGAGTTCATCCCTGTCCTGGGGATCTCCCAGGCGGTGATAATAGAGCTTGGGAAAATAGTTGACGCTCTTGAGTTGCTGGCCTTCCTCCGGAGCATCGTAATGTGAATAGTAGAAGCCCTTGCTGTCCGCGCTCCAGGAGACTGCGGAAAACTTGATCCACCGCAGTTTGTCGTCCAGATCCTTGCCGCTGTCGATATCCCGCACGCGCCATTCGGTCCAGTCGGAGCCGGCATCAGAAACGCCATAGGCATAGTATTTACCGTCGGGGCTGGCAGCAGCGCCCTTGAGTGCCACCGTGCCGTCATCCGACAGCTTGTTTGGGTCGATGAGAATTTGTGGACTGTCGTCCAGCCTGCGCATGGTATAGACCACGGCCTGATTCTGCAGGCCGTCATTACGTTTGAAGAAATAGCGACCACCTTCTTTCCAGGGAACGGAATAGCGCTCATAGTTCCACAATTGCCCAAGACGCTGGCGGTATTTTTCCCGCTTGGGAAAGCCCTGCAACCAGCTCTGTGTCAACTGGTTTTCCGCTTCCACCCATTTGTGCGTTTGGGGAGAATCCAGATCTTCCAGCCAGCGGTAGGGGTCTGCCACCTTAACTCCATGGTAGTCGTCGGTCTGGTCGCTTCGGAAGGCTTGCGGATAGGAAATGCCGCCAGCCAGGGCTGTGGTGCTTGCGCTGGCAAGAAAAATGAGTGCATGGCGATTGCTGAAACGAAAGGTCATGAGGGTCCCTGATCCAAATATGTGTCTGATATGATCCTGAATCCGACAGATTCTTGCATACTGCATCCCATATGAATGTACGGATTAAGGATGATTATAGCGGTTTGGTTGCCGAGACAGGATATTTTGGACAAATTGCCGGTTGCGCATGGAAGTTGTGAATTCATTGGCGCAAAATGTCCATCGAGAGTAAAATAACTTGTTTGCATATAATCAGTTTTGATTCGTCTCAACCGGAAGCGACATCTTGGCTACTGACAAACCCCTGAATCTGCTCGATCTGGATCGCCAGGCCATGGAAGACTATTTCGTGCGCCTTGGGGTCAAGCCCTTCCATGGGCGCAATGTGCTCAAGTGGATACACAAGCACGGCGTCACGGATTTCGCGCAGATGACTGATTTGTCGAAGAAACTGCGCGCGACTCTGAGTGCCCGGGCAGTCATCCGTTTGCCGCAGATCATTTTGCGCCAGCCCTCAGCGGACGGCACGGTCAAATGGGTGATGGAGCTGGAGGATGGACAGCGGGTGGAAACGGTGTACATACCGGATGGCAACCGCAGTACGGTCTGTGTGTCTTCCCAGGTCGGTTGTGCCCTGGACTGTTCCTTTTGCTCCACCGCAAAGCAGGGCTTCAATCGCAATCTGACCACCGGCGAGATCATTGGCCAGGTCTGGCACGCTACCCGGCAGATGGGGCGCGCGCCTACCAATGTCGTACTGATGGGCATGGGAGAGCCTCTGGCCAACTTCGATGCGGTGGTAAGCGCCATGGATCTGATGCAGGATGATCTCACTTACATGCTTTCCAAATACCGGGTGACCATCAGTACCTCGGGGATAGTGCCCAATCTGTATCGTCTGCGGGAAGTGTCCGATGTGAGCCTGGCGGTGTCCCTGCATGCCCCGGACAACGACCTGCGGGATCAACTGGTGCCCATCAACCGCAAGTATCCCCTGGAAGAGCTGATTCCCGCCTGCCGGAAATTCGTGAAAAATGACAAGCGCCGCAAGGTGACATGGGAATATGTGATGCTTGATGGAATCAATGACAGTATTGCCCATGCCAAGGCGCTGATTCGGTTGCTCGAAGGCACCCCATCCAAGATGAACCTGATACCCTTCAATCCCTTCCCCGGGACGGATTACAAAAGCTCGCCGCCGGAACGTATTGAAGCGTTTCGGCAAAAACTCATGAAAGCGGGAATCATGGCGATTCTGCGCAAGACCCGCGGCGATGATATCGATGCCGCCTGTGGTCAGTTGGTAGGCAGGGTGCAGGACCGCAGCGGGCGCAGGGAAGTCAGCTTGCGACGGGCGCAAGCGGAAAAGGTGGCGTGATGAAATTCACGGGGTTGATCCTGTTGCTGATGTCGCTGTTGCTGGGCGGTTGCACCCAGGGACTGGTTCAGGGAGAAAGTGATACCAACACCGGAAACCTGGGAAGCAGCAGTCGTCACGATGAGAATTCCGATATTTATGTGCAGCTTGCATATGAATACCTGCGCCAGGGGGATTACAGCACAGCCTTGAAGAAAGCCAAGAAAGCGGTAGCCAAGGGGAAAAACAATGGCAATGCCCATCTGGTGCTTGCGCTGATCTATGAAACCCTTGGTGAAAACGATTTGGCCAGCGCGGCCTACCGTCGTTCCCTGGATGTCGATCCAAAGAATCCTTATGCCCTGAATGCCTATGGGAGCTATCTGTGCAAGCTGGAGGAGTATCAGGCCTCCTTGCCCTATTTCGACAAGGCTCTGGAAAACCCGCTTTATCAGACTCCCTGGGTGGCGTTGGCCAATGCAGGCACCTGCGCAAAAAAAGCCGACCTGAATGACAAGGCGGAAAAGTATCTGCTGGATGCGCTGCAACGCAATCCCGGTTATCCGCAGGCCCTGTACCAGATGGCTCAATTGCGTTTCGATCAGGGAAAATATCTTTCCGCACGCGCCTATCTGCAGCGTTACCGGGAGGTGGCCCAGCCCACCGCAGAGCTTTTGTATCTGAGTATTCTTACGGAACGCAAACTGGGGAACGCCCATCAGGAAAGAAGTGACGTCATATTGCTCAAATCCCGTTTCCCGGATTCGGAGCAGGCCCGTTCCCTGGATAACTGAGCATTGTCATGGCAAGTGTGAGAAACCAGAAGCGTCAGAATATGGGAGGCAAAAGCAGAAAGACGGCAACGGCAGCGCCTTCTCCGGGTAGCCGGCTGCGCCAGGCGCGGGAAGCACTGGGCATGGAAGTTGCCTCCCTTGCCCAGCAATTGCACCTGAGCAAGGTCATGGTGCAGGCTCTGGAAGAGGAAAATTATGATGTTCTGCCGGCACGGGTTTTCGTGCGTGGCTATTACCGGAATTATGCCCGTCTGGTGAATGTGCCGGAAGAGGTGGTGCTGTCTGATTTTGAAAAGCGTTGCCCGGAAGGGGAAGACTGCTCAGCGCCGCCTGCCGTCGCGCAGGGCGTGAAAAAGGAGATTCGCAGCAGTCACGGACTGGTGCGGCTGGTGAGCTGGCTGGTGGTTATTGCCCTGGTCACGACTTTTGGCCTCTGGTGGAAATCCAATCTGGACAAGGAAGTGCCGGTTGTTGCCAAAGATGATGCGTCGGTCGCAGAAACTGCGGCTCCTGTATTCAAACAGGATGCTTCCATGGCGGAGGCGGATGTCGGAAACGATACAGAAGCGCAGCCGGACGTGGCTGCTACGATCATTGCCGGACAGTCGGTGAATGCGCCTGCAGTGGAGCCGCCAGCACAGGACGGTCAGGTGCAAGCAAGCGCAAGGGAGGAAAATACCCCCGCCGGGCCGGAAACCGCTGTACAGGAGACAGAGCATGCCACGGCAGAAACGGAGCCGGAACCGGTGCCGGCTGAAATCCTTTCACCGAGGGTTGTTCTGTCCTTCAAAGGGGATTGTTGGATAGATGTGCGTGGAGCCAACCGGAGTTTCAAGATCGTGGGCAAGCGCAAGGCCGGTGAGGAAATCGAGTTGGGAGGCGAAGCTCCATACAGAATGGTACTGGGGAATGCGCGCAACGTGGACGTCCTGATAAATGGTAAACCTTATGACCTGACCCCGCACACGCGAGGCAATGTCGCAAAACTAACCTTGAACCCAAAAGCAGAATAAATGGCCAAGAAGCTTCAGGCAGTACGGGGAATGAGAGACATACTCCCCGAGCAGACCCCTTTGTGGCAGTTCGTGGAAAACACCGCACGCCGGGTTTTTCAGTCCTATGCCTACCGCGAGATCCGTACTCCCGTGCTGGAGATGACAGAGCTTTTCAAGCGCTCCATCGGAGAAGTCACGGATATCGTGGAAAAAGAGATGTACACCTTCGAGGACAGGAATGGAGATTCCCTGACCCTGCGTCCTGAAGGTACGGCAGGTTGTGTGCGCGCCTGCATGGAGCACGGTCTGTTGCACAATCAGGTGCAGCGTCTTTGGTATCAGGGCGCCATGTTCCGCCACGAGCGTCCGCAGAAAGGTCGCTATCGCCAGTTTCGCCAGCTCGGACTGGAAGCCTATGGCATGGAAGGGCCGGATATCGATCTGGAAGTTATCCTTCTGACCGCCCGCTTGTGGAAGGAGCTGGGGATTTCCGGCCTGGAGTTGCAGATCAATACTTTGGGAACGCCGGAAGAACGCAAGGCCTACCGGGTTCGTCTGGTGGATTACCTGCAGGCACACAGGGACGAGCTGGACGAAGACAGCCTGCGTCGTCTGGAAACCAATCCCCTGCGGGTGCTGGATTCCAAGAATCCGGACATGGCGGAACTCATTGCTGCGGCGCCATCCCTCATGGATGATCTGGGTGAGGTGTCCCGGGCGCATTTTGACGTGATTACCGCCGGTCTGGATGCTGCTGGCATAGATTATGTGGTTAACACGCGCCTGGTGCGTGGGCTGGATTACTATTCGCGCACGGTATTCGAATGGGTGACCAATCTCCTTGGCGCTCAGGGAACCGTATGTGCCGGTGGCCGCTACGACGGGCTGGTGGAACAACTGGGCGGCAGACCTGCTCCTGCTGTGGGTTTTGGCATGGGCGTGGATCGGGTCGTGGCGGTACTTGAGGAATTGGGTTTCAATAGTGCTGACAATGATCCCCATGTTTACCTGGTGCTGGTCGGTGAAGGCGTACAAACTCCGGGCCTGGTTCTGGCCGAGGGTCTGCGTAACGCCTTGCCCGGTCTGAGATTGCAGGTAAACTGTGGCGGTGGCAGTTTCAAATCCCAGTTCAGAAGAGCAGACCGGAGCGGCGCGCGCCTGGCGCTGATTCTGGGCGAAGAAGAATTGAGCAGGCAGCAGGCAGGCATCAAATGGCTGCGCGAGCAACGGGAACAGATTTCCCTGAGCCATGACGAGCTGGCGAATTATCTGAAAGACATGATTGGAGAATGATCGAGTGAGTACCTATCAGACGGAAGAAGAGCAGGTCGAAGCCATCAAGAAATGGTGGAAGGAAAACGGCAAATGGGCCATTGGCGGCATTGTCCTGGGCCTGGCCGTGGTCGGTGGCGGCAAAGGCTGGCTGGAGTACCAGCGGGTGCAGGCGGAAAATGCCTCCGCCACCTATGAGGGTTTTGCTCAAGCGGCGCGTGGGGGTGATCTGGAAACCGCCGTACAGCGTGGTGATGCCCTGATCAATGAATACCGAGGTACCACTTATGCGCTGTTCACTGCGCTGGAACTGGCCCGGCTGCAGTTCGAGGCGGGTGACAAAGACAAGGCCAGGTTGCGTTTGCAATGGGTTATGGATGAATCGGGAGATGAAGCCATCAGCAAACTGGCAAAAGTGCGTTTGGCGCGCCTGATGCTGGACATGAATGCGCTGAATGAGGCTTCTGCCCTGGTTGCTGACCCCGCAGACGATTCCTGGCAAGGCGAATTTCTCAGTATCCGCGGCGAAGTGAAATTGGCTCGTGGTGATCGGGAAGGTGCCCGGGATGATTTTTCCAGGGCGCTGGAAAAGGGCGTGAGCAATCCAGGCCTGGTGCGCATGAAACTTCAGGAACTGGGTGGCTGAATGAGCAAGATGCGCTGGCTGTTGTTGCCTCTGCTGGCATGGACGCTTGCCGGTTGTGGCACCATGGCGGATCCCACAACCTGGTTTGGTGACGATGACCCCTCGCTGGAGCCTGCCGATCTGGTTGATTTTACGCCTGTGGTAAAACCGCAGCGGCGCTGGAGCCTGGATATCGGTGATACAGGCACGGCCTTCAGCCGTCTGGCGCCGGTTATGCAGGACGGGGTGCTCTATGCCATCAGCGCGGAAGGTGATCTGTACGCACTGGATGCGGAAACAGGCGCCGTTTCCTGGAAGCGGGAAACCGGACTGCCCGCTTCTGCCGGGCCCGGTGTTGGCGGCGGACTGGTGGTTGTTGGCACCCGCGAAGCCCAGGTAGTTGCTTTTTCCGTCGAGACAGGAGAAGAACGCTGGCGCAAGGATCTGAGCAGTGAAATTCTGGCCGCGCCGGCGGTAGCTGACGACGTAGTCGTGGTACACACCGCTGACGGCAAGCTTTTCGGCCTGAACAGCCTCAGCGGTGAGCAGCTCTGGCTCTACGATCACAAGGTGCCGGTGCTTACCCTGCGTGGTAGCAGCAGTCCGGTGATCAGTGGGGGTACAGTGTATTGCGGACTGGCCGGCGGCAAGATGGTGGCCTTGGCACTGGACAGCGGTCTGGTGGAGTGGGAGCGGCATATCACCGTGCCCAGCGGCCGTTCCGACCTGGAACGCATGGTGGATGTCGATGCCGATCCTCTGGTCTACAGTGGCACCGTGTACGGCGCCGCCTATCAGGGAGATGTAGCTGCCATGGGGGAAGGCAGCGGCAACATATTCTGGAAACGCAAGATGTCCGTGTACACCGATATGGCGGTCAACTGGCAGCAACTGGCGGTTACCGATGCCAAGGGGCATGTCTGGTCTCTGGATCCGGATTCCGGTGCGGCCCGTTGGCGTCAGCAGGATCTGCAGAACCGTGGGCTTACCGCCCCCGCCATTCAGGGTGATTATACCGTCGTCGGCGACTTTGAAGGCTATCTGCATTGGCTCTCTTCCGCAGACGGCTCCATGGCGGCGCGCATGGATGTCGGTGATGCCATCGTTGCCGCGCCGCTGGTGGTGGATGATGTGCTGTATGTGCTTACCAGTGGTGGCCGGCTGGTTTCCCTGGGATTGCCGGAAGAGTAGGTCATGCTGCCGGTCATTGCCCTGGTGGGCCGTCCCAATGTAGGAAAATCCACGCTTTTCAACCGTCTTACCCGCAGCCGGGATGCTCTGGTGGCGGATCAATCGGGCCTGACCAGGGATCGTCAATATGGTGTGGGGCAACTTGGTGATCGCCCCTATGTGGTGGTGGACACTGGTGGCATCAGTGGTGAAAAGGAAGGCGTGGAAGTGCTCATGGACAAGCAGGTGCGGCTGGCCATCGAGGAAGCCGATCATGTCTTTTATCTGGTGGATGCCCGGGATGGACTGGCGGGAGCCGATGAGCAGATCGCGGCGGAATTGCGCAAGACCGGCAAACCGGTCACGGTGCTGGCCAACAAATCCGAGTCACTGGATCCGGACGTGGCAACGGCCGAGTTTCATGCCATGGGACTGGGAGAGCCAGTTGCCATATCCGCCGCGCACGGGCGTGGCGTAAAACCACTCATCAATCAGATTCTCGAAACCTTCCCGCCAGCGGAAGATGCTCCCCAGACCGGGCAGCGCGGGGTGCAGATTGCCGTGGTCGGCCGTCCCAACGTGGGCAAATCCACCCTCATCAACCGCCTGCTGGGTGAAGAACGCCTGGTGGCTTTCGACAAGCCGGGAACCACCCGGGACAGCATTCATGTGCCTTTCGAGCATCAGGGAAGGAAGTACACGCTTATCGACACCGCAGGCGTACGGCGTCGGGCGCGCATCAGCGAAGCAATCGAGAAATTCAGCATCATCAAGACCCTGCAGGCCATGGAAGCGGCGAATGTGGTATTACTGGTGCTGGATGCCCACCAAGGCATATCCGAGCAGGATGCCACCCTGGCGGGGCATGTCGTGCAAAGCGGTCGCGCACTGGTGGTGGTGATCAACAAATGGGACGGTTTGCAGAGTGACGAGCGGGATCGCATCAAGTCCGAACTGGAACGCAAGCTGCCCTTCCTGGCTTTTGCCGAAGTAATGTTCATCTCGGCCCTGCATGGAACCGGTGTCGGGCATCTCATGAAAGCTGTCGATGCTGCCTACCGGGCTGCGGTATCCGATCTCAAGACTTCAGATCTTACGAATATCCTGGAGCAGGCGGTAATGGAGCATCAACCGCCCATGACCAGGGGACGGCGCATCAAACTGCGCTATGCGCACCAGGGGGGCAAGAATCCGCCCATCATCGTTATTCACGGCAACCAGACGGATGCAGTCCCCGCAAGTTATCAGCGCTATCTGATGAATCGTTTCCGCAAGGCTTTCAGGCTTTGGGGTACACCGGTACGTATTGAATTTCGAACCGGTGACAACCCCTTCAAGGGAAGACGCAACAAACTCACCCCCCGGCAGCAGCAGAAGCGCCGGCGTCTCATGAAACATGCCAAGCGCAAGTAAAGGAACCTCTAATTAAATCATGAACTCGCATCTTGCGTCCAAAATGCCCCGCTACTGCGTTGCAAATCTTCGCAATAGCGGGCCACAAGGTGAATTGCGCTTGCGCAAGAGAGAGTGCCCTGGGGCATTAGCTGCGATTTGCGCCTTGTATCGGAACATTTTGAATCACGATCTGCTTCGCTCAGATTTAATCAGAGGTTTCTAAAATGCGTATCGGTCACGGTTATGATGCCCATCGTTTTGGCCATGGTGACCATGTGGTTCTTGGTGGCGTCCGTATTCCCCATGAGCAGGGGCTGATCGCTCATTCTGATGGTGACGTACTCATTCACGCCCTTTGTGACGCCTTGCTCGGAGCGGCGGGATTGGGGGACATCGGGCGTCATTTTCCTGATACTGACGCGGCCTGGAAGGATGTGGACAGCCGCCTGTTGCTGCGCAAGGTAGTGCTGTCACTGAAGGAGCGGGGCCTGACAACCGGCAATGTGGACGTTACTGTCATTGCCCAGCGGCCGCGTCTTGGCAAACATGTTCCACTCATGCGTGAACGCCTTTCCCAAGACCTCGAAACGGATATTTCCCGGGTGAACATCAAGGCAACTACCACGGAAAAAATGGGCTTCACCGGACGGGGAGAAGGCATAGCCGCGCATGCGGTGGTTTTGCTGCATGAGTGATCCTGTCGCAGATCTGCCCCGCGCCTGGGGGGGTGTAGCCGGCAGTGGAATCCTGCGATCCTGCCCTGAAGATTTTGAAGTCATCGAGGATCTTGGACTTGAGCCTTCCGGGGAAGGGGAGCATGTCTTTCTGAAAATCCGCAAGCGAAATCTCAATACCGTGGAAGTGGCGGGACACATTGCCCGTGTTGCCGCGGTGCGTAGCCGGGATGTGAGCTATGCCGGACTCAAGGATCGCAGAGCCCTCGTCACCCAGACTTTTTCTGTCCACTTGCCGGGAAAGGCAGATCCCGACTGGCGAGTCCTGGAAGGGGACAACCTCAAGGTACTGGATGCGCAACGTCATCATCGAAAGCTGCGCCGGGGCGCCCTCAGGGGAAACCGGTTCCGTCTGCGCATCCGTGATTTTCAGGGCGACCCGGTGTTGCTGGATGAGCGCCTGGGGCAACTGGCCAATGGTGGCGCGCCCAATTACTTCGGCAGTCAGCGTTTTGGTCGCGATGGAGGCAATCTGCAACATGCGCAAGCCCTGTTCGCCGGGGAGCGGAAAAAAGTTCGCCGGAACAAACGCAGCATCTGGCTTTCAGCGGCGCGTTCCTGGCTGTTCAACCAGGTGTTGGCAGAGCGGGTCAGACAGGGTAGCTGGAATGCTCTTCTGGAAGGAGACGTATTGCAGCTGGCCCGGGGGCGCGGGCAGTTCCAGGCGGAGATGGATGAGCATTTGCAGGGACGTCTGCAGGCATTGGAGGTGCATGTTACCGGCCCCTTGTGCGGCAAACCGGGACGCTCCCTGGCACCGCGTGGCATTGCGGGCAATCTGGAAAAGCAGTTGCTTGCCGGGCATGATGCCTGGATAAAGGGACTGGAACGCCTGGGACTGGAAGCTGATCGCCGGGCCTTGCGCATGTCGGTGCATGCCTTGCGCGCGGAACACCTCGGCACCACGGTGCAGCTGGAGTTTGGCTTGCCCGCAGGCAGTTATGCAACCGTATTGGTGCGTGAGTTGATCAATTTTACGGAATGAACATCCTGCTTAGTGAAACAGCAGACGGAAGTCTTTTTCATCCATGCCCATGATCAGTTCCTCCAGTTCGTCGAGCAGACTGGTGATCTTCAGCGATTCGGCATTGAGCAGGACAAAAAGCCTTTTTGCTTCTTCCAGTTCCGCCTGACTGGGCTCGGCTTTTTTCCCCAGCAGCCGTCCGAACAGAGATACTTTTCGTTCACGGAACAGCAGATTGAATATCTGCAGATAGGTATTGTGCAAAGCCGTATGGGGCTGTTCGATGGCCTTGTACAGGGCATACTTGCGTAGCGCCTGTCCCTCACCATAGTACCAGCGGCCAAAGCCGCATTCTGTTTCATTCAGGGGAATCTGGTCGTTTTTCACAGGTACACCCTGCATGAGAATCTGTGCGTTGCTTACCCAGCGGCGATGTGCCTTTTTGGCATCCCGCAGACGGGTGATGATCTGTTTTTTTTCTTCCAACAACTTTGTGACTCCTTTGAAGAACCGGATACTGAACGAACTGTAGGATTCGCTTTTTCTGATTTTTTCAGGGGGGCTTTACCCCTGCTTTTTTCACTGCTACAGAATAATACATAGTCCGGGGCATATAGAAACAGGCCTGGAATAAGGATAAATTGGGTAATTCCTGATATTTATCAGGTAATTGGCTGAGAAATTTGCGGGTGAGGGAGAGGCTTTACAGGGAGTTGTCAGGAGGTGTTTTCCGTTGTTCCCCATTTGCGGGAAAGGAGTACATAGGTTGCACCGCTGCCTCCATCCCAGCTTGGGGCGGAGCAGAATGCCAGTACTTCTTTCCGTTGAGGAAGCCACTGGTTGACGCGTTGTTTCAGCACGGGTTGTCGCGAAGAACCACGGCCCTTGCCATGTATGATGCGCACGCAGCGCCGCCGCGCCGCCAGGCTCTGCTTGAGGAACAGTGCAAGCGCCTGACGGGCATCGCGTACACGCATGCCGTGCATATCCAGGGTGGCCTCTGGCTGCAACACCCCCCGCTGCAGATCTGACCAGAGACGATGCTGGATTCCCGGACGCCGGAATTCCAGAAAATCAGGGGCACCTTCCGAAGTGTCGGCCAGCTCATCTCCCAGTTGTTCATCATCCGGATGTGCCCGGGGAAGGGGGTGTTTTCGTCGCTTCCAGGGCGATGCCTTGTCATGCTTCAGGGGAATGACGTCCTGCATGGCCTCGCGGAATGCGCTGAAATCATCGTTGCCGCTGTTGTCGCTGGAACTCATAAAGGCATTATACCCGGGCTGCATCTTCGAACCATCATTCGCGGACAGGTATTCGGCTGTGTGGCGCAAGCCGCTTTCGGTTAAAATTGCGCGATGCGGATATTGTTGAGCAATGATGACGGTTATCAGGCTCCGGGCCTGAAAATCCTGGCGGCTGCCCTGGAAACCGTGGCGGATGTGGTGGTCGTGGCGCCGGATCGTGATCGCAGTGGCGCAAGCAACTCGCTTACCCTGGAAATGCCCATTCGCGCCCACAATGCAGACAACGGCTTTATCCGTGTGGAAGGCACCCCCACGGACTGTGTGCATCTGGCCATAACCGGCTTGCTTGACGAAGAACCGGACATGGTGGTTGCCGGTATCAACGCAGGGGCGAACATGGGAGACGATGTGATCTATTCCGGTACCGTGGCGGCCGCGACCGAAGGGCGTTTTCTCGGCTATCCGGCCATGGCCGTGTCCATGTCCTCGCATGCGCCGCGCCATTTTGAAACCGGCGCAGGCATTGCCTTGCAGTTGGTTCGGCGCCTGCAAAATCATCCCCTGTCCGCAGAAGCCATTCTCAATGTGAATGTTCCGGATCTTCCCATGGAGCAGGTGAAGGGAATTCAGATTACCCGTCTGGGGCATCGCCACAAGGCTGAACCCGTGGTACGTGAACTGGATCCCCGGGGACGCCCGATCTATTGGGTAGGGCCTGCGGGACCGGAACAGGATGCCGGGCCGGGTACGGATTTCCACGCCTTGCGCAATGGATATGTGAGCATTACACCCTTGCATGTGGATCTGACTCGTCACCAGGCCATGGCTTCCCTGAAAGACTGGCTGGAGAACTGAACGCGTGATCGGTTTTGCACAGAATGGACAAGGCATGACATCGGAGCGCACCCGGGAGCGTCTGGTGCGGCAGCTGCGGGACGAGGGCATACGGGATGAGCGGGTGTTGCAGGTCATGGCCAGCATCCCCAGGCATATCTTTGTCGATGAAGCACTGGCCAGTCGAGCCTATGAAAATACCGCCCTGCCCATAGGTCGTGCGCAAACCATATCCCAGCCCTATATTGTCGCCCGCATGACGGAAGCCCTGCTGGAAGGAGATCGTTTGGACAAGGTGCTGGAAGTGGGAACAGGCTCCGGGTATCAGACCGCGGTTCTGGCCCCGCTGGTGCGACGTATCTATACAGTGGAACGAATCGCTACATTGCTGGAACAGGCTCGGGAGCGGTTTCGTCTGCTCAAATTGCGCAACATTCATCCCAAGCATTCCGATGGAGGCATGGGGTTGCCGGAGTTTTCGCCTTTCGATGGCATCATCGTCACTGCTGCCCCGGAAGGAATTCCCAGAGCGCTGGTGGATCAGCTCAAACCGGGGGGGCGCATGATCATTCCTGTTGGTCAGGGAAATGCCCAGGCCCTGGTAAAAGTGGTGCGCACCCATAAAGGATACGACACGGAAATGCTGGAGCCGGTGAAATTCGTACCCCTGCTCGGGGGGACGGAAGCTTGAAGTTTTTTTCCTCCCTGTATGCCCGGGCCATGCACTGGGCCAGGCATCCCAAGGCTCCCTGGTATCTGGGAGGCTTGAGCTTTGCCGAATCCTCGTTTTTTCCGGTTCCACCGGATGTGATGCTGGCCCCCATGAGTCTGGCCCGTCCTGACAAGGCCTGGTTTTTTGCCCTGATCACTACACTGGCTTCTGTCGCAGGGGGGGTTGCCGGTTATTTCATTGGCCTTTGGGCTTTTGATTTTATCGAGCCTCTGTTGCACGATTTTGGATACCATGAAAAATATCTTCAAGTCCGTGACTGGTTTGATGCATGGGGATTCTGGGCGATTTTCGTCGCCGGTTTTTCTCCCATTCCCTACAAGGTGTTCACGATTACCGCCGGAGTGATATCCATGAGTTTTGTGCCTTTTGTTCTGGCTTCACTGATTGGTCGGGGCGGGCGTTTTTTTCTTGTCGCGGCACTCATGGCATTGGGCGGAAAGCCCATGGAAGACAAACTGCACAAGTACATGGATCTGATTGGCTGGAGTACTGTGGCGGTCATATTCGTGGTGCTACTCGTGGTGAAAATGCAATGAATACAGGCAGCAGACAAGCTCCGGATCATGGAGAGATGATGTGATCGGTCTATCCCTCACCCGTCCGCCCACGCAGCTTCTTTGCGCTGTTCTTGTGCTGTCTCTGTTGCCGTTGTTCCTGCAAGGCTGTGCTACCCATACGGTGTCGGCGAAGAAGTCCCGGGCGGCCGCCCCAAAGAAACATCCTGCGAGGAAGCCAGGTGGTTATTATCGGGTACGAAAGGGAGACAGCCTGTACTCCATTGCCTGGCGAGCAGGCCTGGACTACCACACGCTTGCCCGCTGGAATGGACTCAAAAGCCCATATACCATATATCCAGGGCAGAAAATCCGCCTTTCGCCGCCGAAGATTCATAATAAGCCTGCTCCGGTAAAACGGGATGCCGGCCAAAAACCGCATCCTCAGGAAAAAGCAGGAAAACCCGCCGGCACAAAACCCGTCGTAAAACCGGCTTCCAGGCCGCCGCTTGCAGCCCAGACGCACAAGAAACCGCCGAAAAATGTCACTGCGGGTTCGCTGCACTGGCGCTGGCCGGCAAGGGGCCGTATTCTGTCACGCTTTGCTTCCAACGATGCGGCAAAAGGTGGTATTCGCATCGGCGGTCGGAGAGGGCAGAAGATTGTGGCTGCGGAATCGGGACAGGTGGTCTATGTCGGGAGTGGACTGATTGGCTATGGGCAGCTTATTATCATCAAACACAACAATAAATATTTGAGCGCCTACGGTCATAACAGCAAATTGCGGGTCAAGGAAGGAGACAGGGTCAGCCGTGGCCAGCATATCTCCGATATGGGAGTTACCCATCAGGGTACGCCCCTGCTGTATTTCGAGATACGAAGGTACGGAAAGCCCGTGGACCCCCTGAAGTATTTGCCGCATTGAAGTGCCCCGGCTGGTGCAGGACGAGTCCCTGTTGGCAACCGGAAGATTGCATTTATCGAGGTCCCTTGAAGATATTTGGTCAGCTTGTTCGTGGGAGAGCGCATGACAAAAACTGATTCTGATGGCGATAAGGCACAAAAGGCGTCGTCTCGGGAAGCTGCTGACAAGAATGAAAGCATGGATGCCACCCGTCTTTACTTGCAGGAAATAGGAGCGGCGAAACTGCTCAGTGCTGCTGAAGAAGTGGCGTTGGCGCGCGCCATTGCAAAAGGTGATGACGCTGCGCGCAAACGCATGATAGAAAGCAACTTGCGCCTGGTAGTCAAGATTGCCAGGCGCTATCTGAACCGGGGGCTGCCGTTGCTCGATCTGATCGAGGAAGGAAACCTGGGTCTGATCCGTGCGGTGGAAAAATTCGATCCAGAACGCGGATTTCGTTTTTCTACCTACGCCACCTGGTGGATACGCCAGACCATCGAGCGGGCGATCATGAATCAGACACGAACCATCCGTTTGCCCATTCATGTGGTAAAGGAGATCAACACCTATCTGAGAGCCGCACGGCAACTTTCCCAGGAACTGGATCATGAACCCAGTGCGGAAGATATTGCATCTCTCATGGACAAGCCCCTGAAAGACGTGGAGCGCATGCTGGGTTTCAACGAGCGCATAGCATCCGTGGATGTGCCCCATGGCCGGGGTAGTGACAAGCCCCTGGTGGACGCCATTGCCGATATATCTGTGGAAGAACCTGAGGAACAACTCCTCGCACAAGACATCCATGTTCACCTGGAACGCTGGCTGGAAAAGCTGAATGCCAACCAGAGGGAAGTGGTGATGCGCCGCTTCGGTTTGCAGGGATATGACAATTCCACCCTGGAGCAGGTCGCACAGGAACTGGGCGTCACCCGTGAAAGGGTACGCCAGATTCAGATCGATGCCCTGCGACGGTTACGCGCAATCCTGGAACACCAGGGTTTCGATGCCGATGCCCTGTTTGACTGATGCCTAGCCCGAATATTGCATCAGAACGCGCAAAATATGGGTTTTTTACCATGAATTACAGTATGTTGCGTGACGATTATGCTGGATACAGTTTGTACCTGTCATGCTATCCGGTTTTTCCCGGGATCTTTTCACCCAGCTTGCCCGAACGCACTGCAAGCCGATGAATAACATCGGCTTTTGTCCGTTCGAACAATCCGGGCAAAAATCTCTCCGGGAAAATTCCGGATTCCGGTGCAATATTCGGGCTAGCTCAGCCATTCCCATCTGAACGACAATCGCGGCGCAATCACCGGGTTTCCGGTGACCCCGGGGTTGGTCTGACGTCTTCTTTCCCTGTGGAATACAGGGATTGAGTTCGGGTATTCTTGATGCGTGATGATTTTACGAGGCAGTTCCCATGAGCGATGAAAACCGCAAGGAAAGAGACATAATGATGGTGATGCGCAAGGTACTTGCGAATATCATCAAAGACACCACACCCGAATTCAAGACCATGAAACATCCTCTGTCCGCGAATACCATAGAGGATATCCGGCAGTGCCTGCGACTCATTGCCGCGCGGGAACAGGAATTGGCAAAAGAGGCGGGGGAAGCGTCGTCACGGCCGTATTTCACGGATGAAAAACCCAGAGCAGAAGTCATTCCCATCAGCAAGATCGGGGGGCTGGACAAGAAAGAGCCGGAAGAATGAATTTACGGCAGCAGGCCGTTGAAAAACGCAGTTTTTCGACATCCTGGTAGCTGCTGTGTTCCGGAAGGGATACGGAAAAAGTCCGGCTCCAGGCCGGACTTTTTTTGAGGCGGGAAAGGAGGTTTGGCTTACTTGGCTGGTGCGCCTTGTGCCGGAGGCTTTGTGCTTTTTTCTGCACCGGCAACTTCCACCTTTGCCTGTTTGCGCATTTCCGTAACCAGCTTGGCCAGTTGCTGTTGCTGCAATTGTGCACGGAACTGCTCCTTGACCTGATCCAGGGGAGGGGGCTGCTGGGCACGAGTGTCTTCCACCAGAACCACATGCCAGCCAAACTGGGATTTTACTGGCGTCTTGCTGAACTTGCCTTTTTCCAGCTTGCTCATGGCATCGCCAAACGGTTTGACCACCTGATTGCGGCCTACCCAGCCCAATTCCCCTCCCGCGTCCTTGCTGCTGTCCAGAGAATGCACTTTGGCCAGTTCGGCAAAGTCACCACCTTTTTCCAGAGCGGCGATGATGTCTTTTGCTTCTTGTTCTTCCTTGACCAGAATATGACTAACCTTGTATTCCTGTAGCGCTTCCTTGGTGAATTTCTTGTCGTAGGCAGCCTTGATTTCCTCGTCGGTAACCGGATGCTTGGCAAAATAATCATTCACCTTGGCTTCCGCCAGTACCTGGATTTTTGCCATTTTCAGGGCGGCGACCACCTGCGGAAGCTTGTCCACGCCTTCCTTTTGCGCCGCCTGGGCCAGGAGGGTGGTGTTGACCAGCTGGTTGAGCAATTGCACCTGGGCCTTTTGGCTGTCCAGCTTGTTCTGATTGCCCTGCAGGGCATTGAAGGCCAGTACTTCAAGATCGCTGACAGCATAGCCGTTGATGGTGACTATGGTCTGGGGTTCCGGAGTCCGGGGGGTACTGGCGGGTTTTTCCTCCGCCTGTGCGAGGGTGGGCAGCAGGGCACTCATGGCCATGGCTGCGATAAAGGTCTTGATGTTGTTGTTCATGGATTTTTTCATTCGGGCAATACTTTCCTGAAAGGTTTGACGGACACGTGTTTGTAGACGCCTGAGGACACGTAAGGATCTGTTGCCGCCCAGTCCTCGGCGTCCTTGAGGCTGGTGAACTCGGCAACGATAAGGCTGCCAGTGAAACCGGCAGGGCCGGGGTCATTGGCATCCACGGCGGGATTGGGGCCGGCCAGAATCAGCCGGCCTTCATTCTGAAGGGCTTTGAGTCGCTCCACATGTGCGGGCCGCGCCGCCATGCGAGCCTCGAGGCTGTCTTCCCGGTCAGTACCAATAATGCTGTACAACATTCAGTTATTCTCCTCCACGGGTTGTATGTAACGTGCCAGATAGAGTCCCTGGACAATCAAAAAGACCAGGGTAAGTCCCAGCATGCCAAAAAGCTTGAAGTTTACCCAGGTGTCTTCCGAATAGTTGTAGGCCACATAGATGTTGAGCGCCCCCGAGGCAAGAAAGAACATCACCCAGGCGAGGTTGAGACGTTTCCAGATCACCTGCGGCAGACTGATCGCTTGATCCATCATGCGTTGCAACAGGCTGCGCTCCATGAACAGGGCAGAACCCAGGAAAGCGGTAGCAAACAGCCAGTTCACCACGGTGGGTTTCCACTTGAAATACAGGGGGTCATGCAATAACAGGGTTGCTCCGCCGAAAACCAGTACCAGTCCCAGGGTTACCCACTGCATGGTTTCCACCTTGCCGCGGAAATAGTGACTCCAGGCGATATGCAACACCGAAGCCAGGATAAAAATTCCGGTGGCGACATACATGCCCCACAGTTTGTAGGCAACAAAGAATGCAATGACAGGGAGGAAGTCGGTAAACAATTTCATGTATGGGGTTTGTCTTGTTTCCGGATGAGACAAAATAGACCCGTATGGTACCAAAAAGTTGCCTTGGGGGCAGGAAAGCAGCGTGATTCCGGATACAATGATGAGGCTTTTGATTTTTCGAGATGATCTGATGATTACCTCATTCCGGGGAAGAGACATTGCCAGAAGTAAAAATTTTTCGTACTCATGATTTTCAGGCCCTGGCGAACAAGGCGCGCCAGGAGCGGCGCATCATCATGTTGCTGGTTTCGCAGGTCGATTGTGCATACTGTCATTTGATCAAGGAAGAGATCATTCGCCCAATGATACTTGGCGGGGATTTCAAAAATGAAATCCTGATTCGGGAAATGTTCATGGATGAAGGTGAAACGGTTATTGATTTTCAGGGGATGAGACGGGAGGCTGCCGATTTTGCCCATGGGTACGGGGTTTTTGTTACGCCAACCCTGCTTTTTCTGGATCCGGATGGAAAAGAGCTGGCCGAACAGATGGTCGGTGTGAATACCATGGAAATGTATTACTACTATGTGGACCAGTCCATTCGGGCTGCCCTGAAGAAGCAGGCAGGGCAAGCTGCGTGAAATTCGGTCTGTATGTAATTGGTGATGAAATTCTCAGTGGACGCCGGGCAGATACGCATGTGGCCTGGTTTCGGCGCATACTGCAGGAAAGAGGACATGCCCTGGCCTGGGTGCAGATATTGCCGGACAGCCCCGAATTGCTGGTACGCCAGTTTCGTCAGAGCATGAATGCTACCGAGCGGGCGTTTTCCTGTGGAGGCATAGGCGCCACGCCGGATGATTTCACCCGTGACTGCGCGGCCAGGGCCGCCGGCGTTTCCCTGGTACGGCATGCCGGGGCCGCAGAACTGATTGAACGCAGGTTTCCCGACAGTGCCCGACCTCATCGCATTCGCATGGCGGATCTGCCCCAGGGCAGCCGCCTGATTCCCAATCCGATAAACCAGGTGCCGGGCTTTTCCATACGCGAACACCATTTTCTGCCGGGTTTTCCGGATATGGCGCATCCCATGGGAGTGTGGGTGCTGGATCAGTATTATCCTGCGGAAAACCGACCGGCAGGCGAGTGTTCACTGCGGGTCTATGGGACTTCCGAGAATGAACTCATGCCCATTCTGCAACAATTGACCCATGACTGGCCTGACCTGAAGTTGTTCAGTCTGCCGCGTATGGGTGAAGAATCCTTTGTCGAGCTTGGTTTTCATGGCAAGGAAGGTCTTGAAGATGCGTTCCGCGCACTGCAGGACGCATTGCGATCCGCCGGGCTGAATTTTCACCCCAAGGAGTGATGATGGTTCTTGCCTTCATTTCCAGGAAGGCGGTTTGCGCTGGTGTCCTGCCTGTTGCAGCTTGTCCAGATATTCTGTCCAGTAGATGGCCTGCTTGCGTCCCAGATCGTACAGATAGCCCCAGTCGAAAAGACCGGAGTCGTGTCCGTCGTCGAAGAAGATCTTGATTGCATATTGCCCGACGGCTTGGATGTCGGTGATGTTTACATCCTGCTTGTCCAATTGCAGCTTGGCGCCTTGTCCCCAGTGACCGCGAACTTCCGCAGAGGGGGAATAAACGCGCAGCAACTCTGCCGGATAAACGAAGCGCTCGCCATCATCGAAGCTGATTTCCAGGGTATGGGAGCGGGTATGCAGGGTGATATCCACGGGTCTGGCGGTATTGCTCATAACCAGCCTCCCAGATAGCGTCTGGCCAATTGCTCCAGAACCTGCATGTGTGCGTCGGATGCATTCAGGCAGGGGATGTATTCATATTTTTTTCCGCCGGCCTGAAGAAAGACCTCACGATTTTCCATGGCGATTTCCTCCAGGGTTTCCAGACAGTCGGCAGAAAAACCGGGGCAGATGATCTGTACATGCCCGCAGCCTTTGGCCGCAAGCTCGCGCAGACTGTCCGAAGTGGCGGGGGACAACCAGGGTTCACGGCCCATGCGTGACTGATAGGTATGCAGCCATTCACTGTCATTCAGGTTTAGCGCTTTTGCCAGCGCCCTGCTGGTTTCTTCACACTGCAGGGCATAGGGATCCCCGGCATCCGCATAGCGTTGGGGAAGGCCGTGATAGGAAAAGAGCAGCTTGTCCGGTTTGCCCTGCCTTTCCTGATAGGTGCTTATACTTTGCGCCAGTGCCTGGATGTAACCCGGGTCGTCATAATACTGGTTGAGCAGACGAAGTTCGGGAATCACCCGTTGTCGTTGCAACTCGCTTACTACCGCATCGAAGGCGGAAGCGGTGGTGGTGGCGGAGTACTGGGGATAGAGAGGGAACACCAGAATGCGCTGGCAGCCGGCGGATTGCAGCTTGCGCAGACCATTGCTGATGGAAGGCTTGCCATAGCGCATGGCGGCTACTACCGTGATCTCGTTACCCATGAGCTGCTGCAGGGCATCGGCCTGGGCCAATGTATGTACCAGCAGGGGAGAGCCTTCTTCGTTCCAGATCTTTGCATAGGCCCGGGCGGAACGCCGGGGGCGGATGTTCAGTATCACGCCATTGAGAATCGGCCACCAGAGCACCCGCGGCATCTCCACCACCCGTGGATCCGAGAGGAACTCCTTCAGGTAGCGTTTCACGTCTCGTGGGGCAGGGGAGTCAGGGGTGCCCAGGTTGATGAGCAATATGCCTGCCTTGCAGTTGTTGTTCGATTCAGTCATGGGAAGGATGATCTCATGGGCATCCCGAAAAATCGAGATCCCCAAGTGGGACAGGGATGCCCCGTCATTTTCCATCACCACAAGTGATTGAAAAAGTGGGCAAAGAGGAAATCGTATATGCTCTTTGCGACGAGAAAAACCCCATGGAAGGAATTTTTCGAGGCTTCCTCATGAGTAGCTCAGGAAATAACCCGCTGCGTCCAGGTAGTTTGCCTCGCGTTCCAGTTCGGCTTCGGTGAGAGGGTGCTGATCCAGCCATTCCCTGGGGAAGGAGAGAATGATGTTGTTCTTCCGGGCCATGATGCCCAGGTCGGGTTTGCGGTTGGGACTGCGCCCCCGATGCAATAGAACGGACAGGCGCAAGAGTATGCTCAGACGGCGGCAGTTTTCCGCCATGTCCTTGCCCAGGTCGTCGAACAGACTGGCGCGGAATTTACGTCTGTGACTGCGTACCAGCAGGGCGAGGGTGTTCTGAAACTGGCGGGAGAAGCCGGACAGGTCAGCATTCGCCAGAATATAGGCGCCATGTTTGTGATAGCCGTCGTGGGAGATGGCTATGCCGATCTCGTGGAGCAGGGCGCTCCACTCCAGCAGCAGCTGCAGTTCTTCACCATCGAGCTTCCAGCTGTCCTGCACCTGTTCGAGCAGGAACATGCTGGTGTCAGCTACGCGCCGCCCCTGATCCGCATCCAGGTTGTAGCGTTGTATCAGGGTAGTGACCGTGCGCTGACGAACGTCATGATGCTGGATGCTGCCCAGCAGTTCATACAACAGCCCTTCCCGCAGCGCCAGATCGGAGACACGCATCTGCTCGATTTTCAGTGCCTTGAATATTGCGCTCAATACCGCCACTCCACCGGCAAAAACCGGCCGCCGGTTGTCGCTCAGAGCGTCCAGTTTCAGTTTTTCAGCATGTCCGGCTTCGACCAGCGCCTTGCGCAGCTTTTTCAGGGATTTTCTTGAAATGCCCTGGTCGGACCAGCCCTGGGCCTGTACCACATCGCGTATGGAGCGGATGGTTCCGGAGCTGCCCACCGCCAGCTCCCAGTGGTGACTGGCATACACGGTCTGCACCGGCCTTGCTTCCAGACGTCCGGCGATGATGGCGGCATCCATCATTTGCGCATTGATTCGGCCATCGGGAAAAAAGCGCTGGCTGAAGCTGACACAGCCCATGAACAGGCTTTCCCGCTCCAGGGTTTCCATGCCGGATCCGATAATGAGTTCGGTGCTTCCACCACCAATATCCACCACCAGGCGTTTTTTTTCATCACCAGCCAGACCATGGGCTACGCCCAGGTAAACCAGGCGCGCCTCTTCATGTCCTGCGATGATCTCTATGGGGTGGCCCAGTGCTTGTTCCGCGTGGCGCAGGAATTCCCCGCCATCACGAACCTGTCGCAAGGTGTTGGTTCCCACGGCGCGTACTGCATTTCGCGGCAGGTCCTGAAGGCGCTGACCGAAACGTGACAGGCATTCCAGGGCGCGTTCCCGAACCTCGCTGGTGAGTCGCTTCTGGTTGTCCAGCCCGGCGCCCAGGCGTACCATTTCCTTGATACGATCGATGACATGTAGCTGGCCATTTTCGATTCTGGCGACAATGAGATGAAAACTGTTGGAACCCAGATCCACGGCAGCAATGGTTCGGGGCTGGGTGGGTGATTTGTCAGACATGAAATGGCTCGAAAATATTACAGGGGATCTCGAAAAATTCCTTCCAAGAAATTTTTCTTGTCGCAAAGAGCAAAGACGATTTCCTTTTTGCTCAAATTTTCAATCACTTGTGGTGATTGAAAATGGTGGGACATCCCTGTCCCCCTCGGGTATCTCGATTTTTCGAGATGCTCTATATTCCTTTAGTTTACCAAGAGAAGGACGGGCGGGATGAAATTCTGTAGTGAATGCGGCGGCAAACTCACCGTGGGTATTCCTCATGGTGACAATCGTGAACGCCATATTTGCGGTCACTGTGGTGTGGTTCACTATCAGAATCCCAAGATGGTGACGGGCACCATACCCGTGTGGGAAGACCAGGTTCTGCTTTGCCGCCGCGCCATAGAACCCCGTCGGGGGTTGTGGACCCTGCCGGCAGGCTTCATGGAAAACAACGAAAGCGCCCAGGAAGGCGCGGCAAGGGAAACCCTGGAAGAAGCCAATGCCCGGGTACAGGTGGAACAGCTTTACACCACTTTCAATCTGCCGCTGATCAGCCAGGTGTATCTGCTTTTTCGCAGCCGTTTGCAGGATCTTGATTTTCATCCCGGCAGTGAAAGTCTGGAAGTGGCCTTGTTCAGGGAAGAACAGATACCCTGGGAGGAGTTGGCATTTCCCGTGGTGCGGGAAACGCTGAGGCTGTTTTTTCAGGACAGGCAATCCGGCTGTTTTGTACACCGGGTGGGAGATATCTACTGGAAGTCGCGTCACTCAGGTGAGTACGAAACCGTTTTTCTTCAAGACTGAATTTTCCGGAATATCTAACAGGATGTTGAAAAAGTCCTTCCCTGGACTTTTTCAACCCCGGAACTGGAAAATGCGATTTCCCGGTTCCTTCATTTTCAATCACTTGTGATGATCGAAAAAGGTGGGACATCCCTGTCCCCCTTGGGCATCTCGATTTTTCGATATGCCCTCAAAAAAATCGGGCTTTCCTTCATATGCGTTTGATATAACTCTGAATGTGCTGACTCAGATCGATATCGAAAGAGCCCGCCCGGTGAGATTTCCTGATGGCATAGGGGTTGCCTACGCTGTCTGTCGGGTTGGTTGTGAGATCAATGGTTTTGGGTTCGCGTTGTTGCTTGTCGAAATCCAGTAGCAGCTTGATTTTGGGGCGTAGCCGGTAACGGGGATTGTTGTCCACCACGACCCCCACCTCCCCGTTGGTCATTTCAATTATGGTGCCCAGGGGATAGGTGCCTATGGTCTGGATGAACTTGATGACCAGGGCTTCATCGAAGGCGCTGCCCGCATTTCTGTGCAGTATGCCCAGGGCGGTTTCTGCGGTTTCCCCCTGGCGATAGACTCGATCTCCGGTGATGGCGTCAAATACGTCAGCAATGGTCACGATGCGGGTGAACAGCGGGATTTCATTGCCAATGATGCCACGGGGATAACCTTGACCATTGAGTCGTTCATGATGCGCATATGCCGTGTCGATAACCGTATCCATGACTTGCTGGGTACCCAGGAGAATTTCCCGCCCATCCAGGGGATGCTGCTTCATGATATCCATTTCTTCCTCGTCCAGTCTTCCTGGTTTGTTGAGGATATCGATGGGCGTGAGCATCTTGCCCATGTCATGCAAAAGTCCACACAGGCCCACAATATTGAGTTCCTTGCGATCCATGCCCAGATGCCGGCCAAAGGCAATGGAGATGATGGCGACGTTGAGACTGTGCTCTGACGTGTATTCATCCTTGTTCCTCAGGCGGGTCAACAGCAGACTGGCATCCTGATTCATCATCACATTGTCCACGCAGGCAGCCACGGCTTCCTTGGCTGCGGGTGTATCTATGCTTTTACCCAGGCGAATCTCGTCCATGATGGATGTTACCAGCCGGTTGGTTTGAACCCGGTTTTCCACGGAGGATTTGAGTGCCCTGGGAAAGCTGTCTTGCGTCGGATTTGAAGTTTTTCTGTGCAGAATTTTCCTGAACTGTCGCAGAAGCCCGGGTTGCTCCACGGGCTTGTCCGGAGCATCCACGGTCAGCGCACTGGAACCTGGGGTCAATCCCCTGCTTTTACTTGCTTCAGTCGATGTCAATTTTCCATGTCTGTCGAACCGGACATTTATGGATTTTCTTACATCGATATATACCCATTTGCATTCTTCCCTTACCCGAATCACGTCTTCCGGATTGGAGAGCAGGAATCCCTGAAAGACAAAAGGAGATTCAGACCAGGGACGATCCAGTTCACAGACAAACATGCCCATTTTCAGTTTGTCCGCATCGATCTGGATCTTCTCGATTTGTTCAAAGGTCAGTGGATCAGGGTTCTCTATGGACATTGGATGAGGAATTGTCTCATTGGGAAAGGTTAGCCAGTTCTGGGGTTCCCTTGTGTCTGCGATTTCCGATTTATAGTTTATTCGATAAATATTTGCGGAATGCTTCGGAATCTTTTCTGTTACATCAATGATAGTCAATATATGATTTTTGGCAGGAAATTTTCAATCATTTCTGTAATCCAAATTACGCGGTCAAAGTTGTCATGCTCGCTACGATCACCTAAAGGGGATCTCGAAAAAATCTTTCCATGGAAGTTTTCTCTTTGCGCACATTTTTAATCACTCGTGGTGATTGAAAATGGTGGGATATCCCAGTCCTACTCGGACATCTCGGTTATTCGAGACGCCCTGTACTGCACACGGGATTTTTCAACAGCCTGGAATGTCAATCGCGGGAGAGCAAGGCTGCATGAACCCGATGTGCTGCTGAAAAACCGGGTTGTGATGCGTTGGAATTTTTATGCTTTTCCGCATCACTTGCAATCTGCGGGCCTAGCCCCCATGTGCTGGAACTATATCCATTTTCCTTCCTCTAATCAGCCAAAACAACCGGAGAAAATACATGAACGCATCGCCCAGCAAAGAGCAGCAGGCATTCATCAAGCTACAGGAATACATGGATTCCTGCATTCTTGGCCAGGAAACCCTGGTCAATCGCTTGCTGGTGGCGCTGTTGGCGGATGGCCACCTGCTGGTGGAAGGCGCGCCGGGGCTGGCCAAGACCAAAGCCATCAAGACGTTGAGCGAAGGAGTGGAAGGAAGTTTTCACCGCATTCAGTTCACTCCGGATCTGCTGCCAGCCGATCTTACCGGTACTGATATCTACAGGCCACAGGATGGCAGCTTTGTATTCCAGCAGGGGCCGCTGTTCAACAACCTGGTACTGGCTGATGAGATCAACCGTGCTCCGGCCAAGGTGCAGTCGGCGTTGCTCGAAGCCATGGCGGAGAGGCAGATTACCGTTGGTAACGATTCCTATTCTCTGCCGCCACTGTTCCTGGTGATGGCAACCCAGAACCCGATCGAGCAGGAGGGAACCTACCCTCTGCCGGAAGCACAGCTGGATCGTTTTTTGTTGCATGTATTCATCGATTATCCCGAGTTGAGTTATGAACAGCGCATCCTTCAACTGGCCCGGGCAGAGGCTCGTGGCGAACTGAATGGTAGTGATATTCCTGTGCCGGAGCAGTTGAGTCAGGAAGACCTGTTCGAAGCCCGACGCCAGGTACTGGATATCCATATGGCTTCCGGCGTGGAGGAATATCTCCTGCAACTGGTGCTTGCCACTCGCAACCCAGCCGCATACAGCGAGCAGCTTGCGGGCTGGATCGAGTACGGCGCCAGTCCCCGTGCCTCGATTGGCCTGGATCGTAGTGCCAGAGCGCATGCCTGGCTCGCTGGACGGGACTATGTTTCGCCAGAGGATGTTCAGAGCATGGCTTTCGACGTCATGCGTCATCGCCTGATACTCAACTATGAAGCCGAAGCCGAGGGTATTACCCCGGATCGTTTCATTTCTGAATTGCTCGCGCTGGTTCCCGTACCCTGATGAGTGCTGCCCGATCAACCATGTCTTCCCCGGTCTCCGTGGGTCTGCAGGAGCTGGCTGCGCTAAGTAACCAGGCGCGTCAGCTGCAACTGCGGCCGCGGATGATTCGCGCCCGTCAGGGCGGTCAGTATATCTCGCGCATGCGCGGGCGTGGGATGGAGTTCGACGAGTCACGGCCTTATCAGCCTGGCGATGATGTACGCAATATCGACTGGCGGGTCACCGCGCGCACGGGCAAGACTCACTCCAAGGTATTCCGGGAAGAGCGGGAGCGCCCGGTTCTCATCAGCATGGATGGCCGGCGCAGCATGTTCTTTGCCACCCGCGGTCGTTTCAAATGGGTGCAAGCTGCCCGCATGGCGGCAATGTTTGCCTGGACAGCTGCCCAGGCGGGTGACCGGGTCGGCGGAGAAATTTTCTGGGAAGACGGATTCAATGAATTTCGTCCCCGACGGGGCAGAAAGGCCGTGTTGCGTCTGCTCAAGGCCATGGCGATGCATTCCGCCGCAGACACGGCTGCTGCGCCTTCCATGCAGACTGTATTCCGACGCATGCGGCGCACCGCTCATCCGGGCAGTCTGGTGGTGTTCATCAGTGATTTTCGCGGTTTTGATGAAGCTTCGGAAAAGCAGCTGGCACGCATTGCCCGGCACAATGATGTTGTATTGCTGCATGTACATGACTGGCTGGAATCGCAGTTGCCGGAAAATGGACGCTATCGGTTGGGCGATGGTGAAAAGATCATTGAACTGGATACGCACAAGACCGGTTTGCAACGGCGTTATCAGGAGAAATATGAAGGACGCCTGGCGCTTCTGCGCAAGCTGTGCCGCCAGTTGCATATGACCTGGCTGGAGTGCGCCACGGATCAGGATCCTGTCGAGGTACTGCGTGACATATTTGGCAAGCAGAAATGAACGACCCGCTGGCACAACTGAAGGATATCCATCTGCCACCGGCTATAGGCTGGTGGCCTCCCGCCCCAGGCTGGTGGCTGCTGGCCTTGCTGGCTGTGGGGAGCATGATCTGGCTGGGTTGGTATCTGCGTCGCAGGGCTTCCCGGCCCAGCTTGATCCGGGAAGCGCAAGCCGCGCTTCATGATGTTCATGCGGCGTGGCTGGAGCATGGGAATGATGCGCGTCTGGCGGGGGATCTGTCGGCGTTGCTCCGCAGAATGGCGATCAGCGCCTGCCCGCATACCGATGTGGCCGGACTGACTGGAGAAGCCTGGTTGCGCTGGCTGGATGGGGGGCTGGAAGGTGAGGCTTTTGAAAAAGGCATTGGGCGTGTGCTTCTGGAAAGTGCATACAGACCGGATGTGCGGCTGGAGGATCCCGAGGCTCTGATTGCGCTGGTGCGGCGCTGGCTGGAACAAGCAGCGAATTCGGGGTGTGATCATGTTTGAGTTTGCCTGGCCCTGGATGTTCCTGCTGTTGCCCCTACCTTTGCTGGTGCGCCTGTTGCCGCCGGTTCAGCCTCCACAGGCTGCCTTGAAAGTTCCTTTTCTGGAAGATTTTTATCAGCTCCAGACCGGAATCAGGCGCAGTACCGGAGTTCGTCGTGCCGCCTTGTTTTTGGCTGTCCTGACATGGTTGTTGCTCATTGCCGCGGTAGCCCGTCCGCAGTGGCAGGGCGAGCCCTTGCCGCTGCCCCTGGAAGGCAGGGATCTCATGCTTGCGGTGGATCTTTCCGGATCCATGGCAGAAGAGGATTTTGTCATCGGCCGACAGCGAGTGGACAGGCTTACCGCTACCAAGATCGTGGCTGGAAATTTTATTGAAAAGCGCAAGGGTGACCGGCTCGGCCTGATTCTGTTTGGTCAGCAGGCTTATCTGCAGGCGCCTCTGACCTATGACATCAAAACCGTCAAGACTCTCCTGGAAGAAGCTTTTATCAATATGGCCGGGCAAAAGACCGCCATTGGCGATGCCATCGGCCTGGCGATCAAGCGTCTGCGTGACAAGAAAGGAGAAAAAGTGCTGATACTCATGAGCGATGGCGAGAATACCGCCGGGCAAATGGATCCGCTCAAGGCTGCTGAACTGGCTGCCGAGGAAGGGCTGAAAATTTATACCATAGGAATTGGAGCGGATCCCCAGGCGGATTTCTTCGGCATGGTCAGCAGTCGTAGCGCTCTGGATGAAAAAACCCTGACCCGTATTGCCGAGACTACTGGCGGCCGCTATTTTCGCGCCCGTGATACTGCGCAGTTGGTGGCCATCTATGATGCCATTGATGCCATGGAGCCGGTGGAGAATGAAAAACGCTTCTTCCGCCCCGTGAATGAGCTTTTCCATTGGCCTGCGGGCGCAGCTTTGCTTCTGGCCCTGGGCCTGCTTCTCAGGAGGCGCGGATGAACTGGCAGGATTTTCATTTCCTTCGTCCCTGGTGGTTGCTGACGCTGTTTCCCGTGGCTTATGCTCTGATCCGCTTGTGGCGTGGACAGGGAGAGGAGTCTGCCTGGCGCAAGGTGGTTGCTCCGGAGCTATTGTCTCATTTGCTCTTGGAAGATCAGGGGCGTCTGGCGCGCTGGCCTGTGATTCTGGCGGGCTTGGGCTTCGTTCTTGCGGTATTGTCTGTGGCCGGGCCTGCTTGGGAACGCTTGCCTCAGCCGGTATTCAGCAAGACTTCCTCATTGGTGATTGCATTCGATCTGTCCCGTTCCATGAATGCCCGAGACCTCAAGCCCTCCCGTTTGCAACAGGCGCGCTACAAGGTGGAGGATATTCTCAAACAGCGCAAGGAGGGGCAGACAGCTCTGGTCGCTTTTGCCGGCGCCGCTTTCACTGTCTCGCCTCTGACTGATGATGCACGCACCATTGTTGCCCAGTTGCCCGCACTGAGTCCTGACATCATGCCCGTGCAAGGCAGCAATACGGCAGCGGCCATCGATCTCGGTGTGAAACTGTTGCAACAGGCGGGCCAGACCCGGGGCAATATATTGCTGGTGACGGATGGGGTGAACACCGCCGCCAGTGTGGAATCAGCACGCAAGGCCTTCCAGCTGGGATATCCCGTATCCGTTCTTGGCGTAGGTACTGAACAGGGGGCTCCGATTCCGACCCGGCAGGGGATGATCAAGGATGCCAAGGACAATATTGTCATCGCTCGGCTCGATTTGGCGGCTCTGGAAGAAGTTGCCAAGGCCGGTGGCGGGAATTTTGTTCGTCTCAGTCTGGATGCTTCCGATATTGCCGCTTTGGATCTTGGAGGCGATGCCGAAGATCTGCAAGCTGCGGCTGAGAAGTCAGATCAGAAAATAGTGCGCTGGAAAGACATGGGACCCTGGTTGCTGCTGGGGGTTCTGCCTCTGGCGGCGCTGGCGTTTCGCCGGGGAGTTATGCTGCTTGCCTTTGTCATGGTATTGCCCTGGCCCCATGATGTGCTGGCGGACTGGTGGACAGATCTGTGGCAACGTCCCGATCAGCAGGGACAGCAATTGCTGCTGGAGAGAAAACAGGCACAGCAGGCTGCTCAGTTGTTCCAGAATCCGCAATGGAAGGCCAGCGCACTCTATCGTGCCGGAAAATACGCCGAGGCAGAAGCATTGTGGAAAGAGCAGGATAGCGCGGAATCCCGTTATAACCTGGGCAATGCCCTGGCCAAGGAAGGCAAGTTGAAGGAAGCCATTGCCGCATATGATGCTGCTCTGAAAATGAATCCGCAGATGGAGGACGCCAGGATCAATCGGGATCTGGTAAGGAAGCTGTTGGATCAACAGAACCAGAAGAACCAGAAGAACCAGAAGAACCAGAAGAACCAGCAGAACCAGCAGAACCAGCAGAACCAGCAGAACAAGCAGAACCAGCAGAACCAGCAGAACCAGCAGAACCAGCAGAATCAGCAGAATCAGCAGAATCAGCAGAATCAGCAGAATCAGCAGAATCAGCAGAATCAGCAGAATCAGCAGAATCAGCAGAATCAGCAGAATCAGCAGAATCAGAAGGATCAGAAGGATCAGAAGGATCAGAAGGATCAGAAGGATCAGAAGGATCAGAAGGCTGCTCCCTCGGAGCAGGACTCGGAAGAGAAGCGTAAAGAGAAAGCACAGGCCCGCGCTCGTGCTGAAGCTGCGCGCAAGGAAGAAGAACGTAAGGCAGAGGAAGCCAGAAAGGCGGAATCAAGGAAAAAGCAGCATCCTGAATCGTCGCAGGATTCCCGGGATGCCCAAGGCCAGCGTACTCAGTCGACTGAAGAAGAGCCATTGGATGAACAGGCGCTGTCACGGCAGCAGTGGTTGAAGCGTATCCCCGATGATCCCGGTGGTCTGCTTCGGCGCAAATTCAGATATTACTATCAGAGAAAGCAATATGATGTGCCCAAACAACAACCCTGGTAAATTCCTGGACCTTGTCAGGCTGTTGAAAAACACGGTTTATAAACTGCCTGCTATTGGCGCCATCCTGCTGCTTCTGGCCGCCTCCAGCGCCCAGGCAGCACGGATCAGCGTGCAGACGGATCGCAGTTCCGTGGCTGTGGATGAGACATTCCAGCTGATATTCAGCGTGGATGGTGAGCCTGATGGACAACCGGATTTCTCCGTACTGGAAAAAGACTTTGAGGTTCGGGGCAGCAGCAAGTCGCGCAATATCAGTTACGTCAATGGCCAGGTTTCCAATACCACCCGCTATCTGGTCACCCTGTTGCCGAGGCGCGCTGGTGAACTGCGGGTTCCACCGGTATCCTTCGGCAAGGATCTCAGTCCGGAGTTGCGAATTCCCGTGCAGGCAGCGCAGACTGGCGGAACCGCAAGTGCAGGGGGCCAAGATGTGTTCATTGAAGTCAGTGTGGACAAGCCCAAGCCCTGGGTGCAACAGCAAGTGATTCTCAGTGTCCGTATTCTGAGCCGTGTTCAGTGGCGTGAAGCGAGCCTTTCGGAACCTCATTTTCAGGGTGGGGAAGTATTGATGCAGAAGCTGGGTGAAGATCGAAACTATCAGACCCGGCGTGATGGAACTACCTGGCAGGTGATCGAGCGCCGCTATGCCCTGTTTCCGCAGAAAAGTGGCAAGCTGCGCATGGATGCGTTGCAGTTGAATCTGCGTGTGCCTTCCGGCAGGAAGAAGCAGCGTTCTCCCTTCGGCAGTTTCAATGATCCCTTTTTCGATGATTTCTTCTCCAGCCGCAGCTTTCGCACCAAGGTGATACGCAGCAAGGAGCTTGAACTGGAGGTGCGGCCTGTACCTCCGCAGTTCAGCGGCAGCCACTGGCTGGTGGCGAGGAATGTTCAGCTCAAGGAAAGCTGGTCGCAAGAGCCGACGAATCTGAAGACCGGCGAGCCGGTTACCCGTACCCTGACCATCGTGGCCGATGGCGTTACCCTTGGCCAGTTGCCGGAACTGGATCTTCCTGCTGTTCAGGGTTTGCGTATCTATCCGGATGAACCCAGTAATCAGGAGCAAGTGACGGATGCGGGGCTGGTCAGTACCAGCGCGCGCAAATTTGCCATCATACCCACTCATCCGGGCAGCTATGCTTTGCCCGCGGTAGAGATCAGCTGGTGGAACAGCCAGACCGGACAAGAGGAAAAAGCCCGGATGCCGGTTGCCCGGATTAGCGTAACCGGCGCTGCAGTCCAGACGCCTGCCTCCAGCGGATCAGATTCCCGGCCAGTGGTTCAATCGTCAGCGCCAGATGCAGTGGAAACGACAGAAAAGCCGGTTTCCCGGAAAGTGATATCGGGTACCGGAGGCTTGTCCGGGGTAAACTTGTGGCTGGCGATGGTGAGCCTGATCCTGTTGATTCTTTGGCTGATTACCCTGATGATCCTGTGGCGGATGCGGAAACGGGAGACTTCTTTGAGAAAAGAAGATCACAAGGGTACGTCCGGGCGTTCGGATGTGGATATGAAGGCTGCGTGGTCTGCACTGCATCGATCCGTTGAAGGGCAAGATGCGGCTGGAGTCAATCATGTTCTGTTGCGGCTGGCAGCAGGCATCTGGCCACAAAATCCGCCGCGAAGTCTGGATGCCATGGCGAACCGTGTTGGGCGGCCTTTGGCGGACGAGCTACGCAGGCTCAGTCGGCATTTGTATGCGGATGACAGTGTGACCTGGGATGGGCGGGCCATCGAAATCGCCATGAAACAACTGAATGTTTCCACAGCTGACCGTGCCAGGAGCTCCCCTGAAGCTGCTCTCAAACCTTTGTATCCTTCTTCAGGATGATGTTAACCCATATTTGCTCTCCTCCCATTTTGCCTGCCTCTGAGTTGACAGATATCAGAGGCAGGCTGTGAACAGAAAAAAACTGCTGATCATGGCGGCAACGGCATCGGTGGTAATTGCCACGGCTGCCGGGCTTTACTACTGGGACGCCCTGGCGGTGGGGCTGTTGGCGGCTCTGTTGTGGGCGAAGAAGCTTTTTACCCTGAAGAGTTTGTTTGTTCTGCTGAAGAAGCTGCCGTTTCTGTTGCTACTGGGACTCAAGCGGCTGATCATCAAGATCACCAGTCATTTTCTGCTGTTCACTGCTCATCTTCGTTTCCGTCGCCTGCAACGTCTGTTGCGTTATCTGCGCGCCCGGGCCTGGCTGGTCAAGCGCCGGCTCAAGTATCGCTGGCAGGATCTCAGTGGACTGGAACAGCTGCTGGCCACGGTGGCGGCATTGCCTCTGGTGGTGATATTGTCCTTGCTCATCGTGGTCTATGTGTTGCCCAGGGCGGTGTTGGGTTTTCTCGGAGGAAAAATCAAGGAGCATTCCAGTGCCGCGGTGCTGGACAAGGCGGCCCGCCTGGGGGTTAGAGAGAAGCTGGAAAAAGCAGAGAAAAAGCTCAAGGAGCAGATTCGGCGCAGGTTGAAGCGGAATGAGGTCGATAGAGAAGAAACAGGGGGGCACAAATCCCCGCCAACAGATAACTGATGGGCAGCAATGCGGTGGAATCGCTTGGACTGAAATGAAACGCCAGCGCCGCCAGGGCAAAACCCAGAGCGATGCTGAACTGGGAGTAATAGCTTTTCAGGAACAGATAGCGATGCGCGGAGGTATTTCGCGCCAGATCGAAGAAACGCTTGTTGAATGCCAGACGAAAGAAAGATGTGCAGAAGGTGATGGCCAGCAGGGTGGTGAACAGCCATCCCAGTGGCATCTGATCGTTGACCGCGGCGCGCATCAGCCAGGCAATACTGTAGCCAGTCACGGCAATGAGGTAGATGCGTTGTACAGGTAACTGGTCGATACGGTTCTTGATGAGAAAGAACAGAGCGCTGAATCCCGCTCCCAGAAGAATCACCAGGGCGCCGAGTTTCCAGAAGCTTTCATGTGCCAGAAGAAACAGGGAAATGACCCAGAAATAGCTTTCCAGAAACAGGAAAGGGCCGTCCAGCAGAAACACCGCGCGGGAGTGATAAACGTCGTGAAATCCGGCAATTTCCTTGAGACTCAGGGGAGGGCCTTCACGCAGGGCGCGGGGCAGTTCCACCGGCTCCCTGATCGACAGGAATGAGAACATTCCCAGCAGGCCAATTAGCACGGAAAGGAGAAACACACAGAGATAGCCGCCTCTGTCCAGCAGCAGCCCGCCAAACAGGACTCCCATCTTGATGATGATGGCAACCACCACCTGGAAATTGCCAAAGCGGCTGCCTGTGTCTTTTTCTCCCAGGGTTTCGAAGAACAGGGCGCGCTGGGTGATCCAGAAAAAGCAATTGTAGGCGCCATTGAGCAGAGCCAACAGGAACAGAAATCCCGGTTGGTTCTGGAGGAAGATCAGAGCCAGCAGGCTGGCTTCCACCAGGAAGGAAACCGCGATCAGGGTGTTCAGCGACAGGGTCTTGTGCGCCCGGTCCCAGAGCCACAGAGCAAGCAGAAAACCAATGCCTGTTACGCAGATGAAGGCACTGATCTGGGCAAGAGGGTAATCCTGTTTCCACAAAAACACGGGAATGAAGAAAGGAAACAACCCGATAAGAAAGGAATGCAGGCCAAGAAAACGGTAGAACCCGCATATTTCACCAGAACGCGCAAAATGTGGTTTTTTTACCATGAATTACAGCCTGTTGCGTGACGATTATGCTGGATACAGTTCGTACCTGTCATGCTATCCGGTTTTTCCCGGGATTTTTTCACCCAGCTTGCCCGAACGCCCTGCAAGTCGATGAATAACATCGACTTTTGTCCGTTCGAACAATCCGGGCAAAAATCTCTCCGGGAAAATTCCGGATTCCGGTGCAACATGCGGGTAGAACAGGCTTGCGGCGCGGGCTGTGGCCATTTCAGAAGATGTCCTGATCGTCAACAGGCAGGGCATCCAGGCGTGCGAATGCCTCGCTCAGATCCTGTTTTGGCCCATACCGTGGGACATCGTGCATGGCGGTGAAAGGGCGGGAGTTCACTTCCAGGAAAATGCATCGCTGTTCCTTCCAGGATTTCTCAATGCCTTCTTCCATGATCACGTCTATGCCCAGAATATTGGCCCTGAACAGGTTGAGTATGTGCAGGAACAATGCCTGGTTCTCTGCCGGTATGTCTTCCAGGGAGAGCGTTTCCACCACGCCACCGGGAGCCAGCGAGATGCGGTTGAACAGGATTACTTCCTGTCCCTGTTGTGGAATGCTGTCCAGACTGAGGCCCTGTTTTCCAAGATAACGGCGAATGGTGCGGTTTTTGGGTATGGGATGAATCACCGGATAGAGTCCCATTTTTTCCCGAATATCATTTTCCCTGTCGATGAGCTGACTGATGCTGGAGCGGCCATCGCCGCTAACGAAAGGCGGGTAGCGCCGGATCACGGAGATGATTTCGCCATTGCCCACCAGAATCCGGTAATTGCGTCCCTGCAGATATTCCTCTACCACGGACCAGGGCCACCAGATCTTCACCATGAGCGCTGCTTTCCACAGTTCGGGAAAACTGTTGATGGGAAAGTGACTGCCTCGGGAAAAGCCTGATACATTTGGTTTGATGACCAGGGGAAAGCCATGTTTTTTGCCAAAGCGCCATGCGCGCCAGGGGCTGAAGAAGATGTCTCCGCGCGCATGAGGGATGCCATGTGCGGCAAATATCGCCCTGGCCTGTTCCTTGGAACGACAGCTCCTGCGTACCTCAAGGGGATTGTAGCTGCTGCAACCGTGGAGGAACCACTTGTCGATCCAGGCGTAGATGAATTTCTTGAGCGCCTTCATGATCTGATCCGGTAATTGAGCAACAGCATGGGCCAGAAGATGTTCTTTCTTTTCTTCTTTCCCGGAAGATTCAGGGTCAGCTCGGCCAGAGCTTTCATCGCCTTGCTGATGAAATCATGGCGCTGTTTGAGGGGAATGGACTGATCCAGCAGGGTCAGGGGCATGGGAACAAAAAGATTGATCTCGATGATATGAAACCGCCCCGCGAGCAAGGCCTGCATGCTGTCTGCTCGCAGACCCACCCGGGCAATACGAAAATCCGGCAGCCGGGCCATGTGATTCCAGAGTTGCTGTTGTTGTTCTTTTGTCAGATTCAAAGTGGTGTGACGGGTGTCCGGGTTGAGTATGCTGTTTACTGGCCATTCCTGATCGCTGTGATTGAGCGTTTCGGTAACAGACAGTATGGCGAATTGCTTCTGGTTGGTTCCGCTGCGAATATAGAACAGTTCGAATTCCCGCTTCCCGGGAGCGGCTTCCTGCACCAGATAAGGTACTTTTTGTTGGCTCATGGCAAGGCTCAGTTTTTCCCAGTCCGACGCATTGCGCGCCAGGACAATGCCCCGGGAATTCTGCCCCCATTCCGGCTTGAGAAATACCGGCCAGCGCCGGGGCAGGCCTGTCTTGTTCAGTGGTGTCTGGCACAGGCGCCACTCGGATGGTATGAACTCATCCATTTCCCGTTTCGAGAACAGATGGCGTTCAGAGTTGAACCAGGGGGCGTTGAGTTGAAAATATTTCCACGGCGCTGCGCCCAGACGCATGCACCAGCCCATGTAAAAGCTGACCAGCCTGACGCGCAGCATCAGGCGTAGCAGATGCCCTTCAGGGCGTCGTCGGAATAGATGTGCAGGCTGAGACTGGGCTGCAATGCGGTGACCCGGTGAATGGCATTGTCGTAACGGCCGTGCTCGCCAGCGGCATAGATGTGTTCGCCAGCATTTTTTACCAGGATGTCGGTGAGTTGCAGTTCTTCCCCGGCGGCTTTGAAATGTTCCATTTGCAGACGCCCCTCAAGCACCAGCACAAAAGCGTATTGGGGGTGACCGTGAACGGGGGTGACGGCACCCGCATCCCAGCGTGCCACCATGATTTCCGCTCCCTGGGGATGATGGTAGAGAACGGTGCGGGAATAGCAATGCGGGGCATGTGGGTAGTTTCCTTGCATGTCGAAACCCGCGGCCAGTTCCAGCAGCCTGTTTTCATTGTTCAGGTGGCAGGCCAGGTCTTCCAGCAGTTGCTGTTGCGCTGCTGTGAGGATCGGGCCGGGCCAGGTTTTCGCCTTGCACTCACTCATCCAGCAGTTTTGCTCCCATGTCGATGACCGATTGCAGGAACTGATCCACATCCGCCCGGGTGAACTCCGGGTGGGTAATGAGCAGGCGCAAAGTGAGGGTGTCGCCGATGAAGGCTACGCCCACCAGGCTCACGCCCTCCTCGAAAAGGCGATGGCGTAGACGCAGATTGAAATCATTGCTGTCTACGCCTTGCGGCGGCACAAAACGAAAACAGACGTTGAAGGATTCTCTGGGAGCGGTCATCTCCAGACGGGGCAGGGTCGTGATGCGTGATTCGGCATATTCACACAGCTCAAGATAATGCCGTACGCGCGCTCCCAGCCCTTCCCGGCCATAGTATTTCCAGTCCAGGAACCATTTCAGACTGTCTACCCGGCGACCGCATTGCAAGGAGGCGGTGCCTGTGTCCAGTTCCGCGTCTTCGTGTTCCTCGCGAAACAGATAGCTGTGTTCACCCGCACTGCAGGCGCAGCGCAGGGTTCCCTTGTGGTGATTGAACAGCAGCAGATTGCACATCAGATTGCTGCCGGGCATCTTGTGGAAATCCCAGGTAAAGGAATCCAGTTGCTCCACGCCAGGCAGGTAATGCCGACGCAAACCATCGTCGAGCAGGGCCGCGCCGCCCCAGGCGCCATCACCATGCAGCCAGAAGCCGTACTGGTCACGCAGCGTGATGAGCGGAGGCAGGGGGTCATAGGCGCCGCGTACTGTGGTGCCGAGTGTGGCGCAGACAAAAAATGGTCTTTTCCCCAGCAGCAGTTGCTCTTTCAGCAGTTGCTCCAGATGATCTGTGCGCATGCGCCCGCGCTGATCCACGGATACCTTGATCAGGTTGTTTGTCCCCAGTCCGAGGATGTTGGCTGCCTTGTCCAGGGAATAATGGGCGTCAGCGGAAACAAAGGCCACGAGTTGCGGGTTGTCGCCCAGTCCCCGTTCCTTGATGTCTTCCCCCGCCCGATTGCGTGCGGCAAGCATGGCGATCATGTTGCCGTTGCTCGACCCCGTGGTCATCTGGCCTTCGCCTTCCTCGAAGCCGACCAGTTCCAGCATGCTGTTGAGCATGTAATGTTCCATCAGGGTGGAGACAGGGGCGGCCTCGTAAGTACAGGCCGAGGTATTGGTTACTGCGGTGATGATCTCACCCATGATGGAGGGCAGGTTGGCACCGGACCACATGCGGTTTACAAAACCCGGGTGGCCGGTCTTGACCGAGTGATCCAGATATTGCTCCATCCAGCGGAAGAGTTGCTGCCAGTCACCGGCAGCCTGGCGCTCCAGATCCAGTGTTTCCGCCAGCGCCTGGGGTTCCAGATATTCCAGGAATTTCCCTTCCTTGCGCCGGGCATGATACTGCTCTACCAGGGCCAGCAGGCGCTGGAATATGGCTTGGTCATTCATTCGGTTATTCTGCTGCGGAGCCCGGTTTGCGGTTGATCAGGAACAGAATGATACCAGAGACGAGGATGGAAACCGCAGCATAAAAGAGGGAGCCGCCATCTCCCTTGCCTTCATGTAGCACTTCCACTCCCAGGGGAGAGAACAGATGAAAGAACACCGCGCCCGCCATGACCAGGCTGGCCATGGTTCCGCCGATGCGGTGCAGGAGACGGCGGGAAGGCAGTTGCCAACGGGGGATGACCTTATGCATGAGCCAGAACAACGCTGGTGAAAGCAGCACCAGGGACGTCAACAGCTCGAAACTGCCGACGCCGTAAGCGCCGTAGCGGACGAACAGGGCCCCCAGGGTGTCGCCGAGAAATCCCTGTAGCCAGACACCAATGGTGCTGAAGATATGCACTGTGTCCGGGTGGTTGCTGAATTTGTAGGGGAGGGAAGAGAGAAAAACCTTGCAGGCCCACAAGGCCAGTATCCAGCTGATGACGGGAATGATGTATTTTTTCATGTTTCGTCCTTATCCTTTGATTGGCGACTATCTGGGCATCTTGAAAAATCGAGATGCTCGAGTGGGACAGGGATGTCCCGTCATTTTCGATCACCACAAGTGATTGAAAATGTGAGCAAAGAGGAAATTGCATTTTCCCCTTGCAACGAGAAAAATTCCATGCAAGGAATTTTTTGAGGTTCTCATTTCAGAACCGCGGGCCAGTTTTTGTCGGCTTCCTCTATCCAGTGCGCCTTGTCCCGCGCCCAGTCTTTCTGGATGTCGGCATCATAGTTCAGGTACAGTTTGTCCTGGTATATGCTCCATTGCAGAGGGTCGCCGCTGGCGGTGCCGCCATGTGCGACCGCCCAGGCGCAGTATCCGCCATATTGAGGGGCATATTTCTCCGGGTCGACCTGAAACATCCGTCGGTGTTCATCGCTGGCAAAATACCAGATGGCTCCCTGGTATTCCGCGCGGTGGGCATTTTTTCCCCTGACCGGCCGGCCTTGGGTAAAATAGGCCACGGGATCATAGCCGCCAACAGCGGCATTGCTGAACAATGAAGTGTAGATCCTGCCTTCAGCCATTGCTGTAGAAAAGATAGGCAATAGGATGAAAAACAAGAAAAATCCTGGCTTACGCATGGCCTTCTCCAGCGGTTACTGTTGATACAGACCCGGTACAGGGCAAAATTCTTTTCCCTTTCAGGTAAAAAAAAGTGTCTTCGGCGCTTCACATTCGCCAAAAATCGAGTAAAATGCCGCGTTTACCTTGGTCCGGTCTGATGCCGGGTCTCCAGGATTACACTGAATTTTAAGGCTATTAGTCAATATGGTTACAATTCGTCTTGCCAGAACCGGCGCCAAGAAGCGCCCTTTCTACCACATCGTCGCCACTGATTCCCGCAGCCCTCGTGATGGTCGTTACATCGAGCGTCTGGGATTCTTCAACCCTGTCGCCAAGGGTGGCGAGGAAACGCTGCGCATGGATCTGGAACTCATCGACAAATGGGTGGCCAAGGGAGCGCAACTGAGTGAACGTGCCGCGGCGCTGGTGAAACAGTATCGCAAGCAGGGTCAGAGCGAAGCGGCCTGATCCGGCAAGCAGGCGCATGCGGCCCTGAGCTATGGAAGATAGCCGGGTAACAAAACGTGAATCCGAGGGTGACGGGTCTCAAAGGCTGGTCACCCTCGGTCGTATTTCCGGGCTGCATGGTGTGCTGGGGTGGCTCAAGGTGTATTCCGATACCCGACCGCGGGAGAATATCCTGAGCTATTCTCCTTGGTATCTGCAACAGGATGGGAACTGGAAGCCGGTTCCCCTGGAACAGGGCCGCCGTCAGGGCAAGCTGGTGCTGGCCAAGCTGCAGGGCTGCAATGATCGGGAAATTGCCCGGAAACTCCTGGGAGTCCCCGTTGCGGTGAAGCGCTCCCAGCTGCAGAAGAATCTGGCGGAAGATGAATATTACTGGACGGATCTGGAAGGATTGCAGGTCGTGACCCTGGAAGGCGTGGAGCTGGGCAGGGTCAGTCATCTCATGGAAACCGGCGCCAATGACGTGCTGGTGGTGCAGGGCGAGCGGGAAAGACTGTTGCCCTGGATTCCGGATCAGGTGATCCGGGAAGTGAATCTCGGGCAGGGACGCATCACCGTGGACTGGGATCCGGAATTCTGATGCGTTTCGATGTGATATCGCTGTTTCCGGAGATGTTTCAGGCGGCTCGTCTGGGGGTTACCGGGAAAGCGCTGGATACGGGAACCGCCAGTCTGTATCTGTGGAATCCCAGGGATTACACGGACGACAATCACCGCACGGTGGATGACAGGCCCTATGGTGGTGGTCCAGGGATGGTGATGATGGTCGAGCCCCTGAAGGCGGCTCTCGGTAAGGCCAAGGCCGCAGCGCCGGGCAGCCGGGTGATCTATCTCACCCCCCAGGGGCAGCGTTTCGACCAGAAGGCTGCCCAGGAAATGGCTGGCCGGGAAGGCATGATATTGCTCGCCGGCCGTTATGAAGGCATCGATGAACGTCTGGTCGATTGCTGTGTGGATGAGGAATGGTCCATCGGTGATTATGTTCTCTCCGGTGGAGAACTGGCGGCCATGGTAATCATGGATGCAGTGACAAGACTGTTGCCCGGTGTGCTGGGCCACGAGGATTCCGCGCAACAGGATTCCTATATGAACGGATTGCTGGATTTTCCCCAGTACACCCGTCCGGACGTACTGCAAGGCCGGGAAGTGCCGGCAGTGCTGTTGTCCGGAAATCACGCCGCCATCGAAAAATGGCGGCTCATGCAGGCTCTGGGACGCACCTGGTTGCGTAGGCCGGATCTGCTGGAACAGCGGGAACTGTCTGACGAAGAGCAGCGCTTGCTGGAAGAATTTATACGCACCCACCAGGGAGCGACGGCGTCTTCCTAGGTTGGGACGGCAGGATTTATTTGACATTGAACTATCGCGCCGTGAGGCGCCAAAACTGGCAAGAGGAGCAACAACGATGAGCAACATCATCCAGGAACTCGAAGATGAACAGATGAACAAGGACATCCCGGATTTTGGTCCCGGTGATACCGTTGTTGTTAAGGTGCGGGTCAAGGAAGGCAACCGTGAGCGTCTGCAGGCTTTCGAAGGCGTGGTGATCGCCAAGCGCAACCGCGGCCTGAATTCCGCATTCACGGTGCGCAAGATTTCCCATGGCGAAGGTGTGGAGCGCGCTTTCCAGACGCACAGCCCGCTCATCGACAGCGTTGAAGTCAAACGCCGTGGTGATGTCCGCCGCGCCAAGCTGTACTACCTGCGTGGCCGTACCGGTAAGGCAGCGCGTATCCGCGAAAAACTGAACTGAGCGTCCCTGCCGGGGATTAATATCTGTGAGCCGCCGTATTCCCTGCCGGGAAGCGGCGGCTTTTGCGTGTCTGCTGAATTTTCCGCTGCTGGTATCATGGGAGCCTCGAAAAATTCCATCCATGGAATTTTTCTCGTCGCAAAGAGAAAATGCGATTTCCTCTTTGCTCCCATTTTCAATCACTTGTGGTGATGGAAAATGGTGGGACATCCCTGTCCCACTCGGGCATCTCGATTTTTCGAGATGCCCTCGTGTAACTCCTGATACTCGCTGAGAGATTGAGATGACTACCAGCTTCTACTGGCATGATTATGAAACCTGGGGTACGGATCCACGCAGGGACAGGGCGGCGCAGTTTGCCGGCTTGCGTACCGATCTGGATTTCAATCCCATAGGCCGTCCTCTGATGGTCTATGCAAGCCCGGCGGACGATATGCTGCCTCAGCCAGGGGCATGCATGGTTACCGGTATTACGCCACAGTTGGCCCGGGCGGAGGGCGTGTGTGAAGCGGATTTCTTCAATGCCATCAACCAAGAGTTGTCTCGGCCAGGTACTTGCGCCCTGGGTTACAACAGCATCCGTTTCGACGATGAGTTCACCCGCTACGGGTTGTATCGCAATTTTCATGATCCTTATGCCCGTGAGTGGCAGAATGGCAATTCCCGTTGGGATATCATTGACATGGTGCGCCTTGCCCACGCCTTGCGTCCCGAAGGCATAGAATGGCCTTTGGATGAGCACGGCATAGCCAGTTTCCGTCTGGAGAAACTCACTGCGGCCAATGGCATAGAGCATGAAGGCGCGCATGATGCGCTGGTGGATGTACAGGCGACCATTGCCATGGCCCGGCTGGTGAAAGAGAAACAACCACGTCTGTTCGATTATGTCTTCAATAACCGGGACAAGCACAAGCTGGCGCAGCAGCTCAGCGTGCGGGACAAACAGCCGGTAGTGCATGTATCAGCCAAATACCCGGCCCGTCTGGGGTGCATTGCGGTGGTGCTGCCGTTGGCCATGCACCCCGCCAACCGAAATGGCGTAATCGTCTATGATCTGCGCGTGAATCCCCAGCCTCTGTTCGATCTCAGCGCCGAGCAGATCCGTGACAAACTCTATACCCGCAGTGAGGATCTCGAGGAAGGGGAGGCGCGTATCCCCCTGAAAATGATTAGCCTGAATCACGCGCCAGTAGTGGTACCGCTGAACACATTGAATCCACAGGCCAGGGAGAAATGGGATCTGGATCAGGAGCGGGAACAACGTCATCGGGAACAGCTTGTTGGCGCACCGGAACTGGAGGCCAAGATCCGTCAGGTATTCAGCGAAGCGCCATTTCCGCCAGTGAGTGATCCGGATCAGGATCTCTATGGCGGATTTATCTCCAACCATGACCGGCGCCTGTGTGAGCAGGTGTTGCGCCAGAGTCCCGAACAACTGCGAAAGTTTCATCCGCCCTTCGAGGACAGAAAACTGACGGAACTGCTGTTTCGCTATCGGGCGCGAAATTGGCCGGAAACCCTGGATCAAGAAGAAAGGCAGCGCTGGGAGGAATACCGCCGGCAACGCCTGACTGATCCAGCCGGAGGTGGCAGCATTACGCTGGATGAGTATCGCAAGGAATTGTCGCGGATGATTGTTGATCCGGATCTGACGTCGAGAGAGCGGGAAATTGTGAATGCCTTGCTGGACTGGCCTGCGCTGATAACCTGACAAGCCGTTGAAATCGCCGTTTTTCAACGGTTTGTACAGGGTACGGGGATGTTCCCCTCGGGCAACTCGATTTTCGAGATGCCCTGATATTTGAATCGGAGGAATATACTGTTTCGCCGAGGGCGGCAGCTGGCGCTGCTGTCCCGGTGCTATGCGACTTTTCTGGCGTCTTTTTTCTTTCCTGTATCGGCCTGTAATACTTCCTTGGCAATACGCTTGGTAAAGTAGTACACACGTTTGAGTGCTTCCAGCAGCTCGGTTTCGGTCTGATAGGTGAGGCGACGCAGGGGAGCATCGGCGCTCATGCGGCGTACCACATGGCGCTCGATGTCAGCGGCCAGGCGATTGATTTCGTTTTTGGCCTTCACTACCTCGCGCGCGGGTTTGCGCTCCATGCGGGTGATGGCTTGAGTGGCTTTTTCCAAAAGCTGGATGAGCATCTCGACCATCTCTTCGATGAGTTTGCGGGTTTCCTCGCTTATTTCCAGCCCTTCTTCCAGCCGTTTGCGACCGACATGGATCAGGTGCAGCTTGAGGCTGTCGCCAATATTCTCGTAGTAGGAGGCAATGGCCAGATAGTGGTAAGCCAGCTCCGCTTCCCGGGAACTGAGATCGCCTCTGGACAAATCCTGCAGATAGTCGAGGATGGGGCCGTGCAGCATGCCTACTTCACTGTCCATGCGGTTCAGTTCGGACAGTTCCCTGGATGTGCCGTCCATGGCAAGCTGTACGCCTTTGCGCAGCATGGGCAGCAGCTGTTCCGCCATGCGCCCGATTTCCATGCGAACCCGGTCCAGCGCCAGGGTGGGTGTGTCCAGGAGTGTTTTGTCCAGATACCTGGGGACGAGCTTGCGCGCCTTTTCCTCCGCAGTGATCGGCACCAGCTGCGTCGCCAGTCGGGCAAACCAGCCGGTAAAGCCGATGAACAGCAGGGTGTTGCCCACATTGAACAGGGTGTGAGCGTTGGCGATCTGGCGTGGGGTTTCCGCTGCCAGTCGTGTGATGCCTGCCAGCTCCGGATGTTGCGGGGAGATATCCCGGATCAAGGTGGCAAGCTCGGGAATGAACCAGAACCAGACAACAACTCCCAGGGTGTTGAACAGAATGTGAACCAGTGCGGCGCGCAATGCTTCACGGGATTTGCCGATGGCCGCCAGCAGGGCGGTGACACAGGTACCGATATTGGCGCCAAACACCAGGGCGATACCCTGATCCAGGGTGATCAGCCCCTGGCTGGCGAGCACGATGATGACGCCGGTGGTGGCGGAAGAACTCTGCACCAGTGCTGTGAAGACGGCGCTGGCAAGGATGGCATACAAGGGCTGCGTCATCTCCTGAAGGAAATGGATGAAAGGGGGGTAGTCCCGCAGGGGAGAGGTGGCATCACCCATAAGGCTCATGCCGAAGAAGATCAGGCCAAAACCAAAGATCATGGTGCCGGTTCGCTGGATCACTTCATTGCGGCTGAGGAACTGCATGGCGAAGCCCAGGGCAACGATGAGCAGGGCAAAATGGGTGATCTTGAAGGCGACGATCTGCGCAGTGATGGTGGTGCCGATACTGGCGCCCATGATGATGGGTATCGACTGTTGCAGATGCATCAGTCCTGCCGAGACGAAGCCTACTACCAGCACCGTGGTTACGGATGATGACTGAATAATGGCCGTGACCAGGGCGCCTGCCAGCACGCCCTTGAAACGGTTGGTGGTCATGCGTGCCAGCAGCGCCTTGAGGCGCTTGCCGGTGCTGGCTTTCAGGGCGTTGGTGAGCAGCTCCATGCCATACAGAAAAATGGCCAGGCCACCTGCCAGGCCCATGAGTATGACGCCGATTTCCAGAGACTGCTCGGTTGGGGTCAATCGTCGATCCAGTTATTCAGGGCGTCGATGATCTTTTTGGCCTGGTCCTTGCTGGAAATATTGAACTTGGACTTTGCCATGTATTCACCGTTGCGTTTCTGGTAACGACGAATGGTGAACTTGTCCGGGCCGTATTCCTGCTTGGCGTTGTTCCAGTCCTGGTAACGGAAGATAATGGTGGTCCAGGCGCCCTTGGTAAGAACCTGCTTGTCCAGTTCCTTGACCAGTTCCTGGCCGCCTTCGCTGTAGCTGATGGTGATTTCGTCGGGAGTGCTTGCCATGTTCGTCTCTTGTCAGGTTGCGCCGTTGCGCTGTAAAAGTTGGGCAATATCCCGCAATCCCAGGGATTTTGCAATGGCCAATGCGGTTTTGCCATTCTTGTCGGTAACCGTGACATCCGCGCCAAAGCTCACCAGATGCTTGGCCAGTTTGTGGTTGCCCTTGCGGATTGCTTTCAACAACGGTGTGTCGCCGTCTTTGTCACGCAGATTCATGTCCGCGCCGTGCTTGTTCAGGTAACGGTACACTTCCCTTTCGCTGACGTCCTGATCGACCGCCGCCAGCAGCAGCGCAGTGGCATCCAAATCGGCGCCGGCCTTGAGCAGCAGATCGGCAATGCGCAGATGCGCCCCGAGCACGGCATGGTACAGGGCATCATGTCCCTGGGCGTCCCTGCGCTGTACATCCACGCCTTTTTTCAGCAATAGCCTTACGATGGCGACACGGCCATTGCGTACTGCCACATGCAATGGCGCGTAACCGTCGCGGTCGAGCTGGTTCATGTCCGTGCCCCAAACGATGTGTCTCTCGATTTGCTCGATATCACCCCGCTGCATGGCCAGGTACAGGGTGACGGTCGGCTTCTCGGGGGTATCGCAACCGGCAAGGAGGAACAGCAGCAGGACAAGAGGGATGATTGTTTTCATATCCACGGAATGGTGTTACTTTCACACCATGATAACAAAGGAGAACCCCGGTAGTTCATGCTGACCAAAATAGTTTTTACCCTTGCCGTGATAGGGATAGTCATATTTCTGACCCGGTTTCGCGGCCGACCGGCCCGCAGGCCGTCACCGGTGGCAAGGCAAGAGCACCGTAGCCCCTGGACGAAGGGACTGGTGCTGGCGGTTGTTTCGATAATGACGGCGGGGTCGGCTCTGGGACTCTGGCTGTATTGGCGTGACGCGCATCAGGTCATGCAGATCTGGGTGGTGGACAGTCGTTCCGGACATCGTAGCGAATACCAGGCCTATCGCGGCTCCCTGGATGGGCGCGGCTTCGAGACTGTCGATGGTCGGCGTGTCCATCTGGCGGAAACGGAACGCATGGAAGTGGAAGAAAAGTAGTGGCTTTTTCCGATCTGGCAATTCGTTTCGCTTATACACTGGAAGAGTCTGACGCTTACCGCCGGGCAAAGAACGCAGTCTATGATCTTCTGGAAAATCCGCATGCGCGTATCCGGCCGTATTTTGACATTTTCATGATGCTGCTGGTGTTGAGCAGCGTGTTTTTCCTGCTCTATAGCGTCAAGCACCATCTGGGCGCCTGGTCGGGATATTTTGAAGATGTAGTGGTGGTGCTGTTCATTCTCGAATATCTGGGCCGGATGTGGGTGTATGACGATATACACCGCATCATTATCGACGAATATGAAAAAAGCGACCTGATCAACGAGCCTTTCAGCCTGTCCAGGGCCTTGTGGACCCTGTTTCGCAGCAAGTGGAACTATGTCAGTTCTCCCATGGCCATCATTGATCTGCTGGCGATTCTGCCCAGCTACCGGCCCTTGCGCATTTTGCGCCTGTTTCTCCTGTTCCGGCTGTTCAAGCTGTTCCGTTATGCCCACAGTATCCAGCAATTCAGTTCGGTGTTGCGGGAAAAACGTCTGGAGCTGGTCACTCTGTTCAGTTTTCTCATGTTTGTGCTGCTTGTGGGGTCTTCCGCCATCTATCTGTTCGAGGCACGTGAGACCGGTGGTGACATCGATGGATTTTTCGAAGGGATCTACTGGGCTCTGGTGACGCTTTCCACCGTGGGTTACGGTGATATCACGCCGCATACTCTGGAAGGGCGCCTGGTGACCATGGTGCTGATCATCAGTGGCCTGGGCGTGATCTCCTTTTTTACTTCCATTATTGTCTCCGCATTTCAGGAGAAGATGGGCGAAGTGCGTGACCGGCGGGTTTCCCTGCTGCTCGAGAAAAAGAAAGGCTATACCGTGATCTGTGGCTTTGGGCGGGTTGGGCAGGTGGTGGCGGAATATCTGTCTCGGGACAAGCTGCCCTTCGTCGTTATCGATTCAGATGAGGATGCGGTGGATCTGGCGCGACGCCTCGGGTATCTGGCGGTACAGGGAAAGGCGGAGCGCATCGGTCTGTTGCAGACATTGGGAGTGGGGCGCTCTGCGGGCAAGGTACTGTGTCTGACCGGTGATGACGTGGTAAACGTATTCGTTACCCTGTCCACACGTCAGCTGGATGAGGAGATCGAGATCGTATCCCGCGCCAATCATCATCAGACGGTAAACAAGCTGCTGCATGCCGGAGCAAACCATGCCCTGGAGCCGTTCAAGATCGTGGGGCTGATCGCGGGCGAGTATGTGGGGCAGCCAGTGGCTTTCGAAGCCATTCACGGTATTGTCATGGGCGAGGATGACATTCGTCTGGAGGCCATACGCATTCCCCCTGGCTCCTGGCTGGATGGCGGAACCATAGGTGATGTGCCTCTGACAGAAATGCGCCTGATCCTGTTTGGAGTGATTACTACTCTGGATCGCAGTAGCGACCATGTTCGCAGCCATTTCGATCTGGAAGATCAGCGTTTTCAGTTTAATCCAGGCGCTGATTTCGTCTTGCTGGGTGAGGACATGCTCCTGGTTTTCGGGCACCAGTACAGCGTGATGCGTCTCAAACAGAAGCTCAAGCGTTGGCGCTGGAGGCGCAAGAATGCGTAACACTTCCAGGAATATCACCGTGGTGGGCGCCACGCCCGTAGGCCTGGAAGTGGCCCGCCAGCTCACGCAGCGCGGACAGCGGGTTACCATCGTCGATGACTACAAGGCGGACGTGGACAAGGCGCATGCCCAGGGCTTCAGTGTGGAGCAGATCAATCTGCAGGATGATGATGAACTGCGCCGGGTGGGTATCGGTGGTGACACGGATGTGCTGTTTGCCTTGCGCAACGATGATGCGAGTAATGTGTTTCTGGTGATTTCCGCCAAGGCCATTGCTCCGGATCTGCCGGTAGTGTCCATCAGCGGCTCCAGGGATACCATCGAACGCCTCTATGCCGCGGGAGCGACCAAGGTCATCGATCCCTACCGGATCAGCGGCTACAAGATCTATGAGCTCATGCATAGGTCCGTGATTGCCGAGACCATGGAGCGTACCGTGTTTGGCAAGGTGGATCTGGATATTGCAGAAGTCCATGTGGAGCCAGGCAGTTTCCTGCATGGCAAATATCTGGATGAGCTGTCTCTGGATGAACGCTATGATCTTATCGTGTTGGGTGTGGTGGACAGGAACTACGGGGATCACCTCATTTTCGCCACCGATCCGCGACGACATCGCATGGATGCGGGTGATGTTTTGGTCATCATCGGGCCGGAAGAAGCATTTGCCCGTTTTCACAATGATCTGAATGCGGAGCTGTCCGGTGAGGAAGCGGGCTGAAATCCTGCTGTTGCTGTTTTTCTCGCTGGCCAGCTTTTCGGCGCCGGCGGAAACCCTTTACTACGAGGCCAGCTATCAGGGCTTGTTCAGCGCCGGTGAGACAATATCCATTGCCGCCATTTCCCTTGACAGCGGCCCCGCAGAGCAGAGCGATGGCGGTGCGCTGTTTCAATCGCGTATGCAGGTGACCTCCCGTCCCTATGCTTTCGTGGAACAGCATTATCCCTTCCGGGTGCGCTATCGCAGTCTGTGGAACCGTCGTTCCGGTAAATTGCTGGCCATGGAAAACTACGAGAAGACCCGCAAGGTAAAACATCAGATCATCTGGGTGGATTGGGAGAAAAAGCGCATGCAGCGTTTTCGCCCCAAGGGAAAAAATGCGGGGCAACAGCTTTTTCCCGTGTCATTGCGATACTGGTTGACGCCGGGGGAGCGTTTTCAGTTTCACAAATACGGTCGGCACCGGGTACCGGATGGTATGCTGGACTGGCTGTCCATGCTCCAGGACACGCGTAGCCGTGATTTTCGCCATGAAAAACGCTTTCATTACACGGTTACCGATGGCAAGCATCTGTATCACTATCGGGTAAGAGTGAAGAAGCGGCAATTGCTCAAGGTGGAAGGGACGAAACGTTGGACATGGAAACTTCGTTTCGATGCCACGGAAGAGGGGGTGCCCGGTCCTGCGCATCGGCCGGTACTGGTCTGGATGACAGACGATGGGAAGCATACCCCGGTACAGTTTGAAAGCCACCATCCCCTGGGACGTTTCAGCATTCGCCTGTCTTCTGCGGCGGCTTCAGCTTTCCAGTGACAGATTGTCGATGTCCGGAATCGGAACCGGCTCCTTTTCCTGAACGAAGTTTTCCAGGGAACCGGTATTGGCCGGTTCGGCCTGTAGATGGCTGACGTCCGGCAAACCCTGCGTCGGGGCAGGCGTTTCCGGCTGGATGGGCCTGTCATCCCGGGCAACCTTCAGGCTGCTGATGTCGGGCAGGGGGGTAGCTGGCTTTTCTTCGGCGAATTCTTCCAGTGAACCGGATTGAGGGGGGCTGACGTCGAGCTGGCCGGTATCGATATTAGCCGGTTTCGGTTCGGGCGGGGCGGGCAAGGGACTCACCGGCGCCATTTTCAGGTTTTCTCCGGCGTCGGCGGCCACGGCAGTTTCTTGTGCTGTCTCGCGTGGCAGAGGGTTGAGATTTGCGCCAGCAGGCGCAAGACTCCACAAGCCAGGGGTTTCCTCGACATTTTGGGTCTTTTTTTCCTGCGGGGTCTGCCCGGCCGGGACGATATGAACCAGGGCGCCGAACCTGCGGAATACCTCCCGGAACTTGCCAGACTGTTCCACATTGAGGTTTTTCTTGATGCGGCGAAGCTTGCCGGAAAACAGCGCATCCAGCTTGTCGCCGGAAAGCCCGAACACCTTGCCTACGCCTTCCCGTACCTGCTGGATATCGTTGCCTTCAATGATTTCGCCAGAGAAATAGATATCGAATTTCTGCTGCACCTCAGTCCACCCTGTATTTTCAGGAATTTGCGGAAAATATTCCTCCCATCTGCCAATCCTAGCATATTGCGGGCGGATTTCAGGGCCAGGTTGGCTGTAGTGCAATCTGTGTCAGGTTTTCAGGCGGAACATCCTTGACCTGCACGGTAGCTCGATTTTTCTGCGGGGCATCTCGAAAAATCGAGATGCCCCGGGAATTCTCAGAAGGTCTTTTTCAGGACAAAGGCGCCGCGGATGTCGCCTTCCTTGAAGCCGCGGGCGCGGTCGGAGGGATACAGGGATTTGAGGCGCATCTCCACTTCAGGCTTCACCTCGTCACCACCATGGCAGTTCAGGCAGACCTTGGCAGTGGGAATGGCCTTCATGTAACGAAATACCTTTTTGCCATCTTCCTCGACCACGTCAGAGTAGTCCAGGGTCTTGGGGTCGGCGCCAGCTGCTTTTCTGGCCTCGAATTCTTCCATGACCTTGCGTTCCCAGGGCAGGGGGTTGTTGGCCGTGGCGCGGGGTTTGAGGCTGGTACGTGCCACGCTCCAACCGCTGCGGCTGCTGACCTGGTCGGTGATTTTGGGCGCCTTGTCGTTACATACGCTTATGGCATTTACCGGGCCACCGTCTTTCATGGCTTTTTTCAGCTCGCCCTTGAGCTGAGTGGCAAATTCCTTGATGACCTTGCGTGCTTCCATGACCATTTCCTGGTTGTCCGCAGCCATGGCCGGCAGAGCGATGCCCGCCGCGAGAATACTGCTCACTATGAGTCTGCATTTCATGTTCATAACTCCTGTGTTCTTGTGTTGGATCTTGTGGGGGACAGGATTTTTCTTCCCAAGCGTGTCGAAGCACAGAATTCTGCCTTGCCCGTTGCTGCCGGGCATTGATAAATATCAGGGGATCTCGAAAAATTCCTTCCATGGAGTTTTTCTCGTCGCAAAGAGAACATGCGATTTTCTCTTTGCTCACATTTTCAATCACTTGTAGTGATCGAAAATGGTGGGACATCCCTGTCCCACTCGAGCATCTCGATTTTTCGAGATGCCCTCATGTCGAAGCAAGGCATTCTGCCTTGCCTATTGCTGCCGGGCATTGACAAGTATCAGTGTCCCTTTCCGTATGCTGGCAAAAAGGTATGAATCCGGAGTATGCTTTGCGGCCATGATGGTATTTGGGTCAATTCAATGCAATTGCTGATGGTAACCCGAACTTCGGGGCTGCTTGCTTCCATGTTCAGTCTGTCCCTGGCTGTACCCGTAGCGGTGGGACTCTGGTACGGCGAGCCTGTCGCACGGGAGTTTTTGCTTCCCCTGCTGGTTACCTTGAGTATTGGCATGTTTTTGTGGCTGCCCGGACGAAAAAAACAGTCCCGCATCAGTCGCAAGGACGGGTTTCTCATTGTTACCCTGTTTTGGGGGTTGCTCAGTTTCATGGGCGCATGGCCCTTGTTTCTTTCCCTCGACATGAGTTTTCTCGATGCCTTGTTCGAGTCTGCTTCAGCATTCACCACCACCGGGGCAACGGTCATCACCGGCCTGGATGATTTGCCCCGATCAGTGTTGTTCTATCGTCAGCAATTGCAGTGGATGGGGGGCATGGGGCTGATCGTGTTGGGCATCGCGGTGTTGCCCATGCTGGGTATTGGCGGCATGCAGCTATACCGGGCGGAAGCCCCGGGCCCCATGAAGGAAGAAAAAATGACGCCGCGACTGGCCAGTACCGCTCGCGCCCTGTGGCTCATCTATCTGTCTCTTACCGCCACCTGTGCCTTTGCCTATTGGGTGTTTGGCATGGAGCCTTTCGACGCCATTGCCCACAGCCTGTCCACGGTTTCCACCGGAGGATTTTCCACCCACGACGCCAGTCTTTCCTGGTTCCACAGCAGCGGAATTGAAACCGTGGCCATTGTTTTCATGCTGCTGGCTTCTCTGAATTTCGGAGTCCATTATCTTGCCATCTATCACAAGGCGCCTCGACAGTACTGGGAAGATGTAGAAGCACGCAGTTTTCTCATTTTGGTGCTCGGGCTTGTTATTCTGGTGGGGCTGATGCTGCGTCTGGAAGGCAATTATCATGAATTGCCACCCAGTTTGAGAGATGCGACTTTCGAGGTGGTGTCGGTAATCACCAGTACCGGTTTTGCCACGGTGGACTTTAGCCACTGGCCGGATTTTTTGCCGGTACTGCTGATTTTCATCAGCTTCATTGGTGGTTGTGGTGGTTCCACTGCGGGAGGGATGAAAGTCATACGGGTGCTGATGCTGGCCAAGCAGGGCATGCGGGAGGTTCGCAAGCTCATTCATCCGAATGCCATTCTGCCCGTGCGCCTGGGGCATCATGTGGTGGATCAGCGCATCATGAATGCGGTGTGGGGCTTTTTCGCTGCTTATACCGTGGTGTTCGTGGTGCTCATGTTGCTCATGATCCACGCCGGGCTGGATCAGGTGTCCGCCTTTTCCGCCGTGGCCACCTGCCTGAACAATCTGGGGCCGGGATTGGGGGTTGTGGCGAGCAATTTCCAGGATGTAAGCGACATGGGCAAATGGATCTCCATACTGGCCATGCTGTTGGGGCGGCTGGAGATCTTTACCATACTGATTCTGCTGACCCCGGCTTTCTGGAAAGACTGAGAAAACCGGAGCTAGCCCGAATATTGCACCGGAACGCGCAAAATGTGGGTTTTTTACCATGAATTACAGCCTGTTGCGTGACGAGTATGCTGGATACAGTTTGTACCTGTCATGCTATCCGGTTTTTCCCGGGATCTTTTCACCCAGCTTGCCCGAACGTCCTGCAAGCCGATGAATAACATCGGCTTTTGTCCGTTCGAACAATCTGGGCAAAAATCTCTCCGGGAAAATTCCGGATTCCGGTGCAATATTCGGGCTAGTCGGATGCGGTTACAGAATCTCAGCCAGCAGTCTGCCGTCATTCGGGGTCAGTTCGTGTCCCTGAACGGTGACATATACTTTTGATTTACCACGCAGGGCCGGTACCTGGTTCATGTCCTGGCTGAAGGGCGGCACAATCAGATCTCCGGCTATGACATAGCCACCGCTGCGAATTACCGAGACATACTCGATGTCCGGATGGGGCTGGATATTGAGCCAGTACAACAGGGTGCCCGGTGCAGGCGGCACCAGATTGAAAAGGATGCCGCGGGATACCTGGAGCGTGTTGTACATGCCATCCCCGATTTCCTCGCGCACCAGCCATTCCTTGATCATCCCGAACATGCCACCGTCATCCACGGCATCGAGTGCGCGGACGGCCTTGTCCGTGCCCAGGTGAGGCGCGGCAATGGTGATCAGCCGCTTTACCTTGCCAGCACCGTATTGCACCAGGGTCAGGCGTGCCACCACGCCGCCTGCGGAGTGAGCGACGATGCTAATGTCCTGTTCCGGATGCCTGGCGCTGATACGGTCCAAAGCCGCCTTCAGCCAGCTGGCCTGTATCGGCGCGGGAGCCAGCGAAGGCAGATCCACTGTGTAGAACAGTTTGTCGCTGTCCTCATGGGGCAGTGCGACATCGGTAAATCCCGTGGGGGAAATGCCCAGATGTCCTGCCTGCCGCCATCCGGCCTGGCGCAGCATGGCATTCACGCCACTTCGTTCCCAGGTGCTGGCGTTGCTCAGATAGCCATGCACCAGTACCGTGACCTTTGCCTGGGCGCAAAATGGCATGGCAAGCAGAATGAGCGCCCCTAACAGAGTGCGATAGATAGACATGACAGTTGCCTCGCTTCGGAGTTTCTATCAAATTAGTATATTATTATAGTCTAAAATATCAAGTGTCTCACGGGCATCTTGATGCTTCGGATGCCTTGTCTTCATGGATAGCGTAACGATAACGTAACAATCGCAAGGCGTTGAGTACCACGATGATGGTGCTGCCTTCATGAAAGATCACGGTGCTGCTCAGGCTGATGCCTTGTCCCAGGGCGGCAATGAGCAGAAACAGGATCACTCCCAGGGAAATTCCCAGATTCTGGGCGATAATCCGCCGGCTGGCGCGGCTCAGGCCCACGGCGAAGGGCAGCTTTCCCAGATCATCGGCCATTAGCGCCACATCGGCGGTTTCCAGCGCCACGGCGGTACCTGCGCCGCCCATGGCTATGCCTACCGTGGCGGTGGCCAGTGCAGGAGCGTCGTTTACGCCGTCGCCGGTCATGGCGACCTTGCCATGGGCTTCCTTCAGCCGATCGATGAACAGCAGCTTGTCTTCCGGCATCAGTTCCGCCTGAACTTCTGTTACACCTGTCAGCCGGGCGATTTGTTCCGCAACCTTGCGGTTGTCGCCAGTGAGCATGATAAGTTTTTCTATCCCCAGGTTCCGTAACTGCTGCAGCGTTTCCTTTATGCCGGGGCGAGGGCTGTCGGCTACTGCCAGTATCCCCAGAATGCGTTTTCCTTTGCTAACGGCCATGGTGGTCTTTCCTTCGGCTTCCAGGGTGCTGATCTGCTGTTCGAATGACGGATCGATCTGGTACCAGTCGGTATCCCGGAACAGATGCAGGGAACCCACAAGTACAGGCTGAGCATCGATCATGCTCAGAATACCGCGGCCAGCCAGATTTTCCATACTGCCTGCCGGAGGCAGGGAAAGCTCAAGTTCTTTTGCCTTGTCTACCACGGCTCTGGCAATGGGGTGATTGGATTGCTGTTCCACCGCGGCTGCGGTAGCCAGCAGTTCCTCCAGTGTGCTGCCCGGCATGGGTAGCATGTCTGTGATCTGAAAGCTGCCCTCGGTCAGGGTGCCGGTTTTGTCGAAAGCCATGACCCGGATTGCGCCCAGGTTTTCCAGATGTACGCCACCCTTGATGAGAACGCCGTTGCGCGCTGCCTGAGCGATGCCCGCGAGTACGGCTGCCGGTGTGCCTATGGCCAGGGCACAGGGCGACGCGGCCACCAGCAGCAGCATGCCGGTATAGAAACTGCGCTGCCAGTCCATCCAGCCCAGCAACGGAGGCATGATGATGGTCAGGGCCACCAGAATCAGGATAGCGGGCACGAACCAGGCGGTGAAGCGGCGGGTAAATTGCTGGGTGGGACTGTGTTGGCTTTGGGCATTGGCCACCATTTCCATGATCCGATGCAGGGTATTGTCCCTGGACAGACGGGTAACCTTTATGTCCAGCGCTCCTTCGATGTTGATGCTGCCGGCGAAAACCTCGTCCCCGGGCTGCTTGTCTACCGGGATGCTCTCTCCTGTGATGGGGCTCTGATCCACGGCGCTGCGGCCTTTGCTCACCTCACCATCTACCGGCAGCCGGTCTCCGGGTGGAACTAAGACTAGGTCGCCAATACGCAGTTCATCAACCGGGATTTCCACGATTTTTCCCCCGCGCCGGGTGCGGGCCGTATCCGGCATGAGTTTCGCCAGGGCATTGACCGCATTGCGTGCCCGGTCCAGGGCATAGTGTTCTCCGGCATGGCCCAGGCTGAACAGGAACAGGAGGAAAGCGCCTTCTGCCCATTCGCCGAGCAGGGCGGCTCCCAGAGCTGCCGCAAGCATCAGGATATCGGTGTCGAATTTGCCACGAAACAGGGCGGGAATGGCGTGTGTGGCGATATCATAACCGCCGGCCAGATAGGCAATCATGTATAGAATCCGAGTTTGGTCTTCATGCAAGCCGAAGAAGCTTTGGCCAATCCAGCCGCTCAGAAAGCACAGTCCGGCCAGACCGACGAGCAGATAGGTCCAGTTTTCCCGCAGGGCATGGGGGAGAAATCCAGGAGCACTGCCATGATCGTGGCCATGCTCTCCGGCTGATTTGTGCGATGCTGTTTTGACATGGGTCAGGGGCTCAAAGCCCAGTTTCCGCATCTGATATTCGATATCCGTCTTTTTCAGTCTGCTTGTGTCATAGGCGACGAAAGCCAGACCTGCAGCGGGGTTGATGCTGGCATGCAGCATGCCCGGCAGTTTGTACAGGGTTTCCGTGAGTACGCCGGCCGCATCGGCGGATACATGGCTGTCGAAGGGAATGCGCTCATGCCGGTATCGACGGGTGAATTCGCTGCCTGATTGCCGAACCAGGGTTTCCAGTTCTTTCAGCGTGATGAGATTCGGATCATAGTGAATGCAGAGCTGGGGTGATGTGCCTTCCTTTACATGAGCCTGGAAGATTCCCTTGTGCAGCATCAGTTCCTTGCCCAGGGTATCGAGACAGCGGTCATGTTCGTCTTCTATTTCGGGAAGAACAAGAGGGATGTCGAGTTTGAGTTTTTTTTCGCTCATGAATCGCGCCTGCAGGGCCAGTATCGCGCCGGGTCAGTCCAGGTGCCGGCGTTGCCATTCCAGAAACCGGGAATGGACGTGATTGCAATAACTTTCCTTGTCCTCGAACTGCTGTGGATGAAAGGCGTCGTACAGATGATAATTCACCCGGTTGTTGTTGCTGAGCATGAATTCCAGAATCTTGCGCGGCAGGCTTTGAGAAGACCAGTGAAAGTCATCCTGGGCTTCATAGTGCAGAAATACAGGCAGAATGGGAATCCCGCTACGCAAAGAAATATCGAAAGCTCCGTAGCGGAAATGGTCATGCAGACGTTTCCCCTTGATGCCGCCCTCGGGATAGAGCGCAATATTATGTCCGGCCTGGAGTGCATCCAGCATGTCCTGGCCGGCCTGCTGACGAGAGTCCCGGGATTCCCGGTGAACATAGAGTGTGCCCGCGGCGGCGCTGATGCGTCCTGCCACCGGCCAGCTGCGTACCTCTATTTTGGCCAGGCTGAGTACGGGAAACAGGGAAGGGATGCCGATATCCTCAAAAGCCGATGGATGGTTGGCGATGAGAATGTATTGACGGGGGAGTGTCTTGCGGTTGCGCTGATGCAATCGCAGATCCACTCCCAGGGCATCGATCCAGGCCTTGCACCAAAGCCGGAACAGGCGGCGATACCAGGGGCGTCCGTGTTTCCTGTGTGGCAGAAAGGCCAGGGGATAGAGGAGCATGCTGAGTACGATCAGTTCCAGCCAGCCGAGCAACATCCAAAGCCAGCGCAGGAGGGGGCGGATCATCCCTTGTGCTCCAGAAAATTCTGCAACACGGCGGGTTTTTTCTGGCCGATCAACACCTGGGACACCCGCCCGTCTTCGATGAGCAGCGTGGTGGGGGTGGCGCGAATACCGATTTCCCGGGCCAGATCCGTATGCCTGCTGACATCCAGAGCATATACATGGGGTGAAATACCAGCCAGATGGTCGATATGCGGCTGCATGGCCTTGCAGGGTGGGCAACCCGGGCTGTGGCAGAACACCAGCGCCCTGCCTTGTGCAGGAAGATTGGGGAACAGTCTGTTCAGCGCATGAATGGATTTTCCCCTGGCCTGCAGCGCCTTGCGTCGAATCAGCAGCTGGGCGCCAATGACCATGGCAAGAATGGCGAATACGATATAGGGGCTGATATCGTTCATGGAATGTTATCGCTCCGCCCATTTGTCGTTGAGCAATTCGATAGGATAGCCATCGGGATCTTCCAGAAAGGCGATAATGGTGCTGCCGGCATTCATGGGGCCGGCATCCCTCAGAATTTTCACGCCTTTCTCCCTGGCGATACGGGTGGCTTCATACACGTCGTCCACGGCAATGGCGATGTGGCCGAAAGCGTTGCCCGGGTCGTAACTTTTCACGCCCCAGTTGTAGGTCAGTTCCAGTACGGTGTTGTTCTTTTCATCACCATAGCCGAGAAAGGCCAAGGTAAATTTTCCATCCGGGTATTCCTGTTGCCGAAGCAACCGCATTCCGAGGATATTCGTATAGAAATCAATAGATTTATCCAGATCGCCAACCCGTAACATGGTGTGCAGAAAGCGCATTTCCTGTTCTCCGATACGGTCTCAGACAAGGGCATCTCGAAAAATCGAGATGCTCGAGTGGGACAAGGATGTCCCACCATTTTCGATCACTACAAGTGATTGAAAGTATAAGCAAAGAGGAAATCGCATTTTCTCTTTGCGACAAGAAAAATTCCATGGAAGGAATTTTTCGAGGTTCTCATTAAGGAACCTCTGATTAAATCTGAGCGAAGCAGATTGTGATTCAAAATGTTCCGATACAAGGCGCAAATCGCACGTAATAGCCCGCTATTGCGAAGATTTGCAACGCCGTAGCGGGGCATTTGGGACACAAGATGCGAGTTCACGATTAAATCAGAGGTTCCTTACGTTTGAGCATAGCTTTTTTGTGGGCAGGCCACAAACCGTCCGGTTTCCTTTGCCAGGGGCGAAATGTGATCTGGTCGAGAATTACCTTCCGCTTCTTAATCTTCATTTAATCTTGATTGCGCATAATTCCCAGTACGAAATGACCAGCACTCCCGGAGGAACATCCTCATGAATATCAAACCTCGATTGCAGATCCGCCTTTTATTGTTGTTGGCGGCGCTCTGTATTCCCGCCGCGACGATGGCGGATATCAATGGCGTCATCAGTCTTACCGGCAGCGGCAAGAGTGAAGATGACGGGGATAATAATGATCCCAATAACAACAAGTCTTTGTCCATAAAGGAGGCAAAATGGGACAGGGAAAAGAAACGTCTCAAGGCCAAGGGCAAGGGCCCAAACGGTAAGAAACTGTATCTGGAATCCGTGGCGTCCGGGCAGGTTCTGGATACGACAAATATCCGCTCCAACAAGTGGAAGGTCAAGGTGACCTTGAATGACAAGGTTCCCTGCCGTGTGCGCGCCCGCCTGGACAATGGCGATTTCGTGGAAAAGGATGTCAAGGACGCTCCCAGGGACTGTGATGGTGGCGGTGGTGGTACGCCGCCTCCGCCTCCTCCCGTTGCCGGAGACTATACGGTACTGGCAGCGAATGATCTGGGCATGCACTGCGCGGATCAGGATTTCCGCATGTTCAGTATCCTGCCGCCGTACAACGTGTTGAATGCCCAGGTGTTGCGCAAGGGTGATGAACCCAAACTCATGACCCCTGCGGATGGCGTCGAGGTGACCTACAGAGCGGTGCGCGGAAACCTTATTGACCCGACCCGGCCGAATTCACCACCCCTGGCAACGAATACCATTACCTCTACCAACCAGAATGACTTGATGCGTGGCATCTACAAGTCCAATTTCTGGGACATGGCTTCCGGCCCCGCAGGCAAGGCAATTGGTTTCCTGGCCTATGAAAAACTGTATCCCCCCGGTATTCTGGGTTTGTTCCCCTTTGAACCCGATCTTGGTCTGCCTGCCCCCGACGTAGAAGAATTCTACCTGACCAACCCGGGGCATCTGGTTGCCGAGCAGGCGGAAATGCCGGGCAAGGCGAATCCATTCCATGCGAATGACGCCAAGCCTTTCCATGCGTTTTATCAGGACTTTCCCTTTTTCATCAATTTCCCGTTTGGCTATACGGTCCGGGATTTCAAGCGGTTCGCTGCTGAAGGTATTCCCACGGGGTATATCGATGACCAGGGACGCACCAACGCCTACCCCTTGATGCGGGTACAGGCATGGGACTCCAGCGGCAAGATGCTGGCGTCCGTGGATGCAGTTACTCCGGTGGCCTCGGAAGCAGACTGCGCCATCTGTCATGCCTCGCAGAACGTATGTGATCATGATACGACCAATACACTGGTGTGCGATGATATCGCCAACTTCAAATATCCTGGCGTAAACTTCATTGACAATGCCGCGGTGGTGATCGGAGAGACGCCGGAGCAGCAGGTAATCAATGCAGCCAAGATCAATATCATGCGCCTGCATGATTACAAGAATGGCACCTCCATCGCACCGCTGAATGATGATGGCACCAACGCAGATGGCAGTACGCCGAACGTAGTCTGCGCCAATTGTCACTACTCTCCGGCACTGGATCTGGCGCATCTCGGTCCTACCGACGACAATGGCAAGGAACAGACACAGCATGTAAGCATGTCCCGCGCCATGCATGCGGTTCATGGCAATCTGCCGAACGTGGATCCTGGCCTGTATGGTGATCTGTTCCCCATCATGCCGCCTCCCGATCAGCGCGCCGGGCTGGATGTGGACGGCCTGCTGGGGGAGACCTGCTACAACTGTCATCCCGGGAAACGCACCAAGTGTCTGCGTGGCGCCATGGGTGGAGCGGGAACCGTATGTCAGGACTGTCATGGTCAGATGACCCAGGTAGGGGATGACTTCACCGAGAACTTTGCCGATGTGCCGTTCCCGGCTGGGGCCAACCTCGACAAGCGGGTTTCCTGGGCGAGCGAACCCAAGTGTCAATCCTGTCACGTGGGCGACGTGATGCAGGTAGCGCAGCTGCGCAACTCTGGTCAACTCAATGATGTCATCGTCAACGATATTGACAGTCTGGGCAATCCCGACGGTCTGCGTCTGCAGATGACCTACCACAGATCCGATCACGCCATGAATGGCGGCGGCACGGATCTGACCCTGCTGGATTTCCCCAACTCCCGTTTTGCCACTACCGAAGCCCTTTACCGGCTCAGTGGCGTCGGCAACAAGGGGCATGGTGATCTGAGTTGTGAAAACTGCCATGGCAGCACCCATGCCATCTGGCCCAACAACAACCCGTTCTCCAACGACAACAAGACCGCCATGGATCTGCAGGGGCATGCTGGCACCATCATCGAGTGCTCCACCTGTCATACAGGCGATCTGGGCAATACCCTGGAAGGCCCGCACGGGATGCATCCTGTTGGCAATACCCGTTTCTCGGCTGGTGGGCATGAGCATCTGGCGGAAAGGAACAAGGATGCCTGCCGCGCCTGTCATGGCCAGAACGGGGAAGGCAGCGTACTTTCCCGAGTGGCCGTGGATCGGGTTCTGGACAAGGATGATGACGGCAACCAGACCATAAGTCTTGCAAAAGGCGAACCTGTGACCTGTTCCCTCTGTCACAAGAACAAGCTGTAGCCTTTTTCAGGGAGTTATCCGCACTTTGCCCGCGCCCGGATGGGGTGCGGGTTTTTTTTGGCAGGAAATGGAGTTTTTTCGGCACGTTTTGCAAACTGCATTAAGCTTGAATTAAGGAACTTCTGCTAGATTGACATCATCTTGTTCAGTCTGCAGGTGTTCCGTAAAGTAATTTGCGCGCGGAAAACACTTCTGTAGAAAGTATTGATGCCGGGCTTGACTGTGGACTGGTAATCGCGTCCCTTGAATCGTGGTTTCTTCTCATGAGGATACTTTTGCTTGAAGATGACGGCTTGTTGGGAGAATGCGCGCGTGTAGGGTTGGCGCAACGGGATTTCTTTGTCGAATGGGTTACACAAATCCGTCTCGCAAGGCGAATCATGGACGGCGGCGACTACAGTTGCCTGTTGCTGGATCTTTGTCTGCCCGACGGTGATGGATTGCAGTTCCTGCGTGAACTTCGCGAGGCAGGCAATGATGTGCCGGTGATTATCATTACTGCACGTTACGAAGTGGAAGAACGAATCCGTGGGCTGGAATATGGTGCGGATGATTATCTCACCAAGCCATATTCACTGGATGAGCTGGCTGCCCGGTTGCGTGCCGTGCTCAGACGCCGGGATGGACGGGCCAGCAATATCCTCGTATGTGGCGGAATCCGCATGGACCCCCTCGCCATGACCGTCCAGGCTGGCGAGGAGCCGCTTGATTTACCTCCCATGGAGTTTCGCCTGCTGCGAGCTTTCCTGCAGCAGGCGGGCAAGATTCAGACCAGAGAAGCTCTGTTGCAGGCCCTGCGTGGTGATGGGGTCGAAGATGTCGCGAGCAATCTTCTGGATGTCCATATCCACAATCTGCGCAAGAAACTGGGTAGTGAGCGGATCAAGACAGTGCGTGGTCTGGGTTACATCTTCATTGGGGACGACTGATCTTGGCTTTTCATGCTTCCTTGGCGCGGCGCCTGTTGCTCATACTGGCGGCAGCCATGTTGATTGCCGTGCTGATTACCGTATACAGCCTTTTGGAATACGTGGACAAGGAAGCGGAAGAGGTGCTCGATGCCAGGCTCACACTAACTGCCGGGAATCTGTTGCGTCAGGTGCGTCGCCAACTGCGGGAAGGAAACCTGAATGACGTATGGCTGACCCTGGAAACCGTGCGTGGCCTGGAGAATGCCTGGCTGGCCAAGTTTGCTAACGCCGACAGAATTGCCTTTGGCAAGGATGTTCATGAGGTTGATGACAAAGTTCGTTCCTACATCTGGTTGAGCAGTGGTGATGGCAAGGTGATCGTAGGGCAGGTGTTACCGGGATACGATAACCGTCATCCGAAAAATCTGGCCATTAGAAGCATTCATCATGATGATGCTGAATGGCGTGTCGCGGAAGTGCATGAAGACGGTTTGCATTTGCATGTGGCCCAGCGCGAGGATTTGCGCGCCTATCTGGTGAGGGAAATCGGCTGGAAGCTGATGGAAAAACAGCTCATTTCCATACCGCTCATCGTTCTTGTGCTTTGGTTCGGCATTCGCCGTGGTCTGCGTCCCTTGTCCCGCCTGAGTGAGCAGATTGCCAGTCGCAAACCGGACAACCTGAGGCCTGTGAAACTGGATCAGGTGCCGGAGGAAATCGTTCCCCTGGTGGAATCCATCAATCGTCTGCTGAATCGTCTGGAGGCTGGCATGGAAAGCGAGCGCAGATTTACCTCGGATGCGGCCCATGAACTGCGCAGTCCCCTGGCCGTGGTGCGCAATGTGGCGCGGATTCTTTCTTCTGCACACAGCCTGGAGGAAGTGCAGTCTTCCGCGCTGCTGCTGGACAAGAGTGCAGTGCGAATGGCCGATCTGCTGTCCCAGCTACTGCATCTTGCGCGCCTGGACAGTCTCTTGAACATGCAGAATCTGCGCCCCTTCGTGTTGGCTGAGCTGATGCGGGATGTGATTGGTGACCTGCTTCCCCAGGCGCTGTCCCGGGAAGTGAGCCTGTCCTATGTGGCTGCAGAGGAGTTCCTGATTACAGCGGATCGTGATCTGCTGTGCCTGATGTTCCAGAATATAATCGGCAATGCAATCAAGTATGGCAGGCGTGAGATTGAAATTCATGCCCATGTCCGCGGCCAGACCTTGGTGGTGAATGTGCTGGATGATGGAGCGGGTGTGGACGAAGGGGAGCTGGCGCGACTGTTCGACCGCTTTTATCGTGGTCAGGATGCCAAGCAACGGGCGGAGGGCAGTGGCCTGGGGCTGTCCATAGTGCAAAGAATTGCCGAGCTGCATGGGTTTGCTGTCAAGGCCCGTAACCGGGATCAAGGCGGTTTGTGTGTGACGGTTGAGATTCCCGCAGGCGCTTGGGGTGAGCCTCAGGATTCACTGGACGAAGAGAAAGGTGAAGGGGCGTCTTTGGGTTCACACATCGGGGCATCGTGAAAAATCGATATCCCCTCAGTTGATGTGTTCTTCCAGACGTATGCCCAGTATTTCCAGCATGGCGCCACCAAAGGCGCCGCCGATGGTGCCGCCCAACAAGCCCAGGGGGGCGGCATCCAGTACCGCCTGATAGCGGCTTGTCTGACCCAGTTCAGGAACCGACAGATAGCTTTCACCAATGATCCAGAACACCGATGCCACGGCGACGGCTATCAGTCCGCATACCAAAGGGCCGCCTATGTTCAACGCCAAAGGGCTGCTGAGCAGGGACAGACGGTGTTTGATGAGGTACACATAACACAGCCCCACCAGGGAAACTGCAATGGCGGTCACCACCCAATGCTTGCCCAGCAGGGAAAGGCTGCTGACGGCAAGATACAGCACAGGGCCGGAAACCAGTCCGGCCAGTAGTCCGGTCCCGGTCTGAGCCAGTGGTTGCGAGTCGCGAATTTCCCGTTTGGTGAAGAAACCGCCCGTGATGAAACCCAGTATCAGGGCGATGCCAAGCAGCAGCAATGGATGGTTGTGCCCGGCAAACAGGATCTGGTAGGAGATAGCAACAAGTATGCCGGTCAAGGTGCCTCCCAAGGCGACCAGCATGCTGCCGAAGAACGCTGCAATAATCATTCCTGACAGGGCGGATGCCAGAATCAGTGCCAGCCAGGGAGCGATGTTTTCGATGAGCAGAAAGTGGAGCATGCCAGCAAAGAAACCACCAAACAGTGCGCCGGAGAATGCCCAGATGATGGATTTTTCAAGGATTTTTGAAAGTTTGTCGAGCATGGCCTGTACTTATTCCGGTTGGGACGGGCTGCGAATCAGCCACTCTCCCGTCTCGTCCTTGCAAAAGATCAGAGGTTTTTCGTTGCTGCCGGAATTTTTGTCGGGAGAGAAACGAACCTGCCGGCAGGTCGATTCCGCGTCTTGCGGGCTGTTCAGAATCGTTATTTCACCTTCGTGTCCTGACTGCGGATTGTTCCAGTGGCGGCTTTCCCCGTCTGTGGCAGTATCCAGCATGTCCTTCAGCGTTTTTGACATGATCTGCCAGTCAGCGTCGGACAGATCTTTGAGGCTGGAATTGTGCAGCCATTGCCAGTTGCTGGCCTGAATGCCGAGCGAAGCGAGGGCCAGCATTGCAAACAAGAGTATGCGCGAACCATTATTCATTTTCAGGAGATCGGGTTTTGAAAAACTGTAGTCAATTCTACACCTTTTCTTTTCCGGTAGATGAGAAGGGTTTTTCCGCGCCAGGAAACGGGATTTGTCAGGCGGGTGAAATGCTGTTTTCTTGTGGAGGATCCCGAAAAATTCCATCCATGGAATTTTTCTCGTCGCAAAGAGAAAATGCGATTTTCCCTTTGCTCACAAATTCAATCACTTGTGGTGATCGAAAATGCCGGGACATCCCTGTCCCACTCGGGCATCTCGATTTTTCGATATGCCCTTGTCACATTCATCATGGAAAGGTAGTTTTTCATTGACCTGCAAGGTGAATATCAGTATTTTACAATGTTTGGATTTTGTCCCTTGAGACAAACCGGATCGGTCCTATTTTGGAGGTTATTGCGGTGGAATTGACTGGCGCTGAAATTGTCGTCCAGGCACTGAAAGAAGAAGGTGTTGAGTACGTTTGGGGATATCCCGGCGGAGCCGTGCTGCATATATATGACGCACTGTTCCAGGACAAGACCTTGCGCCATATTCTGGTGCGTCATGAGCAGGCGGCTACCCATGCCGCCGACGGTTATGCGCGGGCTACGGGCAATGTGGGGGTTGCACTGGTGACTTCCGGGCCAGGCGCCACCAACGCGGTCACCGGCATTGCCACGGCATACATGGATTCCATTCCCATGGTGGTTCTCACCGGTCAGGTGCCGGTTCCGTTCATCGGCAGTGACGCCTTTCAGGAAGTGGACATCACCGGCATTACCCGCCCCTGCGTCAAGCACAATTTCCTGATCAAGCGGGTCGAGGATATTGCCGAGACCATGGCCAAGGCCTTTTATATTGCGCGTACCGGCCGTCCCGGACCTGTACTTGTGGACATTCCCAAGGATGTTACCGACCCCGGAGTGCGGGTGCCGTATGTCTACCCGAAGAAGGTCAGCATGCGCTCGTACAAGCCGGTGGAAAAAGGCAATACCCGCCAGGTGCGCAAGGCGGTGGAGCTGATGAGCAAGGCCCGGCGCCCGGTCATCTATACCGGTGGCGGAGTGGTTCTGGGAGATGCCTCAGAGGATCTGCGCAAGCTGGTGGACTATTCCGGTTTTCCCGTGACCAATACCCTGATGGGGTTGGGCTCCGTTGCCGCATCCGATGATCATTTTCTCGGCATGCTGGGCATGCATGGCACCTATGAAGCCAATATGGCCATGCACGAGGCGGATCTGATCATTGCCATTGGCGCGCGTTTCGATGATCGGGTCACCGGCAAGCTGGCTCAGTTCTGCCCCAATGCCAGGATCATTCATGTGGATGTGGATCCGGCTTCCATATCCAAGAATGTGCGCGTGGATGTGCCTATCGTGGGGCAGGTCAAGCCTGTGCTGAAGGACATGCTCAAGTTTCTCAAAGAACGCAAGAACGGACCGGACAAGGCGGCACTCAAGGACTGGTGGGCGCGGATCAAGACCTGGCGCGATGTAAACTGCCTGAAATATGCCAATTCCGACAAGGTGATAAAGCCCCAGTATGCCATCGAGACCCTGCACAAGGTCACCCGGCGGCGCAACTTCTTCCTTACTTCGGATGTTGGACAGCACCAGATGTTCGCCGCGCAGTTCTATCCTTTTGAGAAGCCGCGTCGCTGGATCAATTCCGGTGGTCTGGGCACCATGGGTTTCGGTCTGCCCGCGGCCATGGGAGTACAGCAGGCCTTTCCCAAGGCGACGGTCGCCTGTGTAACCGGCGAAGCCAGTATTCAAATGTGCATTCAGGAGTTGGCAACCTGTTCTCAGTATGATCTTCCTCTCAAGATCATTCTGTTGAACAACGGTTACATGGGCATGGTGCGTCAGTGGCAGGAATTCTTCTATGACAAGCGTTACTCGCATTCCTATGTGGATGCCTTGCCGGATTTTGCCCGACTGGCCGAAACCTATGGCCATGTTGGCATGACCATCGAGAATCCCGGCGATCTGGAGGCGGCCTACAAGGAAGCCTTCGGCATGAAGGATCGGCTGGTGTTCATGAACGTGATCATCGATCCGGAGGAAAATGTTTATCCCATGATCGAGGCGGGCAAGGGGCATCACGAAATGCATATGTCCCCGCATCTGTCTGCGGAACGGGAGCTGGCCTGATGAGACATATTATTTCTGTACTGATCGAGAATGAAGCAGGTGCGCTGGCCCGGGTTTCCGGTCTGTTTGCGGCGAGAGGTTACAATATCGCATCACTCACAGTGGCACCGACCGAGGACGATACCCTTTCGCGCATGACCATCGTCACCTACGGCGATGAGATGGTTATCGAGCAGATCATCAAGCAGCTGAACAAGCTGGTGGATGTGGTAAAACTGCTGGATCTGTCTGACGGGCCACATATCGAACGAGAGCTGATGATGGTAAAAGTCAAGGCGGAAAAAGGCACGCGCGAGGAAATGAAACGGATGGCGGACATTTTTCGTGCCAATATCATCGATGTTACCGATTGCAGTTACACCATTGAGCTGACTGGCGCCGGTGAAAAGCTGGATGCTTTTCTCAAGGCGGTAAATGATGATCTGATCATGGAGGTTGTGCGTTCCGGCCCGCTTGGCATCTCCCGGGGCGCGAGGGGGCTGGGGCTGTAACTCAAGTTGCTTCCGTCAGCTTCTTACACAAATTATTCAACTACAGACAAATCAACAGGTAATCACATGAGCATCAATATCTGCTACGACCAGGATTGCGACATTTCCCTGATCCAGAACAAGAAAGTCACCATCATCGGCTATGGCTCGCAAGGCCATGCCCATGCCAACAACCTCAAGGACTCCGGTGTGGATGTAGTCGTTGGTCTGCGTCCTGGCTCTGCTTCGGCGGTCAAGGCGGAGAATGCCGGTCTGACCGTCAAGTCCATCGACCAGGCGGTGCAGGGGGCCGATGTGGTCATGGTGCTGGCGCCGGATGAACACCAGGCCGCTCTGTACAAGGCCGTTATCGAACCCAACATCAAGGAAGGCGCCGCCCTGGCTTTTGCTCATGGTTTTGCCATTCACTACAACCAGATCGTACCCCGTGAAGACCTGGATGTAATCATGATCGCTCCCAAGGCGCCTGGCCATACCGTGCGCAGTGAATTCGTCAAGGGTGGCGGTATTCCGGATCTCGTCGCTGTCTATCAGGATGCTACCGGGCAGGCCAAGGCCATTGCCCTGTCTTATGCATCAGCCATTGGTGGCGGCCGCACCGGCATTATCGAAACCACCTTCAAGGACGAAACCGAAACGGATTTGTTTGGCGAGCAGGCGGTGCTTTGTGGTGGTGCGGTAGAGCTGGTAAAAGCTGGTTTCGAAACCCTGGTGGATGCGGGTTATGCCCCGGAAATGGCTTATTTCGAGTGCCTGCATGAGCTGAAACTCATTGTCGATCTCATGTATGAAGGGGGTATCGCCAATATGAACTACTCCATTTCCAATAACGCGGAGTATGGCGAGTATGTGACCGGTCCCAAGGTAATCAACGAGGAAAGCCGCAAGGCCATGAAGGAGGCGCTGCACAATATCCAGACCGGTGAGTATGCGAAGCAGTTCATTATCGAAGGGCAAACCAATTATCCTTCCATGACGGCTTATCGCCGTCTCAATGAAGCGCATCCTATCGAAGAAGTGGGAAGCCAGTTACGTTCCATGATGCCCTGGATCAAGAAGATCGTGGACAAGAGCAAGAACTGACCAGATAAAAAAAGCCGGCGGTACGCCGGCTTTTTTGTGTTTCGGAAATTCAGCTGGTTATTCCGGAGCGGGGCCAAACCTTGGGTAGTCGCTGCCGGAGGGCAGGGAGAATTTTTCATTGTCACTGCATCGGGTAAGAGGCAGTATCAGCAGAGACGGACGTGCACCACGACCCACAGGAACCATGCGCAGAATCGCGTCCTGACAGTCGTCTCCATTGACATCGGCAAAATCGACGGAAAGGATGCGATAACCGGGGGCCTTGGAATCACGAATACAGCGTAGTCCCATGCCGGTATGGTAGATAAAGCCTCGAAACAGACCATTTTCGAAGCGGCAGTCTTTAAGGTTTTCCTCTTGTGTCTGATGCATGGGCATGCTGCTGCTCATGAACATGGAAAAATTGGGCATGCCGGGCATCGGTGGCGGACAGGCAGCAGGGTTGCGCAGCAACAGGTTCAGATCACAACCCGGGCGCAGGGGGAAGTCCGTGATGCGTGCGTTATAGAAGTCATAGTCAGTGACAAAATCCTGTGAGGCTTTTCCGGAATATTTGTTCAGAAAGTTCAGGTAGCGGCAATCGTCATCAGCCTTCATCCACAGACGCCTTTCAACCCGGTTGCCCCAATGTCCGGCGCCTTCCAGCAGGCGGCTGTTCAGTTTGCTGCAATCATTGGGGATATGAAAAGTTTCCTTCTCGTGTCGGGAAATTGGCAGTTCGATATCGTATTGCTGCACTTTTTCCCCCGTATATGGCGCGCTGAAATAGGGCGTGGCCTTGGACGCGCTGGTAAAACCGAGAGAGGGGATGGTCAGTAATGCATACAAGACCAGGCAAGGAATGAATCTGTTCATGATTTCCTTCCTCCATCATTGTTCTGGTTTCTGTTTTTCATTTCCTGTTTGCTGATCAGCTTGATCATGCGCCGGCTCAGATCCGATGTGAGGTTGGAAAAAATCCTCGCGGATATCAATGGCCGGTGACGCATGGTGCGTTCGATACCCTCGCGGGTCAGCACCAGCACAGTGCTGTGCTCTTTGACCACGGCATCGGTTTTCCTCGGGATGTTGGCGAACAGGGCCACGTCACCAAATACATCGCCTGGAGTAAAGCGTTCCAGAAGATTGCAACTTTTCTTGCCACTGCCGGGGAGGCAAACTTCCACTGTTCCGGTCAGCAGCACATAAAGTTCGGTACTCACCTGGCCACGACGAAAAACGAAATCCCCCTTGTTGTATTCCACCATGCGTCCGGAAAGAATGAACTGACGAATCTGCCAGGGTTTGAGATTCTTGAACAAGGGGCTTTTCTCCAGAACCTTTTTCCGCAGGCGCAGGGACAGTACATCCCATATGGTAACCAGGCGCAGGGAGGAAACGGCCAGAGGGGTGATGATGAAATCCGCAATCAGGGCGGTGGCAATGACCAGGGCTCCCAGGGCGCCAAACTGGATGATCGGTTCGAAACTCGCCTGGGTGAACACGAGAAAGCCTGCGATCAAGGCGACCGAAGTGGAAACCACCGGCAGGGCTTCACCGTAGATAGTATATTCCATGGCAATGTTGTGACTCTTTCTGGCCTGCAGTTCGCGGTTGTAGCGCAACATGAAATGCAGGGTGTCATCCACCGCGATACCGATGGCGATGGCAGCAGCCATGGTGGTGCCAATGTTCAGGGGAATGTCTGCATAGCCCATGAAGCCAAACATGACGATTACCGGGAAAAAGTTGGGCAGGGCGGCCAGCAGCCCCACTTTCAGTTCGGTGAAGAGTACCCCGATGATGAGTACGATGATTACCAGCAGAATGGCAATGGATTGAAGTTGCCCTCTGATCATGGCATTGGTTGCGGACAGGGTCAGAACCGAGTCACCGGTAATTCGGGCGCGCAGCCCGGCATCCAGATTGTGATCGATAAAGTTCTGCAGGTCTTTCAGCGTGGCTTGCAACTGTTCGCTGGATTCCATGCTGTGGCGAACCAGAATCCGCGCCCTGCTGAAATCTTCTGATACATAGGCCGACACATCCTTGTGATTGAGGAAAATCATCAGCTCGGTAATGATGTCATCGGATTCGGGCATCAGGGGTTCATCCAGTTCCTGGAAAGCCGCATTGAGCAATGACAGATAGTCGGCAAAGGATGTGGTGGATTCGGACCAGCCTTTTTCCCGAATATATTTTTGTATCTCATCCAGTTCTTCCAGGTAGCGTACCTTGAGGAAGGTGTCTTCGATACCTGATTCCACAATGATGGAGAGGGACTCCAGTCCCGCCAGGTTTTCATTGACCAGTTCGATCTTCTTGCGTACCTCGGAGTCTTTGCCCAGACTGTCGATGGCGTTGTGGTTGATATGGATATGCGGGATACCGCTGATGGCTACCAGGGCCCAGAGCAAAAAGAAGATGATGATGCTTAGGCGATGACGCCATAACCATTCCCAGTAGCGTTTGGCCAGCAGGCGGGTTTTGCCGCCATAGATACGCGCCTTGCCATCGAGCTGCCATTTTCCCGCCAGAGCCAGCACCGAGGGAATAAGAATGATGGTCGCGATGAAATTCAGAGCCAGGCCAGTGGAAGCTACCAGACCGAATTGCCAAAGCGCTTCGATGCGGCTCAATCCCACTGAGAGAAAGCCGAGGTAAGTGGTGATGAAGGTCAGTAGTATGATACCGCCCATGCGCCGGGACATGTGTTTCAATGCTGCGGTGGCATCCAGCCCTGCCTTCTGCCCATGACGAAATTCAGCCAGCAGGTGAATGTCTTCGGTGGAACCGACGATGATCAGCAGAATAGGAATGATTGAAGTCACCACATTGATCGGGATGTCGGCGGCTCCCATGAATCCCAGCGTCCACACAATGCTGAATCCGGCGGTCATGATGGGCAGCAGGATGTCGATGACCTGGCGCAGGAGCAGGAACAGGGCAATGAGCAGGGCGGCGATAGCCAGAGGAAAGAGGCTGGTCTGTTCTGCGCGGATACGGTCGGCTATTTCAGCGCGTACCTGCGGAAAGCCGATGCAAAAGGAAGTCTTGTACCAGGGACGAAGTTCCTCTGCGAGGGTATTCAGATCACGGGTGACACTTTCATCATTCCACTGGGGGGCATCCCCATCAGGTTTTTGCATGACAATGGCGATTGCCATCACATCTCGTTGGGGTGACAGCAATATGTTTCTGAGAAAAGGATTCTTGCGCGCTTCGTTCAGGATACGTTGTGATTCTTCGGTGGTTTTCGGAAGTTTTGCCAGGTAAGGTTTCTTGTCCAGATAGCCGTCCACGGTTTTGACCCAGGGAACGCTAAACAGGCTTTCGGTTTTTTTTACGTACGGCAGTTTCTGCAGTTTGTCCAGGGTTTGACGCAGCGCTTCGAGTTTGTCTCTGGCCAGCAGGTCTTCCGATTCGAGGTACAGCAGGTTGACCTGTTCGTCGCCGAACAGGGTTTGTATCTGCCGATAGTACTCCTGTTCCTCATTGTTCTGTACCAGCATCTCATCAGCGGAAATGCGCACTTCCACCTTGCCAATCTGGGAGCTGGCGATAGCGGTCAGCAGCAATATGATGGCAAGGCCGATTACAGGGTGACCTGAAAAGTAACAAAGAATCCGATTCATGAAACAAAGGCCCGACGCTACGCTCCAATCGTTGCTGTGTCTGCCTTGACGGCACAGCAGAAAACCACGCCAAACGGACGAGAGGATGATGGATCACGATCCTCAATATCCGGCGGGATAGAGTGGCTGGAGAGTAGCCGTCTGCATGGATTTTATTGGTTTGAAGCATAGCATACAGGACTGCTTCTGTGGCGCCCATGACTCATGGGAGCCTCGAAAAATTCCTTCCATAGAATTTTTCTCGTCGCAAAGAGAAAATGCGATTTTCTCTTTGCCCCCATTTTCAATCACTGTGGTGATTGAAATTGGCGGGACACCCCTGTCCCACTCGGGCATCCCTATTTTCCAAGATGCCCATCTGTATTCGCAGCCCCGCCAGCTGCCGGTCTTCATTGATATTGGGCTTCTGCCGACCACAAGCTATACTAGCAATCATGAACGCTCACAAAAAAGAAGATGTCGTGGAACTGGACGCCCACTCCCACAAGCGTGGCAGGGGCATCTATCTGTTGCCCAATCTGTTTACTACTGCCGCGTTGTTTTCCGGGTTCTATGCGGTTCTGGCCGCGATGAATTCCCAGTTTGAAAAAGCGGCCATCGCCATTTTTATCGCCATGATCCTTGACGGGCTGGATGGACGGGTAGCGCGTCTGACCAATACGCAAACCGCTTTCGGGGCGGAATATGACAGCCTCTCGGATATGGTGGCCTTTGGTCTTGCTCCGGCTCTGGTCATGTATGAATGGGCCTTGCATTCCCTTGGCAAACCCGGCTGGTTGGCGGCATTCATCTACACTGCTGGCGCCGCTTTGCGTCTGGCACGATTCAATTCCAGGCTGGATGTGACTGACAGTAACTATTTTCAGGGGCTTCCCAGTCCTTCAGCCGCCGCGATTGTTGCCGCCAGTGTATGGGTGGCAGTGGACAATGGCATGACTGCGCCACATATGGCCGTGATTGGAGGGTTCATAACAGGCGTATGCGGCCTGCTGATGGTGAGCAATGTCCGTTACAACAGTTTCAAACATATCGATTTGAAGGGAAAGGTGCCATTTGTTGCCTTGGTGGGAATTGCGCTGGTGTTTGCCATTGTGCTTATGGAGCCTCCGTTGATCCTTTTTCTGGTTTTCGCCATTTATGCGCTTTCCGGCCCTGTGGTCGGAGCAAAAAACCTTCTGCAAAACAAAGACAAGTGATATTTTTTTTCCCAGGTCTGGTTGATAGAGAGTGATTCCGCTCATCAAACAACAGGTTCCGCACTTCTCCCGGGGAAAGCGAAAATGAGCGTCAGCCTGGTTGCGGATTCCCTGCTGGTCGTGGTGGCGGTAGCGTGTACTGTTCTGCTGATCATCAAGCGCGGGGGGATTTCCCGGGAATTTCAGAAAAGCTGGCGCAGCATCATTGCGGGCATGTACTGCGCCAATGTAGGACTGATGCTGAATCTGAGTCGTGATTTCGAAGGGCTGGCGCGTTTTCTGGTAACTGGCCCCACGGACGCCAATCTCGTTGTCAAAACACTGTTTTATGTGCTGTGCATGCTATTGGTTTTCAATGGTGTACGGCAGTGGTATCCGTTGATTCTTGCGGTGCAGCGCAGCGGCGTGAAGCAGGCTCGTCTTTATCGGAAACTGGTGGATGAGGCAAACAGCATCTTTTTACGCTGGGACAGCGAGGGCAAGATCGTTTCCATCAATCGCTTCGGTGAGGAGTTGTTTGGTTACAGCAAACATGAGTTGGTGGGAAAACCGGTTGTAGGCACTATCGTGGGGGAGAAGGATGCAGAGGGTTTTGATCTTGCGGGGATGATAGAAGATATTCGACGCAACCCGGAAAACTACAAGAACAATGAGAATGAGAACATAACCAGGGATGGGCAGCATGTCTGGATAGCCTGGCGGAACACCTATATATCCGAAGGCGAGAACGATGAGCCGGAGCTGCTTTCCATCGGAGTGGACATGACCGGAAGAAAATTGATGGAAGAGGCGATATATGCCCTGGCTTCATCCATCAGTTATGTCGAAGGAGGGGATGACAGTCTGGGTGATACCATGCGGCATCTGGCCAAGGCATATGGAGTGAGATATGCCTTCTATGCCGTATATGCCGATGACGACAGGCAAAAAATGCGGGTGCTGGCGATGTGGAACGGCCAGGAGGTCACTGCGGGACAGGTGTATGGGCTGGAGGGGACGCCCTGCCGGGATGTTCTGGCCGGAACCGTGGATATCATCGAAAAAAACCTGCTGGAACACTACCCCGACGACAGTATTCTTCGGGAAATGGGAGTGGAGAGCTATTTTGGAACCGTGCTGAAAGATACTGGTGGAAATATCATCGGCGTCATATCGGTCATGGATACCCGGCCCATGCGTCTCTTGGAGCTGAGTCGCTCGGTGCTCTATGTTTTTGCCGATCGCATCAGTGGCGAGCTGGAGCGCAGGCATGCTGAAGAGGATATCTATCGTCTTGCACACTATGATGCTCTGACCGGGCTGCCCAATCGCCTTTTGTTTCATGACCGCCTGGAACAGACCATCGCCCATGCAGAACGCAACAGGCAATTTGTCGCTTTGCTGTTTCTTGATCTGGACCGGTTCAAGCATGTGAATGACAGTATCGGACATGCGGGTGGCGACATGTTGCTCAAGGAGGTTGCAGAGCGTCTTCAAGGATGTGTGCGTAACTCCGATACCGTGGCCCGCATGGGCGGTGACGAGTTCATTGTGCTTCTGTCCGACTTTTCCACTGAGGAGGAATTGTTGCAGACCACCAGCGTCATGGCTGACCAGTTCGTCCGGGTAATATCCAGCCCTTTCTATATAGAGAACATGGAATTCTATGTGTCGGTAAGTATCGGCATCACGGCGTTTCCTCAGGATGGCAGCAATATCGACTATCTGATCCGAAATGCGGACATTGCCATGTATCATGCCAAGGACAAGGGACGCAATCGTTTCGAGTACTATCATGCGCGGATGAACGAGATTGCGGAAAAACGCAGTCGCATGGAAAGTGAGCTGCGTGTGGCGATCGAACGCCAACAGCTTTTTCTGCATTATCAACCCGTGGTAGATGTGGTGAGTGGCGAGGTATTGTGGTTTGAGTCCCTGTTGCGTTGGCAGCATCCTCAACTGGGCGTGGTCATGCCGGAGGATTTCATCGCCCTGGCTGAAGAATCAGGATTGATCCTGGCTGTGGGAGAATGGGTGCTGGAGGAAGTCTGCCGGCAGTTGCAGGAATGGCAGAGGGAAGGAGTAGCGGTGAGCATGCTTGCAGTCAACCTTTCCATGCGTCAACTGGAACGTCCTGGTCTGATATCCGTATTGGAGCGACTGAGTAAAAAATATCAGGTGGACGCTGCCCGCGTTATTCTGGAGATTACCGAGAGCATGCTGATGGAGGATCCCGAGCGCACTCTGCCGGTAATACGGGAGCTGTCAGCGCGAGGCCATATGCTGGCGATGGATGATTTTGGCACGGGATATTCCTCTTTCGGCCAATTGCGACACTTGAATGTGGATTCTCTGAAGATCGATCGGAGTTTTGTCGCCGAGCTTGGGCAGGAAGGCAGTGCAGGCAGCATTGTGTCCGCCATCGTGGGCATGGCTCAGGAACTGGGAATGCGGGTAATCGCGGAAGGCGTGGAAAACCTGGAACAGATGCAGTTCCTGCGTGAGCAGGGCTGTCGTCTCATGCAAGGTTTCTATGTAGCGCCTCCCATGAAAGCCGCAGATTGTGAAAACTATGTTTTGCAGGAGAAATGCTGGATGTGTCCCGACAGCTGAAGCTGCCGGAAAGAAAGACTCTTGGGATCTCGAAAAATTCCGTCCATGGAATTTTTCTCGTCGCAAAGAGAAAATGCGATTTCCTCTTTGCTCACATTTTCAATCACTTGTGGTGATCGAAAATGGTGGGACACCCCTGTCCCACCCGGGCATCTCGATTTCTCGAGATACCCTCTTGGCACAAGGCAAGCACCTGGGTTATAGTCAACATTTCCTTGGGAACCTCTGATTAAATCATGAACTCGCATCTTGCGCCCAAAATGCCCCGCTACTGCGTTGCAAATCTTCGCAATAGCGGGCTATTACGTGCGATTTGCGCCTTGTATCGGAACATTTTGAATCACAATCTGCTTCGCTCAGATTTAGTCAGAGGTTCCCTTGTATCCAGAACCAACCTGACCATGAATTTGCAAGCCCAGTTTCACTGCAACCTGCGTGAACCGGCAATTGTCTGCCGGGGCCTGTTCCTGCCTTTTGGTCCGCTGCTGCCCTGATGGGCATAGATACACACCTGCCCTGGCGAGGGCCCAAGCAACGCAAAACAAGCCGAACAAACCAGAAAACAAATCCCTGACCAACGGGATGGAGTTGCCTGATGAGCAGTGACAAACTGATTATTTTTGATACAACCTTGCGTGACGGGGAGCAGAGTCCTGGCGCGTCAATGACCCGTGAAGAGAAGATTCGCATCGGCAAAAAGCTGGAGCTGATGCAGGTGGATGTTATAGAAGCCGGTTTTCCCATCGCCAGTGAAGGAGATTTTGAGGCAGTGAAAGCAGTGGCTGAATCAGTTCAGGATTCGACTGTCTGTGGCTTGGCGCGTGCGCTGGAAAAGGATATAGACCGTGCCGGGGAAGCGCTCAAGCCGGCCGATTCCGCACGTATTCATACCTTTATCGCCACCTCCCCCATTCACATGCAGCAAAAGCTGCGCATGCAGCCCGATCAGGTAGTCGAGCAGGCGGTATGGGCGGTAAAACGTGCGCGCAAATATACCGACGACGTGGAATTCTCCGCAGAAGACGCCGGGCGCTCTGAAATGGATTTCCTGTGCCGAATCGTGGAGGCCGCCATCGATGCTGGTGCTACTACCATCAATATCCCCGATACTGTGGGCTACAATCTTCCCCAGCAGTTTGGCGAGACCATTCGCACCCTCATGGAGCGGGTGCCCAATTCGGACAAGGCAGTTTTTTCCGTGCATTGTCACAATGACCTGGGGCTGGCAGTAGCCAATTCCCTGTCTGCGGTACTCAATGGCGCACGGCAGGTAGAGTGCACGATCAATGGTCTTGGCGAACGGGCCGGAAATGCCTCGCTGGAGGAAGTGGTGATGGCGGTGCGTACCCGACAGGATGTGTTCCCCTGCAATACCACCCTGGATACCACCCAGATCGTGTCCTGCTCCAAACTGGTGTCCAGCATTACCGGTTTTCCCGTACAGCCGAACAAGGCCATCGTGGGCGCCAATGCCTTTGCTCACGAGTCCGGCATTCACCAGGACGGGGTGCTCAAGAATCGGGAAACCTATGAAATTATGCGCGCCGAAGATGTGGGCTGGAGTCACAACCGCATGGTGTTGGGCAAACATTCCGGACGCAATGCCTTTCGTACCCGGCTCAAGGAGCTGGGTATCGAATTCAGCTCTGAGGAAAAACTCAATGCCGCCTTCCAGCGATTCAAGGCGCTGGCGGACAAAAAGCATGAGATCTATGATGAGGATCTGCAGGCGGTAGTGTCTGAATCCGTACATGAGTTGCGTGATCCCCGGATCAAGCTGGTGTCGCTCAAGGTATGCAGTGAAACGGGTGAGATGCCTGCGGCGGACGTGGTCGTTTCCATCGATGCTGAAGAGAAGGCGGTTTCCGCCGCGGGGGCGGGTCCCGTAGACGCCGCTTTCCAGGCGATTGAATCCCTGCTGCAGACTGGAGCAAAGCTGACCTTGTATTCGGTCAACAACATTACCAGCGGAACCGATTCCCAGGGAGAAGTGACGGTACGCCTGGAAAAGGGTGACAAAATATTCAATGGCCAGGGAGCCGATACGGATATCGTCATCGCGTCTGCCAAGGCCTATATCAATGCCGCCAATCGACTCATGACTCCCGTCGAGCGGGAACATCCCCAGGTGGGGGACGTTTGACTCCATGGATGCGGAGCGCCGCCAGCAATATCTGAATGCCATGGGCATCGTCCCCTGGGTGCGTCGGGATCCCATGGTCGCTGGCATGCAACCCCGTCTGATCGGAGAACAAGCCCCGCCAGTGGAAACGACCGAGGCCGAAGCGCTTTTGCCAGACAGGGAAACAGTGGTATCAGCAACAGTCCCGCAGGCCTGGGAAGCGCTGCGGGATGAGGTAGCCAAATGCCGCGCCTGTGAATTGCATCGCAGCCGTACGCACACGGTGTTTGGCGTGGGTGCGCAAAATGCCGGCCTGATGATTATCGGGGAAGCGCCGGGAGCGGAAGAAGATCGCCAGGGGGAACCTTTCGTGGGCCGGGCCGGACGGCTGCTCGATGCCATGCTGCATGCAATCGGCCTGGGTCGTGATCAGGTATTCATTGCCAATATTCTCAAATGCCGCCCCCCGGGCAACCGCAATCCCAGGCCTGATGAAGTTGCCGCCTGCGGACATTTTCTGGAACAGCAGCTTGCTCTGGTGCAGCCGCGGCTGATTCTGGCTCTGGGTGCGGTGGCGGCGCACAATCTGCTGCATACCGATGATGCTGTGGGACGGCTTCGAAGCCGGGTACACAGCTATGGAGAGGCAGCTATCCCGTTGCTGGTGACTTATCATCCCGCGTATCTGTTGCGACGTCCCGAAGAAAAGGCCAAGGTGTGGGAGGATCTGCAAAAGCTGCATGGATTGTTGCAGGACATATAACGATGCTTGGCGCTCGCCCCATGCTGGAAGCAGATCTTCCCACGGTTATGGCTATAGAGGAGCAAGCCTATCCTCACCCCTGGAGTAGGGGGATTTTCGAAGACTGCCTGCGTGTGAAGGCTTACGAATGCCTGGTGTATGAAGACGGGAACGATTTGTGTGCATATTCGGTGATGTCCTGGGGGGCAGGCGAAGCTCATTTGCTCAATCTCTGTGTTCGTCCCGAGCGGCAGGGACAGGGATTGGGGCGCGCCGTGTTGGAACAGGTCATCCAGCTTGCCAGGGACAAAACGGCGAGCAATCTGTTTCTGGAAGTAAGGCTGTCCAACCGGGCTGCCCGGCATCTCTACGAATCTGCGGGATTCAATGAAATCGGCCGGCGATTTGACTACTATCCCGCGCACAACGGCAGAGAAGATGCACTGGTATTTGCACTGCCTTTGTTGTAGCGTATTCACTGATACATTCCTGTGAACCAAGGTGTCCATCATGGCAGATGAAGAAAAGAAAAAGACTGCGGCCAAGGAAACAAAAAAGAAGGTTGCAAAAAAGAAAGCAGCGAAAAAGCCAGCCAAGAAAAAAGTGGCGAAGAAGAAAGCTGCAGTGAAAAAGAAAGTGGCGCAGAAAAAGGTCGTGAAAAAGGAGTCTGCACCAGTGGAAGCGACAGCATCCGCCAAGCTTCAATCAGAACCCTCGCAGAACAAAAGTCCGCAACCGGCAACGGACGCCTTCGGAGCTGCCAGCAAACCGGATGTGATGCCGGCACAGAAACAATCTGATCCGCGCGCGGCTTCTGCTGCGGCGAACAGCGACGAGAGCGCCACCTGGTGGTTGAATCTGGTGCTGGCACTGGTATTGGCTGCGATTGCCGCGTTGATGTATGTGATGATGCAATTCGGGGAGCTCAAGGGAATGGACATGGAGCGTATCTGGTCCTATTTTTCCCCTTCCTCTTCTCCTGTTGAAGTGCAGACTGCTCCTGATCAGACTCCGGTAGCGGAAGTGATCGTGCGCGAAGAAGAAGTCGTTGTTGAAAAGCCCGTGCCTGCGGAGCTCCTGCCGTTGCCTGATGATCAGGTAAAGCAGCTGTGGGATGCCTTGCTGCTTCCTTCGGAATCACCCTGAGGCCATCTGAAACATGAAAAAGCTGTGGCCTGTGCTGGCAAGCTTGTTGCTGATGACCCTGGGCGTGTTGCTCTATTATTCATCCACGCCTTACATGAATTTGTATGTGGCTCCCATGCTGATGTCCATAGGGTTCGAGCCGAATGGGTTGATGCTGGTTGGCATGCTGGCGCTGATTGCTTTCATAGGCGCCCTTATCGCAGGTTTTTTCAGCGTATTTCTGTTTGAAATGGTCAGCGGCGGATACCGTCCCTTGCTCATGGGGCTGGTGTTTGCCACGCCCATCGTGGCGATTCTTGTGTCGCTGGTGGTTATGGGTTATCTGGACGGGATGAAACTCCGCATGGAGGTTGTCTGGCTGTATCTTGGCGAAGTGGCGGCCGTTTACCTGGCTTTTCTTCTGACTGCACGGCTTGGCAGAAGTGTGGCGCGGCGCTTCTTTGCCGCAGAAGCACCGCGTTCCTGAGATTCTACTTGCGTGAATACAGCCCGGTAATGCGGCTGTCTGCGAGCTTGTGCTGGTTGATATAGAAGCCTACCTTGGCGGCTGGCGCATCTTCTTTCAGAGGCAGTTTTTCCACATCCAGCGCATACAGAGTGATGTGGTAATGGTGGGTGCCATGTCCTTTGGGTGGACAGGGGCCGCCATAGCCGGTGCTGCCAAAATCGGTACGTGACTGTACGGCCTGTTTCGGCATGAGTCCGGCGGAAGGGTCTCCCGCATTGGCAGCCAGTTCCCGTGTATCCCGCGGAATATTGAACACCACCCAGTGCCACCAGCCGCTGCCGGTGGGCGCATCCGGGTCATGCATGGTCAGGGCAAAACTTTTGGTTCCCGAGGGGATGTCTTTCCATTTCAGGGCTGGAGAAATGTTTCCTCCGTCGCAGCCAAAACCCTTGAACTCCTGTTGCTTTTTCATACGTACCTGATTGCTCACGTCCGGGCTTTGCAGCTCCAGGGCAAGCGTTATCTGGCTGCTCATGATCAGCAGGCCGCTCAGTAGCAGTTTCTTCCTGTTCCTCATCGGTCTGTTCCCAGTGGAAATGTTGTTCGTAGAGTATAGCCTCATTTACCCGGAGGCATCAGGTTTTCAAAGTCTGTCCCGGCAGTATGCGCATTCATCAGGTATAATGAGCTCCGTGGTTGCCGGGAAGAAATGGAGGAAGTGATTCGTCCATTCCATGGCGCCTGCTATCCGTTGTTTCCAGCTGCTTTGTCGGCTTTTGGTTTGTCTGGTCTTGATATTAGAGATTGTCTGTCTTCATGGATTTGTCAGTAGTAGTACCGGTTTTTAACGAGCAGGATAATCTCGAGCTATTGATTGACGAGATCCATGCCGCGCTTGATGGCCATCTGGATTACGAAATCATCTACGTGAATGATGGCAGTACCGACGAAACCCTGGCCATTCTCGAAACCCTGCGCAAACAGGACGAACGGCTGCGGGTTCTCAGCCATGCGGAGAGCTGTGGCCAGAGTACTGCCGTGCGCAGCGGCGTGAAAGCGGCCAGAGCCGATTGGGTCGCTACCCTGGATGGTGATGGCCAGAATGATCCGGCGGATATTCCTTCTCTTTATGCGCTGGTGCAGCAGGAGACCAGGGATCCTGATCTTTGCATGATCGCGGGCTGGCGCAGACAGCGTCAGGACACCCGGTTGAAGAAATTTTCCTCTCGTCTGGCCAATGCGGTGCGCGCCCGGGTTCTCAGGGATGATACGCCGGATACGGGTTGTGGCCTCAAGCTGTTTTCCCGGGAAGCCTTTCTGGAGCTGCCCTATTTTGACCACATGCATCGTTTCCTGCCTGCGTTGATCCTGCGCAGCGGGAAAAAGCTACAGTCCGTGGAGGTGAACCATAGACCGCGCCACAAGGGTGTAAGCAAATATGGAGTACACAACCGTCTTTGGACCGGCATCGTGGATATGTTGGGCGTGCTCTGGCTGCAACGCCGGGGCAAGCGTCCGGATGTCCGGGAGCTATGAGGCCGGCTCGTGCGCCATGGCAAAATGACTGTTACAGGGTTCTGCGTTTTTCGGAAGGTGGCATGAAACTGCGGTTTCTTGTTCGGGGGCTGTTGCTGATTGCGCTCATCCTGGTGGTGGCATGGGTTCTGGGAGACACTTTGGGCAAAGACTGGGTGGATGCCAATATCCGCCATCACGGCATCCGGGGACAATTGCTGTTTCTTGCCCTGAGCAGTCTGTTCGTTGCCGTGGGAATGTCACGTCAGTTCATTGCTATCCTGGCCGGTTATGGTTTTGGTTTCGGTTACGGACTGCTTCTGGTTGAACTGGCCAGCATTGCCGGTTGTCTGATCGCCTTCTATTCCTCGCGCTGGTTCAGCGCCAGCACCATTGCCCGCCGCTATCCGGACAAGATTCGCAAGATCGATGATTTCATTGAACGTGATCCTTTTACCAAAACCCTGATGATTCGCCTGTTTCCCGTGGGCAGCAATCTGCTGGTCAATCTGGCGGCTGGCATATCCAGGATTCCCTTGTTGCCATTTCTGCTGGGATCGGCCCTTGGTTATCTTCCGCAGAATATCGTGTTTGCCCTGGCAGGCAGTGGCATCAGCGTAGATCCGGTGCTCCGTATCGGGCTTGGTGCGGTGCTGTTTGTCATATCGGGATTGCTCGGGATGCATCTGCTCAATCGTTATCGAAACGAAAGGATGGTTCATGATCTGGTCGATGACAAGCAAGAGGCGGTTTCTTGAGCCAGAATCGGCACCTGTCTGCTGATCGGGAAACCCGCTGGTGGTTGCTGATCTTCTACTGGTTGCTGTTGCTGGCAAGCGCCTTGTTGCTTCGCCCGCTGATTCCCGTGGACGAGACCCGTTATCTGAGCGTCGCTTGGGAAATGTGGCGCAACGGCGATTTTCTGGTGCCTCATCTGAACGGTGAAACCTATGCGCACAAGCCGCCGTTGCTGTTTTGGCTCATGCATGCGGGCTGGTGGATGTTCGGCGTCAACGAAGTCTGGCCACGCATGATTGCGCCCTTGTTGTCTCTGTTCTGTCTGTATCTGGTGCAGCGTCTGGCAATGCGTTTGTGGCCAGGGAAAATGCAGATCGCAGCACATGCGCCCTGGGTGCTGTTTGGTACCTTTGTCTGGCTCATTTTCTTCACCCTGGTGCAATTCGACATGCTCCTGGTGTTCTGCACGCTGCTGGGCATGCTCGGGATGTTCGATGCGGGCAGGGGAAAAACATCTGGCTGGTGGCTGCTGAGTCTGGCCATTGGCCTGGGGTTGCTGGCCAAGGGGCCGGTAATCCTGTTGCACTTGTTGCCTGCCGCGCTGCTTGGCCCCCTCTGGGTTGGGGACAGGCGGGAGAACTGGGGGCGATGGTATGCGGCCCTGTTTGCGTGTGTGCTGGGAGGCGCCGTGATGGTGCTGGCCTGGGCGATCCCGGCCGGGCTGGAAGGCGGGGAGAAATACCGCAACGCCATTTTCTGGGGGCAAACGGCCAATCGCGTGGTCAATTCCTTCGCTCATCGCGAGCCCTGGTGGTGGTATTTGCCCATGTTGCCCTTGTTTTTGTTGCCTTGGTCTCTTTGGCCCCGGTTGTGGAAATCTGCCGCCGGGTTGGAGCGCAAGCGCCCAGATCGGGGTATGCGTTTTCTGGCCAGCTGGATACTGCCCACACTGGTTCTGTTCAGTCTGGTCAGCGGCAAACAGATCAAATATCTGTTGCCTTTGTTGCCGGCTTTGTCACTGGTGATTGCCTGGCTGCTGCAGGGAAGTCGGGGAAAGGAAGGCAAACGCATGGACCTGGGGGTGGTGATGCTGCTGCTTGCCGGCTTGTTTTTGCTGGGACTGCCCTTGTTTGCCCCGCAAAGCGCCGCCAGGTGGATTCGGGACATTTCTCCCTTGTGGGGTGGCTTGCTGCTGATGCTGGGAGTCCTGGCGGCCTGGTTACCGTTGAGGGTTCTCCCGGATGCTGTGGTCAGAATCACCAGTGCGGCGGTGCTGATTCTGCTGGCCGTGCAACCGGCGTTGATGACAGCAGCCGGAAATGCCTATGACTTGCGGGAAATCAGCCGCCAGGTAAAGCATTATCAGGATCAGGGGCGCAAGCTGGCGTATATCGGCAAGTATCATGGCCAGTTCAATTTCCTTGGCAGGCTGGAGGAGCCGGTGAAACGCCTGAATACACGCAATGCGCCGGCCTGGGCCAGGGAGCATCCGCAGGGGCTGCTCATCATCTATGATATCGATAACGAACTGCCCCTGAAGAACACCGTCTTCGATCAGAACTATCGGGGCAGTCGCAGGGCCTTGAAAATTCTGGAAAGTCACAGCTATTTGCGGGCCGTGGGAGAGTCTTGACGCCATCGCAAAAGACGAAAATTCCATTCAAGAAATTCTTCTTGGCGCTTGGTGGAAGTGCAATTTCCACCATGCCCATACTTCAATTACCTGCCACGGCCTATGTGCAGTTGGCCCCTTTACTTTTGACGTGATCGTCATCTGATTGAAACATCGCGCCGTTAGCATGATTTGCTATCAACAACCACGCAAATCAACAAGATGATGAGCAAGCTACAAAAGATCAGAAAATGTTATGGAATGATGTTGATTGTCGGTATGGGTGGCATTGCTTGTGCCGCTCTTCCCGCTAAAAGTATGGCCTCGGCTTCAGCACAATATTTTCAGCGTATAGCGACCTTTCCGGTTTATCGGAATTTGGCGGAAAATCAATCGGAAACTGACGAAACAGTGTCGGAGATTCTGGCGGTTTCCGAAGATGAAAATTATCTAATCTATACGGATGGCGTGCAGCAGCGTCTTGGTTTCGTTGATATCCGTGATCCTGGCAAACCTCAGCCAGCAGGCTTCGTAGCATTGAAAGGGGAGCCCACTTCGGTAGCCGTCAAGGGAAACTATGCGTTGGTTGTAGTCAATACTTCGGTTGACTATGTAAATACTTCCGGTGAGTTAGTGGTCGTTGATATTGCCGATATGGACAATCCGGTTATTAGCCAGGTAATTGATCTGGGTGGTCAACCAGATGCTATTTCGATCAGTCCTAATGGTCGATATGCGGTTGTTGCAATAGAGAACGAGCGTGATGAAGAAGCCTGCCCGGATGGGCATGGCGGACTGATTGATGCCGCATACGGCGACAAGCAAGCCTGTCAGGCACAAGGGAGTGAGCTGGGGGCTTTGCCCCAGCTTCCAGCAGGTTTTTTGCAAGTGTTGGAGCTGGAAGGTTCGCCTGTGCATTGGCGCGCTGAACGAGTGGAGCTGGCGGGTATTGGGGATGTGGGTGCCGAAGATCCAGAGCCGGAATTCGTCTCTGTCAACCGAAAAAACAAGGTGGTCGTTTCGTTACAGGAAAATAACCATATCGTCATTGCTAACCTGAAAAAACGTCGGGTGAAACGAGATTTCAGTGCAGGCTACGTGGATCTGTCCGGCATTGATATCGAAAAAAACAAACGTATTGAGCCGACAGGTTCACTGAAGTCCGTACCCAGAGAGCCAGATGCAGTCAGCTGGGTCAGCAGAAGATTCTTCGTTACCGCCAATGAAGGTGATTATCATGGCGGCAGTCGGGGATTTTCGGTATTTGACCGTCGAGGAAATATTGTATTCGATTCAGGAAACGATATCGAATATCTGGCAATGCGCATTGGACATTATCCCGAAAAACGTTCAGGAAAGAAGGGTACTGAACCCGAGGGTGTAGCTTTTGCGCGGTATGATGATGGGCGGCAGCGATTCTTGTTCGTAGGCGCCGAGCGCGCCAACCTTGTTGCTGTATACCGGGTAGATCGTAACGGCAAGCCAGAGTACATTCAGGTATTGCCCACTGGTGTAGGACCTGAAGGCATATTGCCAATTCCCGGGAAAAATTTGCTGGCGGTTGCGGCGGAAAAAGATGATGCGAGTGAAGGTTATCGCTCCATGATCACCATATATCATCTGGAAAACGGGCCTGCGATGTATCCGCAGATTGTTTCCAGGGGAACCCCGCCAATTGGCTGGGGGGCGTTGTCGGGTTTGGCGGCAGACCCCAGTGATAGCGATCGGCTCTATGCGGTACATGATAGCTTTTATGCGCACTCGAAAATTTACACTATCGACGTTTCCGAAGTTCCGGCGGTTATCGATGGAGAGATCCCGCTGCAACGCAATGGCGGTTCTGTCAGTTACGATCTGGAAGGAGTGACGGTTGCGTCCGAAGGTGGTTTCTGGGCGGTATCTGAAGGCAAGCCCGGTGTTTCCCGAAACCTGTTGCTGAAAATAAGTGCGGAAGGAAATGTCAAGCAGGAGATCGAGCTGCCCCTGGAAGTACAGAAAAATCAGCGCAAGTTCGGTTTTGAAGGGGTTGCAGAGTCGGTTGGCGGCCGGGTGTTCATTGCTTTTCAACGAGAGTGGCAGGACGACCCAAATGGTCTGGTAAAGATCGGTGAATATGACCCATCAATGGGTGAATGGCAGTTTTATTACTACCCGTTGGATGCCGCCCCGGAAGGCGCATGGGTTGGCTTGTCTGAAATGGTTGCCTTGCAAACTGGCGAACTGGCGGTCATCGAACGTGACAATCAGCAGGGTGACAAGGCGGCAGTCAAGAGAATATACCGTTTTGATCCGGCCATGGCACGGGATTTGGGTGAGCAATACCCAGTGGTGACGAAAGTCTTGCTTCATGATGTGTTGCCAGACATGCGCCGTTACAACGGTTGGGTCGTAGACAAGCTGGAGGGTATGGCGATTGCATTCGATGGAACAACCTATCTGGTTTCTGACAATGATGGCCTGGATGATGCAACAGGCGAAACGATGTTTTTACGCCTGGAATCATTGGCTGAATGATTTTCCTGGTTATTGCAGCTGTTTTTCATTGCATGGCGTGCAGGGTGGAATGGTGATGGGGTCTGGGGCGTCCAATGACGAATGACAAGACAGAATACCCTCCTGCATACAAGACATTTCTGCTCAGTCAGGAGGCTCACGCGAGAATTATCGGGTTTTTTATCGGCATTCTGATGATGACCGTCTATCTGTGGATGGCATATGGGATTGTCAATCTTGTACAAGACTTGTTTCATTCCTTCCCCGATGACTGGTCTCATGGTGCGGAAAAAATGATCAAGGACATTGTTCTTGTCCTTGCGTCTTTCGAACTCATACGGGTTTTTCAGTCTTATCTGGTCCTTGGGCGAGTGAAGGTGACATTCATCCTGGACGTGGCACTGGTGGTGCTGATTGGTGAACTTATCAGCCTATGGTATGCGGAATATACGTTGAATGATGTGGCCGTGAGCATGCTCGTGATCTCTTCTCTGATTGTACTGCGAATTCTTACCACCAAGTTTTCTCCCGATTGTGGTGAAGCCTGATTTGATGACAGGGTTAGCATTAACCTGAACCCGCATGTTCATGGTGGTGCAGCAGAATGCTGATGCCGCCATGGTGGACAATCTCAAGAATACGAGCAATAAAAAACCCTCTGATTAAATCAGAGGGTCGTATGTGGTGCCGAGGAGAGGACTTGAACCTCCACGGGGTTGCCCCCACTAGCACCTGAAGCTAGCGTGTCTACCAATTTCACCACCTCGGCAAGAATTCAGCTCGTGGCTTTGTTCTTGAGGCGCGCACTGTACAAGTTGGGGGAAGTTCTGTCAACCATCAATCTTCCCTGGCCTGGACGCCGGGGTGGAAGACAGAATAGACATACACGGGAATGTCCAGATCTTCCAGGTGTTTTGTGATCAGGGGTTCTACTTCCTCCCAGTCCAGGCCGCCAACACCGGTTGCCAGACGGGGCAGGGCAAGGGAAGTGAATTTCTCCTTCAGGGCCATCTTGTGCAGGGACTTGAGGGCATGATTCACGTTGGGCAAAGTGGCCGGTTCGGGTTTGGAGCCATGTCCGTAGCCGCCGCCCTGGGTTATCAGGTTGACGATGCGCACGCCATCGGGTCCGCCCCACATCCAGGTTTCGCCGGGTTTGGGGTGGTGCTGGTGACACCAGTGGTGGAAGTCTTTGTGCATGGCGGGATATTTTTCGTGCAATGCCTTGGCCAGCCCCTGGTTCATGGGATCGTTGGCGGCCACGCCGTGGGCTATGACCTGGGCCTTGGTGAGGAGAATGTCGCCTTCCACGTTGTTGATCATGTTGTGTTACTCCTGATACTCGGCTATTCGAAATTTGATCTGGTCATTGTAGCAAGCCTGGCCTCTTCAGCCTTGACTTCCGGCAATCATTTTCCGCCTCCGGCCTGGCTTGTGCGTATAATGCGCTTTTGAAACATTTGAAAATCAGCAAGGTACCAAGGCCTGTGGCCAGATCCAGAAAGCAAAAAAAGTCACCAGAAAGTGACCCCTACCGCGCTCGGGAAGAGCGTAAATACGAAAATCCCATTCCAAGCCGGGAGTTCATCCTGGAAACCCTGGAAACCCATGGCGTCCCGGTCAAGACCGAGGATCTTCCGTCCCTGCTGGGATTGAAGGATGAAAAGCAGATCGAGGCACTGGGTTATCGCGTCAAGGCGATGATCCGTGATGGTCAGTTGGTGCGCAACCGGCGTGGTGGCCTGTGTGTGGTGAACAGGCAGGATCTCATTGCCGGCCGGGTGATTGCCCATCCGGACGGATTCGGTTTTTTGCGCCCTGATGAAGGTGGAGACGATTTGTTCATTTCTCCCCGTGAAATGCGTCCCCTGTGGCATGGCGACCGGGTGGTTGTACAGGTTACCGGCATGGACAGGCGGGGACGCCGGGAAGGCTCCGTGGTGGAGATCCTGGAGCGGGCTCACAGTCAGATGGTCGGACGTGTGCATATTGAATCCGGTGTCGGTTTCCTGGTGCCGGACAACAAGCACATGACCCATAGAGTCATTATTCCCGATGAACATTTCAATGGGGTGGAAGAAGGTCAGATGGTGGTGGTCGAGATTCTCGAGCAGCCTTCCAAGTGGCGTCAGCCCATAGGTCGTGTAATCGAAATCATCGGTGATCATCTGGCTCCTGGCATGGAAACGGATGTCGCCATCCGTACTCATGAGATTCCGGTCGAATGGCCGGAAGAAGTGAAACAGGAAATTGCCGGCCTGAGCGAAGAAGTGCCGGAACAGGCCAAGCAGGGACGTACCGATCTGCGCAAGCTGCCTCTGGTGACCATAGATGGCGCGGATGCCCGGGATTTTGATGATGCGGTGTACTGCAAGCGTACGCCCAAGGGCTGGAAGCTGTTGGTGTGCATCGCGGATGTTTCTTCCTATGTGCAGCCCGGATCTGCCCTGGATCAGGAAGGGTACAAGCGTGGCAACTCCACATATTTTCCGGATCGCGTGGTACCCATGCTGCCGGAGATTCTTTCCAATGGCTTGTGTTCCCTGAATCCCGATGTGGATCGACTGTGCATGACCGCGGAACTGTTCATCGACCGGGAAGGCAATATCATGCGTTCCCGTTTTCTTCAGGGAGTGATGCGTTCTCATGCGCGTCTGACCTACGATGAAGTGGCGGCCATGCTTTTCGAGGGAGATCAGACCCTGCGCCGCAAGCATGCCCGGCTGTTGCCGCATCTGGAAGAGCTGAACAAGCTTTATCACGCCTTGCACAGCGCCCGACAGAAACGCGGCGCCATCGATTTCGATACAGTGGAAACCCGCTTCGTGTTCAGTGAGGAAGGGCGCCTGAGCGGTATCGTGCCTACTACGCGCAATGATGCTCATCGCATAATCGAAGAATGCATGCTGGTGGCCAATGTGGCTTCTGCGCGCTTGTTGCTGCGCAAGAAGATTCCCGCCTTGTATCGGGTGCATGAGTCGCCCAGTGAAGACAAACTAAATGATCTGCGTCAGTTCCTCGCTCAGCTGGGGCTGACTCTGGGCGGGGGAGACAAGCCTACCGCCAAGGACTATGCGCATATTCTCGCGCAGATCAAGGATCGGCCTGATGCCAACATGATCCAGACGGTGTTGCTGCGTTCCATGATGCAAGCCATGTATTCTTCCGAGAACATCGGCCATTTTGGTCTGGCTTTTCCGGCCTATACGCATTTCACTTCGCCAATACGCCGTTATCCCGACCTGCTGGTACATCGCGCCATTCGCCATCTGCTTGTGGACGGACGTGCGGATACCTTCGAGTATTCCTTCCCGCAGATGGCAACCATGGGTGAGCATTGTTCCATGACCGAGCGGCGTTCCGATGAGGCCACCCGGGATTCCGCCGATGCGCTCAAGTGCGAGTATATGCTGGACAAGGTCGGCCAGCAGTTCGAAGGCCTCATTGTCAGTGTAAACAGCTTTGGGGTATTCGTGGAGCTCAAGGACGTATATATCACCGGCCTGGTGCATATTACCTCCCTGGATCATGACTTCTTTCACTTCGACCCCATTGCCCACAAACTGGTGGGGGAACGTAGCGGCAAGACCTATCGTCTGGGGGATTCCATCCAGGTAGTGGTAGCCGCTGTCAATCTCGATGATCGCAAAATCGATCTGGCGCTGGCCAATCGGGGAGAAAAGCCGAAAAAGGGTGAGAAGCCGGCGCGCAGCAAGAGCAAAAAAGGCAGGGGCCGTGGTTCCCGGCAGCGCAGAAAACGATGACGGGTCAAGCCCGGTATATTGCGGGCATCCACAGTGTCCGCGCCGCCCTGAAGCATGACGCCGGTCAGGTAGAACACATCTGGTTCGATGTCCGGCGCAATGATCGCCGCCTGGGTCAGTTGCTGTCCCAGGCGCGCAAACTGGGCCTGGATCTGATTTCCAGTGACAAAAAGGAACTGGATCGCCTGGTTCAGGGTGGCCGCCATCAGGGGGTTGTCGCCCGGGTACGGATGGCGGCGGCGCAGAGTGAGAATGCGCTGGACAGCTTGCTGGCGGAGCTGGAAGAACCACCTTTGCTGCTGGTTCTCGATGGCGTGCAGGATCCGCACAACCTTGGCGCCTGTTTGCGCACCGCGGATGCCGCCGGTGTTCACGCAGTGATTGCTCCCAGGGACAGAGCCGTTGGCTTGACCCCGGTGGCCTGCAAGGTGGCCAGTGGTGCGGCAGAGTCCGTGCCTTTCATCCAGGTCACCAATCTGTCCCGCACCTTGCGTCAGTTGCGCGAGGCTTGCAACTTGTGGGTTGTCGGCCTGGCCGGGGAAGCTCCGCAGTCCCTGTATCAAACGGATCTGACAGGTCCGCTGGCAGTGGTCATGGGCAGCGAGGAAAAAGGCATGCGACGCCTGGTGCGGGAGCAATGCGATGTTCTGGTTTCCCTGCCCATGCTTGGCGTGGTCGAAAGCCTCAATGTCTCCGTCGCTGCCGGCATCACCCTGTTCGAGGCGGTTCGCCAGAGAAAACCATAGTCTATGGTGGGTTTTTCGCTGGTGGTGGACTATTATTCATGCAAGGCGTTGAAAAATACGTTTGAATGTGGGATTTTTCTTGACGCAAAGTAAAACTGGCGGGATTTCCTTGTCTCGCACCGACATCCCGGTTTTTCCGGGTGTCTGTAGATCATCAGCTGTACTATAGGGAAAAACGATGCTTGGGGGGAAATCTATAGACCTTCGCGCCAGTTGCCTGGCGCTGGCGTTCAGTTTGTTTTTTGCTGTTCCGGGTTCTGGGCTGGCAGAGCCGCCTGAAGAATGGCTCTACCGTTTTCAGCCTGGGGACAATCTCTGGGATCTCACCGAGCGTTTTCTCGTCGATCAGCGTTACTGGAACAGGCTGGTGCGTCTGAACAAGGTTCAGCATCCCCGCCACATGCCGCCTGGAACCGAAATCCGCATTCCTCTTTCCTGGCTGAAGGTGGAAGCCGCCAGAGTCAGAGTACTGGATATCCGTGGTGAGGTGTTTCTGGCGACGGATGGCGGCAAACAACGGCGGCTTCAGCCGGATACCACCCTCAAACATGGTGATCGTCTCACCACTGGCGCCGATGCCAGTGTCCTGCTTGAGTTTGCCGATGGCACCCGACAGCTTCTAGGCGGTAATACTGAAGTGGAGATGGTGCGCATCAATCGTTTTTCCGATACGGGCATCGGGGATACAACCATCAAGGTTCTGCGTGGAGAAACCGAAAACATCGTGCCTACCCGGGGAACCCGATTCGAAATTCGCACACCTTCCGCGAACACGGCGGTGCGCGGCACCCGGTTCCGGGTCAAGGTTCCTCCGCTGGATCAGAATCGCTCCCACGTCGAAGTGGTTGCTGGTGCGGTCAATGTAACCGCTGGCAAGGAGCGAGTAGTGATTCCCGCCGGATTTGGCACCCTGGTGAAAAAAGGCGAAAGGCCTGCATCTGCCATGAAATTGCTTCCCGCGCCACGCCTGAAGCGCCCCGCTGCGACGATCCGGCAACTGCCCATGGAATTGAGCTGGGATCCGTTGCCATCCGCGGTGGCGTACCGGATACGGATTTTCCGACCGGATGAGAAGACGGTGCCGTTGCTGGATCTCAGGGTGGAGCATAATCGCTTTAGCAACAGTTCTCTGCCGGATGGGCGGTATCGGCTGCGATTGCGGGCGCTGGATGCAAACGGCCTGGAAGGTGAAGAAACGGAAGTCTGGCTCGTGCTCGATGCCAGGCCTTTGCCTCCGGTGGCTGTGGCTCCCGCTGCGCAAGCTACAGTACGGGGTTCAGGTGCCGGTTTTGAATGGTCTGCACCTCCCCGGGTGGATGGCTATCGTTTCCAGTTGTCCGTGGATCCTGATTTCCGGAATCCCGTTCTGGACAAAGATGGTCTGCGCAAGACCCGATTGCATGTGGATGAACTCCAACCGGGCAGATGGTACTGGCGTGTTGCGTCCTTGTACCAGGATGAGCAGGGGCCCTGGAGTGGCGTGCAACAGTTTGTACTGAAGCCGGAGCCTGAAGCCCCCCGGGTGAAGGTTCTTGCTGTCGAGGATCAGCTGCACCTGAGTTGGCAGGCAGGACTGCCGGAACAGCGTTACCAGCTGCAGGTCGCCGAGGATGAATCTTTTCATTCTCTTGTGACAGATGAAATCCTGGACGAACCCCGCTGGTCCTCGTCGCGGCCGCAGGTGCCGGTTCATTTTCGTGTCCGCATGATTGATGATGACGGCTATGCCGGAGCCTGGAGTCCGGCGCAAACCGTTTTTCCGGAGCCTGAGCCCTGGTACATGTTCGGCATTCCGGCCCTGGCCATCATACTGCTTGCGCTTTAGGGAAACATCGGATTGACCATGAACCGGCAAGGGATGCCAGAATCGCGCATTGTGCAAACCATGGCTTTTTCCCCTTACAGGGTGTTGGCAAAGTCTTTCCTGCGCTTTTTCAACCAGGGAACCGGGAAAAAACAATTTTCCGGTTTCTTTGTTTGTGAAGGTTTTTTGTCATTGAACAGAGCGCTTCATCCTCGTGCTGTTTTGCCGTGTGCAGAGGTGTCTGGATGAACGACAGACGGCAGAAGGAGTGGAGCCTGCGCCTGATTCTGGGTGTTGTTCTGTTACTGCTGTCTGCGCTTGCCACCCGGCAGGAGTGGTATTCCGGCCTGGACCTGGCCATCTACGACAATCTGTTGCGCCAGCTGGATACTCCGGTTTTGGAAGACATCGTGGTAGTCGCCGTCGATTCCAAGAGTCTTTCCCGCCTCGGTCGCTGGCCCTTTGCCCGAAACATCCATGCCGATCTGCTGAACAGAATCGCCCAGGGCCATCCAAAGGCTGTAGCCGTGGACATCAATTTTGCGGAACCGGATCAGTTGCATCCGAACCATGATGAAATGCTGGTGCAGGCGACAAGGAAAAGCGGCAGGATAGTGTTTCCGGTGGTTCTGGAACAGTACAACGAAGGCGGACAGCTTCGCGAGAGTCTGCCTTTTCCTGAATTGCGCCGGGCGGCGGCTGGGTTGGGGCATGTACATGTCGAGCTGGAAGCGGATGGCATTGCCAGAGCCGCATTCCTCATGGCCGGTCTGGATCGGCCCATATGGCCGGCGCTGTCCCTGGCCATGGCGCGGGTGGCGGGGGACTGGCCACTTGCCCGGGGCTTCCCGAAGTCAGCCAGGACACCGGTGTACCGGGAACTTTCTTCTTCGGTATGGCGTAACCACCGTATGGTGCTGGTGCCCTTTTCCCGCATGGGGAAGGGAATGGATACGGTTTCCTATGTAGATGTACTTGAAGGCAGGGTTCCGCCAGAGCGCTTCGTGAATCGCTATGTGTTGGTGGGGGCGACAGCTCCCGGTCTGGGGGACAGCATTCCGACACCTGTATCCGCGCATGGTCGACCGGTGTCCGGAGTAGAGTTCAATGCCTGGGTGTTGAATGGACTGTTGCAGAACCGTCTGATCGTGCCGGTATCGCGCGACTGGCAGTATGTGTTCAATGCCCTGCTGATCTTTCTCATGCTGCTGCTCTACCGCCCTCGTGGCTGGGGGTGGGTGTACGGAATCATACTGCTGCTGCTAGTCGTACTCACTGGGGATTACCTGCTACTGGCCAAATGGCACTACTGGTATCCGCCAGCAGTCATGTTGGTGAGCATCGTACTGTTCTTTTTGGTGGCCAACGGGCATCTTCTGAGAAAGCTGTTGAGAGTGCTGTTCGAGGAACGGCGGCTGTCACAGACCGCTTTCACGGCAATTGGGGAAGCGGTGATTCATCTCGATGGTCGTGGACATGTGGTCAAGTTCAATCCCATGGCGGAGAAGTTTTCCGGGAAAGGACCAGGGGAAGTGGCCGGAAGGCCGGTGGACGAGGTTTTTCATTTTCTGACTACCGCCGGACAACGTTTTCTGCTGAACAATGTGCTGCAGGGGAAGCGGAAGAACATCAATCGGTTTCTTCTGCTGAAAGCAGCGGATGGGGCTGAGTATCGGGTCAAGATGGTTCTCAACAGGATGTCCCGGGAAGAGCGGAACAATCAGACCACGGTCATGGTGCTCACTGATGTCAGCAATGAACACGCCTTGGCGAGCAAGGTCTCGCATCGGGAAACCCACAGTATTCTTACCGATCTGCCGAATCAGATTCTGATGGCCAAATATCTGGCCAATGCCATGGAAAAAGCCCGGGTGAAGCGGACAAAGGTGGCAGTGGCTTATCTGGATATCGATCATTTTTCCAAGATCAACGAAGTGCGGGGGATCGAGGTCGGCAACCGCCTGTTGCAGGCCATAGCGGGGAAGCTCAAGAGCTTTCTCGGGGGGCAGGTAATCGTCGGTCATGTGGGAGCCGATGAGTTTCTGTTGGTGCTGGAACAGCAGAAACTGGATCGCAGCATGGATGACATGATCGGCCTGATTTTTGCCCTGTTCGCCAGACCCCTGATGACGGACGAAGGGGGAAGCATGCGTGTTTCCGTAACCCTGGGCGTCAGTCTGTATCCGGAGCATGGCGATACTCCCGAGTTGCTGATCGGATGCTCCAGTGCGGCCATGCACTATGGAAAAGCCGAAGGCGGTGCGCAAATCGTGTACTACGAACCGGGCATGCAGGATCGGGCGACCCGGGTGCTGCAGCTCGAATCCTGGTTGCAGCAAGCTCTGGATCTGGGGCGCTTCGAGATTTTCTATCAGCCGCTGGCAGAAACGTCGAGCCTGAAAGTGGTGGGAGTGGAGGTACTGGCCCGACTCAGGGATGCCGAGGGGAACTTCATCTCGCCGGAAGAATTCATCGAAGTGGCGGAACGCATCGGCCTGATAACGGAAATGGGATATCAGCAACTGTCCCGCGCCTGCAAGCAATTGCAGCAATGGCGTGCGCAAGGTTTCTCTTTGCGCTTGTCATACAACTTTTCCCCAAAGCAGATGAGCAGTTTCGACCTGGTGAGAAAGATTGAGCAGATTGTCAGAGCTGCTGATTTTGATCTGAATCTGCTGGATTTCGAGATTACGGAGAACCTGCTGCTCTCCAGTGATCCTCTCGTTGCGCAAATCCTGAACCAGATTCAGGGTATGGGGATCGGGGTTACCATAGATGATTTCGGCACCGGTTACAGCGCCATGAATTATCTCACACGCTTTCCCTTCGATCGTCTCAAGATCGACCGATCTTTTGTCAGCAAACTGGCCCGGGACGAGGGCTCCAGCGCCATTACCTCGGCGATTATTACCATGGCTCATGATCTTGGAATGACCGTGGTAGCCGAAGGCGTGGAGACCCGTGAACAGTATGAAATGCTTCTGGCCCAAGGGTGTGACGAAATTCAGGGATATTATCTGGCGGAGCCCATGTCGGCGCAGGAGTTGCAACATTTTCTTCAGACCAGTCGGGGGTACATCCAGCTGCCCGGCGCCTGAGGAACAAGCTCCCTGTTCTTACAAATACTTGAAAAAGCTTGATATCTGCCGGCTGTTCTCCTAAAATCCGCGCTCCTGATCGGTTTTCGGGCCGATCCTCCTTGCCTCACCGCCAGTGCGGGAGGCTGTTTATTAGCCATAAGGAGCTACAATGCGACACTACGAAATCGTTTTCATGGTCCATCCGGACCAGAGCGAGCAGGTGCCCTCTATGATCGAGCGTTATACCGCCAGCATAGAAGCCGACGGGGGCAGGATTCACCGTCTGGAAGACTGGGGACGCCGTCAGCTCGCCTATCCCATCAACAAACTGCACAAAGCGCACTACGTGCTCATGAACATCGAATGCGAAAGCAACACTCTGAATGATCTGGAGACTGCTTTCCGCTTCAATGATGCAGTGATTCGTCACCTGACCATCCGTCGTGACGAAGCCCTTACCGAGCCCTCTCTGCTGGCCAAGGCCGACGAGAAAGACGCAGCGCCTGAAGCTGCAGCCTGACAACGGGAGGATACAGAATATGTCACGTTACATGCGTCGCAGAAAATATTGCCGCTTTACTGTGGAAGGCATCACCGAGATCGATTACAAGGATCTCGCCCTGCTCAAGCAGTATGTGAGCGAATCGGGCAAGATCGTGCCCAGCCGGATTACCGGCACCAGCGCCAAGTATCAGCGCCAGCTGGCTACGGCCATCAAGCGCGCCCGCTTTCTGGCTCTGATGCCGTATACCGACTCCCACAAGTAAATTTCTCCCGGGCGTGCTTTCCTTTCGGTTTCAGGAAAGGGCGTGCCAAGAGAAATGTGGATTACTCCTTGTAACAGGCGCGGATCGGAGAACAACATGAACTCTGGTTCGGCGTCGGAGAAAGCCTGATGAAGGCGCTGGCCACTTTCATCATGAAAGGCCGCATGCAGGCCGCCATGGTGGCCTCCGTGTTTGCGGTACTGGCCTTGTTGATCACCCCCTTGGGGATTGCCAGTTCCGCCGTGATGGGGCTGGTCACCCTGCGAAAGGGTTTCGGGGAAGGCCTGCAGGTCATGTTCCTGGGGCTGGCAGCCCTGGTGGGGCTGGGTATGTTGCTGTTCGGGCAGCCTTTGACTGTGGCCATTGCCGGTGGCCTGTTGTGGCTGCCTTTGCTGATACTGGCGGAAGTGTTGCGCGTCACGCGTTCACTGAAACTGGTGATCGAGGTAACCGTGCTGCTCGGGGCGTTGCTCATTGGCATGCAGTACCTGTTGCTCGATGACGTAAGCGGATTCTGGGTGGGGATACTGGAAGAATACAGTGCCCAGATCATGGATCCCAACGTGGTCAGCAACGCAGACCGCAAGGCCATGGTGGCGGAAATGGCCCCCTGGATGGCTGGCGGCATGGGTGCTGCCTGGTTCCTGCAGCTGGCTCTGTCATTGTTCCTGGCCAGGAGCTGGCAGGCGCAGCTGTACAATCCGGGTGGTTTTGGCGAAGAATTGCGGCAACTGCGCTTGGGGTATTGGCTGCTGATTCTGGTGCCGGTGCTGCTGGTGCTCGGCAGTCTGTCGGATAAGCCGGGCCTGGCTTCTCAGCTGGCCCTGGTGGGCATGGCGGCGTTTTTTCTGCAGGGAGTGGCCCTGGTGCATGGGTTGGTAAAGGAATTTAATGCGAATCCGGGTTGGCTGATCGGATTCTATATATTGTTGATCATTGGCATGCCGGCGAGTTTTACCGCGGTTTCCGCAGCGGGTTTTGCTGATGGCTGGTTGAATTTTCGGGCGAAAGTCCGGGCTCGCAGCCCCAGGGGTGACGAGTGAGAGACCTTGATGAGGTACAAGTAAAATGGAAGTGATTCTTCTGGATAAAGTTACAGGCCTGGGTGATCTGGGCGACAAAGTAGTGGTCAAGCCCGGCTATGGCCGCAATTACCTGATTCCCAGCGGCAAGGCGATTCCCGCTACCCGGGCGAATCTGGCCGTATTCGAACAGCGTCGTGCCGAACTGGAAAAGGAAGCTGCGGAAAAACTGGCCACCGCCGAGTCGCGCAAGACTGCCATCGAGAACATGGGGGCTGTCACCATCAGTCACAAGGCGGGTGAGGAAGGCAAGCTGTTCGGTTCCGTAGGCACCACCGATATTTCCCGCGCCTGTGAAGAAGCAGGGGTGGTTGTAGAGAAAAACGAGATCCGGCTTCCTGAAGGCCCCATGCGATCCACGGGTGAGTTTGAAGTGGTGCTGCATCTGCATCCTGACGTGAATGCGGATCTGAAGGTCATTATCATCGCTGAAGACTGATGATCACCGCCCTGTCGGGGGGCGTAAGTGATATTTCTTGATCCCTGGACAGAAGGTTCTGCGGTGTCAGTTCGCCTGCGCCCCGTCTGACATGGGCTTGATGTGATGAAGTGCTTCATGAAACCACGATAAGTTACTGACTTGTCGTGGTTTCTTTTTTTGTTTGAAGCTTGCGGTTTTCAATGCGGAAAAATTTGGTTACTCTCCTGTCCATGCCTTATGAAAGTACCTTTCCCGATTCTGCTCCCGATTACCCCGAGATGGACTCCGAAGTGGAACAGCTGCGGGTGCCGCCTCATTCCCTGCAGGCCGAGCAGTCCGTCATCGGCGGTCTGATGCTGGACAACAACACCTGGGATCAGGTTGCCGACCGGGTCAGCGCCGAGGATTTCTATCGGCGGGAACACCAGCTGATTTTTACCGTGATTGGCGGACTGGCCGATGAGCAGAAACCCTTCGATGTGGTTACTCTGGCGGAAGAGCTGGAGCGTCGCGAGGAGCTGGAGGACGTAGGTGGTCTGCCGTATCTGGCCGCTCTCGCGGAGGATACTCCCAGCGCCGCCAATATCCGCGCCTATGCGGATATCGTTCGCGAGCATTCCGTGACCCGCCAGCTGATTCGCGTGGGCACGGAGATCGCGGAAAGCGGTTTCCGGCCCGAGGGACGCAAGGTGGCCCAACTCCTGGACGAGGCAGAGAACAAGGTGTTCCAGATTGCCGAGCAGCGGCACAGGGAAGGAGAGGGCTTTCAGCCCATCAAGTCCCTGCTGAGCAAGGCGGCTGATCGTATCGATGAGCTTTTTGGCAATGATGACCCCATTACGGGCCTGAGTACCGGATTCGATGATTTTGACAAGATGACTTCGGGGCTGCAGCCGGCGGATCTGGTCATCGTGGCCGGTCGACCTTCCATGGGCAAGACCACTTTCGCCATGAATATGGCGGAAAACATCGCCATGAAGTCCGATATGCCGGTGGCCGTGTTTTCCATGGAAATGCCTGGTGAGTCCCTGGCCATGCGCATGATTTCTTCCCTTGGCCGTATCGACGGGCATCGCGTTCGTACCGGTCAGCTGGAAGATGATGAGTGGCCGCGCCTGACATCCACGGTGACTCTTCTTGGCAAGTCAAAGCTGTTCATTGACGATACGGCAGCCTTGAGCCCGACCGACTTGCGCGCCCGCGCGCGACGCCTGATGCGGGAACACGGGCAGCTGGGTTTGATCGTCATCGACTATTTGCAGCTTATGCAGATCCCCGGCGGAAGCGAGAACCGCACCAACGAGATTTCTGCCATTTCCCGCAGTCTCAAAGCCCTGGCCAAGGAGCTGAACGTCCCGGTGATTGCCCTGTCCCAGCTCAACCGCAGTCTGGAGCAGCGCCCCAACAAACGCCCTATCATGTCGGATCTGAGAGAGTCGGGCGCCATCGAGCAGGATGCCGATCTGGTGGTATTCATCTATCGCGATGAAGTCTACAACCCCGAGAGCGAACACAAGGGCATGGCGGAGATCATCATTGGCAAGCAGCGCAATGGTCCCATCGGAACGGTGAGGCTGACTTTCCTTGGCCAGTTCACCAGGTTCGAGAATTTTATCAATCCGGTGTACGGCGATCCCGTCCACTGAATCTTCCTGGAAGATGTCTTTTTCTCCCTGGATCGAGATCGACCCGCAGGCCATGCAGCATAATCTGGGAGTGGCGCGAGCCCACGTCGGCAGCGCCAGGGTCATGGCGGTAATCAAGGCCAATGCTTATGGTCATGGCATCGAGATGGCGGTGACTGCCTTGCAGGATGCGGACAGTTTTGCCGTTGCCCGCGTGGAAGAAGGGCTGGCGCTTCGCCGCATGGAACAGAGCAAGTCGATCCTGGTGCTGGGCGGCGCCAATGACCGGGAGGAGTTGGCGGCTGCGGCCGCGGCAGGGCTGGAGCTGGTGGTGCATCATCCCTTTCAGCTGGATCTGCTCAAGAACCAAAGTCTGCCCGGCCCCGTGGCGGTCTGGCTCAAGGTGGATTCAGGCATGAACCGCCTGGGTGTCGCACCCGGGCAGGCGCGTGATCTGTTGCGGGAACTCCAGAGCCTTGCTTCCGTATCCTCGGTTTCCGGTTGCCTCACCCATCTGGCGAACGCTGATGATCTGGGAGATGATTTCACCCGACAGCAGCTTGGTTGTTTCCGAAATGCCCTTTCCTCCGTAACCTTGCCTCTGTCCATTGCCAATTCCGCAGGCATTCTGGGGTGGCCGGAAACCCATGCCGACTGGGTTCGCCCGGGGATCATGCTCTATGGCGCTTCTCCTTTTGCCACGCCGGTGGAGGCGCTTCGACCGGCGATGACCTTTTGCTCGCGTCTGGTTTCGGTGAAGAAAGTTCGCGCGGGTGAAACCGTAGGCTATGGCAGAACCTGGCAAGTGCCCAGGGACAGTCTGGTGGGCGTGGTTGCCGCGGGGTACGCCGACGGATATCCCCGGGAGATGCCTGCAGGAACGCCGTTGCTGGTCAACGGCCATGTGGCTCCTCTGGCGGGGCGAGTCTCCATGGACACCCTTATGGTGGATCTGGGCGATCAGCCGCAAGCCCGTCCAGGTGACCAGGTGGTGCTTTGGGGCAGAGGGCTGCCCGCTGAGAACATAGCCGCAGCGGCACAGACCATCCCCTATACTCTGTTCTGTGGCATCGGCACACGGGTGCGGCGCAAGGTGTCGGGCTGATGGCCAGAACCAGGACCGTCTATGCCTGCCGGGACTGTGGCGGCAGCTTCCCCAAATGGGCAGGGCAGTGTCCGGACTGCGGCGCCTGGAACAGTCTGGAAGAAAGCCTGTCCACGCCGGAAAGAAATGTCGCGCCACGCTTTGCCGGTTACAGTGGTGACAGCGTCACCCGGATTCGTCCCCTGTCCGAGGTCGATGCAGAACATACACAACGCACAGCTACGGGCCTGCCGGAACTGGACCGCGTACTTGGTGGCGGGCTGGTGGGCGGATCGGTGGTGCTTATTGGCGGGGATCCGGGCATTGGCAAGTCCACGTTGCTGATTCAGGCCATGGCCGCCCTCTCGCAACAGATGAAGCCCCTGTATGTGAGCGGGGAGGAATCTGCGGAGCAGATCGGCATGCGTGCCGCGCGTCTGGGGCTGCCGGTGGAACGCCTGCAACTGCTTACGGAAACCTGTGTGGAGCGCATTTTGGGGCTGGCCCGAAAACACCAGCCGGATGTCATGGTCATGGACTCGATTCAGACCTTCTATTCGGAACAACTGCAATCGGCGCCGGGAGCCGTGGCGCAAGTTCGTGAATCGGCCGCTCAGCTGGTGCGTTTTGCCAAACAGACCGGGATCGGCCTGTTTCTGGTCGGACATGTGACCAAGGAAGGCGCCCTGGCCGGTCCCCGGGTTCTGGAGCATATGGTGGATACGGTGCTTTATTTCGAAGGCGAGGCGGGCAGCCAGATCCGTCTGGTGCGAGCCATAAAAAACCGCTTTGGCGCAGTAAATGAACTGGGCGTATTCGCCATGACGGACAAGGGACTCAAGGAAGTAAGTAATCCTTCCGCCATTTTTCTCTCCCGGCATGAAGAACAGGTAACCGGCAGTGCGATTCTGGTGACCCGTGAAGGCACGCGCCCCCTGCTGGTGGAAGTACAGGCGCTGGTGGATCAGAGTCCTCTGGGCAACCCGCGGCGGGTGGCTCTGGGACTGGAGCAAAATCGCCTCGCGATGCTGCTCGCGGTACTGCACCGTCATGGTGGGATCGGCATGTATGATCAGGACGTGTTTCTCAACGTGGTGGGAGGCGTGCGGGTCACAGAGACCGCGGCGGATCTGCCTGTATTGTTGTCCATACTGTCCAGCTTTCGGGATCGGCCATTGCCGGAAGGTCTTGCCGCTTTTGGTGAAGTGGGTCTGGCGGGAGAGATTCGCCCCGTACCCAGTGGTGAAGATCGGGTGCGCGAGGCGGCCAAGCATGGTTTCAAGCGTATTCTCCTGCCAAGCGCCAACCGGCCGCGCAAAGCTGCGGGCGAAATCGAGGTGATCCCGGTGCAACGTCTGTCTCAGGCGCTTGCAGTGCTGTTCGAATCATGATGGATGCCTGGTTGCCACGCACCCTGTTCGACTGGGTGGTGATCCTGTATTTGTGTTGGTCTCTGTTGCGTGGCTGGCGTCGCGGTTTCTATCCGGAATTGCATGCGGCCCTGAGTGCCGTGCTGATGCTGGCCTTGCTCGCGGGTTTCAGCCTTACCCGCCTGGTCTGGCAGTCACTGGATCTCCTGATCAGTGATTTTCTGCATCTTTCACGTCTCCTGGGGCTACTGTTGCTGGTTTTTCTCAGTGCTTACTTGCTTTGGAAGATTCGCCGCTATCTTTCGGATATCAAAAAGAAAAAATCCGGATCTTCATTGCCGGGGATGCTCATGGGGCTGCTACAGGCCGTGCTCTGGGTGGGGGTGTTGCTCACCCTAGTACGGCTTCTTCCCTTTACCGTCTCTGGTGTGTTGTACTCTGCAAGCATGCACATCTGGCGTCCTTTGGTGGGTCTGGTGTTGCAATAACAGGATATTGAAAAACGCTACTATTAACAGGATGTTGAAAAAGTCCTTCCCTGGACTTTTTCAACCCCGGAACCAGAAAATGCGATTTCCCGGTTCCTTCATTTTCAATGGCTTACAGCCATTGAAAATGGCGGT
>JALSQZ010000198.1 GCA_026985055.1 Sedimenticola sp. | reverse complement strand
CGCTGCCCAGGTAGTTGCCCAGCCACGCCAGCGCACCGGTGCGGTGGTCGTCGAAGTGGATGCGCTCGCGCACTTCCAGGACGCGGAAGGCTGCCGGGGCAGAGGGCGCGGGAAAGGGGAGACGGGGATCGCTCATGCCACCTTGCCCCGGGCCCGGCCGGCCTGCTCGATGCGCTGGACCAGCTCGGCGTAGAGCCGGGCCTTGTCCCGGTCCATCCGCCCGAGGAGGGTCTCGATGACCAGCCGCAGCAGCACTTCGGCGTCGCTGCGGGGCGGGCGGCGCCGCGCGGTTCTGGGCCATCGCTGCCCCGCCCTCCGGGGGCTTTCTCTCAGTCGTCATGGCGCGCCTCCTCTGCGGCATTTTGGCTGGCAGGCGCATTCGGCTCGGCGTGGACGAAGTTGGCGGTGAGCAGGCGCTCGAAGGCGGAGCCGTCCTGGCGGGTCAGGTTGGGCACGTAGCGTGAATAGACCCGGAACAGCATCTCGGTGCTGGCATGGCCCATCTGCCGGGCGATCCACTCGGGGTTCTCCCCGGCCGCCAGCCACAGGGTGGCGGCGGTGTGGCGGGTCTGGTAGGGCCTGCGCGGCTTCAGCCCCAGGTTGCGCAGCAGCGGATACCAGATCCGCCGGGTGACGTTGTTGTGGTCCAGGGGATTGCCCCGGCGGCTGCAGAAGACGTACTCGGAGCGGTTCCGGGAGGATCGCTCCTGCTCGCGCAGGACCTCGTATACCGGGCCGGACATCTGGATCTCTCTCTGGGAGCCGTCGGTCTTGGTGTACTCCACCTCGCCGTTGACCCGGGTCTCGCGGATCAGGATCAGGCGGTTTTCGAAGTCCACGTACTGCCACTTCAGGCCGTCGATCTCTCCGGTGCGCAGGCCGGTGAAGAAGCGCACCGTGTAGTAGGGCCGAAAGTCCGGGCGCACCCGGGCGAGGATCTGCTGCACCTCGGCCAGGGAGAAGGGCTCGACGTGGGTGCGCGGCACCCGCAGGGACTTGATGTTCCGGTAAGGGGTGGTAAATTCGAATCGGTCAGCGGCTTCATCGAGGATTTGGCGCAGCGGCATGAGAATGCCGTTGATCCGCTTCGCAGACAGCGACTTGCCTTTTCGCCCTGGAACTTTGGCGAGTGTAGCGCGAAAGGCAAGGATCTGTGCCTTGGTGATGGCGCTGACCTTCTTTTGTCCGAAGGCCGGCTTGAGGTGGGCTTCGAGAATGGAGGTCAGGTTTCGCCGGTGGCTCTTGCGCCAGCGGACCTCGTTCTCCGAGAACCAGGTGTCGGCAAACTCGCCGAAGGTGGGCAGATCCGGGGCCGAGTTGGGACTCTGGACAGCTGCCACCGCAGCGGCGTCCTCCCTGTCGGAAACAACACCAGTCACAGATGTCTCCGGCTGGAAATGCGCCCGATTGCGGCTGTCGGGGAAGTAGCGGGCGTAGTCGAAGGTGTCCCCCTTGATCTCCTGGTCGATCCGCTCGGCCACCTTCTTCAACTTGCGGCGATTGGTGGCGGTGTCCTGCAGATCCGTGTATTCCCGGCAGCGCCGTCCCCGGTAACGGAAATCCAGAAACAGCTTGCCGGTATCTTTCCTCAGTCGCACGTTAACCATGGCAGACTCCTCCATTGGCCATGGGCAGCACATAGGCGTCTGCCTGGGAAGCCTTGGCCATGTCCTCTTCGATCTGCTCCCAGATGTAGAGAATCTTGCGCCCGCCGAAGGGACGGATGTAATGCACCCCTTCGTGCAGCACGCTGTCCTTGAGCCGCTCCCGGATGGTGCGGGGATCGTACTTGATGCGCTCGGCCAGCTCATTGGTGGTCAGATAGGTCAGGTTCATGATGATTACCTCTTCCAATCGGTTGTGTTGATTCAGGAAGCCGTAGGCACTTCCCGCGGGCGGAACCCCTCCGCCCTCAGTTCCAGGTTAGCCAGGAATCCAGAAATGCAATCCCGGTATCTTCCCGTCTGCGAACCTTTGCAAATCATTTGTCAGGAGAAAGTCATATTCCGCCGCTACTGGTATACAAACCGGGCTCGTCGCTGACATTGCCTTCTACCCGTGTTCGGTACCAATTCCCTCCTGGCCGTTTGAAAAGGCGTGAAATGCATGTCTAGCAGCTAGACTCATGATAGACAGCTAGACGGGAATGCCAAGCATTTTTGTCTAGCAATTAGACTCTTTTGCTAGAATATGCTCGGTTAGCAAACAAGGGGGAATTGGCCATGAACGAAAAGAGAGCCCAGATCAATGTCCGGCTGTCGCAGGAGCTGATCGAACTACTGGATCAGAAGCGAATGGAATTGCAACCGGAGCTGGGGAAGATTCCGACACGATCCGATGTCATGCGCTTGGCGCTGGAGGACTACTTGAGCAAGTCGAGAAAGGCCACAAGAAAAAAAGGGGAGTGAAAAGCACGCCCTTCAACCGGGTGGGCGGAGCCAATCGGACTCAGATCGGGAGCATGGCCGTGAATTTTTCGAACCGCTTTGGCCCATGAGCCCCTTACGGTCATTTCCCTGCCCGACAAGGTGAACTGCTCTTGGGCCCTGGTGTAAAAAAACGCCAATGACCATCGATCCAGCCAAGCCGCTGCAGGGGCCCGGGGGGTTCGTGGCCTGAAGGTCATGTTTCGGACTATGGCCGTAAGGCACCGAGACGTCTGCCTGAAGGTCAAAAAGGCTGTCCTGGAAATCAGGAAAAACTGATGTGGGCCCGACTTGGGCCCGAGATGGGCCCAGAGTGGGCCCGAACGTTTTCTGGAGCAGACACAAAAAAACTCAACCACAGCCAAGTGATTGAGTTTCCTTGATAAAAATTGGTAGCGGGGGCAGGATTCGAACCTACGACCTTCGGGTTATGAGCCCGACGAGCTGCCAGACTGCTCCACCCCGCAACTGACGGAGCATATTCTACTCAGAATAATTTCTTTGGCAAGCGTTATCTCATGCAATTCTTTCTGGCCTGGATTTCCGCCTGTTGAAGGCGGTTGTTGTGCGCAAAAACCGGATAGAAGATGGAGGGAAAGGCACTCCGGCAGGTCCGGAGTGCCTTTGTTTCAAGCTGGTAGGCGCGAACGGAATCGAACCGCCGACCCCCACCATGTCAAGGTGGTGCTCTAACCAGCTGAGCTACGCGCCTGTTGCGAAGGCGAACTATACACGGGAAGGCCCTGGCGGTGCAAGTAGTTGAAAAGTCCGGAAAGGACTTTTCAACTTGGTGTGAGCATCTATTACTTTGCCAGTGTGTAAATGGCCCTTGAAGGCGAGGATACCCGACCTTGGCGTTTCAGGTAGGCCAGAGTCTGGGAAAGATTGCCCGCCACAATGCCTTTCTTTTTCAGGGCGCTCTTCAGGTCGGAAGTAGATATCTGTCCGGTTTTTCCGATGATTTCAATTACGGCATCGGTAATGCTTCCGCCACGCGGGCGGCCTTTTCCTGCAGAGTTGGTTTTACCTGACAGGCGATTGATTTCACGATCAATTTTGTTTATCTCCTTGCGGTGTGCGGCGACCATGGCGCGGCGTTTTTCGCGCAAGGCTTTCAGCTTTTCCCGGTTGGCTTCCTGCATTTGTTTCATTTCTTCCTGCTCACGTTTTTGGGCCAGCTTGTAGAGTTCTGCTGACGACAATGAATCAACTTTGCTGGTTCGTGATGATGCTTTTTTCTTGGCCATGTTGTTCCTCATTGAAATTGCTATAAGTGATATACATCGCTTTTCCTGATTCCTTTCAGTAGATGTAGCTAATGGAAATATAAAGTATTGTCAAGCGTCAATCAATGAGTATATTTTGTGTATTTTTGTATTTGATGTTTCACGCCACGAAGTTTCCAGGTGTCATTTTCAAAAATAGAGACGCAAACTTTGTTTCATGATAAAGAAGAACTCCATGAAAGGAGTTTTTCCAGATCCATTCAACATTTTGTTGCATGCATCTGAAGATATTCCATGACTTGTTCCCTGTCTCCAGAATAGATGATGCGTTCAGACTTTTTTGCTATCTGGTAGTCATACATGGGATCGTAGTAGTCGGTGAGAAGTTGTGATATCCAGTCGGCATGGGCATCGGCCTGACCGTTTTTTTTCAGCTCTGATATTGCGCACTGGAGCTTGTTGTTCATTTCCTTGTAGTGCAGGCCGCCAAGGCGTTTGCTTATTCGTTTCAGGCTTTCGGTGGCATATTCCGCCCATTTGTGAAAACCGGTTTCTTCACCGTACAGATGCTGATATTCATTCAGGGCTTCGGTGACATATTCCTGAACGGAATTGTGTATGCGTTCTTCCAGAGGTACCTCAAGTATCACCAGGGGACTGATGGACATGCGTTCGTACAGCAGGGGAGGGAGATGACGTGAGCCTATGGCTTTGCTTTCATCTTCCAGTATCAGATGCTGATGAGCAGAAGCACGATGTTTGATCAGTGCCACGGCCAGATGGTTTTCAAAATCGATTTGTGTGGGTTGTGGTGTGGCATGGCGTCCAAATGCGGATCCGCGATGCCAGGCCAGACTTTCCAGGTCAATGCTGTTGTCCAGAAGGCGCAATACAATGGTTTTTCCTGCACCGGTTCGGCCTCCGAGAATGATGGGGTTGATTTCCTGGCAGGAAGTTTCAATTTCTTTCAGCAGGTAGTTACGCAGGGCCTTGTAGCCTCCTTTGATTCGGGGATAGGCGATGCCTGTTGCTTCATAAATCCATTCTTGTGATATCTTTGAACGCATCCCGCCGCGAAAACAGTACAGTGCGCCTTCTGGATGACGTGTTATAAACTCTTTCCAGGCTGATGTTCGTTCCTTGCGGGGGCGTCCGTCGATCAGGGTCTTTCCCAGTTCGATAGCGGCCTCCTGTCCATTGTTCTTGTAGCGGATTCCAATCTGATGGCGCTCCTCATCTTCCAGCAAGGGCAGATTTTCCGTGTGAGGAAAGGCGCCAGCGGCAAACTCCACTGGCGCGCGCACGTCCAGCAGGGGGGTGTCTTTGATGAATAGCTCTCTGAAGTCAGAGATTTCCGGCAGCTCCATCAGATGACCTCGATGCAGGGCGCATCTTGTGGCTGGCAAAGTGATCCCAATGGCTCAAGTGCCATGCCGGCCTGTCGGGTAATGCGATGAAAGTCCTCTTCCCCCTCGGGGCTGACGGCGATCAGCAATCCGCCCGAAGTCTGAGGGTCGCAGAGAATCTGGCGTTGTGTTTCCGTCATGCTTCCCAGTTGTTCCCCATAACTTTCAAAGTTGCGTCGCGCGCCGCCAGGGGAGCAGCCCATGGCGAGATAATCTGTGACATGAGGCAGCAGCGGTATCTTGTCGAATTCCACTTGCGCCGAGACATGGCTGCCACGGCAGATTTCCAGCAGGTGACCGGCCAGGCCAAACCCGGTTACATCGGTCATGGCGGTAACGCCGGGCAATGCGGCAAGTTCTGCGCCGATGCGGTTCAGCTGACACATGCTGTCCGCGGCGATGCGGCTGTGTTCAGGTGCGAGTTTTTTTTGTTTTTGCGCGGTGGTGAGGATGCCAATTCCTATGGGTTTGGTAAGGTAGAGCTGGCACCCGGGAGTGGCCTGGTCATTGCGTTTGAGCCGGTCGTTTTCCACGATGCCGGTAACCGCCAGGCCGAAAATGGGTTCCGGCGAGTCTATGGAATGTCCACCGGCAAGGGGGATGCCTGCATCCTTGCAGGTCTGGCGCCCGCCATCCACTACCTGTTGGCCGGTATCGGCGCTGAGCTTGTCGATGGGCCAGCCAAAGATGGCAATGGCCATGAGCGGGGTGCCGCCCATGGCGTAGATGTCGCTGATGGCGTTGGTGGCGGCAATGCGGCCAAATTCGAAAGGGTCATCGACGATGGGCATGAAGAAATCCGTGGTCGATACCACGGAGCGACCGTCGCCAAGATCGTAAACAGCCGCATCATCCCGGGTCTGGTTGCCTACCAGCAGACGGGGGTCGGGAAGCATGCTTACCTGTCCCTGGAGGATTTCGTCCAGCAGTTTGGGGGCAATCTTGCAGCCGCAGCCGGAACCGTGGCTGTATTCTGTCAATCGTATGGGGTCCATGTTGGATATAATGCCTCGGGATTGGGTGGAATACATTCGTAAAAACAAGAAATTATATATCAGGAAGCGAACTGGTGGACTTTCAGCGGCGATTTGGTGGCCTGGCCCGTCTGTATGGGCAAGAGGCCTTGCAGCGTTTTTCCCGGGCGCATGTTTGCATCATCGGTATCGGAGGCGTTGGCTCCTGGGCCGTGGAGGCGTTGGCTCGCAGCGCCATTGGGCAGCTTACGCTCATCGACATGGATCATCTTGCGGAATCCAATATCAACCGCCAGCTTCCGGCCATGGAGTCCACCCTGGGTGCGTCCAAGATCCAGGTCATGGCGGATCGCGTGGCGGAAATCAATCCTTCCGCCCGCTGTTCTCTGGTGGATGATTTCATCAGTCGGGAGAATCTTTCCGCGCTCCTGACGGCTGATTATGATTATGTGGTCGATTGCATCGACAGTTTTCGCACCAAAACTGCCCTGATCAGCTGGTGCAGGAAAAAGGGTATCGCCCTGGTTACCGTGGGTGGCGCCGGCGGCCAGATCGACCCTGGCCGTATCCGCGTCTCTGATCTGAGCCGCACGGAACAGGACCCCTTGTTGGCCAAGGTGCGCCGGGAGCTTCGGCAGCGCCATGGGTTCCCGAGAAATCCGCGGCGCAGCTTTGGTGTGCCGGCAGTCTGGTCGAATGAACCTCTGATGCGGCATCAGGAATCAGCAGCTTGTGCAGTTGCTTCAGGTGGCGCGCTGAATTGCGCCGGGTTTGGTTCTTGTACTCCCGTAACCGCGGGTTTTGGCATGGCTGCCGCCGCCCATGTTCTGGGGAAGCTGGCTGGATGATGGCCCTAGCCCGAATATTGCACCGGAACGCGCAAAATGTGGGTTTTTCACCATGAATTACAGCCTGTTGCGTGATGAGTATGCTGGATACAGTTTGTACCTGTCATGCTATCCGGTTTTTCCCGGGATCTTTTCACCCAGCTTGCCCGAACGCACTGCAAGTCGATGAATAACATCGGCTTTTGTCCGTTCGAACAATCTGGGCAAAAATCTCTCCGGGAAAATTCCGGATTCCGGTGCAA
>JALSQZ010000197.1 GCA_026985055.1 Sedimenticola sp. | reverse complement strand
GATTTTGGCAAAATCCCGGTGTCTTTTCGTCCGCAGGCAATACTTGAAGGTATTGGCAAGGGCGAAAAGGCTCCGGGATGAAGCATAAATCCTGCAGATGCCGTTCAAATTTATGGGTCCTGACCCTGGGGTCCGGTCTCAATAAAGGCGAGGATGCCGGCCTGTCGCCACGGTCTTGTTGAGTCCAGACCCTGGAAATCCCTGTCAAAATATCCCCGCATCCATTCGCGGGCTCATCCTGAAGGCGGTTCTTCATGAGTTTCATCAGCTTCTTCGCAAAGGCCGTCGAAAGTCCAAGAAGCCCCCTCTTCCTTTTCCCGCATCCGCTGGCCGGTCTTGCCGCTGGCGCAGCGCTCTTTCTCGTCAGCGCAAGGCTCCTTGACCATTCCAGATCCGGCTTCCGCGCAAGAGCCGCTTTGCGCGCAAATCCGGCTATGTGACTTCACTGCGAACGAATGCCAAATCTGATGAAAACAAATCTCAAACAACGTATCGAAATGCTATTCCCCCCGCTCGGCACCCCGCATGCGCGCATGGCGGCCCTGTTCCCCCATCCGGCGGCCTGGGCACTGCTGGCGGCAGCCTTTCTCGCCGTTCTTGCGCTCATGGCCCTGAGCGGCTTTTCCATTCGCGTGCAAAGGGCGGATGTGCAAGTCCTGGGATGCCTTCTGCTCATGGCCATCGTCGCCTGGCGGGCATATTCTCAAGGTTTGTTGCGCAGCAGCATCCTGTTGCAATTCCTGCTGCTTTTATCCCTCATGGCCTACATGGGCGGAATGCTGAGTTACACCTTGATGAGCCTGCGCTTTCCACCCATGGATCAAGCTCTCGCCAGACTTGATGCGCTCATGGGATTCGACTGGATTGCCCATGTCCGCTTTGTCAATGCCCATCCCGGTTTGGCAAAGGCTCTGGGTTTTGCCTACAACAGCATCAACTATTTCATTCTCGGCATTCCCCTTTGGCTATTGGCGACAGGGCGCATCGCCCGTCTGCGCGGCTATTTTCTGCTGTCGATCCTGACCGGTCTGTTGACCATCACTTTGGGCGGCATGCTCCCGGCCCTGGGCGGATATGGGCATTACCAGCCAGCGGCCGAAATGACCGGCAATCTGCCACCCCAGGCGGGGCGTTATTTCCTCGCCCATGTGAGCGCCCTGATGAATGGACAGATGTCTTCCGTGGCCCTGGGTGAGATGAAGGGAATTATCTGCATTCCCAGCTTTCACACCATTCTTGCTCTCATTTTCATCTGGTCGTTCAGAAACACCCGCCTGTTCTGGCCAGCTTTCGCCTTCAATATCACAATCATCGTCTCGACCATTTCCATGGGCGGCCATTATCTGACCGACCTCATGGCCGGCTCCGCCCTTTTCCTGGCAGTCTTGTGGAGCCTGGAAAAATTCGGCTGGCTGGATGAAAGCGCCGATGCACAGTCCTGGGCGCAAAAGTCCGGGCTGTCTGCTCCCTTGGCCAAGGCACCCGCCTGAGGGCCGCTGTCCATCAGCGCAAAT
>JALSQZ010000196.1 GCA_026985055.1 Sedimenticola sp. | reverse complement strand
ACGCGCTCCATGATCTGCACCATCTCTTTCTGGTATGCGACCATGTCCTGAAACGCATTTCCGAGCATATCCCGTTCAGAGCGGGGTGAAAATTCCACAGAAAGATCGCCTTGGGACAAATGGTGCGCCACATCAGCCATGTGCTGCACATAATCGATCAAAGTCCGGAACGATCCAGCCAGATGGCCAATCTCGTCCTCGCCTCCGCAGTGGATTTCTTGGTCGAAATCGCCGTTGGCGATGTTGCTGGCGGCCTTTTCGATGGCTTTCAGAGGCAGAATGGTTCGACGCAAATTCCAGAACACCGCCACAGCGACCAGGAGAATCACCAGAGAGAGTCCACCAAGAAGTCGATACAAGATCCCAAATTTACGGGTGGAATCATCCTCATAGAGTTGCACCACCTTGTTGCTCTCCACCAGGAGGGGATTGCTGTTCTCCACCACGTTTGTTGCTGCCTGCTGTCCGGCAGAGTAATGTTTAACCAGTTCCTGCATCGCCTCGCTAAGGGACACGAGTTGTCCCAGTTCCGAGCGCATCGTCTTCAGCTCTTCCCGGACACGACCAGTGGCGGCTGGAATCGATTGGGAAGCATCACCATCCAACAGCACGGTGAGCGTGTCGTCGAACTGCTGGATCCGCGCTGCCAGTTCCGGGATCAGGTCCACCTGGCCCTGGGCTACCTGTGGAACCACCCGGGCGATCTCCAGGGACAGGATCCCAAGCTGTCCAGCCATATCCACCACAGGTTGGGGTGCCTGGGCTGTTTTCAAGGCATCAGTCAAACGGGCATCAGCACTGAAGAGCCGATCGCTCTCAGCGACGATCTCCCCTGTTAAACGTTGAAGTTCTTGAAAATCGTTGGCGCTGGCAAGCACTGTCTGCACATCGGCGTGCAGGGGCTCCCACAGATCATTGACCACCTCTAACTGTTCCTGGATATCATCCGGCGCAGGAGGGATGCCCTGCTCAGGGTCGCCTTTTCGCAGCCCGTGCAGACTTTGATCGAACAGCTCTGTGGCCTGACGCAACTCCTCAGCAGCCTCGGAATCGCCGTGGATGATGCGCAACGTATTCTTGGCTATCCGCTGGGAAAGCATGCGCTGCCGTCCGGCCACATTGATAACCAAGGCGTCTGAATGCTGCTGGTTCACGGCCACCACGATACTGGCGACCATGACCAACACGGCAAGTAACATGGCCGCCAATCCAAGACCAAGTTTGCGAACAACACTCTGCTTGATCCATTGAACCGGTCCGATTGAGAGAATGTTCAACACAGATCCACTCCTTGATTATCAATTCGATTATCGATACTTGAACTCAAACGATGCTTCAGCCATCGACTGAACTGTTGAAACAGCTGCTTAGAACCGCACGTCAGTTCACAGGTACAGATCTCTTTGGTTTGTTCGCCGAAGCGTATTGAACCTTGCTACGCTGCACCTTTGCCGGACGTGGACGCCCATTGGATGGAGCAGGGCCTTGGGCAGGAACAGACAACTCAAACTGGGCGATCAGGCGCTGCAACGTTTGGGCAATCTTGCCTAGGGGAGTGACAGAGGCCTGCACCTCGTACATCTGCGCACTGACCTCCTGTGTGCTAGCGGCAATCTTCTGGGTAGCGACAACACTCTGATTGGAGATGTCAGCAATGCCTTCCATTGCCTGAACGGTCTGGTTGCTGCTGGTAGCCATCCGATCCGCTGTGGCGGCATTCTGCTCTGCGACCAGGGAGATGTGATCCCAATTTTCACGAACGGTCTGGTTGATGGTTCCCATCATCTCCGCCACTTCCTCGTTGCGCTGGGCCACTACGCTGATCTCGGAGATGATATCCTGCACCGACTGTTCGGCGCTCTGCATCTGCTCAAGAGCATGCCGGATCTTCCCCACCTGCTCCGAGGAAGCCTCCGTGGTGGCGACGATGGTATGGAAGGAATCCCCTGCCTGGTTAGTCAACTCCACTGCGACCGAGACATCCGCGCCGGCCAACTCCATGACCTGGACAGCGCTGTCGGCTTCCTGCTGCACGTCGTGGATCATCTCCGCGATCTCCTGTGCGGCTTTGCTGGTGCGCTCAGCCAGTTTTCGCACTTCATCCGCCACTACAGCGAAACCCTTGCCATGTTCTCCCGCCCGGGCAGCCTCGATCGCAGCGTTCAGCGCCAGGAGGTTTGTCTGACTGGCAATTCCGTCAATGGCTTCCACGATCACCCCGATCTTCCCGGACCGTTCGCCCAGGTCCCGGATCCGTTCTGCGAGCTGATTGGTGGTGTCACGCAGCTTCTGGATGCTGTCCACCGTCTGTTGAGCGACGACGAATCCCTCCTGGGCTGCGTTGGTGACCTCCTGGGTCTTGTCCGTCATCTCTCCGGCGGCGCCGATCACTTTCTGGATGCTGCTGGTCAGTTCATGGCGGGCAGTCAGGGCCTGCTCCACTCCTTGAGTCTGCTCTCGAGCCCCTTGACGGATATCGGCAATGGCGCTTGCCAGCTGCTCCATGGCATCGGCTGTCTGCACGACCACATTACGCTGCTCGTGGGCTCCCCGAGCGACTTCATCGATATGGACGCGCATTTCGTTCAGAAGCTGGATCACTTCTTCTACAGCGTGGGTCTGCTGGAAAGCCTTCTCTGCCGTCTCCTGCACGGTACCTGAAATCTGTTCGGTGGCCTTGGTTGTCTGTTGAATCGCTGCTGTCACCTGGTCGCTGGTCTCATCCAACACCCGAATGGTGCGAGCCGTCTCCACCAGCGTGTCCAGCACAGTGCTCTTCAGCATGGCGTACTGTTCTGACAGATCATGCTCGACAGAGTCCACCTGGATTGCATCCAGATCCAGGCCGATAGAACGGAGATAGCTGTAGAAGAAGGCGTCGGCCACCGCTTGCAGATCGTAGTTGAGTACAGTGAAGATGGCCTGTTCCGCGCGATGGAGGAACCAGGGTTGTAGGAAATAGGCTCGCCACAGGTGTTTGCTGATCAGACGTTGATAGAGGCTGTAGCTGCCCATGTACCACTTCAACGGCAAGTTGATCTGATTATGCCGTTCGCCGATCAACAATCGCTTCTCGAAATAGCTGGGGCCGAAACCTTTCTCCCGCTGAGCTTCCTGGAAAATATCGAGAAAGTATTGGCGCTGGCTCTGTTCTAACCGGGCCCGCACCTCGCTGAGGGGGATATGGTTACTTTCGGCGTATTGGGTGAAGAAAGCGAGAGTGGGCGGGAAAGAAAACTGGAAATCATAGAACTCCTGCACAATAGGGTCGACTACCCGATCTGCCCATTTGGCCAATCGGCGTAGCACCTGGATCTCCTGCTCACCAAGCAGAATGAAATCTTGACGATGCTTTAAATTGTCAGGGTTGATGCGGTATTGTTCGGTCAGGTTCTGCACGGCTGTATCCTTTTGTGCTGGCGATTCGTTCACTGATATCTTTCGGTGATAGCCCTGGCTGGGATGAGCCTCTGCTGTGGGCTGCAGAACTGGGGTCACCGATGCTCACTTCAAATGTTACAGAGAGATGGTGCAGAAGCGCGGTGGCCTCTCAGCTGTCTGATGTCCTTGAATAAGCGAGGAAACGATCTGAGCTGGGGTGCTGAGGCGGCCGCTTACGAACGTCTCAACAACAACTATTGTCTACAACTCTCTGTTGATTTCTTATGGGGCATTGGTCCCAGCTCGAATCGGTAATTGCCTCGATTGTCCCCCCAGTTGTTCACCACTTGTTTGCTCGTCACTCGTTGGTTCGCCACTCGTTGATTCGCCAATAGAAAAACCCGTGCCTACGACTGGGCACGGGTTGTCCGCTCTAGGTTTCCAGGTCACACCAAGCTCAACGGATCTCCACCTGGGTCAACAGGACCCGATGATCTTGGACAGGCAGCTCGGAAGCTCCCACAGGGAGACGATCCACACCTTCCGGATCCGAGTAGAGGCCGATCCATATTTCGTAAACGCCAGGGGCAAGGTCAGGTGGCAGATCCAGCGGGAAGCGGCTCAGGATCAGGTCCCCGAAGCGCCATCGGCTCGTGGGGAAACGTCCCTCCGCCGGCGGTTGATCGAAGCCAGCCACCTGCCGCCCCTCCCCGTCGACCAGATGGATGAAAGCTGTGTAGTCCTGGCTCGGTTGACCTGTGGCCTCCCACAGGAGGGTGACTTGCATACGGGTTCGGTCCGAAAGCCAGACCACGCCCGGGCTGCCGTAGCCGATCAGCCGGATCTGGTCCACAAAGGGGATGTCCACCGGCTGGAGGTAGAGGGCATTGGGATCCAGAGGCTGGGCCGGCTCGATCTCCACCGAATCGATCAGGAAACCGGGTAGGCCTGGATCCACATCCGCGGGGGTGCGAAGGCGGGTGTGGGTCTCCGGATCGATGAACCCCACATAGAGCCGTGCGAGCAGGGGAGAGCGGTTGCTGATGTTCCCCCAGACAGTGACCTCGTAGCGATCCGCGTAGATGGCGCCCGGCTCCCAGAGGCTAGTGGGGTTCCGTCCCCAGCCTGGATGGGTGGTCACGTTGCCGATCTCCCGGTTGTCCGGATCCAGGAGTTGAACGAACAGAGGGTAGTCCTTGGACAGCTTTTTCCGGGCCCGCAGGTAGAGGGTGACAGGCACCTGCTCCCCAGGACGATACCGCCCGTCAGGCACCTCCACCGCCACCAACTCGATCTTCCCATCGTAGAGCAGGTTGACCGGAATCGCCTCGGCCGGCGCCTGGGCCACCGGGCTGGGCGCGGCATAGAAGCCGGGCAACAGCACCGTGAGCGCGTAGACGGAGCAGGCCAACAGACTGGCCGGGACGACAGCGAAGGCCGGCAGGCGCCAGGAACGGGGCAGCAGACGCAGCCAGAAGCCCAGACCCGTGGCGAAGATCACCCCCACCGCGCTGAGCCCTGGGAAGAGCAGGCGCCCCTGCCCGCTGGTGGCAAAGGTCAACCAGTAGATCAAGAGCCCGATGAGCATGGCCAGCCACAGGCTCAGCAGTCCGTGGACCTGGACGCTGGGCCAGCGTAACATCCCCCTGCCGTGCTCCTTCCAGGCCGCCACGCCCGTCGCGATGAAACCGCCCACGGCCAGCAGAGCCAGCAGATCGAAGAACCGGTAGGTGAACTCGGGCAGGAGAATGCTGAACCAGCCGAAAAGTCCCCAGAAGGAGTACCGCACTCCTCGCAGCTCGCCCCACAGCTGCTCCCAAGTCTGAGATCCATAGCGCAGGCCGTTGATGGAGAGGAGCTGATTCACCCCCAACCATTCGCCGTACAGGCTGTAGTTGCGCCAGTACCACCAGCCCGCGATGAGCAGGGCCATCCCGCCCACAGGCGCCAAGGCCCGCAGTGGAAGCCGCCAGTCCCGCCGCTTCCACGCCAGAGCCAGGATGACCAGACCAGCAAGAGGCGCTAACCCCAGCCCCTGGAGCTTGCTCAGCCCCGCCAGGCCCAGGAGCACCCCCAGGACCAGCCACTCCAAAACCAGAACGGGCTGCCTTGCGTCCCGGACCAACAGACGAGCCAGCCAGTAGACCGTAGCCGTGCTCACCAGGATCACCATGTTGTCGTTGGAGACGCTGGCGCTGATGAAGTTGAATTGGGGGATGAAAGCCACCAGGAGCAGGGCCATCAACGGCAGCAGCCGGGAGCGGGGAAAGGCCAGGCGGGCCGTGGCGTGGACCAGGAGAAGGCTCAGGCTGGCCAGAAAAAGGGAAAACCAACGCCCCACATGCACCGCCAGGTTCGTGGAACGCAGGGGCAGTGGCCGAGAGCTGTAGAGCATCTTGTTCTTGTTGCCCGGATAGAGGGGATTGCCCAGGTTGGCATGGGGATTCACCCGGTTCAGGGCCGGGAAATCGCTCTGGTCGATGCCGGCGATGATCCGCCCCAGAAGGAAATAGTAGAGGGGAGGCTGGGTGCCCTCGTGTTCCCAGGGCCCGCTTCGCTCCACGGTCTGCACCGGAAGGGGATTGCCCAGGGAAAGGTGGCGCGCAAAAGCGTAGTGGTGGACCTCGTCAGGGGTTTCGAATGGGGGGACGATCAAGCTGTACCCGATCCCGATCGAGACAAAGAGGACAAGGATCGCACCAACCGCGATTCGTTCAATGTGGGCCTGCAACCAGCTCCGGTTGGCCAGGGCGGCCTTGGTGTGGCCAGGCCAGATCGCTTCCGCCAGGTCGGTACGCATGAACCGTGAACCATCCTCCAGGAACCATGCCAATCGGTCCCATTATCCCAATTCCAAATTGCCAGGTCAAACAGCCCGGGCAGCCGCTCTGTGACAGTTCTTCTTTCCGCCCGGCCAGGATCCACCGGGCCAGCTCCTCATGGATAGGGTAGGAGCAGACGCGTCCCATCCGCCACCTGCCCCGCCTTGGTGGAGATCACCGCCAGCCGCTCCAGGCTCTCGCTGTCGTAGACAAAAACGAGCAGACGGAGCCCATGGGTTCCCTCGCTCTCCGGATCCGGCCCAGCCAGCTGGCTCAGCTCCACCACGATCCGGTCCTGAGGCCACCAGATCGTGGGCAGGAAGCCGTCGTAGGGCTCCCGCTCCGTGGGAGGAAAGACCTCCTCTCCCTCCACTGGGACGAGCTGGGCCACGTACTTGTACCGCCGCTCCAATGGCTTCAGGGCCTGCCAGTAGAGGGCCAACGGAACGGCCGAGCCCGGCCCCAGGGATCGCCCCACCTGATAGCCCAGCAGGCGGATCTCCTCCCCGAACTGGGCGTTCACCGGCGTGGCCGACAAGGGCATTTCGTCCACCAAGGGCAACTGGGGCAGGAAGAGATCCAGCTCCAGGAAGGAGGTGGCGCTGGCAAAGCTCTTCTCCCGGACCCGGAAGGCGTGCTCTTGCAGCCAGGCCTCGATCTGCTTCTCCGGGTCGGAGAAAGGGAACATGCCCGAGGTCACCAGCCAGATGCGTCGATGCTGCTGGCGCAGCTCTTCCAGCAAGGGGAAGAGGCGAGGGCTGGGGCATTCGTGGCAGAGGAGGGGCACGCTCTGCCAACGGGCGCCTTGACCAGCCCGCTGCCCGGCCTCCACCAGGTCCAGGGGCAGGTAGTAGCGGTAGAGGCGCTGCAGCTCCGGCGGATCCAGCAGGAGCAGATCCCCAGGCTGGAGCTCCTGGCGCAGATAACGCCCCAGGCCCGGGAAGTCGTCCTTCCCGTAGCGGGGATCCTGGAAGTAGTTCGCGCTGCTCACCAGCATGCCCGCCACCAGAATCCCGGCCACCCCCCCCCCCA
>JALSQZ010000195.1 GCA_026985055.1 Sedimenticola sp. | reverse complement strand
CCGAACTGATCTTGCCACCGTCGAATTGACCGACCACCAAACGGCGGCCCAGGCCGTGAAATTCCATCTGATCCGGTGTACACTCTGTCTTCATAAGGCTGTTTTTCCTCCTGGCTATAACTCCTTGGTCGCACAAGTGTTATGCCATGAAAAACAGCCTTATTCAATTCTATCGGTGAGAAATGCGGGCTAGACATACCCGAATTCATCAATGTATGGCTGAAGTCCCGGGAAGACGGGCGCCAGTTCGTCCCTGTAGTTTTTCCACCTGCCTATGGAGGCGCGATATATGGGTTGCGTAACCGCATGATAACTTGGTGTTCTCTGGCTGCGTTGCCTGGCTTTTTCATAGTACCGGATAACGTCCGGATGCCAGTCGACACCGACAAAATCCAGCAGGCGCCGTGAAACACCTTCAAGGTCTTCCACCATGTCCTCGTAACGGGTTTGCAGGAACGGCATGACCAGTGAATCCCGGTAGTGCAGCCAGAGGCTCATTACTGCGGCATAAAAACGTCCTGTCTGTTCAAGATCCAGAAACTGTGCGGTCGATGCATTAAGGCTGAACTCCTGCATATAGCAACTCAAACAGACATCACGTGGGTCCCGCAGGGCCACAAGAATGCGTGCTTCCGGAAATATCCGTGCAATCAACGAGAGCTGGACGATATTCAACGGAACCTTGTCGAGCAGAATTTTTCCGTCCGTTATCTCTTCCGGCAAGGACCCGGTTACACGGCGCCAGTACAACTGCCGCAGTTTTCCAATCTCCGCTCGGGACAGGGTGTCCAGATCTGCTGGATAGGAAAATGCCCGCCCTGTCAGGGTGGATATTTGGGTCGAAAGTCTACCGAGAACCGGCACCTCGTGCGTGGCGACAATGCCAGGATGTGACTCAAGAATCTGCTCAGTCAGGGTTGTTCCGGAGCGGGGAAAACCTACCAGGAACACCGGTTTCCCGGGAACAGGGGCATAATTCGGCCCGGACCAGCTGGTTGCCACCTGTCGATTCACAGCAACACGATGCGCCGCGATCTCTTCCAGAACCTCGCCCGCCGATGTCACTTTCGGGTCAGGAAGCCTCCAGACCGCTTCCTTGGCCTTTACCAGCTGCCGAAAACCTGCATGGTACTCCCCCTGCTTTTCCATCACCTTGGCGAGCTCCACCGCTGTGCCAGTGCCACGAATGGTGAAAGAGTCCGCCGTATCAGCCCCTGCAATCGTTGGCGTGAAGCGGAGTACTTTTTCTCCTGGGTATCCAGCCTGGCCAGCAGGATGGCTGACCTGGCGTGATCCGGTTCATTGTTCAGGGCCCTCGTCGCGAAATCCCTGGCTTCTTCATTGTCGTGCCGCTGGTCATGGGCAGCAGCAATGTTATAACAGATGCTCGCTGAATCCGGCTCCATCTCCAGACCCCTGTGAAACATTTCAATCGCTTCCCTGTGCCTCTGTAGCCAGACGAGGCAGACGCCAATGCTCCAGTATACGTTTGCCGCAACCTGGCCGCCTGCGAGTGCCTTC
>JALSQZ010000194.1 GCA_026985055.1 Sedimenticola sp. | reverse complement strand
CTGTTTGGCGCAACGCAAGCCACCTTGCGCCATTATGCCGCCTGGCTGTTCATCATCATCACCGCCACGCTGATCTCCCTGGTCAGCGCCCGCACCTCGGCCATGCGCATCCTGCGCGACATCTTCAGGCAGGGATGATACCATGAGCCCGGATCCCACCATCCACTCACCCCGCAAACTGACGCCGCAGATCGTCCTGCGCTCCATCGCGCTCAACCTTTCCTTCTATGTTCTCTATCCGCTGAGCATGATTTTCGGCGCCTTCATTCTTTTCGGCCCGCGCAAGCGCGCCATGAAGGCCCTGGCCTGGTGGTCGCGGGTCTTTGTCTGGCTGTGCCGCAATCTCGGCGGCATCCGCCTAAAGGTGCGCGGCAGGGAGCATATTCCCCATGGTGCGGCCATAGTCGCCGGAAAGCATCAGTCCATGTGGGAAACCTTCGCCCTTTTTCACCTCTTCGACGATCCGGCCATCGTGCTGAAGAAAGAGCTGACATATATCCCCCTGGTGGGGCAGTATATCCGCAAGTTCCGCATGATCCCCGTGGATCGCGCCTCCGGCCCGAAGGCCCTGAAGGCTCTCATCCGGTGCGCCCGCGAGGCCATGGGCGAAAACCGTCAGATCCTCATCTTTCCGGAAGGCACCCGCCGTCCCGTTGGCGCAAACCCCGATTACAAGCCCGGCGTGGCCGCTCTCTATGCGGCCCTGAAAGTCCCCTGTGTTCCCTTTGCTCTCAACTCCGGCCTGTTCTGGCCGCGGCGCAGCTTCTGGCGCTTGCCGGGAACCATCGTCGTCGAGTTCCTCCCGCCCATCGCGCCGGGCCTGCCGCGCAAGGAGTTCACCGCCCGCCTCATCGAAACCATCGAACCGGCTGTTGACAAGTTGATTGTCAAGAGAGATCTTGATGAAAATCAGAAATGATATCTTGAATATAATAAACTAAATTTTATATATTCATGTGAGTATATTTGCCAATTTGGAGATAGGATCATGTGTGTCGAGTCAGAACTTAATATAGATAAGTTCATTTTTGTCTGCGGCTTGCATAGAAGTGGCACGACAATAATAGAAAATTACATACATTCGGTTTTTGATGTCTCCGTTTTAAGGGCTGATGTGCCGGAAAATGAAGGGCAGCATTTACAGGACGTTTACCCTCCTGCAAAAAAATTTGGCGGACCGGGAAAATTCGCATTTGCCCAGCAAATGCACCCCAAAGAACCAACTGATAGCGAAGCATCGAAATGCAAGAACAGGTTATTGGAATGCTGGATGCCGCATATATGCGGAAATGAAACGACTCTTTGTGAAAAGAGCCCTCCGAACTTGACAAAGATAAAGTGGCTTCGCAAGGTTTTTCCGAATTCTATGTTTATAATTGTAACCAGAGATCCAAGGGCCGTTGCATCTGCGACGATAAAATGGTCAAAAACTTCATTGGAGAGTCTTGTTTTTCATTGGCATGTTGCCCATTCATCTGCAATAGAATCAATGTCTCATGATTGCGTCATAATACGATATGAAGACTTTTGCTTAAATCCATTTGAAGTTATTGAAAATTCAGGTATATGTTCATTTGTCAATAAAAGAAAAAATACACTGGATGTTGATGAAAGATTTGGTATCATTATTAATAATAATGAATACTATATTTCGGAGCATGAATCAATGTACTATGGGTGCGGTGCGTGGGATCACTTTGGGTATGTTCTATAATAGATGGGCGCGGCAATATCCCATGCTTAGGTCAATCCTGCCATCAGGAGCGTTCATATGGGTTCATTGACACCTTTTGGTCAATTCCCACTTCTCGAAACGCTGCTTGCAAGGGCTTGGTTCGATCCATGTGGTTGCCAGACATGTTTTGGCGGAAGTTATGGTGCATATATATTTACTAACTTTTGAGATATCTATTTTCCAAGTCCATGTATTCTCTAATGTCTTTTTGAAGTCTTACCTTATAACATTCCACCTCCATTCTCTTTAACTTTAGTGCAAGTCTATTATTGGATTGCTCGTTGATGTTTGTGTTTTTGGTTTCCGCTTTTTCAGACTTATTAAACCACCTCAATTTCATGGCTGCAGTCTCTCCTTTTCCTGCTTGGCGTTTTCTAGAAACTCTCTTTCAAGCTTCTTGTATGATTCTATATCTTCTTTCAATTTTTGCTTGTGCAGCTCAATATTCTTCTTTCGTAAGGATGGCTTAAGTATATTTTCTTTTTTTTGTGTATGGTTCTTGTTGAATAATAAGTTCAATACTTTCATGAAATTGGTAGCCTCATATCCATTTGTGTATTCTCCAGCGTGCTGCCATTTCTCATTCAACATGAATTGCCTTGAACAGCTTTATTGCCGGCACAAAGAGGGGTCTTTCCAGTTTCCAATGCCCAGGAATTATTCTCCAGCGCATCATGACTTGATGAGGCAGGGAACCCCATCTTCACGCAATGGGTTTGAAAAAGCGTCTGCTTCATGATTCAGGACTTTTCCGAGAAATGCAATCTCTAATTTGATCCGCCTGATCATCTTTTTTGCCTGCCACCTTGCGCTTCAGGGCAGCAATGATGTCTGCTGCCATTTGTGCAGGATCCTGACTGTCTCCACTCAAGTGAACTTCCGGACATACGGGAGGTTCATAAGGAGAATCAATGCCGGTGAAATCGCGAATCAGTCCCTTCCGGGCTTTTGCATATAATCCCTTGGGATCACGCGCTTCGCAGACTTCCAATGGCGTATCTACAAATACCTCCAAGAATGAATCGCGCCCAAGTGTCTTCCTTGCCTTTTCCCGTTCTTTTCTGAAGGGGGAAACCAGAGCGACTATGACAGGCACTCTTGAATCCATGATCAAACGCGCTACCTCTACCACTCTTCGCACATTTTCATCGCGATCTTCGGAAGTGAACCCCAAATCCTTGCACAGTCCATGGCGGACGATATCACCATCCAGCATGACAGGGTGAATGCCTGATCGTTGCAATCGGTCACGCAAAACTTCTGCGACCGTCGTCTTTCCTGCTCCAGACAACCCGGTCAACCATATTGCAAATGGCATGTCATCTATTTCAATCATGGTCTGTCCTGTATCCTTGTATATCCCATTGCAAAAAACAACCCGGAGCCATCCCGTCGGAGGTTCTCGGCGAAATGGTGAATGTCCATCCTTGATCCAGGGTCTGGACTTAACAAAAACGTGGCAGCAGTCTGGCACCCAGTAACAGGAGAGCAGAAAAATGTGTGAAATTACAAGCTCTAAGTGCTTTTCTGCTGTTGCTGGCCGCCAGAATCCTCCCCCACGGGCAGCAAATGCACTGCATCCCGGTTGGGCAGCTCCATCAACTGTCTGAAGGCATCCTCGCCTCCCTGCCAACAACCCGTAGTGTCCCATGATTGGGGTGGTTGGCAGGGGGGAGGATGGACGCGCAAGCCTTTTCAAAGGCCCCGATATGATATCGGACGTTTCCTGTAAATTGGCGCACCCGGCAGGATTCGAACCTGCGGCCTCTGCCTTCGGAGGGCAGCGCTCTATCCAGCTGAGCTACGGGTGCCGCGTGGCTGCATGATATAGACCATGAACCAGTGGCTGGCAACGGATTTGCGCCGCCCGGAAAGGTGCAAAAAAGCGCAGGCCTGTTTCATCTTTGTGATGCATGGCGCGCACTGTTGTGGTTGAATGGCGTCAACAACATGTCCTGCAATCTTGGAGGCTGGCCAGGTGTTTCCCGTTTCCACCACTGTCGCCCTGCGCTTTCCGCCCATGGCCACCTGGGCGCTGATTGCGCTCAATGTCTTTGGCTATCTGGTGGAAATGAAATACCAGGCTCTCGGCGGCGAGGCCGGCCTGCGCGCCTTTCTCTATCAATGGGGACTGGTTCCGGCGCGCTATTTCGTTCCCCAGTGGGCCTTTGCCCATGGCCTCGATCCGGGCAACTGGCTGCCCTTTCTGTCCAACACATTCCTCCATGGCGGCTTTCTCCATCTGGCCTTGAACATGTGGACGCTCTACATCTTCGGCCCCGCCGTGGAGGACCGCATGGGAAGCTGGACCTATGTGCTCCTCTATCTGCTTTGCGGCGTTGGCGCCTCCTTTGCCCATGCCTGGATGAACAGTGCCTCCACCATACCGGCCATTGGCGCATCAGGGGCCATCGCCGGGATCATCGGCGCCTATATGCGCCTGTTTCCCCGCTCGCGGGTGATCATCATGATCCCGGTGTTCTTCTATCCCTTCTTCTTCGAGGTTCCGGCGGTCTTTTTCGCCCTTTTCTGGTTCACCACCCAGCTCATGCAGGGATTGAGTTCCCTGGCCGTGCAGCAGGCCATGGCCGGTGGCGTGGCCTGGTGGGCCCATGTCGGCGGCTTTGTCATCGGCGCGGTGCTGGGCGGGATGCTGGGCCGGCCCGGGCGGCGCTACCGCCCCTTGCAGCCCGATGAGGGCATCTATGGCTGCTGTCCGGACGGACGGCGCGACAAGCGGCTGCATCCATGATAGACTTCACATCCTGAGGCGGCCCGGAAAACGAAAGGACGACACCATGAACGCAATGGACCTGCTTTGGCTGTTCTTCATCTTCTCGGCCTTGCAGCCGGTGATCCAGAAAAAGGTCATGGAGGCCATGCGCCAGCGCAAGATCGCCGAAATCGAGAAGAAACGCGGCTCGCGGGTGATCCTTCTGGTGCACCGGCAGGAGACCATGAGTTTCCTGGGGTTCCCGCTCATGCGTTTCATCAATATCGAGGATTCCGAGGAGGTCATCCGCGCCATCCAGCTCACCGATGACAATGTGCCGGTGGACCTTATCCTGCACACCCCCGGCGGGCTGGTGCTGGCCGCCACCCAGATCGCCCGGGCCCTGAAGAGCCATCCGGGCAAGACGACTGTCTTTGTCCCCCATTATGCCATGAGCGGCGGCACCCTCATCGCCCTGGCGGCGGATGAAATCCACATGAGCGAACATGCCGTGCTCGGCCCCATCGATCCGCAGCTGGGCCAGAAGGCCGCCGCCTCGGTGCTCAAGGTTCTGGACCTCAAGGAACCCAAGGACATCGACGATGACACCTTGATTCTCGCCGACATGTCAAAGAAGGCCATCGCCCAGGTGCAGCGCACCGCCGAGACCCTGCTGGCCGGCGACATGGACAAGGACAAGGCGAAGGAGCTGGCCAGGACCCTTTCCGAGGGCCGCTGGACGCATGACTATCCCATCTTGCCCGACGAGGCCAAGGAACTGGGGCTGAAGGTCTCCACCGAAATGCCGCAGGAGGTCTATGAGCTGATGAATCTCTATCCGCAGCCGACGCGGGCGGTTCCCTCGGTGGAATACCTGCCGGAAAAACGCTCCGGCGGCAGACCCCGCTTCCATGGCGGAGACCAGCCATGAGGCTTTCTTGCCGCCGTCTTGCCGCCATGGCCCTGATGGTGCCTGCCGCTGTGGCACAAGCAGCAGCCAAAGCGCCCGCTGCGGCATCGCCGGGCCAGCCCGTGCCCGGCAGACCGGCGGTGACGAAAGATGCCGCCCCCTCGCGCGCCGATCTGCTCGATGGGCTTCATGCGCGGCTCTATCTGGCCAAGGATGGCCCGCAGGCCAAGGTCATCGCCAGGACCATCCGCGAACTGTGGCTCAAGGCCGGCACCGATACCGCCGTTTTGCTTCTCACCCAGGCAGGCAAGGCGCTGAAGGCCGGGCAGGGCGAAACCGCCCTGCGCATCCTCGATCTCGTGGTGCGCCGCTGGCCGGACTATGCCGAAGGCTGGCACCGGCGGGCCGTGACCCGCTACATGCTGGGCGATGCCAGGGGGGCCTTGCGCGATCTGGACAAGGTCCTGTCCCTGGAGCCACGCCATTTCGAGGCCCTGTTCACCAAGGCGGCCATCCTCCAGGAGCTCAAGCGCCCGGCCGCGGCCATGGAGGCCTATCGCGCCGCCTTGCTGATCTATCCCGGCATGACCCCGGCCAGGGAAGCCCTGAAGGCCCTGGAGCTGAAACTGGATCAGACCATTTGAAACCAATGGGGTTTTGAAAAAACGCTTGCGCATTCATTCTCCCCCGCTGCCAACCACCCATAGTGTCCCATGATTTGGGTGGTTGGCAGGGGGGATGGTCTTCAGACAGTTGATGGAGATGCCCAATTGCGCATCTGCCAGCCCAGGATGCGTTAACCATTTGGCAAGGTTTTTCCGCTTGCGCCCCTCTGGCAATGGCGCAACCCTTTAATTTTTCATTAAAATATGCTACACACCCCGTTCAGGCAAAGCATCAGGCGCGATCCGGGCCGGGTCCGGCAGGGATGGCCCGGTGTCTTTTTGCGCGAGCTGTGCGCAAGCGCGAGCCGGAATTTCGATGGGGCCGGAGCATGTGCGTCTGTCCCGGCGCGGGATGGGCGCGAAAAAGGCACGATCGGGCACACGATAGCGCAAGCGCGCTTCGCTCACGGGCCGGGATCGTGCGCTCCACAATACTGAAAAACGAGGTAGCTGCAACATGGCGTCAAAAAAAACAAAGCTGAAATTCAAGGCTGGCGAATTCATCGTCTATCCGTCCCACGGCGTTGGCAAGATTGTCGATATCGAGGAGCAGGAAATCGCCGGCATGACGCTGGAACTCTATGTGATCGACTTCGAGAAGGACAAGATGCGCCTGCGCGTGCCCACCAACAAGAGCGAGCAGATCGGCATGCGCAAACTCTCCGGCAAGGACATGATCGGCGAGGCGCTCAAGGTGCTCAAGGGCAAGCCCAAGGTCAAGCGCACCATGTGGTCGCGCCGCGCCCAGGAGTACGAGGCCAAGATCAATTCCGGCGATATCGTTTTCGTCGCCGAGGTGGTGCGCGATCTGTTCCGCTCCGAGCGCCAGCCGGAGCAGTCCTATTCCGAGCGCCAGCTCTATGAGGCCGCCCTGGCGCGCATGGCCCGCGAGGTCGCGGCGGTGAAGAAGGTGGATGAAAAGACCGCCACAGAGGACATTGTCAAGGTGCTTGACGCTGCCGCCCAGAAGGCGGAAGCCGCCGCCGCCGAAAAGGCCGAAGCCTCGGGCAAGGCGGCCTGATCCTCCCTTTGCCCGAAGAGACAACCATCAACAGCGGGGAAACCTTTACCGGTTTTCCCGCTTTTTTCATTGGGCATCCATTAGTCGGACGTGAAGAAAAGTTTTCCAGCCTGCCTGGCAGGCTGGAAATACTTTTCTTCAGGAAAAACAAGGCGTCCTGCTGACTTGGGGAGGCCTGGCGTCAGCAGGACATCATTTTTGGCCCC
>JALSQZ010000193.1 GCA_026985055.1 Sedimenticola sp. | reverse complement strand
GTTTTTCCCGGGATCTTTTCACCCAGCTTGCCCGAACGTCCTGCAAGCCGATGAATAACATCGGCTTTTGTCCGTTCGAACAATCTGGGCAAAAATCTCTCCGGGAAAATTCCGGATTCCGGTGCAACATGCGGGCTAGTGTCGTTTCCGGACATCTTCCGGAATACAGCTCTTGCCCAAAGGTGGCCTCAATTGATAGATTACCGCTTTTGGGCACCCCGATTTTTCGAGATGCCCTCTTGCGGGAACCTCTGATTAACTCTGAGCGAAGCAGATTGTGATTCAAAATGTTCCGCTACAAGGCGCAAATCGCAGGTAATGTCCCAGGGCACTCTCTCTTGCGCAAGCGCAATTCACCTTGTAGCCCGCTATTGCGAAGATTCGCTACGCAGTAGCGAGAAATTTTGAGCACAGGATGCGGGTTCATGATTTAATCAGAGGTTCCTTGATGTGGCGCTGTGGCGCCTACTTCCGGGCATTTCCCTAACTTGAGAACCGGCAACAGACCGGTGCAATGGACTTAACTCGATGCTATTCAGACGTCTTCGCGGCTTTTTCTCCAACGATCTTTCCATCGACCTGGGCACTGCCAACACCCTTATATACGCCAGGGACAGGGGCATCGTCCTGAACGAGCCTTCCGTAGTGGCCATTCGTGAAGACCGGGGCAAGGGCATGAAGGCCGTGGCCGCGGTGGGCGAGGACGCCAAGAAAATGCTGGGGCGCACGCCGGCCAACATCACCGCCATCCGCCCCATGAAGGATGGCGTGATCGCGGACTTCACGGTTACCGAGAAAATGCTCCAGTACTTCATTCACAAAGTACATGAGTCCCGCCTCATTCGTCCCAGCCCGCGAGTGCTGATCTGCGTCCCCTGCGGCTCCACCCAGGTGGAGCGCCGCGCCATCAAGGAATCTGCTGCCGGCGCTGGCGCCAGAGATGTCTATCTCATCGAAGAACCCATGGCCGCGGCCATCGGCGCCAGCCTGCCCGTGGATGAAGCCCGCGGCTCCATGATTCTGGATATCGGTGGCGGCACTTCGGAAGTAGCCATCATCTCACTGAACGGAATTGTGTACGCCAACTCCGCGCGCATTGGCGGCGACAAGTTCGACGAGGCCATCATCAACTATGTACGCCGCAATTATGGCAGCCTCATCGGCGAGGCAACGGCGGAGCAGATCAAGCACCAGATCGCCACCGCCTGGCCGGGGAACGAAGTGCAGGAACTGGAGGTCAAAGGACGCAACCTGGCGGAAGGTATCCCGCGCAGCTTCACGCTCAACAGCAACGAGATTCTCGAAGCCCTGCAGGAACCTCTTTCCGGCATCGTGGATGCGGTGCGCAAGGCGCTGGAGCAGACGCCCCCGGAATTGGGCGCGGACGTGGCCGAGCGAGGCATAGTGCTCACCGGTGGCGGCGCTCTGCTCAAGGGGCTGGATCGCCTGCTGGAAGAAGAAACCGGACTGCCGGTAATCGTCGCCGAAGACCCCATGACCTGCGTGGCGCGCGGCGGCGGCAGGGCGCTGGAACTGATGGACGAAAAAGCCGGGGATTTCTTCAGCGTGGAGTAACATCCGCGCCGGCAAGACGCTGGAGGGCATCTCGAAAAATCGAGATGCTCGAGCGGGACAAGGATGTCCCGCCATTTTCGATCACCACAAGTGATTGAAAATGTGAGCAAAGAGGAAATCGCATTTTCTCTTTGCGACGAGAAAAAATCCATGGAAGGAATTTTTCAAAATTCCCTAGGAGTCTGTCGGATTTGACCGATCGAAGCGAAAATCACTGGGGGCGAATTAAATCAGTTTATCGAATGAGGCGAATAGTCAGTCTATTTAACGAATTCGATAAGCTGAGTTAATCGCCCTCCAGGGATTTGCAGCCGATCAGCGTTAAATCCGACAGACTCCTAGAGTCAGACAAAAACTGCGGTAAAGGAGCCCCGTCATCAAATTTATCTTTGCAGAAGGCCCGTCTCAGGGCGCACGACTCATCGTTGCCATGATCCTGTCCATTCTGCTCATGGTGCTGGATCACCGCTTCCACCAGACCGAGACCTTGCGCAGCACCCTCACCGTACTCACCTACCCCATACAGTTTCTTGCGGAAGTCCCCAGTGATATCGGTCGCTGGGTCAGCGATGCCCTGCAAAGCCGCAGCGACTTGCAGACAAGGAACAAACAACTGCTGCACGACAATCTCAAGCTGCGGGCCGAACTGCAGCAGACTGCTGCGCTGCAAGCAGAGAACGAAAGATTGCGTGATCTCCTGGGCTCTGCGTACAAGATCGGCAACCGGGTGCTGGTGGCGGAATTGTCCGCCATGGATCTGGATCCCTTCCGTCAGCAGGTAGTCATCAACAAGGGCAGCCGTTCCGGCGTATACGAAGGCCAGGCAGTACTGGATGCCCATGCAGTCATGGGCCAGGTCACCCACGTCAGCCCCTTTACATCCACGGTACTGCTCATCACCGATGTGGAACACTCCCTGCCGGTTCAGGTGTTGCGCAACGGCCTGCGCACCATTGCCGTGGGCAGCGGAAGAATCAACCGCCTGGAATTGCCATATCTTCCCAACAACGCCGATATCCGCAGTGAAGACCTGCTGGTTACTTCCGGACTGGGAGGAAAATTCCCCCCCGGTTATCCGGTAGCGCGCATCATCGAAGTCAAGCGCCAGCCGGGCAAGCCCTTTGCCACCGTGGTGGCGCAACCCCTAGCCCAGCTGGATCGCACCCGGGAAGTATTGCTGGTATGGGAAATCAGCGTACCCCCCCAATTCCCCGATCAGGAAGAAACTCCCGCGGCCAACCCCCAGCGACCGGTTGAAAACGAGGCAGCAGCGCCATGAGTCCGGAACAGCCTCACGGCAGAACGGTGATCGCCATCACCCTGATCATCAGCCTGGTGCTCAGCATCATGCCCATGCCCGAAAACTTGCAATACTATCGTTTGCAGTGGGCAGCGCTGGTGCTGATCTACTGGAGTATGGCGCTGCCGGAACGAGTGGGCGTGGGTGTGGCGTTTTTCACCGGTTTGCTGCTGGACATTCTTACCGGGACTCTCCTGGGTCAGCATGCTTTCGGCCTGTCCCTGGTAGGATTTCTGACCGTCAAGACCCATAAACGGGTGCGAGTATTCCCTCTCTGGCAACAATCGGTATTCGTTGCCCTGCTGCTGTTCGTGGACCGCATTCTGTTCTTCTGGGTGGATGGCACCATCGGGCGTCCCGCCGCCATGATCGAGTCCTGGGCGGCGCCATTGCTCGGCGGCCTGCTCTGGCCCTGGCTGTTCATCGTGTTCCGTGACCTGAGACGCCGCTTCCATGTCCGGTAATCTGGAATTCAAGAACTACCGTCAGGAAGGACGACTTTTCGCCCGCAGGGCCATGATTGCAGGATTTTTCGTCATCCTGCTGCTGCTTGGCATCGTGGGTCGCATGGCTTATCTGCAGATTATCGACCACGAACATTTCACCACCCTAGCCCAGGACAACCGGGTCAAACTGATCCCTTTGCCACCAACCCGGGGACTGATCTATGACCGGCAGAATCGCCTCCTCGCCCTCAATCGTCCTGCCTTCAATCTGGAGATCGTCCCCGAACTGGTGCCAGACATAGGGCAAACCCTGGAAGAACTGAATCGGCTTGTCGGTATCAGCGACCAGGACCGGGAACGCTTCCACAAACTGCGGCGGCAGAAACGCCGTTTCGAGAGCATTCCCATCAAATTGGACATCTCCCAGGAAGAAGCGGCCCTGTTTGCGGTCAATCGCCACAAGTTCCCTGGCGTCTCCATCAAGGCGCGTCTTACACGCACCTACCCGATGAAGGAAATCATGGCCCATGTGGTGGGCTATGTGGGACGCATCAGCCTCAAGGATCTGAAAAGCATCGACGCTTCCAACTATGCAGGCACGACCTATATTGGCAAAACCGGAGTGGAACGCTCTTATGAAGACATTCTGCACGGACAGGTGGGGATGCAGGAAGTGGAAGTAAATGCCCTGGGCAAGGCCGTGCGCGTATTGCAGGAAACCCCGCCGCGTCCCGGTCGCAGCCTGCGCCTGAATGTGGATGCGGATTTGCAGAAAGTGGCTCTGGACGCCCTGGGAGATGTGAATGGCGCCGTGGTCGCCATCGACCCAAGAGACGGCGGTGTACTCGCCCTGGCCAGCAAGCCTGGATACGATACCAACCCTTTCGTCGAGGGAATCAGTTCCAGGGACTACAAGGCGCTGCGGGAAGATCCGAACAAACCTCTCTACAACCGCGCGGTCCAGGGCACTTATCCGCCAGGCTCAACCATCAAGCCCTTCATGGGTCTGGCCGGACTGGAGCTGGGTTTTCTGGATCTCAAGGAAAAGAAATACTGCCCTGGCTTTTTCCAGCTTCCCGGTCACGATCACAAATACCGGGACTGGAAAAAGGGCGGACACGGCCCCATGGACGTGGATGCCGCCATTACCCAGTCCTGCGACGTGTTTTTCTATCAACTGGCGCATGAAATCGGCATCGACAAACTGCAACAATACCTGAAACAATTTCATTTTGGGGAAAAGACCGGCATCGATCTCATTGGCGAGAGCAAGGGCATACGTCCTTCCCGGGAATGGAAACGGCGTCGCTACAAACAGGTCTGGTTCCCCGGCGAGACCGTCATCATTGGTATTGGCCAGGGCTCTTTTCAGACCACACCTCTGCAACTGGCGGCAGCCACGGCGGCCATCGCCAACGGCGGCCACTATCATGAACCCCGGCTGGTGGCGGAAGTGCTGGATGAAAGCACTGGAGAAGTCACCCCGGAGCCCGGCATTACCCACGACATTCCGGTACGCGATCCGTCAGACTGGGACAAGATCCGCGAGGCCATGGTACATGTAGTGGAGGGCCCCAGGGGAACCGCCCGAAAGCTCAAGAACGAGCACTACCGGATTGCGGGAAAGACCGGCACCGCGCAGGTGTTTACCGTGGCTCAGGATGCCGAATACGATGAGGAAACCGTGACCAAGAAAATGCGCGATCATGCCCTGTTCATTGCCTATGCCCCGGTGGAAGATCCACGGATTGCAGTCGCAGTCATCGTGGAAAACGGCGGACATGGCGGATCCACCGCAGCGCCAGTGGCGAAAAAAGTGCTGGATGCCTGGCTGCTGGGCAGCCCGGGCAAGGCAAGCGCAGGAGCCAGGCCATGAATCCGGCCTCTCGCTCACCCAGCGGCCTGCCCGCCAGCGAACCGGCCAGACACCGCGGCCTGCTGGCCCGAATCCATCTGGATCTGCCCCTGCTCACCGGACTACTGCTTCTCAGTGGCTATGGTCTGGTCATACTCTATTCCGCAACCGGACAGGATCTGCATCAGGTGGAGAAACAGGCTCTGCGCCTGCTCATCGCCTTTGGCGGCATGTTCTTTCTCGCCCAGATTCCTCCCCAGACCTTGCGCCGCTGGAGCCCCTGGCTGTACGCCGTCGGCGTCGCCCTGTTGCTGGCCGTGCTGGTCATGGGAGTCATGGGAAAAGGCGCGCAACGCTGGCTGGATCTGGGCTTCATGCGTTTCCAGCCATCCGAAATGGTAAAACTGGCCGCCCCCATGATGCTCGCATGGTTCCTTTCCAGCAAACCACTGCCCCCCAACTGGAAACAGATCTTCCTCAGCCTGATACTTCTTGCCCTGCCGGTACTGCTCATCGCCAAACAGCCAGACCTTGGTACCGCCATACTGGTCGCCAGCAGCGGGCTGTTCGTGCTGTTTCTGGCGGGGATTTCCTGGCGACTGATCATTGGGCTGGGCCTGCTGATGGCTGCGGCAGCACCAGCGATCTGGTACCTCATGCATGACTATCAGCGCCGCCGGGTGCTTACCTTTCTCAACCCGGAAAGCGACCCCCTGGGTTCCGGCTACCACATCATCCAGTCCAAGATCGCCATCGGCTCCGGCGGCATCTATGGCAAGGGGTGGCTCAACGGCACCCAATCCCAGCTGGAGTTTCTGCCGGAACGGCACACGGATTTCATATTCGCGGTTCTCGGCGAAGAGCTCGGGCTGGTCGGCATCCTGGTGCTGCTGGCAATCTTTCTGTTTATCATCCTGCGGGGGCTGTACATGGCTTCCCAGGCCCAGGACAGCTACAGCCGGCTCCTGGCCGGGGCACTTGTGCTGGTTTTCTTTGTCTATCTGTTTGTCAACATGGGAATGGTCAGTGGCATTTTGCCGGTGGTAGGCGTTCCCCTGCCCCTGATCAGTTATGGGGGAACCTCACTGGTGACCCTGATGGCCGGTTTCGGTATGCTCATGTCCATACACACCCACAGGAAACTTTTGCCAAAATGACCATGCGATTGTCGTTGCTGCTCCTGCTCTGCCTGCCCGCCCTGACTCTGGCCAACGCCCAGGTGGAAAAATTCATTGAGCACATGAGCAAAACCCAGGGTTTCGATGCAGCCGAATTGCGCCACCTGCTGAGCAAGGCACACAAGCGCCAGGATATTATCGATCGCATGAACAAGCCCGCGGAGCGCACACTGAACTGGGGGCAGTATCGCAAGATCTTCCTGCAGAACAAGCGCATCACCCAGGGCGTGGAATTTTGGAAACGTAATAAAGCCGCCCTGAACCGGGCGCAACAAACCTATGGTGTCCCCCCCCAGTTCATTGTCGCCATCATCGGCGTGGAAACCTTCTATGGAAGAATAGCGGGGAAAGACAAGGTACTGGACGCGCTCTATACGCTGGCCTTTCATTATCCCAAGCGCAGTAAATTCTTTACCGGAGAGCTGGAAAAATATCTGATCCTGACCCGTGAAGAAGGGCTGGATCCCACCGTTCCCCGAGGCTCCTACGCCGGCGCCATGGGGCTGGGGCAGTTCATGCCCAGCAGCTACCTGGCATACGCGGTAGATTTCGATGACGACAGGAAAAGAGACATCTGGCGCAGCGAAGCCGACGCCATCGGCAGTGTGGCCAACTATTTTGCCCGGCATGGCTGGAAAGCCGGTCTGCCTGTCACTACGGCAGTAAGCGGTGTGAGCAAGGAACATCAACCCTTCCTCGATGCCGGCCTCAAACCCAGCTTCACCCTGGGCCAACTGCGACGGGCGGGCTTGCGCATCGATCCCGCTCTTGGCGATGAGCTGGATAGCGCATTGATCAAGCTGGTTACGGACAAGGGGCCGGAATACTGGGCAGGCCTGAACAATTTCTATGTCATCACCCGCTACAACCATAGCGAACTCTATGCCATGGCGGTCTATCAGCTCGGCGAGCGCATCCGTGAAGCCTACCAACACTGACAGACTGCCCTGGCATACACGGCGGGTTCTGCCCGCTGTACTGATCGCCAGCCTGAGCGCCTGCAGCACCACTACCCGCGAATATCCGAACGACGACTATGGGCCAAAAACCCCTGTGGATGTAAGCCAGGTTCCCGATGCCATACCACAGGACGTGCCATACAGCCGTTACGGCAACCCGGACAGCTACACAGTGCGCGGCATCACCTACCATGTGAAGAAGGATGCCGACGGATATCGGGAAAAGGGCCTGGCCTCCTGGTACGGACTCAAGTTCCATGGCAAACGCACCTCCAGTGGCGAAGCATACGACATGTACGCCATGACCGCGGCGCACAAGACCCTGCCCCTGCCCACCTGGGTACGCGTAACCAACCTGAACAACGGCAAAACCGTGGTAGTCAAAGTCAATGACCGGGGTCCTTTTCACCCAGGACGCATTATCGACCTTTCCTATGCGGCCGCCTCCAGAATCGGGGTACTGGAGCATGGCACGGCGCCCGTCGAAATCCTCGCCGTCTCCGCCACCGAACGCGGCGGCGCCATCCCTGACGACAAGGCCCGAAAGTACAGCTACCCCTTGTGGATACAGGCAGGCGCATTTGCCAGTTCGCAAAACGCCCGCCAGCTCCAGCAACGTCTGGAACAAAAAGCCGACATTTCCACCAGAATTCAAACCAGCAGCGATCGTCCTCTTCCGATGCACAAGGTATTGCTGGGCCCCATACGCAATCCCCGGCAACTGGAAGAGATCAGCGAACAACTGCCCCGTTGGGGCATTCATCAATACCACGTAGTACAATAGCACCAGATTCCCAGACACCATGAACCCGATGAAATCATTCCTCGCCTTGCTCTACGGCCTGTTGTTCAGCGCCCAGCTGATAGCCTCTCCCATGGCTGCCCCGCCAAAGATTGCCGCCACCGGCCATCTGTTGATGGATTTTCACAGCGGCAAGGTACTCGCGGAAAACAATGCCCGCAAGCGCCTGGAACCGGCCAGCCTGACCAAGATCATGACCGCCTATACGGTGTTCAAGGAGCTGGAAGCCGGCAACATCAGTCTCAACGACCAGGTATTGGTGAGCAAAAAGGCCTGGAAGACCCCTGGCTCACGCATGTTCATCGAAGTGGGCAAACAGGTATCGGTGGACGACCTCATCCACGGCATGATCATCGCTTCCGGAAACGATGCCTGTGTGGCGCTGGCGGAACACATTGCCGGCAGCGAAGAGGCCTTTGCCATTCTCATGAACAAGCATGCCGTGGAACTGGGCATGGAAAACACCCATTTCGCAAATGCCACCGGCCTGCCGGATCCCAATCACTACACTACGCCAACCGACATTCTGAAGGTCACCCGAGCCATAATTACCGAATTTCCGCAGTTCTATCCCCTGTATTCCACCAAACAATTCACCTATAACGGGATCACCCAAAAGAATCGAAACCGGCTGTTGTGGCGGGATCCCAGCGTGGATGGGGTCAAGACCGGGCATACGGAAGCAGCGGGATATTGTCTGGTCGCTTCCGCCAAACGCGAGAACATGCGCCTCGTGTCCGTGGTCATGGGAACCAACAGCGACGAAGCCCGCGCCCGTGAAAGCCAGACCCTGCTCAATTTCGGTTTCCGCTTCTACCAGACCCACCGCTTGTATGACGCGGGAGAAACCCTCAAGACCATCCGCGTATGGAAAGGAGAAGTGGAAAACCTGGGGCTGGGTGTGGAACAGGATCTCTACGTGACCATTCCCCGTGGGAGTTACTCCCAACTCAAGGCCAGGGTGGAAATCGGAAACAGCGTCATGGCGCCTGTCACCGAGGGTCAGCAGTTGGGCAGCATTACCCTGGAACATGATGGGAAAGTCATCCGCAAAGTGCCTCTGGTGGCTCTGCGTGGCGTGCGTGAAGGAGGCTTTTTTCACAATATCATGGACAGCATCCTCATGATGTTCGAGTGAGCAAGATGAGCAAGCTACTCTACCTCAACGGAGAATACATCGCCGAGGATCAGGCCCGGGTTTCGGTGATGGACAGGGGTTTTCTGTTCGGTGATGGCGTCTACGAAGTCATTCCCGCCTACGCGGGGCTGCCTTTTCGCCTGGAAGAACATCTGCAGCGTCTGAACCAGTCTCTGGCGGCCATCCACATGGCTTCTCCCCTGGATAACGCACAGTGGTCGGAGATCCTGCACAGGTTGCTGCAACAACGCGGCAGCGAGGATCAGCAGATCTATTTGCAGATCACCCGCGGCGCCTATGGAAAGCGGCTGCATGCCATACCCGAGGAGGTGCAGCCCACGATCATGGCCATGGCCAGCCCCATCAACCGGCGTGACCCGCAACTGGTAAAGCAGGGCATGTCCGTGATCACCCTGGAAGACATCCGCTGGCAACGTTGTGACATCAAGGCCATTACCTTGCTGGCCAATATTCTGGCGCAAAACCAGGCGCGGGAAGAAGGCGCCCACGAAGCCATCCTGGTGCGTGACGGCCTGGCCAACGAAGGTACCGCTTCCAATCTGTTCATGGTCAGGGACGGCCTGATCATCACCCCCCCCAAGAGCACCCATCTTCTGCCCGGCATCACCCGGGATCTGGTGCTGGAACTGGCCGCGGATGCCGGGTTACCCTACGCTGAAGCCAGCATCTCCGTGGAGGAGTTGGAGAATGCCGACGAACTGTGGATCACCAGCTCCACCAAGGAAGTCATGCCCGTCACCTGCCTGAATGGCAAACCGGTTGCAAACGGACATCCCGGCCCCATGTGGGAGAAAATGGACGCCTTGTATTCCGCGTGCAAGGAACGCCTGCGATTGCGAACCCAAGCCGGTAACCATTGCCATGAGTAACGAAGAAAACCAGAACAAGGAAGCAGAGGGCATGACCTACCCCTGCCGCATCAAGATTCGCGCCATGGGTCTGGACGAGGACGATTTCGATGCCCTGGTGGTAGAAATCATCCGCCGCCACTGCCCGGACATCCACGAAGCCGCGGTGACTACGCGCGCCAGCAGGAACGGCAAGTACATCTCCGTGGGCGTGGATATCGAGGCGCAGAGCCGTGAGCAGCTGGATGCCATCTATGATGACCTCACCGCCCATGACCGGGTGCTGATGCGTCTTTGAGACTGATTCATGACAGCCGTGCTCGTCCGTTCCCTGGGAGTGCAGCCCTACAGCACTACCTGGCAGGCCATGCGCGCCTTTACCGACGCACGCCAGCCTGATACCACATCGGAAATATGGCTGCTGGAGCATTTCCCCGTCTATACCCAGGGACAGGCCGGCAAGGCGGAACACCTGCTCGACCCCGGAAACATTCCCGTGGTGCAGAGCGACCGCGGGGGCCAGGTCACCTATCACGGCCCCGGTCAGCTGATCGCCTACCTGCTGCTGGACCTGAAAACCATTAACCGTGGCATACGCAGTCTGGTTAGCGCCATGGAAGAGTCGGTCATCGGCTTGCTCGCCCAGCACCATATACAGGCCCGGGCGCGGCCGGATGCCCCCGGTGTTTACGTGGATGAAAAGAAGATTGCCGCCCTGGGCCTGCGCGTACGCCGGGGTTACACTTACCATGGCCTGGCGCTGAATCTGGACATGGATCTGGAACCTTTCTCGCACATCAACCCCTGCGGCCACCCCGGTCAGGAAGTTACCCGGCTGACGGACCTGGGGGTGAATCTCAACCGGGATCAGGCAGGCCGGGAACTGGTGACACAATTGGCTGAAAACCTGAACCTTCAACCACGATGGCAGACATGAATGACGATTACCGGGCGCCGTCCCGCAACAAAAGCAGCACCCATCAGCGGGGAAAAGAAAAGCTCAGCCGCATACCCGTCAAGGTGCAGCCAAGCCATGAACTGCCACGCAAACCCCACTGGATACGCGCCCGCGCCCCCCAGGGTCCTGGCGTAACCCGGATTCGCAAGATCCTGCGCCAGCGGGGACTGGCTTCGGTTTGCGAAGAAGCCCAGTGCCCGAATCTGGGCGAGTGCTTTACCCATGGCACCGCCACTTTCATGATCATGGGCGACATCTGCACCCGCCGTTGTCCTTTCTGCGATGTGGCCCATGGCAAACCGGAACCGCTGAGCAGCGACGAGCCCGAACAGTTGGCCGAAGCCATCTCGGAAATGGCGCTTCGATATGTGGTCATCACCTCCGTGGATCGGGACGACCTGCGCGACGGCGGCGCAAGCCACTACCGGGACTGTATTCAGGCCGTTCGCCAAAGCAGCCCCGACACGCGTATCGAGATCCTGGTACCGGATTTTCGCGGACGCATGCAAATCGCCCTCGATCGACTGGCAGAATCTCCGCCGGATGTCTTCAATCACAACCTGGAAACCGTACCCCGCCTGTACCGCCAATCACGCCCGGGGGCGGATTACCAGTGGTCCCTGGAATTGCTTGAAGCCTTTGGTCGGCAGCATCCCGAAATCCCCACCAAATCCGGCATCATGCTCGGCCTGGGTGAAGAACCCAACGAAATCAGACAGGTGATGGAAGACCTGCGCGCGCATGGGGTGAAGATGCTCACCCTGGGACAGTACCTGCAACCGAGCCGGGAACATTTGCCGGTTTCCCGTTTCGTCCCACCCGAGGAATTCGAGGAGCTGCGCCTGCTGGCTGAATCTCTGGGCTTCTCCAATGTCGCCAGCGGCCCCATGGTGCGCTCTTCCTATCATGCAGACCTTCAGGCCAATCCGCTGCTGGATGAACAATGAAATCGTTCAGGGTAATCCGGCTTTTCCCGGGAATCGGATTGCTGCTGCTGTTACTCAACGCCTGCTCCGATTCCCAGCCACATCTGGCGCCACTCAAACCCGGTGACACCATCCTTGCCTTCGGCGACAGTCTGACCTGGGGCACGGGCGCCGCCCCTGACCATGCCTGGCCCGCCGAATTTGCGCGCATCAGCAAGCATCCCGTGATCAATGCCGGAGTCCCCGGGGAAATCACCGCAGAAGGCCTGCAAAGACTGCCTGCTTTGCTGAAGCAACATCATCCGGCGCTGGTTGTCATTTTGCATGGCGGCAATGATCTGCTGCGCAAATATCCGCAACAGGATATTGCCCGGAACCTCCAGGCAATGATCGAAATGACCCGAAAAACAGGCGCCCAGCCAGTACTGGTCGCAGTGCCTCGCCCCTCATTGCTGTTGTCCGACGCAGAACTCTATCGCCAGGTAGCGCGTAGCAACCAGGTTCCCGTTCTGGAGAACCGCCTGTCAGATCTGTTAGGATCTTCTGCCATGCGCTCAGACAGAATTCACTTGAATGCCGCCGGTTACGGAAAACTCGCCCGGCTGCTTCACGATTTCATCAGGCAACAGGGAGGTCTGGAATGACCACCAGATTGAAAACCATACTGGTTACCGGTGGTGCCGGTTATATCGGCTCACACACCAACGTGGAGCTGCTCGCGGCCGGCTACGAGGTGGTTGTACTGGACAATCTCAGCAACAGCCAGTACACCGCCATCGAACGGGTGGAGGAAATCAGCGGCAAGAAAATCGAGTTTATCGAAGCCGATCTCAGGGACAAGGACGCCACAATCGCGGTATTCAGCCAGCACGCTATCGATGCGGTAATCCACTTTGCCGGACTCAAGGCGGTGGGAGAATCCGTGCATATTCCTATCCCTTATTATCAAAACAACATTGGCGGCACCCTGAATCTGCTGGAGGCCATGGATGCGGCTGCGGTAAAAAACCTGGTATTCAGCTCTTCTGCCACGGTTTATGGCGAACCGGCTTCCCTGCCCATTTCGGAAGACTTTCCCGTTTCCGCCACCAACCCCTATGGTCGCTCCAAGCTCATCATCGAGGAAATGCTGGCGGACGTCTATCTGTCCGATCCCGCATGGAATATCGCCCGTCTGCGATATTTCAATCCGGTTGGCGCTCATGCGAGCGGGCGCATAGGCGAATCCCCCAACGACATTCCCAACAATCTGATGCCTTATATCAGCCAGGTAGCCGTAGGCAAGCTGGAGCGTCTCTCCGTGTTCGGTGACGATTACCCAACCCCTGACGGCACCGGGGTACGGGATTACATTCACGTGGTGGATCTGGCCAGAGGGCATATCAAGGCCCTTGAGAAACTGGCCCGAACCCCCGGCCTGGTCACCTACAATCTGGGTACCGGTCAGGGGTACTCGGTTCTGGACATGGTAAAAGCCTTCGAGAAAGCCAGTGGCAGGAAAGTTGCCTACCAGATTGCTCCACGCAGGGAAGGCGACATCGCCAGCTGCTATGCCGACCCTGGCCTGGCGGCCCGGGAACTGGGCTGGAAAGCAGAGAAGGGCATCGATGACATGTGCATCGATACCTGGCGCTGGCAAAGCCGTAACCCCAATGGCTACGAATAGGCTCCCTATCCGGTATTGCGGCTGAAAATCATTTCGATGACCTGATAGAGATCCCTGTCGGCTCTGATGGCCTTGCGCACTTCTTCCTTGTGGGAAGGGCGCAGCTTCTTGTACGTTGCCCAGGCCGTGGGAGAAACTTTTCTCAGTTCTCCCAGACGGTCGAGTACATCTACCTTGGTTTCCTCGACCAGCATTTCGGTGTTGTTGGCATCCACCTCTGCCGCCATTTTTTCCATGGCGGCAAAATAGGCATCATCTTCCTCGCTGGCCCACAGCACACCTGCCGGAAGGACAAACAGCGCCATAAATACGATACGCAAACTTTTGTTTTTCATGTTCTCACACACTCATTTATCAAATTGACGATAGGGCATCTCGAATAATCGAGATGCCCGAGTGAGACAGGGATGTCCCACCATTTTCGATCACCACAAGTGATTGAAAATGTAAGCAAAGAGGAAATCGCATTTTCTCTTTGCGACGAGAAAAATTCCATGGAAGGAATTTTTCGAGGTTCCCGATAGAACCTCCCCCACAAGCATGATCTTTTTGTCATTTAACCCAAATATTGCACCGGCTGGTGCAATATTTGGGTTAAGCCTGTGCCGACCCAATGAGATTGGGCGTAGGTATATTGTGATGTGAACCAGATCACATGAAAACAAGCAATAAAACGGGAGTTTTCAGGTAGTCCGGGTACCCGAAAGAAAAAGGGCTTCCAGTAAATTGCAGGATATCGGGGAGAAAGGCCCGCCTATTGGCCCGGCTGATCCGCATCTTCCAGATGCAGATCGAAGCGCTCCATGAGGTAACAAAGGCAATCCTGGCGAATCACCTGCTCGTTGCGCGTGAGCATGGATGGCATTACCGGAGAGCGGGTCTGCAGTTCACCTTTTTCTACAGTAAAGTAACGGCCGGTCACGTCATGATCGAGTTCATTCCTGACATCCAGAGGAATACCGGCGCCTTCGCGCACCCGCCCAAAACTGGTACCGGCGGGAATTTCCCGAAAATTGAGCTTTTCCAGATCATCCAGCAGGCACAGGTCATGGTTACGGCAGCCAAAACCGAAACTTGCTTCGGGAGGGATCTTGACAATGGCCACGGTGTGGAACAGATCGATATCCTGGGGCGCGATCCTGTGTTCAGGATGCCGGGCCAGATGCAGACAGGCATCCAGATATTCACTCGCGTGCTGTACGCCATGCACCTGCCCGACCTTGCCACACTCCAGAGTCACCGCCGGACAAAGCTCGGTCATGGCCATGGAGGCCACCCCCCTGGGACGGGTGAAATACACTACCGTGCGACTGAACATGGCGGCCAGATGCAGGGATTCCGTACGCACCACATTGACACAGGCATAGTGCGGGTTGAGACCGGTATTGTTGTGTACATCCACACTCGCAAACACGCCCTTGTGCGCCATGGTATCGACAATGCTTTCCATCATGGCATGTTCCGCGGTGACGGGCATGTCACTACCCGGCCAGACGCGGTTGTAATCCGGCTGGCCCGCGAGCCGACGTACGCCGGCAGCGGCGGCCGAGGTATTGCCGATGAAGAGCGACAGGGCGCGTGGCAACTCCTGATCTCCCCCAGCGACGCGGTATTTGCGTAACAGCTGGCGCACCGCCTCCCAGCCCACATCCTCATTCCCGTGCATGAGCACGGAAACGAACAGCGGAGCCGGGCGACGACCATCCAGGTGAATCAGGGTGGGGCCGCCGAGAAAAGCATGCAGATCCTTTACGCCGAGATCCAGCAGTCCATCAGGAATTTGATACAGTTCAGCGTACATGCTTCAGTATTCCCATTGAGAAACCGGTTTTCCGCTCCCCTGCCATTCCCGGTAAGCTCGTACCATGGCTGGAAAATCCTTGCCGTAACGCCGTACCCACCGGCGCTGCCAATGAGCGCCGGTCTGCCGTCTGGCGATCCGCTGTTCGATGATATCCAGCCAGCGCGCCGCTTCTTCCCCGGAGACAGCCATGCGTTCCAGGCCTGCTCTGGCCTGGGGCAGCAGTTTTTCCAGACAAAGATCCGCAACACTGCCTTCCTGTCCATCGAACCAGGTAACCCGGGCATCCAGGCCCCGGCAGGCGGCGCTGTAAAAATTCTCCTTGGCGACACGGAAGGGCAGCCGTTCTTCGGCCCGCGCTTCCACATCCGCAAGCTCCCTGAGCAAGCCAAAATAGAAAGCGGCATTGGCAACCACATCCAGAGGTGAAGGACCACTGGGAACCACCCGGTGTTCTATTCGGATATGCGGCTTGCCGCTTGCGGAGAATCCAACCAGGGGACGGTTCCAACGCCAGATCGTGCCATTGTGCAGGCGCAGATGCGCGAGGGACTCTACGGGTTCGTCCATGAGCTGGGGCAACAACACGGGATAGCGGTCGCGGTTGGCTTCGAAGCATTCCATGATGGAATGCTCGGCATAGCGCAGGCCGAAAGTCACCCGCCTTGAATAATCCGTCGCGCCGACGGCCACGGATTGCTCGAACAGGGGAATGCGGGTCTCGTCCCAGAGTTCGTGGCCGAACAAAAAGGGAGAATTGGCCGAAAGAGCCACCATGGGCGCGGAAATCATCTTGGACAGATTGTATGCCAGACGCGCCTGCCGCGGATCGATCTTCAGATGAATCTGGAAAGAAGTGGTCGCCGCTTCCAGCATCACATCATCATGCTCGGCCACCAGATGTTCCAGCGCATTGATATCCAGACTCAGGGGCTGGCCGTCACGCATGCGCAATACTTGTTCATTCAGTGCCTGATAGCGCTGCATGCCAGAGATATTCGCCAGACACAGATCCGACTGCTGCACTGTAGGCAGGATGCCGATCATGAGCATATGCGCGCCATCGGCATTGGCCACCGCATCACAGCGCCGCCACAGATCATCCAGCTCGGCATGCATGCGATCGAACATGCCCGGGGAGAAACGCATGGGCTCGGTATTCAGTTCAACATTGAAAGTGGACAGCTCCGGTACTACCAGGGGGTCATTCATACGCTCCAGGAACAGGCTGTTTTGCGGCGCCGGCAACCCCCGGTCATTTACCAGCCAGGCCTCGATCTCGCTGCCCGCCATGGGTTCGGAATCGTCCAGGAGGCCTTCCGCCATCCATTGCTCCAGCAATGCGGTTTCTGCGACTACCCGGTCCCGAAAACGGCGAAAGTCGTCCTCGGTAAAACTGCTATGTGTGATTTCCTGTCCCATTGTCGCTCAGAGCTTCCTGTAGTTGCTTGTATCGTTCCGGCGTTCCCACATCCAGCCAGTATCCCTCATGAAGGGAGCCGCCGACCAGTCCTTTCGTCATTGCATAGCGCAAAAGAGGAGCCAAACGGAAAGACACGCAGCGACATCCACGAAACAGGCGCGGATCACAGATACCGATACCGCTGAATGTCAGCCTGGGCTTGCCCCGCATATGCACCCGCCCCTGATGAAGAAAGAAATCTCCCTGTGGATGATGAGGCGGATTGTCCACCAGCAGCAGCTGCGCGAGATCGCCTTCGGCCAGTTCCAGAACAGCATAGTCCACATCGCTGAACACATCGCCACTGACAAACAGAAAAGGATCCTTTCCAAGCAGCGGCAGCGCCTTGCAGATGCCACCCCCGGTTTCCAGGGCCCGTCCTTCATCCTCTGCGGAATAATGGATGCGCAAACCCCAGCGGCTCCCGTCACCAAGAGCCGGTTCGAACTGCTGCCCAAGGTGGGCATGATTGATCACCACCTTGCGGAAACCAGCTGCGGCCAGCTTTTCCAGGTGCCAGACGATGAGGGGCTTGCCTCCCACTGGCAACAGCGGCTTGGGAACATGATCCGTCAAGGGCCGCAGGCGTTCACCACGCCCGGCGGCAAAAATCATGGCCGTGCGGGGAAAGGTCATGGAACCCGGGGCCAGGCTATTTTTTCTTCATGGAGTTGAAGAACTCTTCATTGGTCTTGGTCGCCTTGAGTTTGTCGTACAAAAACTCCATGGCGGCAAGCTCATCCATGGGATGCAGGATCTTGCGCAGTATCCAGATCTTTTGCAGTTCCGCCTGGGGAATGAGCAATTCTTCACGCCGGGTGCCGGAACGATTGATATTGATGGCCGGGAAAATACGTTTCTCGGCGATACGCCGATCCAGATGCACCTCCATGTTGCCGGTTCCCTTGAATTCCTCATAGATGACATCATCCATGCGGGAACCGGTTTCCACCAGCGCCGTGGCCAGAATGGTGAGGGAACCGCCCTCTTCCACGTTGCGCGCAGCACCAAAGAAACGTTTGGGTTTCTGCAGGGCATTGGCATCCACACCACCGGTGAGCACCTTGCCGGAAGAAGGAATCACGGTATTGTAGGCGCGCGCCAGGCGGGTTATGGAGTCCAGCAGAATGACCACATCACGGTTGTGCTCCACCAGGCGCTTGGCCTTGGCGATAACCATTTCCGCCACCTGCACATGACGTGCGGCGGGCTCGTCGAAAGTGGAGGAAATCACTTCTGCCGTTGCCACAGAGCGGGCCATTTCGGTCACTTCTTCCGGCCGCTCGTCGATCAACAGAATGATGAGATAGACCTCGGGATGATTCCTGACGATGGACTGGGCGATGTTCTGCATCATCATGGTCTTGCCTGCCTTGGGCGGTGACACAATCAGCCCGCGTTGCCCCTTGCCCACCGGCGCCACCAGCTCGATGGTGCGTGCGGTGATATCCTCGGTACTGCCATTACCCATTTCCAGATGCAAGGCCTCATTGGGAAACAGCGGTGTGAAGTTCTCGAACAGAATCTTGTTTTTTGCTACTTCCGGCTTGTCATAATTGATCTCATCGATCTTGAGCAAGGCAAAATATCGCTCATTGTCCTTGGGCGGACGAATGGTGCCGGATATGGTGTCACCGGTACGCAGGGAAAAACGCCGAATCTGGCTGGGCGATACATAGATGTCGTCCGGACCGGCCAGGAAAGAGGAGTCGGCCGAACGCAAAAAGCCGAAGCCGTCCTGGAGGATTTCCAGCACCCCGCTTCCATGAATATCCTCTCCTTTCTTTGCATGCGCCTTGAGAATGGAAAAAATGAGATCCTGTTTGCGGGAACGTCCCGTACCCTGGATCTTCATGGACTGGGCGAGTGCGGAAAGCTCCGGCACGGGCATTTTCTTGAGATCGTTGAGATTCATGAGAGTCTGATATGAGGAATAAAGAGAGAATGAGGACTCCCGGCAAGAAGAACACCGGGAAAGCGGATAAAGAGCAAGGGCGTTCGCCGCGCCATGGGATCAAGTCTTCTTGCCGCGCCAGAACCAGGCGCAGCACAGATGAATCAGATATTGCTGTCGATGAACGCGGTCAACTGTGACTTGGACACAGCTCCCACCTTGGTGGCTTCCACTTCACCGTTCTTGAACAACATCAGGGTGGGAATGCCACGAATTCCATAGGCCGGCGGCGTATCCGGGTTGTCATCGATGTTGAGCTTGGCGATTTTCAGTCGCTCACCATACTCGTCGGCGATTTCATCCAGCACGGGGGCGATCATCTTGCAGGGGCCACACCATTCTGCCCAGTAATCTACCAACACGGGTACATCGGCCTTGAGCACTTCGTTTTCAAAAGTGTCGTCCGCCAATTGAACGATTTTGTCACTCACTGACTGTTTCTCCGGATATATGAAAAATGGGTAAGTGCGTTGCCTGAACCGACAACGCGCTGATGAACATACTGGTTCTAATCTGAATTTCAAGATTGAAAAGGACAGGCTTTTCGAGTACACAAAACTCCCGAAACCGCTGCCGTGCCTGAATTTTGCCCTGACCCCGACATATTTTTCAAGTTTTTATTGCATATTGCTCATCCCTGTCCCCGAAAAAGATACTTTTGCGGTATCCTTTGGCGTCTATGAGCGATAACAAACACCTTACAGATACCCGTTTCGACAGTTTCGGTTTGTCGGAGTCCATACTCGCCGGCGTGAAAGACGCCGGTTTTGCATACTGCACGCCGATCCAGGCAGCAACCTTGCCCCCCGCGCTGGAGGGAAAGGACGTGGCCGGACAGGCCCAGACGGGAACCGGCAAGACCGCCGCTTTTCTGCTTGCCGCACTGCATCACATGGAGCAGCATCCGCCATCGCCAAAGCGACGCCCCAACCAGCCTCGGGTGCTGATCATAGCGCCCACCAGGGAACTGGCCATACAAATCGGAAAGGATGCCCGCGTCCTGGCCGGACATACGGGCCACAAACTGGAAGTGGTCTATGGCGGCACGGGATATGAGTCCCAGCGCAAGGCGGTGAAGGAAGGCGCAGACATTCTGGTTGGCACCCCAGGACGTCTCATCGATTACTTCAAACAGAAAATCTATGACCTGAGGGAGATCCAGGTGGTGGTCCTGGACGAAGCCGACCGCATGTTTGATCTTGGCTTCATCAAGGACATTCGCTTTCTGCTGCGACGCTGCCCGCCTCCCCGGGAGCGACTGGGAATGCTGTTCTCCGCCACCTTGTCCTTTCGCGTAAAGGAGCTGGCCTACGAACACATGAACAACCCCAGGACCATCGAGATCGAACCGGAAAAAGTTACCGCGGATCGTATCGAAGAGCAGGGTTACATGACGGCCAATGATGAAAAGATCCCTCTTCTCATCGGCCTGTTGCGCCAATGGCAGGGCGCCAGGACCATCGTCTTCGTCAACACCAAAAGGGCGGCAGACCAGGTATGGGGTTTCCTGCAGGGCAATGGCATGCAGGCCGCCGTATTGTCCGGAGATGTGCCACAGAAAAAGCGCATGAGCCTGCTGAAGAAATTTACCGATGGCGAGCTGGACGTCCTGGTGGCTACGGATGTAGCCGCCCGCGGCCTGCATATCCCGGACGTCACCCACGTCGTCAACTATGATTTACCTGAAGATGCGGAAGACTATGTACATCGCATCGGACGCACCGGTCGGGCCGGTGCCAAAGGCAGCGCCATCAGCTTCGTCTGCGAGACCCATGCCTTTTCCCTGCCGGAAGTCGAAGCCTATATCGGGCACAAGATTCCCATGAGCGCCGTCCCCGGAGAACTGCTGGCCGACATCGATCCGCGCAGTCGGGTTCACGCCCCACGCAAATCACGGAACAGAGCAGGGCAGAAACAAAAGGGCAGAGGCCCTCGCCAAGGGCAACGGCGGGGACACAGACAGAACCAGGGAAGGCGCTGACAGGCCTCCGACTCTGGGGATCCGGCACATGGAGCCTTCAATTTCGAGCGTCACCAGTGCTTGAGAAAATACGCAAAGAGAGAATCGAATTTTCACTTTGCACCAAGGATTTTTTCGATCTCCCCACGACACCGGAGCAAACCAGCATCATCAGGAGGAACCGGAAAGCCCCATATGAGCAGGCAAGAAAAAAACAGATGGCAGCTGCCATCCATGGCCTCTTACCAGGGGCAATATCTGTACATGGCGCTGGCTCTGGTTGCCGGTCTGGCGTTCATCGCCTGGGGTGGGCATCGCTATGTCAGCCAGGCCACGGAAGAACAGATTGCGCGCATTGCCAGCCGGGCCACCGCTCAGGAACATGCCGCCAGATTGCAGTCGCTGCTGCAGGATATCGAGCAAAATCTGGGGCAGCAAATCATCGAGCCGGGCAGCATCCCCGAAAAGGAAATGAAACAGATGCTCACCGACCTGGAAACCCAGTTCCGGACGCTGGCGGGCGACAGTAACAATTTCACCACCAACCGAAGCATACTGCGGGAATTCATCTCCGCCGCAGACCTGCCCGGCTTCTACTCCGAAGCCATGGGGTTTCTCCATATTTCCCGCAACAACATGCTGCGCTTCCCCAGCATATATATCATGCGCACCTACATGCAGCCCCGTTCCCGGGCGGTCATGGATACCCTGGACAACCTGATCTATCAAGCCACGGAAACCAGCCAGGAAGACAATTTTTCGCATCTCGCCTATCAGGCAAGACATACCTGGCAACAACTGCTTTCCGAATTCCGCCTGCTGGTGGCCAACCGGTTCAGCGTCTTCTCCGATACTCCACAGGATGGAATGAACAGCCGCACCTACAATGTACAGCTCTACCTGGAACAGATGCGCTCTGTCCTGAAACAGCTCCAAACCACCATTCCGCCAGAGGACTTCCTGCCTTTGCCAGAAGGAAACTGGGAGCATCTGTACGAAAACATCGATCTGTGGGAACAACATTATCAGGATCTGGTATCCAGCCTGTATTCCAGCAAATGGCGCCAGGATCTGTACATGTTCAAGACATCCCTGCAACCGCGCATAACAGCTCTCAAATTCCGCCTCGCCCGCCTGCAGAACGATCTCAGCGAACAGGCATCCAGGGATATAACCAGTCTTACGGACAATACCTCCCGCCTTAGCCAGGCCATATTGCTCATGGCCATTGCCGGGATAGCGCTCATCATTGGCGCCTACTACTACCTGAAATACCGGGTGATCAAACCCATGTCGGATACCGCCCACGCCCTTCGCCAGGAAGCCAGCGGCGACAGCCGGGTTGTGATCCCTACGCCGAAGCTCAAGGAGACCCGGGATCTGGTCGAAGCCTTCAGTGAAATGCGCCGTCAGGTAATCAAGCGTGAACAGCGGCTCGATCATCTGGCCCATCACGACTCTCTTACCCAGTTGCCCAACCGCCTGCTGTTCAAGGATCGGCTGGAGCACGCCCTGCAGATTGCAGCCCGGCACAATCGCATGATCTCATGCCTGTTCCTGGACCTGGACAACTTCAAACAAATCAACGATACCCTGGGCCATCTTGCAGGAGACGAACTTCTTACCAGAGTAGCCCGGCGACTCAAGGAGGTGGTGCGCGGCTCGGATACCATTGCCCGCCTGGGAGGTGACGAATTCGCCATTCTTCTGGAAGACATCCAGCAGAAATCATATGCGCGCAACATTGCGCAAAAAATCCTGGATATATTGCAGAAGCCTTATGTAATCAACGACCAGGAATTCCATATCACCGTATCCATAGGCATTGCCACGGCGCCCTTTGACGACAACCAGTCCGATGACCTGCTGCGCGATGCCGACGCGGCCATGTACGAAGCCAAACGCCGGGGCAAGAACAACTTTCAGTTTTACACCAGTGAATTGTTGCACAAGGTCAGTCAACAGCTGGATCTGGAACAACGTTTGCGCAAGGCGGTACAGAACGATGAATTCCTTTATCATTTCCAACCCATAGTCAGCGCCAGCACCGGCCAGCTGATTGCCGTGGAAGCACTCATGCGCTGGCAGCCGGAAAACGGCGACATCGTCTATCCTGCGGCTTTCATGGATTCCCTGAAGAATCTAAACCTGGAGCTGCGACGAAGACTCAACAAGCATCTTCACCAACAGGTGGATGATCTGCAAAGCTCGGCCTTGCAGCAGCATGGCATCCCCCTGCGCGTAGCCATGAACATATCGCCAACTGTGTTGGGCGATCCAGCCCGGCACAAGGAGATGATCGACCGCCTCCAGCAACTGAAATTTCCGTCACTGATCAACCTGGAAATTACCGAAGACACCCTCATGGAAGACCTCGCCCATGCGCGGGCGCTGCTGGGCGAACTGCGCCAGCTGGGCATTCCTCTTTCACTGGATGATTTCGGAACCGGGCAATCCTCCCTCAATCATCTTCGTTCCTTCCCCTTCGACAGCATAAAGATCGACAGGGAGTTCGTGCGCGACCTCAGCACCGATCCGGAAGACGCCATCCTGGTGCAGGCCATCGTACAGCTGGCACACAGTTTCCACATGAAAGTCGTCGCCGAAGGCGTGGAAACCGAAGAACAGAAACGTTATCTGACCAGCATCGGCTGCAACTATCTGCAGGGATTTCTCATCAGCAAGCCCATACCCGCGGACCGGATGCTGATATTTCTCGAACGGTACCGCGATTCAGGCGGCTGAATCCAGTTCAGCCAGCAATGGCTGGAAATGCCGCAACGCCTGGAACTCCTGAATATCACGCGCCGGTTGGCTGGCATCCGGCTTGCGCATGCACAGCAGATGAGCAATGCCATATTCCCGCGCAGAACGCAGCACGGACAGGCTGTCATCGACGAACAGCGTGCTGCGCGGGTCATAATACAGCCGTTGGCGCAGACGCTCCCAGAATACCGGGTTTTCCTTGGGCAAACCCAGCTCATGGGCGCTGATCACCTGGTCCAGATGTTCTCCCAGCCGGGTCTTGCTCATTTTCAACTGTAACGCCTTCTGATGGGCATTGGTCACCAGCACGCGATTCTTGCCCAGCTCGCCGAGACGCTGAAGAAACGCCAGCACATGCGGATGTACGGCGATCAAATGATCCACCTCGCTCTTCAGCAGGGGGATATCCAGGGCCAGCTCCCTGCTCCAGTAATCCACGCAATACCAGTCCAGGGTGCCCTCTACGCGGGCATAGCGCGCCAACAATTCCTTCTTTGCCGCTTCCAGGGACAGGCCATGTTTCTGCGCATAGCGCAGGGGTACATGTTCCAGCCAGAAATGGTTGTCGAAATGGAGATCCAGCAGCGTACCGTCCATGTCCAGCAGCACGGTATCTATTCTTGCCCAGTCAAACATGTGGTATCGTGTCCCAAAAAAGAAAACAAGGCCTGCCGCAACTGGCAGGGGCGCACTGATTTCCGGATTACCTGTATCCATGACATTACCAGACATTCAGCTCATCAACCATGTCTCCCGTGAAGCAGGCAAGGCCATTCTGGCGATTTATGAACAGGACTTTGCCGTGCAACACAAGGAGGACGATTCACCGCTGACCCAGGCGGATCTGGCCTCACATGAATATATTACGGCAGCGCTGAAACGGCTGACTCCTGAAATCCCGGTCCTGTCGGAGGAATCGGCGGACGTCCCCTGGGAAGAAAGGCGCAGCTGGCGTCGTTACTGGCTCATCGACCCTCTGGACGGCACCCGTGAATTCGTCAAACGCAATGGCGAGTTCACGGTAAATATCGCCCTTGTCCAAGACGGCCTGCCCGTGCTCGGCGTGGTGCATGTTCCGGTAACCGGCGTTTCCTATTATGGCGACATCGACAAAGGCGCCTTCCGCGAAGAGCAGGGTGCAACCCCTCAGGCCATCCATGTGACCAAGGACTGCGCTCATCCCATGCGCGTGGCCGGCAGCCGTTCCCATGCCGGAGACAGCCTCAGGAACTTTCTGAGCCGTCTGCCGGAGCACACCATGCTCAGCATGGGAAGCTCCTTGAAACTCTGTCTGGTGGCCGAAGGCAAGGCAGACATCTATCCGCGCCTCGGCCCCACATCCGAGTGGGATACAGCCGCCGCCCAGGCGGTGGTGGAAGCCGCAGGCGGTCAGGTTACAGACACGGCCATGCAACGATTGCGCTACAACCAGAAGGAATCCCTGCTCAATCCCTGTTTTCTGGTTTTTGGCGACAGCAGCATCGATTGGAAAATCTGGTTATGAGTGTCCGTATTTCACTACTTGGCATATTGATCCTCAGCCTGGCGGCCTGGGGAAAGAGTCTTCCCGCCGCCCAGGACGATGACCCACTGGTATTCGATGACATCCCCCTGAAGGAGATGGTTCAGCATCCCGACTGGTTCAAGGAAAGCTTCCTCGACCTCCAGGAAGATCTGACCGATGCCATTCAGAACGGCAAGAAGGGAATCATCGTCTATTTCGGCCAGAAACGCTGTCCCTATTGCCGGCAACTCATGGAGATCAACTTCAAGCAGCGGGACATCGTCAAATACACCCGGGACAATTTCGATGTCATCGCCATCGACATCTGGAGTCCGGAAGAGGTCACGACGCCCCAGGGAATCAGCATGACCGAGCGTGATTATGCCCTGAAGATGGGCACCAATTTCACGCCATCTCTGGTGTTCTATGACAAGGAGGGAAAAATTGCCTTGCGCTTGCGCGGCTATTATCCGCCATACCAGTTTCGCGCGGCCCTCGAATACGTGGCCGGGGAACATTACAAACGGGAGCCCTTTCACGTTTACCTGGCCCGTGGAGACAGCACCCTGCGTTTCGAAGCGGAAGACATGGTGGAGGAGGACTTTTTCATGCCGCCACCATACAACCTGGATCGCAGCCGTTTTTCCGCCGAACGCCCGCTCGCGGTATTTTTCGAGCAGGGCAACTGTCATGCCTGCGACATTCTGCATACCCAGCTTTTGCGCCAGCCTGCCATACGCAAGCTCTTCGACTCCTTTGAAAGCGTGCAGCTGAACATCCATGGCAAGGATCCGGTTGTCACGCCGGACGGCCAGAAACTGCTCGCCAGGGAGTGGGCCAACAGACTGGGACTCTTTTATGCCCCGACCCTGATCTTCTTCGATGAAAACGGCCGCGAGATCATTCGCGTGGACTCGGTGGTACACTTCTTCCGCCTGCGCAATGTATTGAATTTCATTCTGAGCAAGGGCTACCTGTCTCACCCCAGTTTCCAGCTCTGGCGTTCGGCGGAAAAAGGGCGCTGAGGAATGAATCGCCGCTTACCCGGACAGGCGGCGGAAACGGGTCAGGGACAGAAGCGCCTCAGGTACTCCTCGTAGTTGTCGCGTCTGCGGCGCAGCTTTTCACCCCTGCCCGCCTTGTAACCACGCCGCAGTTCCGCGCTCACCGACTCCAGCTGCTGTCGCTTGAGCAGGCAACGGCGTTCATCCACCGTGGATTGTCCGGCTGTCTGCCGACGAAGCTTGCGTTTGCGCTGCAGGCGTTCCCGATCCCGCTTTCGATAACGCTGATACAGGGCTTTCTCTGCAGATCGCAGAGGCGCCCACGCGGACTGGGCCTGTCCGGTTTCGATGCGACGGCCTTCATGAGAACAAGCCTGCTGTTGAAAGCTGACGCCTCCATCAGGCTGGGTACAACGATACACCTCGGCAGCAGTCGCTGCTCCGGTCAGGAAAAAAACAAACAGAACAGTTTTTGACATAGCTCCTCCCTGAGCCACAGAAATCAATAATCATCCGAGCTTGTCCCCTTCCATGGGGTTTTTCAAGACCCCCGTCAGAGTTTCAGCTTGTCCGCCACAAAATCGGCATCCTTGTCCCCCCGACCGGAGAGATTCACCAGAATACTCTGCTCTGGTGGCATTTCCTTCGCCAGCTTGCAGGCATGAGCCACCGCATGGGCGCTTTCCAGCGCCGGAATGATGCCCTCGGTACGGGAAAGCTTGATGAAGGCGTCCAGGCATTCCTGGTCATCCGCGGTGACATATTCCACCCGTTCCATGTCCTTCAAATAACAATGCTGCGGCCCCACGCCCGGATAATCCAGACCGGAAGCGATGGAGTACACGGCCAGAGGATTGCCTTCCTCGTCCTGCAGGTTGTAGCATTTGAAACCGTGGATGGCCCCCTTGCTTCCCTTGGTAAGAGTCGCGGCATGATCCGGGGTATCCAAACCCCGTCCTGCGGGTTCCACGCCTATGATGCGAACCTCCTCATCTGGTAGAAACTCGGTAAACAACCCAATGGCATTCGAGCCACCGCCTACACAGGCCATGATTACATCCGGCAGACGGCCCTGCTTTTCAAGAAACTGGGCACGCGCTTCCTTGCCCACTATGCTCTGAAAGTCCCGCACCATCCTGGGAAACGGATGCGGACCCACAACGGAACCGATCGCATAGAAAAAATTCTGGGGGTCTTTCAGATACTCCTCGAAAGCACTGTCCACGGCATCCTTGAGGGTGCGCGTACCCCGGGATACAGGCACCAACTTGCAACCAAGAATCTTCATCTTGGTGACGTTCGGGTGCTCCTTGGCAATATCGATTTCCCCCATGTGAATTTCACACTCGATACCCACAAGGGCGCAGGCCGTGGCCAGGGCCACCCCATGCTGACCGGCGCCGGTTTCCGCCAGCACCTTGGTCTTTCCCATATGCTTTGCCAGCAGCGCCTCCCCCAGGCAATGGTTGATCTTGTGCGCGCCCGTATGATTCAGATCCTCACGCTTCAGGAAGATCTGAGCGCCACCGATCTGTTCACTCAAGCGCCGGGCATGAAAGACGGGGCTGGGACGACCGACATAATCCGCATAGAGACTGGCCAGTTCATTCTGAAAGTCTCTGGTTTGTCGTACTTCCTCGTATGCCCTGTCGATATCATCCATGATCGCCTTGAGCTCTGGCGGAATTATCTGGCCGCCATATTCACCAAAAAAGCCCTCTTCATCCGGCATAGCATTGAAATCGATTTTCATTTTTTTCTCCCCGGTTGCCGCCCCCGCGCCTGCTGAAGCTGAGAACCCGCTACAGAAATCACTGAAGGATCGCCAACAGATCCGACACACAAGCTGATATCAGCCAACTACCACCTTGGCATTATGCGCCAATCACCCCATCCTGGACAACCGGGAGCATATTATTAACTCGGCAACAATCTATGTCGGTTTGGACCAATGGACAAAAACGGTCATCAGGACTAAGGTTTCAAGCAATGGACTGAAACGGAAATTCCGATGAAACACAAACCACACACGATATCGGCAACGGGCCTGCTTATACTGCTTACCGTCTCATCAGTTTATGCTGCACCATACCCCGGCCTGGTGACTGTGCCACAAAGAGGCGCGGATTTCTTTGGCACTACGGAACGCTTCAATCGCTATTACACCGACAGGAATTACAAACCGAAACGCATACTGCATGTAAGCCCGCAGGGCAATGGTGATGGCAGCGAAGGAGCTCCCATGTCGGTCGGCAGCGCTCTCTCCCAGGTACGACCGGGTGACCAGATACTTTTTCAGGAAGGGCAGTACCAGGGATGCTGGCAACTCGATGAGGATCAGTCTGGCACCTATGACATGCCAGTGGTCTTGAAAGCACAATCCCCTGAGGTCAACATCGATTGCTGCAACAATGGCCGGGCCAGCTGCTTCAATCTGGAAGGCGCCGATTATGTCGCCATTGACGGGTTCAACCTGCAAGGAGGCAGCTACGGCATTCGCAGCGTTGGTCTGGCATATCAGGCCAGCGGGCACCAGAAAGGCATCGCCATTCTCAACACCAAGGCAGGGAACCAGTACAAGGACCCGTTCTTTTCCGGGCAATCGGACTGGATGGTGCTGGACGGCAATACCGGATACGGCGGCGGGGACGGGGACGGCCATGGCATCTATCTGTCCAATGGCGGTGACTGGGCTGTCGTACGCAACAATGAGCTGTACCACAACAGCAGCTCGGATTTTCAGATCAACGCCGACCCCATAAGCACCTGTGAAGACGACGGCATTCCCTATGACGACCCCCGTTGTCATGGCAGCGCCCTGGAACAGCTGGGACAGGGAATATCCGAGTTCATTCTGGTGGAAAACAATTATTTCCACAACAGCAATATCGGCCCCAACTTCACCTCTGTGCGCAATGCCGTAGTGCGCAACAATATCATCGGTCCATACACCCGTCATGGCACCAGCTTCTGGCAGGAGACGGATGTGCCCGAGCTCGGTTCCAGCAACAACCGCATCGAGCACAATCTGTTCCTGGGCAACAACAGTCGCCATGTACTGCAGACCATCGCATGGTCTGACCGCAACCAGATTCGCAACAATGTTCTGCTCGGTACCCGCCTTTCCGCTGGCAGCATCAGTACAAACCCCGACACGGTACTGGTGGAAGTCGATCAGGATACGGTTACCGGCAACATGTTCAGTGGCAATGTCTATATCGGCGGTCACTTCGACGGCTTTTCTCCCTCCCCGGAAGAAAAACGGCTCAGATCCTTCAGTAGCAGCTGGTTCAATCATTTCCCCCCGGACGGCATGGGCCAAGCCAGCGATTATCGCCCGGATAAAACCGCGCCTTTTTTCGATTCGACCCGGCTCCTTTCTACCACCCCCATGGATCGGGAAGGCCGGCCACGCCGCAACCCGGTAAGCGCCGGCCCCTGGGAATATGGCGGACAACTGAGAGCGGTAATCACACCAGGTCATGACCACTCGCCGGATATTTCCGGGACAGAAAACCCAAACCAGTGACATGTAGCTGAAAAACAACATTTTTCAGCTACATGTTCGGGACACCAGATTGCGCCATCAGCAAAATTGAAGGAAGCAGACAATCAGGATTTTCCGGTTCAGCGACAGAATAGGGAATCAGCCTACGCCAATCATAGGCCATATCCTACAGGTAAACCCCACCCTAGCGACTATACTTGAAAGCCAGACACAAGTGTGACGTGCGTCACGCTTCTGTTGGAGAGAAATTCTGCGCACTATTCCCAAATGCCAGCAAAACCGACTGATTACGCGATAACCATGCACAAGGAGAAATTGACAATGAAACACCAACTCTCACCAGACAGGCTGAGTCGCAGGTTGCTCCACACCTGTTTTACCGCAAGCATTATTCTCATGGCCGGAAACGCCGCCGTGGCCAGTGATGCAACTACCGCAGAGATTCAGGCAAGAACCAGCGAAACCCCATCACCCAACCCTGTATACATGCCAGGGGGAAGTGATGCCGATCTGCCGAAGCCCAATCATCCACCCATCGAGCAGATTCCTCCCATGCCCATGCCGGACGCCAGCAACACATCAAAAGTGTTCGTCGACCAGGGACCGGGAAACCCGGTTTTCTATGACAGCAGAACCGGCGTGCAAACCATAGGCGACAGCCCGGATCCCAAACGGCTCGAACTCATGCCCAGCCAGGGAGGCGGATATGAAGGCGCATTGACCCCATCAACCGGAGAAGGCCTGCAGAACGATCAACCGGGAGACATACAACCCTATGGCTTTTCTTCCATGACCAAGATCAGCAACTACACAGACCATCCCTGGCGCATGAACGTAAAACTGGTCATGCGTTTTGAAGACACTGGCGGCGCCAGTCACTGGTATGTGTGTTCCGGTACCATGCGCGATGCGGAAGTGGTTCAGACAGCCGGTCACTGTGTTTATGACAGGGACAACGACTACGGTTGGGCCAGAGACATCTACGTATATCCTGCTTATGACGGCGATGGCGATGCCTACGGATATGGTCTTACCGGGACCATGGCAAGCTGGACGGGTTGGACCAACAACGGTGACTGGAACTATGATGTCGGCGCGGTCGTCATCACCCGCGCAGTGGGCATGCTGACCGGCTGGTTTGGCTGGTCGGTAGGGGGCGACTGCGCTACTGAAACCGCCAGAACCTGGTACAACGTCAGTTATCCTTCGGAAAGCTGCGGTCAGCCTGGCCTGCACAACGGCAAGGATATGTATTTCTGGTGGGGAAGTTTTGACTCCTGCCCGGATACCAACCGTCTCCAGATCGACACCACCGGGGGCTGTTTCGATGCGCTCTGGGGCGGACAAAGCGGCAGCGGCGCCTACTACATCAACAATAACAACCGATATGTTGGCGCCGTTGCCTCCACTTCCAACCGCAGCACCATTGGCCGCTATACCCGTACCTTCCAGGCTTGGGTGGACTATGTGAACAACACCACCATTCCAACAGTGGCGCGTACCGCCGACTTCGATATCCAGGCGCTGGCCACTCGTCTGGATGACGCCAACCTTGTCAGTGGCGATACCACTACCGGCCTCAAGCATACGGCGACCAATGCCACCAACGGCACGTCCGCATCCGCTACCCGGAGTTTCAGGGTGTACCTGTCGACAAATGACAACATTTCTTCTTTTGACACCCTCCTGAGCACTCAGTACTACAGCTGGGCCTTTTCCGCCATGCAGAACACCAACATCAACATGGTAAATGTCACCATCCCCCTGGACACTCCCACCGGGGACTACTGGCTCGGCGTAATCTATGACGACGGCAGCGATGCCGATGATAGCAACAATGACACCGATGGCTGGGATGCGGCAAAAATCCATGTAACCCAGAGACAGACCTTCCTCGATGTACCAACCAGTTTCTGGGCCTGGCTGGAAATCGAAAAACTGGTGGCTGCCGGAATCACCGGGGGTTGTGACGCCAGCAACTATTGCCCTGGGGCACAGGTCAGCCGGGCGCAAATGGCGATCTTTCTGGAAAGAGGAATGAATGGCGGAAGTTACACGCCTCCTCCAGCCACCGGCACCATGTTTTCCGATGTTCCCATCTCCCACTGGGCCGGCGCATGGATAGAAAAACTGGCCGACGACGGAATCACCGGCGGTTGTGCCGCAGGGCTCTATTGCCCGGACAACATCGTCAACCGGGCTGAAATGGCTATCTTCCTGCTCAGATCGGAACACGGAGCCGGTTACACGCCGCCCGCTCCCACCGGAACCATGTTTGCTGATGTGCCCGCCACCCATTGGGCAGCCGCCTGGATCGAGCAACTGGCCAGCGAAGGCATCACCGGCGGTTGCGGCGGCGGAAACTACTGCCCTGATGCCGATGTAAACCGGGATCAGATGGCAGTATTCCTGAGCAAGACATTCAACCTCTGACAAAACTCGCGCTATCATCGCCCCCTGCCGGCCAGGGGGCTTTTTTTTACTATTTTTTCAAGCAGTACCGGAAACCACTATACAGCTCGATGAATCAAACGATCATATGCCCCTGATGAAACTGCGTATTCAGGTTAACCCGCATATTTCACCAGAACGCGCAAAATGTGGGTTTTTTACCAAGAATTACAGCACGTTACGTGACGATTATGCTGGATACAGTTCGTACCTGTCATGCTATCCGGTTTTTCCCGGGATCTTTTCACCCAGCTTGCCCGAACGCACTGCAAGTCGATGAATAACATCGGCTTTTGTCCGTTCGAACAATCTGG
>JALSQZ010000192.1 GCA_026985055.1 Sedimenticola sp. | reverse complement strand
CTGGAAGATTTTTCCAGAAGATCAAGAATGGCGCCTCAGGATAATTCCCCTTCCCCTTTCAACTTTTATATACACCCCTCTTCTGATCAGCTTTTGCGCGTCAGCATTGCTCTGGCCTTCAAGCGTGCACGCTTGTCGCATGTTTATTCCATCCTGCGGGGGAAGAACCTGGAAACTGGAAAATCCTCGCCAGAGCAGAGAGAAGAGAATTTTGCTCTCCTCAAAGAGGCGCAAGCACATGTTCTTGATTTGAAAAACTGGCATGAATTTCTGAGAACTATCCATGCTGCTGGATACCTTAGTGGAGCAATGATTACATCGGATACAGCTATAATATATTCTTATGCATTCTGGCTTATTGGAAAAATAGAGCATAAAATGTCTTATGAAGAACTCCGCTCCATGATTTCCCGATGGTTCTTCATGGTTGCTCTTACGGGGCGATATTCAAGCTCTCCGGAAAGTACCATGGAGCAGGATTTGGCGCGACTACGCACCGCGTATGACAAGAACATGTTCATGCATGTGCTGAATGAGCAAATAGATTCCATATTTACACCTGACTATTGGGAGGTAACACTGCCTTCAGAGTTGGATTCTGCTGCAGCAAGGTCGCCAGGTCAGTTTGCCTTTTATGCATCACTGGTCTTGTTGGATGCCCCTGTTCTTTATTCCAACATGAAGGTTTCGGATCTCCTGCGCCCGGACATAAAGAGCATGAAATCGGCCTTGGAGCGCCACCACCTTTTTCCGCGCAATTTCCTGAAAAGGCAGGGCATTACAGAGGACAGAATGATCAATCAGGTAGCCAACTATGCTCTGTTGGAGTGGCACAAGAACATAGAAATTTCTGACGATGATCCTGCCGTCTATGCCCCGAAACAGGAAGCGGCATTCACTGAAGAAGCATTAAGCACAATGTATGATATGCATGCATTATGGAACGATTGGTATCATACTGAATATACAGACTTTCTTGCCAAAAGAAGAAAGCGCATCGCTGGTGTTATCAGAAGGGGTTATGAGCGTTTGAGCGCCATGGACATGCGGAATTGACATCATCATCTCGGCATTCCGAGCCTTTATGGGAGAATATGCATGGGAGCTGACAACTTCGACCTCATCGTCATCGGTGCCGGGCCGGGGGGCTACGTGGCGGCCATTCGCGCCGCGCAACTGGGCATGAAGACCGCCATCATCGAGGCGAAGCACTTAGGGGGAATTTGCCTGAACTGGGGCTGCATCCCCACCAAGGCGCTGCTGCGCTCGGCGGAAGTGCTGCACCTGGCCCGCCATGCGAAGGACTTCGGCCTGAAAGTGGGCGAGGTGGGCATCGATTTCGAGGCCGTCATCGCCCGCTCGCGCAAGGTGTCGCAGCGGCTGAGCCGCGGCGTGGCGCACCTGATGAAGAAGAACAACATCACCGTGATCGAGGGCTACGGCAAGCTGCTGGGCAAGGGCCGCGCGGCGGTGGAGCAGGACGGCAAGGCGGTGGGTGAATACGCCGCAAAGCACATCATCATCGCCACCGGCGCGCGCCCGCG
>JALSQZ010000191.1 GCA_026985055.1 Sedimenticola sp. | reverse complement strand
TGCCCGATTGCCCGGTACTGCAATCAGGCAACATGGATCGGCCCTCCCTTGCCGGCATGCTCAGAAGTGGAACCGAACACGTTGCTGTCGATGAAGGCGAGCAGATCGCTGCGGCGATAACGGACAAGACGCCCCACCTTGACGAATACCGGTCCGCCACCTTCCACCCGCATGCGCTCCAGTGTCTTCGGCGACACCTTCAGGAATGCCGCCGCCTGTTTCGTGGTCAGCAGCTCTTCAGCTGCATCAAATGAAAAATCATGCCTGGTCATGCAAAACTTCCTGTCATTGAAAACCGGGCCCTCACACCCGTTCTCTCTTCCTGATTGGCTTCACAGCCGAAAACCCTTGCGGATTCTCCTGCGTGCCCGGGGGAATTAACTTTCGAGCATTCTTCCGCCGCCACCCCATCCAGTTTGACATGAGTTACATGTCGATGCAGACTTGTACCCGGGCATGAGGTAAGCCGGCATGACGGACAGGAAATGGACAGCAAAAGATCGTCTCATTGTGCTGCGGGAGGCCGAAGAGTGCGGCAACGTTGCCGCGGCCTGCAAGCGGCATGGGATCAGCCGCAAGACCTTCTACAAATGGAAGCGCCGCTACGAGGAGGCGGGCCTTGAAGGTCTTCATGATCGGCCCCGTGCACCGCACAGGCAGGTTCCGAGACGACGCTCATCCGAGAAGGTGCGGCAGGTGCAAATGCATGCACTGGAGCATCCCGGACAGACACTGAAGGAAATGGCTCATGCCCTGGGCATGACAAGAAGCACGGTGCATGCCATCCTGAAGGACATCGGCCTTTCCGCCCCCTCGCAGCGGTGGGGATGGCTGGAGCAACTTGCGCGGGACCACAGAAGAAAATGGCTGCCCAACGTGGACCAGTTGCGGTTTCTGGCTGGCAGGAACCCGGCCTGGCATGACCATGTACTCCATGTCGCAATGCCGGGTCTTTCATCTCCCTGGCAAATGGGGATATGCCAATACCGGCGCCCCTGGTTCGTGTGCATCCACACCCATACCGGCTATCTGCTGAGGTTAAATCCCCTGCCACGCGATGCCCGGGAAACGGCTACGACATGGCGCGGCATTCTGCAGGGCATCCGCTTAGAGCCCGATCCCTCCTTCCTCGTCCGCGAGAATGCCTTGCGGCAATGCATCACGGACCTGGGCCTCGCTTGCTTCTTCAAGCCACCGTCAGAGTGTGTGGCATCACAGGCAGGTTTCGGGATGCTACAGATGTTCGAGAGGTGGTTTCCGGAGCGGATGACTGAGGGCGTCGAAAACATCCGGGAGACGTGGAACGAAAGCAGGATCAATGCCTATCCCTTCCATGGGCGCAGCCCTCAGGAGACATGGCAAGAATGCGTTCTCGAGAAGCGCAGGGGCTTTCCATCCTGAATCCGGATGGTATCTCCGTGGTATCTACAAGCCTCTCGACCGCAAGCCAATATGCAGAGAAGCCCCAAAAAATGGCGCGCCGGGGAGGATTCGAACCCCCGACCCCCAGATTCGTAGTCTGGTGCTCTATCCAGCTGAGCTACCGGCGCAGGCCATGTTG
>JALSQZ010000190.1 GCA_026985055.1 Sedimenticola sp. | reverse complement strand
ATGGTGACTTCTTCAACATCCATCAAAAACTTGGCGAAAAATGATCCTAATGCCACCATTTCAGCCCGTATTGGCCGATTTTGCGCCATTTCCAGGCGGATACCTGCGCAACAGGCACAACTATCCTGCCACGGCCATCAATCGTCGGCGAACCATATAGAGATTCGCCAGGGCAAACTTGGTGGTTAGCGCCTGGCCATTTTTGAACAGACCGCGATAGCGCACCTTGGTAAATCCGAATTGCCGCTTGATGACCCGAAAAGGAAACTCAACGATTGCCCGCAGCCGGGACAACTGCCGGTTGAGTTCCCGCTTCCATGCCGGCAGCTCTTTCCCCGAAGCCTTGTTAAAAGGCATACACCAGATCGGACCGGTCTTCGGGTCGCTCGCCAGCAGGTTGTGTTTCTTGGTGGTATAGGCTTTGTCACCATGCACCGATTCTTCTTCGCCGTGCAACAGCTCCTCCAGCACCTGGTTGTCTGCTACCTTGGCGGCAGTGAAAATCGTGCTGTGCACCAGGCCGCTATCGGCATCTACGCCAATATGCGCCTTCATGCCGAAGCTCTGTAACAAGCGGAGAACCGTTGGCTTTTGGCGCCATCAGATACGCCGCCTGGTTGTAGAGTCTGCAATCCCGCCAGCAGCGCCAGAGGATACGGGGCCACTCGTAAGCCAGGCGCGAATTGCCATCTGATTTGCAAGCCCAATCAGGCTACCCATACTCAACCGGCCGCAGGTTTTCCAGCTCGTCATCTGTGAATAGACGGGATACGGTGACAAAGCGCAGCCCCAGGGGAATTTCCAGTGAAAACCCGGCACCGCGGCCTTCGGTGACATCGATGGTGAGATGGGTGTTTTGCCAGAATTCAAACTGGTCGGCAGCCATGTAGAAGTCGCAGCCTTGTATCCTGGCGAGTTTGACGTCTCGGGAGCCCACCATGAAATCACCTATGGCAAAGCACATGGGGGCGGAGCCATCACAGCATCCGCCGCTTTGGTGAAACATGAGTTCTCCATGTTTTTCCCGCAGCTGATCTATGACTTTTGCTGCTGCATCGGTGACAGCAACTCGTTCCGCATAATTTGTTTCGCTCATTGGGGCGCTCCATGGAGGTCAGCCGTGCCGTATCCCGGCACGGCTGACTTGATCAGAAGAATCCCAACGGATTCTTGTCGTAGGAAATGAGAATGTTCTTGGTTTTGCGATAGTGGTCGAGCATCATCTTGTGTGTCTCGCGGCCGATGCCGGATTTTTTCTGCCCGCCAAATGAAGCGTGGGCGGGATACAGATGATAGCAGTTGGCCCAGACACGGCCGGCCTCGATGCCACGGGTGAAGGTCTGCATTTGATGAATGTCACGCGTCCAGACGCCGGCGCCCAGGCCATACATGGTGTCGTTGGCGATCTGCAGGGCTTCTGCTTCGTCCTTGAAGGTGGTCACGCATAGTACCGGGCCGAAGATTTCTTCCTGGAACACGCGCATGCTGTTCTGGCCCTTGAGTACAGTGGGTTTGATGTAGTAGCCCTCGGGGTAGGTTTCGTTGTTGTAGGCTTCGCCGCCACAGAGTACTTCGGCGCCTTCGTCCTTGCCGATCTGGATGTAGTTGAGAATTTTCATGAACTGGTCGTTGGAAGCCTGGGCGCCCATCATGGTCGCAGCGTCCAGGGTGTCGCCCATCTTGATGGCATCGATGCGTTTCAGGCAGCGCTCCATGAAATCGTCATAGATGTTTTCCTGAATCAGCGCCCGGGAAGGGCAGGTGCATACTTCCCCCTGATTGAAGGCAAACAGCACCAGACCTTCGATGGCTTTGTCCAGGAAGTTGTCGTCGGCGGCCATGACCGACTCAAAGAAGATGTTGGGGGATTTGCCTCCCAGTTCCAGGGTGACGGGAATGATGTTTTCGGAAGCATATTGCATGATGAGACGGCCGGTGGTGGTTTCGCCGGTAAAGGCCACCTTGCGAATGTCTGGATGGGTAGCGAGGGGCTTGCCGGCCTCCGGACCAAAGCCGTTGACCACGTTGACCACGCCAGGAGGCAACAGATCCTGAATCAGTTCCATCACCACCAGGATGGAAGCGGGGGTCTGCTCGGCGGGCTTGAGCACCACGCAGTTGCCAGCGGCCAGGGCGGGGGCCAGTTTCCAGGCGGCCATGAGAATGGGGAAATTCCAGGGGATGATCTGGCCGACCACGCCCAGGGGTTCGTGAACTTCCATGGAGACGGTAGCAGCATCCAGATCGGATACTTCGCCGCTTTCCCCACGGATTACGCCAGCGAAATAGCGAAAATGATCGATGGTCAGGGGGATGTCCGCTGCCAGGGTTTCACGTATGGCCTTGCCATTGTCCCAGGTTTCCGCGTGAGCGATTTTTTCCAGATTGGCTTCGATGGTGTCGGCGATTTTGAGCAACAGATTGCTGCGTTCGGTGACAGAACTTTTATTCCAATCCTTTGCCGCTTTCCAGGCGGCGGCTACCGCCAGTTCGATATCCCTGGCACCGGAGCGGGGTACCCGGCACAAAAACTGGCCGTTTACCGGCGAATTGTTGTCGAAGTATTCTCCTTCTACCGGGGCGACCCATTCGCCGCCGATGAAGTTTTCGTACTGTTCCTTGAATTCGGGTTGCTTGTTGGACATGTATTTTCTCCTGGGAATCGTCAGCTATAGGGATGGCAGCCCGCCGTACTACGGGCAGCGAGTGTTCAGGTGTCTATACGCTAAGCTTTTTTTCGCTGCCGGATTTGACTGAGCGTCCAGAACGATTGCGCCAGCGTCCAGAAGCACTCATCCTGTATCAGTAGCTGGTGTAGAATCCGGTTATGGTTGTGGAAAGACTCGACAAGTTGCGTGTGCCGCGAAAGCTCATCGAAAACAGGGTGAGTTTCGCCGGAGACAGTTCCGAGGTGAGCATTTACGACACCTATGAAGCGGCTACGCGGGTGCGCCTGGATGCGGATCAATTGCTGTTTTGCGGCATGATTTCGGGACGCAAGATCATGCACCATCCTGACGATGCGCCGGATGCGCCCGGGACGATATTTCTCCCCCACGAGAGTTTTGTCGTTGCTCCTGGCGAGTCGGTGGAGATCGATTTTCCCGATGCGCGCAAGGATGCGCCCACCACCTGCCTTACGGTGGAGATCTCCCAGGAAAAAGTGAGCCAGGTGAGTGAGCGCCTGATGGATTCCCTGGCCATGCCCGAGCTGGCGGACAGCTGGCAGTTCGGAAACCCGGTGCTTCACACCCGGCACAACAGCGAAACCCAGCGTCTCCTGAACCGGCTCATCAAGCTGTTCATGGAAAACCACCCGGATCGGGATCTGCTGGTCGATTTGAATGTCAGCGAGCTGATCATTCGACTGTTACGGCACAAAACCCGGGATTTTCTTCTTACCTGGTGCAGTCGCGATCCCGAAGCCAATGCGCTGGTGGCCGCGCTGGACTGGATCAACAGCACCCTGTCTCAGCCTCTGGACATCGAGCAGCTCTGCCGTCATGCGGGCATGAGCCGCAGTCGCCTGTATGTGGAATTCAAGGAGAAGGTGGGTTGTTCACCGGTAGAGTTGCAGCAACAGCTGCGCCTCAAGCGCGCGGCCGAGCGTATCCGCAATGGGGAAGCCATCACCGCTGTGGCCTATGATCTGGGTTTCAAGAGTCCGAGCCATTTCTGTCGGCGCTTCAAGGCCTTCTATGGTTGCGTGGCATCCGAATACCGGGCCAACTGCATGAGCTGATCATTGATCGGCCGGTGCAAGCCTGTTGTTGTCCACCGCCAGCATCTTTGCGTAGAAAACCACTTCCCGACCACTCAGAGGATGGTTGAAGTCCACCAGTACCCGGTCGTCTTCCACGGCCAGCAGGGTGCCCATGGTTTCTTCTCCGTCGGCCAGGCTGAAGGACAGAATCTGCCCGGCTTCCAGTTCCGTATCTTGAGGAAAATCGCTGCGCGGCATTTCCTTCAGCAATTCATCACGGCGTTCGCCCCAGGCCTGTTCCGGTGTGAGAGTCAGGGTCTGCTCGTCATCGGGGCGCAGGCCGTACAGGGCCAGCTCCAGGCCGGGCAGCAGGGTGCCGTCGCCCAGGGTGCAGGTGAGGGGATCGTTTTCCGTGTCGAAAGCAACGGTGCCATCGGTAAGAGAAAGACGGAAATGCAGGGTGATGGTACTGCCAGGCATGGCTTCGCTGCGAGACATCAATGCATCTCCGAGGCAAGCTGGGCCAGGCTGGGAACATCCAGGTCGTGCTGTTCTGCGTGATCCAGGGCGCGTTGCAGGCGCGCCGGGGCGCTGCGCCCCATGCATTTATGCTCCGGGTCGCCTTGGAAGGCGTTCAGCATCGCGGCAATGAGCGCCTCGCGGTCGAAACTTCGGCCGGTAAGTTTTTCCTGCAGGCGAATGATGTCATTGGCCACGGCCTGGGCGACATCTCGATGTTCGGTCCAAAGTTCGCCAACGCTGCCGCCGGTCTTGAGTCCGGCGATATTGGTGGTGAGGATGTACAGGTTTTTCAGCACCAGTTCAAACAGCAACTGATCTTCGTCATCTAGGATTTTCAGGGGAATGTCCAGGGTGGCCAGCGCGTCGCTTAACAGAGCACAATGCGGGCCGAAACAGGGAGAAGGGATGATGACCTTGAAATCCATGCCGGGTTTTTTCTCGAACCAGACGGAGATGACGGTCACGTTCGGCAGTTGGGCAAAATCGGCGGGCAGCAGTTCGTTTTGCAGCAGAATGGTTTTGTCTTTCCAGGCATCCGGCAGTTTTTGCAGCACCGCAGGCAGGTCCTTCTCGCCTACGGCGATGAGTACGGCTTTCGCCTCCGGCAGTTCGGCGGCGGCCTGTTGCAGATCTTGTCCGCGGTTTACGGGAAAGACGGGATGTCCCAGGCGCAGAAAGCCCCGGGCGAAGACGCCGCCCATTTCCCCGACGCCGATGATTACAATGGGTTGTTTCACGGTTTTCGATTCCAGGTTGCTTCATCTGTTGTTTCCCGCCGGGTCATTTGCCGTGCCATGACGAACAGCAGGTCGGACAGACGGTTGAGAAATTTCAGGGATTCGGAGTTTAGCGCTTCTGTTCGGGAAAGTCCCCACAGACTGCGTTCCGCGCGGCGACAGATGGCGCGGGCCAGGTGCGCCTGGGCGGCGGCGCGGTTGCCGCCGGGAAGAACGAACTCTTTCAGGGGCGGCAGTTCCGCATTGATGGTTTCGGTCTGTTGTTCCAGTTTTTGTACATGCCTTTCATGGATGCCGGTGCTGCCCGGCAGCGCCAGTTCGCCGCCCAGATCGAACAGGCGTTGCTGGATTTCGGCAATCGCTGCAGAATGGTCGTCATCCGCTTCCACGGCGAGCAATCCCAGGGCGGCATTGAGTTCATCCAGATCTCCAAGCGCCTGGATGCGCAGGCTGTCCTTGTCTACCCGGCTGCCGTCGGCGAGGCCGGTTTTGCCTTGATCGCCACTGCGGGTGGTAATTTTCGTCAGGCGGTTCATGCACACATTATACGCCGGCGAATCTACAGGGCTGGTAATGCTCAGTGGGTATATCTTATGCCCAGAAATCCGGCACGGCCCTGGGTGTTGTAACCACTGGCCAGCTGGTAATCCTCGTCAAAGGCGTTTTCCAGCTTGGCAAAGAGCTGCCAGTTCCTGTTCACTCGGTAGCTGGCATTCAGGTTTACCAGGGCATAGCTGTCCAGGGTGATGCCGCCAAAGTCCTTGCGCTTGCCCGAATAGAGCAGATCGGCGCCAAGGCTCCACTGGTTCCAGATATAAGTCAGATGGGCATTGAGGCTGTGTCTGGCGCGGCGAAGCAGAGGTTCTCCGCTGTCGCGATCTTCGGGATCCTGCCAGTTGCCGCCAAGATGCAGGTCGAGGGTGTCGCCGCTGTAGTCATAGCCAAGTTCCAGGCCATCGATGCGCACTTGCGCCACGTTCTGGTTGTAGCCTTCCCAGGGGGGAGTGACCAGCACCCATTGGATCATGTTGTCGATGTCGTTGCGGTACACGGAGACGCTCAGTTCATGACGCTCGCCCAGGCGGTGCTTCAGGCCCAGCTCATAGGAGATGGATTCTTCCGCTTCCAGATCCGGGTTGCCGCCAAAGCCATAGCGCTCGTTGGCGCTGGGTACGCGGAAGGCAGTGGCGGCGCTGGCCCATGCGCGACTGCCCTGGCCGAAGTCATAGCCATAGTTCAGGCTCCAGGTGAACTTGCTGCCCGCGTCCTCGTGATCCAGATAACGGATGCCGATGATGGCATGGTGAGCACCGCGCAGCAGGTCGTACTGGCCCCAGAGTTCGAGGATATCCGTGTCCGTGTCATAGGAAGAGAAGGCGCCGTCCAGGGTTACATCCTCGTTGCTGCTCTTGACACCCAGAAGCAACTGATCCTGATCCAGGGAAAACTGATTGCGCCAGGACAGCTCGGTGCGATCCGTGTGCACCGAGTCGCTGCTCTGGTTCTGGTCGATGTGATCCCGTACCTGGGCCAGCTCCAGGGTGCTGTTCCAGTCATCCGTGAATGCCACGTCCCAGCTCAGGCTGGAGCGGCTGTTGAGAAAATCCTGATCCAGTGGATTGCCGAAATAATCCAGGTATTCGTTGTTTCCCTGGGTCTGCCAGTGACTGGCGTTGAAACTGTGCCGGCCGATATCGATGCCGCCGGCCAGGTCAAAGCTGGTGTTATCGTAACCTCGGTCGATATTCGAGGAAGCCAGGGGTGGGAAGCCGTCGGTTTTCTGGTAGGAGAGGCTGGCGCTCAGGCGGTGATTGTCTGCTGCATGTCCTAGATGTGCATTGCCTCGCCAGCTGTTGTTGCTGCCGCCTTCCAGGGAAGCGCCAAAGCGGATGTTTTCCTTGTCTGCCTTGCGCGTGATGATATTGACCACGCCGCCAATGGCGCCGGAGCCCCAGAGAGTGGAGCGTGGTCCCTTGTAGATCTCGATGCGTTCGATGTTCTGCGGGTCGATATGCTGCAGGGCGGCGCTGCCCACGCTGCCGGAATTGATGGGCACGCCATCGATCATCACCAGATTGTGGTCGCTTTCCGTACCGCGAATGAACAGGGACGTGGCTTGTCCGGGGCCGCCGTTGCGTCCGATTTCCATGCCGGTGTGGAATTTCAGCAGGTCGGCAATGTCCGTGGCGGCGGAACGCTCGATTTCTGCACGATCAATGACATCCATGCTCGCCAGGGCATCATCCAGTGGAATCGGGTAGCTGGTGGCAGTAACGATGTAGGGTTCAAGATTATCCGCGGCATGGGCAATGCCCACTGCGGCTGCAAGCATCAGAGTAAGAACAGGGTTTTTCATTGTGATATTCCATGTCAGGGGCGCACACCCGCGCCGGATGGGAATGATCAGAAGGCCGGTCTCCGGACTGATGGGTTGCTCGATTGCAGGAAATGCCGCCTTCCCACGATAGAAATCGCAGTGGCTTGTGGCGTTTCCATACCCAATCACCGTTGCGGGGGCAGTGCCGGTCTTGCACCGGCTTCCCGTTTAACCCTGTCACTGACAGAGCACCCTCTGGCGAGGGCGCAGTCTGTCAGCAATGGAAATGGTCGTCAAGGATTATTGCCGGGTCAATGGCTGCGTCCGGCATGAACCTAACGGAGCAAATCATGGGGAAGTCAGGGCAAATGCTTTTTCAGAGCTGTCCAGCCAGATCGCCTGGAGTTCCCGCAGGGGCAGAAGTCGCGGAAGCGGGAAATCGTGGTTTTCATGGCGCAGCGTAAGTTCCAGTATTTCTCCCAGTTTGCCCTGTCTGTTCAGCAGGGCAGAAACGATATCGGCGGAAAGGGACAGCTCTTCAAGGATGGTATCCATGGGTTGATCCATGAGTACATCCAGTACTGACAACAGACCTGTGGTAAAGGCGCTGTCTTGCAGCGATGGCGTGGTGCGCCGGGCAATGGCTCTGCACATGTTGGCGCGAACCGAGGCTGTGTGGAACAGGCTGGCGGGCTTGTTTCTGATACGGGACAGGGCAATGAGCAGCGCCAGGGAGCGGATGCGCTCATGTCCCATGAGAATAATGGCTTCCTGTATGGAGTTGATGCTGCGTGGCAGGGAGCAGGCCGCGGAGTTGATGTAGCGCAGGACTTTCATGCTCAGGGCCGGATCGTTGGCGATCAGTTCCTCGATGTCCTGGATCCGGGAATCCGGATTTGTCAGGGAGGCAAGCAGACGGATGACAAGAAAATGGTTTTCCGACAGTCTCTTGCCCGAAACGATGCTGGGCCTGGAAAAATAGTATCCCTGAAAGAGGTCGAATCCCATGTCATGCAGGGCGTGGTATTCCGCGCCGGTTTCCAGCTTTTCCGCAAGCAGGGTGATGCCGCGATCACGCAGGGGGCGGATCTGGTCCGGCAGTTGCGCCAGATCCACTGCGGGAATTTCCACCTTGACGATGTTGCAATAGGGCAGCAGAGGCTGCCATTTTTCTTCGAAACAGTAATCATCCAGTGCAATGCGCACTCCTCTTGCATGCAGCTTTGCCACGCCCTGGATGACCGCGTCGGTAATCTCGATATCTTCCAGAACTTCCAGCACCACTTTTTCCTGCTCGAAGGGAATGTCGGGCATCTCGGTGAAGAAGGCCTCAGTAAGGTTGATGAACGCCAGATGATGGCCGACGATGCGCGGCAGACCGATTTCCATGAAGGCGTTGAGCAGCACCCGGGACGAGGCCTCGTCGCCACTGGCGGCTGACTGTCCCGGTGTCGGATCGCGATAGAGCAATTCATAACCATACACGTTGAGCTGGCGGTCGTGAATGGCCTGGCGGCCGATCTGTATGTCGCTGGTCAAGGAGGATGCGGTAATGTCGTCCATGGTTCGCAAGTTGGTTGAAAGGGCTCATGAATGGGTGTCGGCAGAGCAGACGATAACTTCAGCGGACCTCGAAAAAACCTTTCATGGAATTTTTCTTGTCACAAAAAGAGAATGTGCCTTCTCTTTGCCTGCCTTTCGATCACCTGGGGTGATGGAAAACGGCGGGACATCCCTGTACCGCATGTGCATCTCGATTTTTCGGGATACCCTGAACAAGCCCGGAAAATAGAGTAAAATGGTCGGATATTCCCGGAAGTAGGGCAAACCAACATGTTCGAACGTCTGAAAGAGGATATTCAGTCTGTTTTTGACCGCGATCCCGCGGCGCGTACCAGTTTCGAGGTGCTGACTACCTATCCGGGGCTGCATGCTGTCATGGCTCATCGCATGGCGCATGCTCTGTGGAAACGAAATTTCAAATGGCTGGGACGCATTACCTCCAATCTGGCGCGCTGGCTCACGGGCATCGAAATCCATCCCGGAGCGACCATCGGGCGGCGCTTCTTCATCGATCACGGTATGGGCGTGGTCATTGGCGAAACGGCGGTCATTGGTGACGATTGCACCCTTTACCATGGCGTGACCCTTGGAGGTACCACCTGGGAAAAGGGCAAGCGTCATCCCACCCTGGGGAATGACGTGGTGGTTGGCGCCGGGGCCAAGGTGCTGGGGCCCATAGATATCGGCCATGGCGCGCGGATTGGTTCCAATGCGGTAGTGGTGAAATCCGTGCCGGCGAACGCCACGGTGGTGGGCATTCCCGGACGCCTGGTGGAAAGAAAATCCGAGGGAGACAACAGGCACCGGGAAAAACTTGCCAGGAAGATGGGTTTCGACGCCTACGGCGCCACCCAGGATGCGCCGGATCCGGTGGCGAATGCCATCAACTGCATGCTCGATCATGTGCATGTGCTGGAAACCCGCATGTCGCACATGTGCGAAGTGCTCAAAAGCATGGGTTACACCGAGCAGGATGTGGATCTTCCGGAACTGAGCTCCTGCGAAATCGTATCCACGGCGGAAGAACTGCACAAGCTGGAAGATGCCCCTGGAAGCGAAGAGAAAAACAGCGCCTGAGCGATTCGGTTCCTGATGGGAATCTCGAAAAATTCCCTCCCTGGAATTTTTCTCGTCGCAAACCGAAAATACGATTCCCGGTTTTTCGGGATGTCCTGTTGCCAATACTTGACTAAAATAGTCGGTAATGTATAGTTGCGCCCATATTTGCCACGGGACAGGTACAGATGAGACTGACTACGAAAGGGCGGTACGCAGTTACCGCCATGCTGGATCTGGCGCTGCACAGCCATGAGGGGCCGGTAAGCCTGGCCGAGATTGCCGGTCGTCAGGATATTTCCCTGTCGTATCTGGAGCAGCTTTTCTCCCGTTTGCGCAAGCGTGAGCTGGTGACCAGTATTCGTGGTCCTGGTGGCGGTTATATGCTCGGTCAGGAAGCCCGGCGCATAGACGTGGCCGGAGTGATTACCGCCGTGGACGAGCGCCTGGATTCGACTGCATGCGGGGGCAAGGGCAATTGTCAGGGCGACAAGCGTTGTCTGACCCACGAGTTGTGGCAGGATCTGAGCGAGAGCATTCATGACTATCTGAGCAGCATCAGCCTGCAGGATTTGCTGGACAAGCAGCTGGCCAGGGACAAGCGTCAGGCGGCGAATCTGTCCTGGGCCGATTCCGCCAAACAACACTGAGCAAAATCACCCTGGAGCATTGCATGAAACTCCCTATTTATTTCGACTATTCAGCCACCACCCCCGTGGATGAAAGGGTGGCGGAAAAGATGTGTCGCTGCCTGACTCTGGACGGTACTTTCGGCAATCCGGCGTCCCGCAGCCATCCTTTTGGCTGGGAGGCGGAAAAGCTGGTGGATGAAGCGCGGGAACATGTGGCGGCGCTGATCAATGCCGATCCCCGGGAAATTGTCTGGACTTCCGGCGCCACCGAGTCTGACAACCTGGCGATCAAGGGGGCGGCGCATTTCTACCACAAGCGTGGCAAGCATGTCGTCACCGTCAAGACCGAGCACAAGGCGGTACTGGACACCTGTCGTCAGCTGGAACGCGAAGGCTACGAAGTCACCTATCTGGATGTACAGCCGAATGGCCTGCTGGATCTCGATGAGTTTCGCGATGCCTTGCGCGAGGACACCATTCTGGCGTCCGTGATGCACGTGAACAATGAGATTGGGGTGATCCAGGACATCGCCTCCATCGGCGAAATATGCCGGGAAAATAAAGTTGTATTTCATGTAGATGCAGCACAAAGTGCAGGTAAGGTCGAGATCGATATGAAGACCCTGCCTGTGGATCTCATGAGCTTTTCCGCGCACAAGATCTATGGTCCCAAGGGCATGGGCGCTTTGTATGTGCGGCGCAAGCCCCGGGTGCGGCTGGAAGCGCAGATGCATGGCGGCGGTCATGAGCGCGGATTGCGTTCCGGCACCCTGGCCACCCACCAGATTGTCGGCATGGGCGAGGCCTTCCGTATTGCCAGGGAGGAGATGGCGGCGGAAAATGAACGTCTGCTGGCCCTGCGCAAGCGTCTCTGGGATGGTCTCAAGGGCATGGAAGAGGTCTATGTCAACGGTGATCTGGAACATCGGGTTGCCGGCAACCTGAATGTGAGCTTCAATTATGTGGAAGGTGAGAGCCTGATGATGGCCCTCAAGGACATAGCGGTGTCTTCGGGATCTGCCTGTACTTCCACCAGTCTGGAGCCCAGTTATGTACTGAGAGCCATAGGCAGGCCTGATGAACTGGCTCACAGTTCCCTGAGATTCACTCTGGGCAGATATACGACAGAGGAAGAAATTGATTTTGTTATCAGCAAGTTGAGAGAACAAGTTAATAGATTGCGTGACCTTTCCCCCCTGTGGGATATGTACAAGGCGGGCATCGATCTGAATTCCGTACAATGGGCCGCGCATTAATTCTTTTAAGGTAAAAACTCATGGCATACAGTGACAAGGTAATCGATCATTACGAGAATCCCCGCAACGTGGGGCAGATGGACGAGCAGGCCAAGAATGTGGGTACCGGCATGGTTGGCGCGCCGGCCTGTGGTGACGTGATGCGCCTGCAGATCGAAGTAGGCGAGGATGGCGTGATCAAGGATGCCAAGTTCAAGACCTATGGTTGTGGCAGCGCCATTGCTTCCAGCTCCCTGCTTACCGAATGGGTGAAAGGCAAGACCCTGGAAGAAGCGCAGCAGATCAAGAACACGGATATCGCCGAAGAACTGGCTCTGCCGCCGGTAAAGGTGCATTGCTCGGTGCTGGCGGAAGATGCGATCAAGGCGGCCATCGAGGATTTCTCCTCCAAGCAGCAGGACTGAAATCATGGCCATTTCTCTGACAGAAACGGCAGCAGAGCGGGTACGCACCTTTCTGCAGAATCGCGGCAAGGGTCTGGGTGTGCGTCTCGCGGTCAAGACTTCCGGCTGCTCCGGCATGGCCTATGTCATCGAGTTCGTGGATGAGCTGGATGAAGAAAATGACGAGATTTTCGAAGAACATGGCGTAAAGCTGGTGGTGGACAAAAAAAGCCTGCTGTATCTGGATGGAACGGAAGTGGATTACGGCAAGGAAGGCCTGAATGAAGGCTTCAAGTTCAATAACCCCAATGCCAAGGCCTCCTGTGGCTGTGGCGAAAGCTTTACCGTCTGATTGTCTTGACGGCTACCGGGGCAGCCATGTTCGATCTTTCCAAGAATCATTTCGAGCTGTTTGGTCTGCCCGTGGATTTCATTGTGGACGGAGAAGCGCTGGCGGAACGCTATCGCGAGTTGCAGCGGGTAGTGCATCCGGATCGTTACGCCAATGCCAGCAACCAGGAACAGCGCATTTCCCTGCAACAGGCTACCCGCATCAACGAAGCTTTCGAGACCCTCAAGAATCCGGTTAGCCGCGCCCAGTATCTTCTTTCCCTGCACGGAATCGACATGCAGGCGGAAAAGGAGACCACCCGGGATACGGCTTTTCTCATGGAACAGCTGGAGCTGCGCGAGGCGCTGGAAAAGGCCCGTGATGCGGATGATCCCCAGGCGGTGCTGGATGAACTCATGGATCGCATCAGCAGCATGATCCGCACCCAGGTGGCTCAGATGGCCATTCATTTCGAAGATCCCAGCCCCACCAATCTGCAGGCAGCGCGGGAGTCCGTGCGCAAGATGCAGTTTCTGAACAAACTGCTCGCCGAGGCCGAGAGCCTGGAAGCCGAACTCGAGGACATGCTCTGATGGCCTTGCTCCAGATTGCCGAGCCCGGTCAGGCCGCGGCACCCCATGAACATCGCCTGGCGGCGGGGATAGACCTGGGGACGACCAATTCCCTGGTGGCTGCGGTGCGCAGCGGGCAGGCCAAAACCCTGCCGGATGCGCAGGGCCGGCATCTGCTGCCTTCCGTGGTGCGATATACCCAGGATGGCGTCATTGTCGGACATGAGGCCCGGGAAGCGGCGGCCAGCGATCCCCTAAATACCATTGCTTCGGCCAAGCGACTCATTGGCCGCCCGGTTTCCGATATCAAATCCCTGGGCGGCAGTCTGCCCTATGAGTTTGTCGATCAGGACAGCAGCGTGCCGCGGATACGCACGGTTTCCGGTGATGTCAGCCCCATGGAAGTCTCCGCCGAGATTCTGCGCGTGCTGGCTCATCGCGCCGAAGAAACCCTGGGTGGTGAACTGAGTGGCGTGGTCATCACCGTGCCTGCCTATTTTGATGATGCCCAGCGCCAGGCGACCAAGGACGCCGCCCGACTGGCCGGGCTGAACGTGTTTCGCCTGCTCAATGAACCTACCGCCGCGGCGGTGGCCTATGGTCTGGATCGCGGCGCCGATGGCGTGCATGCGATTTTCGATCTGGGGGGCGGTACTTTTGATATTTCCATTCTGCGCCTGAACCGGGGCGTGTTCGAAGTCATGTCAACCGGCGGGGATTCGGCGCTGGGCGGGGATGATTTCGACCAGGCCATCGCGGAATGGATCATGGATCAGGCCGGTATTGCCGATGACGCCGATCACAAGGTGCTGCGCCAGCTCATGCAGGATGCGCGGAGGGCCAAGGAAGTCCTGAGTGATGCGGAAGTGGCGGAGCTGGATATCGCCATACCCGGCGATGGACGCTGGCAGGGGAGTATCGACCGGGAAACCTTCAACCGGCTGGCCGATCCCCTGATCCGCAAAACCATCAGCGCCTGTCGTCGTGCCCTGCGGGACGCGGATATTTCCGCTGATGAAGTGCGCGAAGTGGTCATGGTGGGCGGCTCCACGCGCATGCCCAGGGTGCGGGAAAAGGTAGGTGATTTCTTCGGGCGCGCTCCCCTGGTGGACATCGATCCGGACAAGGTGGTGGCGCTGGGCGCCGCAATCCAGGCGGATGTGCTGGCGGGCAACAAACCCGATGATGAAATACTGCTGCTGGATGTGACGCCGCTCTCCCTGGGGCTGGAAACCATGGGCGGGCTGGTGGAGAAGCTTATTCCGCGCAACACCACCATTCCCGTGGCCCGCGCCCAGGAATTCACCACCTTCAAGGATGGTCAGACGGCCATGGCGATTCATGTGCTGCAGGGGGAGCGGGAAATGGTGGAGCATTGCCGCTCCCTGGCGCGTTTCGAGTTGCGCGGCATTCCTCCCATGGTGGCCGGCGCGGCGCGTATCCGGGTCACTTTCCGTGTGGATGCAGACGGCCTGCTGAATGTAGAAGCCGAGGAACTCAGCCAGGGGGTCAGGGCTCAGGTTACGGTCAAGCCTTCCTATGGCCTCACGGATGAGGAAATCAGCGGCATGCTGCAAGCATCCTATGAGCATGCCGAACAGGATATGCAGGAACGCAAGCTGGCGGAGGCCCGGGTGGAAGGCATGCGCGTGGTGGAGGCGCTGCAGGCGGCCCTGGCCAGTGATGGAGACCGGCTGCTGAGCAATGATGAACGCAAGCCTATTGAAACCGCCCTGGAGCAGCTCAATCAGGCGATTGCCGGCAATGATGCCGACGCCATCGAGGAACAGGCAAAAAACGTGGAAAAAGTCTGTGAGTTCTATGTGGAGCGGCGCATGAATTCCGGTATCCAGGAAGCCATGGCCGGTCACAATATCAACGAATTTGAATAACGCAGGATATCTCAATGCCCCAGATCATCTTTCTTCCCCATGAGGAAATCTGCCCCGAGGGCGCGGTCATTGAAGCCGAGCCCGGTGTCACCATCTGTGATGCGGCGCTGGAGCATGGCATAGAAATCGAGCACGCCTGCGAGAAATCCTGCGCCTGCACCACCTGTCACGTGATCGTGCGCGAAGGTTTCGATTCCCTGAACGAAGCCAGTGAGACCGAAGAGGATCTGCTGGACAAGGCCTGGGGGCTGGAGCCGGAATCCCGTCTCAGTTGCCAGGCGGAAGTGGGTGAGGAAGACCTTGTGGTCGAGATTCCCAAATACACCATCAACCAGGTATCGGAGAATCACTGATGGGACTGTTGTGGACAGACGTACTGGATATCGCCATCGAACTGGATGAAGCTCATCCCGATGTGGATCCCCTGACGGTCAATTTCGTGGACTTGCGCAACATGGTTCTGGCTCTGGCGGATTTCGATGATGACCCGGAAAAAAGCGGGGAGAAGATTCTCGAGGCCATACAGATGCACTGGATCGAAGAGAGGGAATAAGTCCCGGATGCATTTCCGTGCGTTTTTTGCAACAATTGCGGGTCAATTCTTATCCCAGCGAGTAGTTCCATGTCACTGATCAAAGCCTTTCCCGGCCTGCGTCCCGTCGCCGGTCGAGCCGATGATGTTGTCGCCCCTCCCTATGATGTGATGAACGAGGCGGAAGCCCGGGCCATGGTGGAAGGCCGTCCCTGGAGTTTTCTGCATATTTCCCGTCCCGAGGTGGACTTGCCGGAAGGTACTGATCCCTATGCGCCGGAGGTGTATGCCAAGGGGCGCGAAAATCTGGATCGGATGGTGGCCGAAGGGGTGCTGGCCCGGGAACACAAGCCCAGCTATTACGTCTATCGCCTCACCATGGGGGATCACGTGCAAACCGGGCTCATGGCTGTGGCTTCCGTGGAAGCCTATGATCAGGACCGCATCAAGAAGCACGAATTCACCCGTCCGGTGAAAGAGGACGACCGGGTGCGCAACATCGACACCTTGAACGCCCAGACCGGCCCGGTTTTCCTGGTCTATCCGGCCACCCAGGTCATCGACCGCATTCTGGCGGAAACGGCCCAGAGCCGGCAGGACATGGATGTAACCGCGGCAGACGGGGTACGCCATGAGCTTTGGGTACTGTCTGACGAGAACAAGGTAAAAACCCTCACCGAGGCTTTTGACGCTCTGGATGCGCTGTATGTGGCCGACGGTCATCACCGATCCGCGGCGGCATCCCGGGTAGCGGCGACGCGCAAGGCGGCCAATCCCGGGCATACGGGAGAGGAGAGTTACAATTATTTCCTCAGCGTCATTTTCCCCCATGACCAGATGCAGATTCTCGATTACAACCGGGTGGTGAAGGATCTCAATGGCCTGTCGCCGGAAGAGTTCGTTTCCCGGATCGGTGCGGCTTTCGACATCCAGCCGTCGGACGAGCCCGTGAAACCCGCCCGCAGTGGCGAATATGGCATGTATCTGGGCAATCAGTGGTACCGGCTGAACATCAAGCCGGAACGCATTCCCCAGGATGATCCGGTGGCGCGTCTGGACGTGAGTCTGCTGCAGGACAATCTCATTGCGCCCCTGCTGGGCATAGAAGATCCGCGCACCGACACCCGCATCGATTTCGTCGGTGGCATCCGTGGTCTGGGAGAGCTGGAAAAGCGCGTAAATTCCGGCGACTGGGCGGTGGCTTTCTCCCTGTATCCCACTACCATGGAAGCGCTCATGGCGGTGGCGGATGCTGGCGAGGTCATGCCTCCCAAGTCCACCTGGTTTGAACCAAAACTGGCAGACGGGCTGGTGAGCCACGTGCTGGACTGATACCGCATACGGGTTGTAAAAATGCTGTTTTTCAGCATCCTGCTATACTCAATAGCATGCAAAAACTCATTTTCAGCGTTCTTGTATCCTGCCTGCTGTCGCTGGCTTCCTTCCCGAGCGGGGCGGGCAAGCTCGTGCATACCCCTTATGCCGAACCAAAGGTGGTTTTCGATTTCTATTTCGATGATCCGCGCCATATCTCCAGCGCCTTGTACTGGGTGCGTTCCTACATGAATCCGCTCATGGAGGCGCCTTATGACATGGCGCCGGAGTTTATGGACATCGTGGTGGTAATTCACGGCACGGAAATCGTGACCCTGGCCAAAGCCAATCAGCAGAAATATGCCGAAGCCGTGGGGCGCATGAAATACTATGCTTCCCTGGGAGTGAAATTCCGGGTCTGTGGACTGGCAGCGGCCGATTATGGCTATCAGGTAAAGGATTTTCTTGATTTTGTGGAAGTGGTGCCCTCGGCCATTACCGAGCTGGCTTATTGGCAGCAACAGGGCTATGGCTTGATCACCCCGCGTATTTTGCACAAGAAATTTTCCATTGAGGAAATCCGCTGACCGGTTTCTGGTTCGGCGTATTCAAACAGCTTGTGTGCTTTCGCTGTGCTATGGTTAGCGCAATTTTCATTCATGATTTCGGCTTCATGTCATGGTCAGCACTGTTTCGCATCTACCCGAAACCGGCAGCGTCAGCCAGGAGCAGATCACTGCGTGGCTGGCTGCTCTTGCGGGGCATCGCAGCCGCAAGGAGATTCATCAGATCAGTCTGGCGCTGGAGCTGATCCATCGGGTGCATGATGAAGAACCCGCCTTTGGCGGGGTGCAGCATCAGCTGGCTCTGATGCAGACTGCGGACATACTCGATCAGCTCAATCTGGATACAGAAACCCTGGTAGCTTCCCTGTTGTCTGATCTGCCTCTGGCGGAGCTGGAAAAGGCGGAGCCCTTTGGCGAGCGGGTGCCCGCCATGATCCGTGATCTCAGCCGCATACGCACGGTAGCGGTGAGCGGCAGTAGCGCAAACGACGACAAGCAGAGCGAGAATCTGCGACGCATGCTGCTGGGACTGGCGGATGATGTGCGGGTAGTGCTTATCGTCCTTGCCAAGCGTCTGCAGCTCATGCGTGTGTTGCAGCAGGTAGGGGAAGAGGAAGAACGTCGCGCCATCGCGGATATCACCCAGCGTATCCATGCTCCTCTGGCCAACCGTCTCGGCGTCTGGCAGCTCAAATGGGAGCTGGAGGATCTGTCCCTGCGGGTGCTGCATCCGAATGCCTATCGGGATATTGCCCGGGCGCTGGAGGAGAAACGGGAAGAACGTGAGCAATTCATTGCCGGAGTCGTAGGGCGTCTTCAGGCCAGTTGTGAACAGCACGGCATACCAGCCGATATCAGCGGTCGTCCCAAGCACATATACAGTATCTGGAAGAAAATGCAGCGCAAGGGCGTGGATTTCAGCCAGATCTTCGATGTACGTGCGGTACGGGTGCTGGTGGACAGCGTGGCCCAGTGCTATGAGGTGCTGGGCATGGTGCATGGCGCCTGGCAGCCCATCCCCAAGGAGTTCGACGATTACATCGCTCACCCCAAGGCAAATGGCTATCGCTCCCTGCATACGGCGGTAATCGGTGAAGATGGCAAGCCGCTGGAGGTTCAGATCCGCACTCGCGAAATGCATGACCATGCGGAACGTGGCGTGGCGGCCCATTGGCGTTACAAGGAGGACGGCAAGGGGGACTCGGAACTGGAACGGCGCATCGAATGGATGCGCGCCTGGCTGGAGCATCCGGGTGATACCCAGGACGCTGAAGAAGCAGACGCGGAATTCGAAGCCCGGCGCATCTATGTTCTTACTCCCGATGGCAAGGTGGTGGAGCTGCCTCGGGGAGCCACAGCGGTGGACTTCGCCTATGCCATCCACAGTTCCGTGGGGCATCGTTGCCGGGGGGCGAAGGCCGATGGCAAGATGATTTCCCTTACCCAACCCCTGGAGAGCGGCCAGACGGTGGAAATCATCACCGTAAAGGAAGGTGGTCCCAGCCTGGACTGGCTCAACGCCAGCTCCGGTTATGTGACCACCTCACGCGCGCGCAACCGCATCCGGCACTGGTTCAAGCGTCAGGACTATGAGCAGCATGTGGCCCTGGGCAAGGCCAGTCTGGACAAGGAAATCAACCGTCTGGGGGTGAAGAAGCCGGATCTGGAAAAGTTGCTGGAGAAATACAATTTCAAGACAGTGGATGACCTGTATGCCGCCATGGGTCGGGGAGAGGTGTCTGCAATCCAGGTGGCCAATCTGCAAGTGGCGCAGAAAGCGCTGGACGATGACAGGGACATTGCCCTCAAGGCGGACAAGCGTTCCGTTCGACACAAGGCCGCCGCCGGCGAGGTGGTGGTACAGGGTGTCGATGGCCTGATGACCCACACGGCGCGCTGCTGCAAACCGGTTCCCAATGATCCCATCATGGGCTATATCACCCGCGGCAAGGGGGTGAGCATACACCGGGCGGACTGCCCGGTGCTGCGCCGCCTGAAGAAGGATCAGGCGGAGCGTCTGATTTCCGTGGTCTGGAGCGAGGAACAGCCCCGGGGCGTGTTTCTTGTGGACGTGCAGCTCCATGCCCATGACCGCAAGGGGCTGTTGCGCGATATCAGTTCGGTTTTCTCCAATGAGGAAGTGGATGTGCTTGGGGTCAAGACCCATTCCAACCGGAAAAAGGAAACCGCCAGTATGCGTTTTACCGTTGAAGTGGCGAATATGGAACAGCTCAGCCGGGTGATGGAAAAGCTGGCCCAGGTACCGGATGTAATGGATGTAAAGCGTCAGGTATAGGGCATCTCGAATAATCGAGATGCCCGAGTGGGACAGGGATGTCCCACCATTTTAAATCACCACAAGTGATTGAAAATGTGAGCAAAGAGGAAATCGCATTTTCTCTTTGCGACCAGAAAAATTCCATGGAAGGAATTTTTCGAGGTTCCCTATAGAGAAATGACGGCGGCTGCGCCTCATCCCGGATATCGCTGTTCCAGCGACTGATACAGGTTTTCCTGGAAGTCCGTGGCATCCGCGTCCAGGGTCGCCACCACTTGCGCTAGATGCTCGTTGTCCTCGCGTCCTTCCCAGATCTTGATGTAGCTGCCGTCCTTGTAGCCGTGGTTCTGGCGGAAACGATTGAGGACATTCTTTCCCACATAGATGCGGTACAGGTCGTCGAATCCCGTGTCTGCGGCATCCAGCAGGCTCAGGAAGGCTGGAACATCCAGGGTGTGGTGGTTCAGGGCATGCCGGGCGAGCTGATCCACATTGTTGCGAAAATCCGTTTCCCCGGTTTGTGCCTCCTCCAGTTGCGCAAGCATGTTGGTTGCGGCTTTTTCCTGGTCGCCCGCCTGTCCCAGCAGTTCTGCGCTGAGGCCGAAATGCCAGATATCGATAAGCTCCAGGCGAATCTGTTCCAGATCATGTTCCTGGGCTTTCCACCATTTCCAGCCGTAATGTTCCATGAGTTCCGCGCTTTCCAGCCAGATGGCCCGATACCATTCGTTGTCGGCCTGCAGCCAGTCCGGGTTGATCTGGCGGTTGAGCTGATCCTGCAGGGACAGCATGGCGAGAAGTTTCTGTTTCATGGGGGATATCTCGAATGGAATGGAAACAGACCGCATTCTACGTCAGCCGCGGCTTCAGGGAAATGCTGACCGGGGGCCTTGCCAGAAAAAGGGACGAATGACAACCATGATCTCACCCGTTCCCGGCAACCATTCAACGGAGATGGATTCCATGAGAGTTTCAGAGGACAATAGCCCTGTTTTGTAACCGATAATCCCGCCATGAGCCACGCAATCCGACTCGAACAATTGCAGAAGACCTATGCCAACGGCACCGAGGCATTGAAGGGTATCGACCTTCAGGTGCGCGAAGGGGATTTTTTCGCTCTGCTGGGGCCCAACGGCGCGGGGAAATCCACCGCCATCGGGATTCTCAGTTCCCTGGTGCGTAAAACCTCGGGCCGGGTGGAAGTATTTGGCCATGACCTGGACAGGGCGCCTCAGGAAGTAAAACGGCGCATTGGCCTGGTGCCTCAGGATTTCAACTTCAATCAGTGGGAGCCGGTGGAAGAGATTGTCATCAATCAGGCGGGATACTATGGCATACCCCGGCGAATCGCTTATGATAAGACCCGAAAGGTGCTCAAGGAACTGGATCTTTGGGGCAAGCGCAGGGCCCAGGCCCGCAGTCTGTCCGGTGGCATGAAACGCCGTTTGATGATAGCCCGGGCGCTGGTGCATGAGCCGCCCTTGATGATTCTGGACGAGCCTACCGCAGGAGTGGATATCGAGATCCGGCGCAGCATGTGGGCGTTCATGGAAGAGATCAATCGTGCCGGAACCACTATCGTTCTTACGACGCATTATCTGGAGGAGGCGGAAAACCTGTGTCGCAGCATTGCCATCATCGATGATGGCATGATCGTGGAGAACAGCAGCATGCAGGCCTTGCTGCATCGCCTGCACCGCCAGGCTTTTCTCCTTACCCTGCGCGCGCCGATTCAGTCTCTGCCGGAGGGTGCGCCGGTTTCCCTTTGTATTCGTGATGAATATACCCTGGAAGCCGTTCTGGAACAGGAACAGACCCTGAACAGTCTGTTTGATTGGCTGAACCGGCAGGGCATGGAAGTGCTTTCCATGCGCAACAAACAGAACCGCCTGGAGCAGTTTTTCCTCGATCGGGTAAAAAAGAAGGTGGAAGCGGCATGAGCAGACGTTACTGGGTCGCTTATTCCACTATCGTCATCAAGGAAGTGCTGCGCTTCATGCGCATCTGGGGGCAGACGATTCTGCCCGCAGCGATCACCACCGGCCTTTACTTTCTCATATTCGGCACGCTCATCGGGGAACGCATTGGTGAGATGGGGGGATACAGCTATCAGTCCTTCATCGTGCCGGGGCTGATTCTGATGGCGGTGATCACCAACAGTTATGCCAACACGGTATCCAGTTTCTTTCAGGCAAAGTACCAGCGCCATATCGAAGAACTGATCATCTCACCCGTGCCCAACTGGATAATTCTGCTCGGCTATGTCAGCGGCGGGGTGGCCCGGGGCCTGGTGGTTGGGGCCGTGGTCACTGGTATAACCCTGTTCTTTTCGGATGTGGGTGTGGTGCATCCATGGCTTACGCTGTTGGTGGTGGTGCTGACATCCATACTCTTTGCCCTGGCGGGTTTCATCAACGCGGTTTTCGCCAACAGCTTCGATGACATCACCATGATCCCCACCTTCGTGCTGACCCCGCTTACCTACCTGGGTGGCGTGTTCTATTCCATCAGCATGTTGCCCGAATTCTGGCAGAAGCTGTCCCTGGCCAATCCGGTGTTGTACATGATCAATGCCTTTCGCTACGGTATTCTCGGCGTGTCGGATATCCGCCCGGAAACGGCGCTGTTGCTCATCCTGGCTTTCATCCTGGTGCTTGCGGCCGCCTCCCTGTGGCTGCTCAACCGGGGAGTGGGAATCAAGAGTTGATGGACAGGCGTGCCCGTTTCAGCTGGGCCCTGTATGACTGGGGCAATTCAGCTTTTGCCACTACGGTGATGGCGGGTTTTTTCCCCGTTTTCTTCAAGGAGTACTGGGCTAGTGATCTGGCCGCCACCGACAGCACTTTCTGGCTGGGGGTGGGGAACTCCGCAGCGAGCACCCTGATGGTGCTGTTTGCGCCGCTGATTGGCGCCCTGGCGGATCAGGGCGGGAGCAAGAAACGCTATCTGCTGCTGTTCGCCTTCCTCGGCGCCCTGATGACTTCCTCCCTGTTTCTGGTGGCGGCGGGAATGTGGCCGGTTGCCCTGTTGTTGTATGCCCTGGGCATTGTCGGCTTCTCCGGCAGTATCGTACCCTATGATGCACTGCTGGTGGATGTGGCCGATGACGCGGAGCTGGATCGGGTATCAGCCCTGGGTTACGCCCTGGGTTATCTGGGAGGCGGCCTGCTGTTTGCCCTGAATGTATTCATGGTGCTGCGGCCGGAATTCTTCGGCATGGAAAATGCGGGACAGGCGGTGCGTGTATCCTTTCTCATGGTGGGAGTCTGGTGGGCGATGTTCAGCCTGCCGTTGCTGTTGTTCGTGCATGAACGCAATCCACGGCCTGCAAACAAGCAGGTATTGCGGGGTGCGCTGAAAGAGATTCGGGACAATCTGCGGGAGGTGCGGCGTTATCGTATGGTGGCATTGTTTCTGCTTGCCTACTGGCTCTACATCGATGGAGTGGATACCATCGTGCGCATGGCCGTGGACTACGGGCTGGCTATCGGCTTTGAAGCATCCGACCTGCTTGCCGCCTTGCTCGTTACCCAGTTCGTGGGTTTTCCCGCGGCACTGCTGTTTGGCCGTATTGGTGAGCGTTACGGGCCCAAAAGAGGGATCATGATCGCGCTGTTGATCTATGTGCTTATCGTGTTCTGGGCCTGGCGCATGGGGGATGCGTGGGAATTCTACGCCCTGGCGGTGGTCATTGGTCTGGTTCAGGGAGGTGTTCAGTCCCTTAGCCGTTCTCTCTACGCCCGCTTGATTCCCCAGGACCGTGCTGGTGTATTTTATGGCGTGTACAACATGCTGGGAAAATTTGCTGCTGTCATTGGCCCTCTGCTGGTGGGCTGGGTGGCGGCATTGAGCGGAGATTCCCGTCTGGGAATTCTTGCCGTTCTGCTACTATTTGTAGCAGGATTTATGGTGCTGCAACGTGTAACCGTTGAGGAGTGAGATACAGGATGAAGATTGTAAAATGGCTGATCGGATTGGCCGTAACCATCGTCGTGATAGCAGTGCTGGCTGTCGTGGCCCTGAAGGTCTTGGTGGACGAAGAGACGCTCAAGGCCAAGGCAAGCACTGCTTTCAAGAAACAGACCGGGCAGGAACTGGCCATTGCCGGCCCTCTGAACTGGTCGGTATTTCCCTGGGTGGGACTGGAGCTGGGGGACGTGACCATTGGCAGTGCGCCAGGTTTTGGCGACAAGCCGTTGGCTGTGGTGAAACGCCTGGATCTGAAAGTGGCGGTAAAACCTCTGTTGCAGAAGAAACTGGCCGTGGATACCGTGGTGTTGCGCGGGGTACGTCTGGATTTGCAGCGGGACAAGAAAGGTCGAGTAAATTGGGCAGGGCTGGCAAAAGCGGGTAAAGGCGAATCTGCCGAGGCTGGCGGACACGAGAAAAGCGACGCAAACAGCCTCTCTGCGGAAGATTTCGAGATCAGGCTGCAGGGTGTGGAGCTGGAAGATGTCAGTTTCCACTTTACCGATGAAATGGAGGGGAACCGCATCGCGCTGGATGATCTGAACCTTAGCCTGGGGGAACTGACCGCCGGCAAGCCGGTCCCCATGAAACTGCGTTTTCAGATGAAAAACCGCAAGCCCGAAGTCGAGATGGCAGTGAAAATGTCCACCGACATGGTGTTTTCGGATGATTTGCAGCGTCTCGATCTGTCCGCGCTGACCCTGAACGTAGATGCGGCAGGCGAAGGCTTGCCGAAAGAGGGGGTCAAACTTGCTCTGGCAAGCAATATCGGTCTGGATCGAAAAAACGGCGTATTGGCTCTGAGTGACTTTTCCCTGTCCGGAATGAATGTGGATGTAACCGGCGACATGAGCGTTTCCGCCATGAACAGTGGCAAGCCCCGGCTTGAGGCGCGTCTTGCCCTGCAGAAAACCGACTTGCGCTCGTTGCTCGCGCTGGCTGGCGTGGAACTGCAAACCGCCGATCCCGAGGTGTTGAAACAGGTTTCGGCGAAGTTCTTTGTCGCTCAGGAAGGTGATGGCCTTACGGTCAAGCCTTTGAATATCCATCTGGATGATTCAACGCTGGATGGCACGCTCAAGCTTCTGTCGTTCAACGGTCCCGTGGTGAGAGCCGATTTCAAGCTGGATCAGATCGACCTGGACCGTTATCTTCCGCCCGGTGAACAAGCCCAGGCATCCGGGGAGGGGTCGCCACAAGCGGCTCCTGCGGGCAAAACGGAAAAACCGGATTTCAGCGCACTGCGCAAGCTGGATCTGGATGCGGATTTCAGCATCGGTCATCTCAAGGCCAGCGGGATGAAGATGGAGAACATTCATTTGAAACTGCGTTCGCGCAAAGGCGTGCTGAAACTGGATCCTCTCGGCGCCGATCTTTACAAGGGCAAACTTCAAGTTCATGCACAGCTGGATGTACGCAAGGATACGCCCAGATTCAATGTCACGGAAAAGCTCTCCAATATCCAGGTAGAGCCCCTGCTGAATGACCTCACTGGCAGCGCACAGCTGCGAGGCACCGGCGATGTGAATATGGAGCTGAGCAGTATCGGGCTGGATGACGCCAGCATCCGCAAGAACCTCAATGGCCGTTTTTCCATCAATTTCCGGGATGGCGCCTACATTGGCGTCAACCTGGCGCAAGCCATCCGCAAGGCCATGGGTCAAACGGTTTCCCCTGAGCCGGAGGAAACGGATTTTGCCGAACTCAAGGGTACGGGGGTAATCCGGCAGGGGGTGATAGACAATCAGGATCTGTATCTGGCATCCCCGGTGCTGCGGGTTACCGGCAAGGGCAAGGTGGATCTGGTAAAGGAGCAGTCCGACTATCTGCTTACCACCAAGATTGTCGGCTCTCTGAAAGGTCAGGGGGGCGAGGACGCAGCCAAGCTAAAGGGAGTTGCAATCCCGGTCAGGATCAAGGGTGATGTCAGGGATCCATCCATACGAGTGGATCTTGCCGCTGCATTAAAGGCGAACGCTGAATACAAGATCGAGGAAAAGCTCGAGGAAAAGATTCAGAAGAAAGTCGGAGACAAGCTGGGCAAGGATGTGTTGAAAGGCTTGTTTGGGCGCTGATCAGCGTTTTTCCGCAACGATATAGGCAATCCATCCCGCGTCCGCGTCTGCGTCGGTTGCGGGGTGGAAATCACCATCCGGCTCGCCATCCTCGTCCCAGCCCTGCCAGTAGATCGTCGTTTTGAATCCCGCTTCCTCCAGCAGTTCACGGATCTCCGGCAAGGTCCACAGGCGCCAGTGATAGCTGAAAGCCTGATCCAGGCGGGAATCGTCCTCGAAATGAAAATGAATATGGCAGGTCAGGTCATGGGTAATGGGATTGAAGCTGGCCTGCTCCCAGATATAGGTGACGTCCCCGTGGGGAGTTTCGATTTCCCTTTCCTCTTCACAATCGCGAAAGCTTTCATAACCGCCATAGATATCCAGAAACAGAATTCCGTCGTCTTTCAGCGCCTGACAAGCGCGGGAGAAATAATTTCCCAGGGTTTGTCTGTCCTTGAACAACCAGTAGCTGAAATTCATGGCGGAAAGAATATCCGGCTGTTCGGTCTCGACTGTGAGCACATCCTCGTTGAGAAGAGTGATTCGCGCCCGTTGTTCCGCGCCAAGTTTGGAGAGGTTGTTTTTCACTCCCCAATCCAGAACGCTCTGATCCAGATCCACCCCAATTGCCCGGTTGTCCCCGTGACGACGAACCCACTCGCAGCAGACATTGGCCGTACCACAAAAATCCTCGCGCAACAGGCGAGCGGGTTTGCCACGCAGTTGCTCATAGGTTTCCGAAACAAAATCGATTTCCGCCTCCGAACACTGTACTGACAGCTCATACAGGACATGCCGGTCAGCCTGTTCGGCAAGGGTAGGTTTTGTTTTTCTTTTCATCAGCTTGAATGGGAATGAGAAAGACCGAACTATACTCAATCTTCGTCTGCATGGGAACGCGTAAAAAATATCATGGAAAAATCAGGCCGGGCATTGCACATCAGGGCAAAGTGGTTTAATCTTCGCCCCCTGTTTCGTACCGGAAGTACAGGCAGTCCGATCCGGAGAGGTGTCCGAGTGGCTGAAGGAGCACGCCTGGAAAGTGTGTATACGGTAATCCCGTATCGAGGGTTCGAATCCCTCCCTCTCCGCCATATACCAATAGACTGACGAAGAGCGGGTGACCTGGGGCGATTGTTCCTGGTTCTCCCTGCTTGTGTTTACAAGCTGCAATCATTCCTCGAATGATCTTCTTCCCTGGATGCCTGTGCGCGCTGACGCCAACACAAGGCGACCCACTTGCACTTATACCGCATTTGGTGTAGGGGTTCAATCTAAAATTCGTAGTCCTGCGTTTCCCCCGGATTCAAATAGCGATTTTCTGTATGCAGCGGCTCCCTTGTTGATGCAGTATATGAGATGCTTGGCTTCCCGGGTAGGCTGAACGATATTGCACCAGTGAACAAACAGGAATCAAAAATAGTAAGCCGTGAGCCATGGTGGGCGCACCCTCCTGCAAATGGACAGAGCGAGGAGGATGTGGAGTGGGGCTACCTTATCGTCTATGACAATGGCAAGATCGAATTTACCCTCGATGAACGACCGACTGCCGAAGAAATCCGGACACGCAGGGGTTGCAGGTAGCCCCCTGTTTGCGGTCAAGGTTATTGCGATGGTTTAGCGCAACAGTAATCCGCCCATGCCTGCATGAGCGGCCTTCTTTTCTCCAGTAAATCGCTGCGCTGATAGGCTGCCTCTACCTTGTTGCGTAGTGTGTGGGCCAGGGCGGCCTCTGCCAGCTCTCGCGGTAAATCTGTTTTTTCTGCACACCAGTCCCTGAACGTACTGCGAAACCCGTGTGGCACATAGGGGCCTCGACTGCCTTTGATGCCATACCCCTTGTCTCGCATGTATTTCAGCATGGCCATGTTGCTGATGTGCCGCCCTGGGTAGGTCGAGGGAAACAGCCAGCCTTCTTTTGTTGGCAGGTTGTCCAACAGAGTAATGGCATGGCTGGACAGGGGTACACGATGTTTGCGTTTTGCCTTCATGCGATGGGCGGGAATGGTCCAGATACGCGCTTGCAGGTCGATTTCTGCCCAACTTGCACCGATCACTTCCCCAGTGCGGGCGGCGGTGAGAATCAGAAATTGCAGCGCTTGTGCAGAAATACTGTTTCCGGATTGCAAGTCATGCATGAACGCACTGATATGCCGGTGGGGCATGGATGGATGATGCCTTGATCGGATGATCCTGTTCTTATTTGGCAACAAGTGCTCGATGAATCCTCGCCAGATCGCCGGGTTGGGTCCGGGGTGATAGCCCCGCACGATGGCCCAGGACAGGATGTTTTCGATACGTCCTCTTATCCGGCTTGCGGTTTCTGTTTTCGTGTACCAGAGCGGTTCGATGACTTCCAGAACCAGATCGACATCGATCTGATCTACGGGCAGTTGTCCAAACACCGGGCTACAGTAGGTGTTGATGGTTGCCCGCCATTGGGCTGCATGTTTCTTGCTGGTCCATTCATAAGACTTGGCTTCGATGTAAGCCTCTGCGCATCTATCGAATGTCCAGAGAGTCGCATCGTTTTGTTGCTCTGCCTTGTGGTGATGTATGGGGTCGATGCCCCGGGCTTTCATCGACCGATAAATGCCTGCCTGTTTACGGGCGTCTTGCAGCGTGACCTTGGGCGGAGAACCCAGCTCAATCTGGTTCTCGGTGCCATTGATCCGATACTGGAACACCCATTGCCGGGAATGATCCTCTGCAATATAGAGCCATAAACCACCGCCATCATAGAGCCTCGCAGGCCCTTCCTTGTCCATGTTGTGTGTTGTCAGTTGGTACGTCCTTTTTACCACCACTTTGCTACCGCCTCCATCCGGGGCCTATCCATATTGGTAATCAACAGCCCCGTTATTGTTTGACCAAAACAGAAAAGTATAATCGACAGGAAAGGGTGGGGAGGATGCTGAGTCATCAAGGGATGGTGCTGGGGTTGTTCTGGTTTTGTGCCCCGTTTGTGGTGTCCTTGTTATCCTTGATTGCCGCCTTGCGCTGTAAGTGAGCGTTGGGCGGCGGAAAATCCAGCCCTGGAAACACCTGCGGCAGATCGGCTTCTGGAATCAGGAAGCCTTTGACCAGGCTGCGCTTGCGGCTTTTTTCGCCGATGACATGGTAAACATGGATGTTGGTGCCATCGGTCATTTTCTCGTGGATCTTCAGCCGGGCGAAGCGGCGTTGTACATGCTGCCAGGTGGCATCGGGGTGGGGATCGTGGTAGTCCTTGAAGATACCGGGACTGATGAGCAGCAAGCCTTCCGGCACCCGGTGGATACGTCCCGAGGCCGAGTTCATTTCCAGCAAGCCGCTTTGCAGGTTCTGCCGCAGCCAGGCGAGAAAGCGCTGACCGGATTCGGCCATGGGTGGCAATGCTGAAGCGGTCTCTGCTGTGGTCGAAGGCGGTGAGGGGGCCTGGGCGGGAGGATCGGGTTCTAAAAATATATCCATGTTGACCGGGGATTCGTCTCGCACTTGTGTTGCGGCTGCAACCAGCTGATCGGCAGGTAACGTGGCTTCTGATTTTTCATGTGCTTGTGATAGTGAAGCGCGTTGCTCATCTGCTGACAGCGCCGCCACGGAAGGCTGTGTCTCTCCATCGGGTGTGATGCTTCCCCGAAAAGGCGCGGGCGCTGCCGTGGGGTCGCTCCAGATTTTTCCGACAGGGAAGCGCAGCACCGTGAGCGTGTTGGCCTGGGGCCAGTTATCCGCGAACACCTGCACTGTCCAGATTGCCTTGTCGTCACAGGGAATCAGGCTGCCGGACTGCTGGAGCGCATCCATGAGACGATCATTGCGCTGGGGGATGCCGGCGTGACCCTCCTGCTCCAGATGCTCCCGCAGGGCATCCAGGGCGCGCTTGCTCACCAGCCAGACAGCATCGTCCTTTATCCAGCCGGCGGCGCCCCGGGCGTTGAGGGGGAGTTCTCCCTGATCCAGCAGATAACGAAGCCCCGTCAACAAGCGTTCATGCAGGGGGCGCTGCCGGGCGCCAGGCATCTGCTGTTGATCGCCCGCCAGGTCGCCGGCAACGGATCGGGCATCGGCATGGCTGACGATTTCGCCAATGATGCCCGCGTTTTCCCAGTCGCCCGCCATCAGGGCGCTCCAGAGCGAAAAAGCCTCTGGATCATCCGACAGCCACTCCAACCCCAGTTGCGGCATGAGTCGGGAGACAAAAAACGCCGGCAGGCGCTCATGCAACCGGTAGTTTCGCTGGCGGCGGTAGCGCAGGCGGTAGGCATGGCAACCTTGTTGCAGCAGATCACCCCGCCAGGGCTGCCATGCGCCCATGTCCCTGCCGTCCGCGTTGAGCATGAGGATCTGAATATCCCCCACCGGCTTTCCAAAGTCATGCAGCAGCGCCGCCGATACCACCGCGTAGGTCCACACATCCTGCCGGGCCGCCAGTTGTTCTGCCGTGGCGCCGCCGGGCAGCAACAGCTTGCGTCGCCGTTTCACTGCATGCAGAGCCACCTCGATGCCGTGGCGCAGAGCCCCACCAGGCGCGCAGTGATGGTGCGCTTCCGATGCGGGCAGTTCTTGGCTCCAGGCGGCGAAATGACGAAACAGGGGATGATACAGCGCCCGGTAATGGGTATCGGGGATGCCAACAGTGCGGCGGATTTCATTCAACAGGCCGTGATGGCGACCGAGCAGCTTTCCCGGGTTCTGGCACAGGAAGGCATCGTCGGGAAAAGATGCGCCTTTTATCCGTGGCTTGAGAAACGGGGGTGTTTTCATCAGTGATACTGAGACAAGAAGGCTGAATGAAAAGGGGAGGGTGGCAGAAGCGATCTGGGGAAGCGAGGGGAAATTAAACAGTGGCGGCGGGAGATTGGATAAATATGAAGTGGAGGGCCTCAAGCAGCCGGTAGTCGAAGTAACTAAGAAGCTGGTCACATGGTAAAATACTGGCCTATACGGTAAAAAACGGTAGACAATAGGCCTTTACCTGAAAATATTCGACTAATACCAATAGGTTGCCAAATATGCGCAAGGAATCCTCATTTTTTGTAGAAACAGGCAAAAGGCTCTTTGATCAGAACGTCCTTAGAGGAAATGGATAAATGGCTGAGATGGAAGATCGTTGGTTGTCGGTAGGGGATATCTGCACCTACCTCGGCGTGAGCAATGACACTGTCTACAGGTGGATTGAAAAACAGGACATGCCCGCCCACCGCGTTGGCCGACTCTGGAAGTTCAAGAGAGATGAGGTTGACGGATGGGTGAAAGCCGGTGGTGCGAACGATTCGTCCGAAAACAAGAAAAAGCGCAAAGGATAATTCCTGAACATGAACCATGTAACTCATACCACCATCGTCAACTTTATCTGGAGCATCGCCGACGATGTGCTGCGCGATGTCTATGTGCGCGGTAAGTATCGTGATGTGATTCTGCCGATGACGGTCATCCGCCGTCTTGATGCGCTGTTGGAGCCGAGCAAACAGGCAGTGCTTGGTATGAAGAAACAGTTGGATGATGCGGGCGTTGCAAACCAACACGCTGCCCTCTGCCAGGCCTCTGGCGAGGCCTTTTACAATGTCTCGCCCTTTACACTGCGCGACCTGAAGAACCGTGCCAAGCAGCAACAGCTCAAGGCCGATTTCGAAGCCTATCTGGACGGCTTTTCACCCAACGTTCAGGAGATTCTCGACAAGTTCAAGTTCCGTAATCAGATCCCCACGCTGATTGAGGCGGACATCCTCGGACATATCATTGAAAAGTTTCTGGACCCCCGCATCAATCTAAGCCCCAAGCCGGTACAGGACGTGGACGGCAACGAGCTGCTCCCCGCGCTCGACAACCATGCCATGGGCACCATCTTTGAAGAACTGATCCGCCGTTTCAATGAGGAGAATAATGAAGAGGCCGGCGAGCACTTCACACCGCGTGACGTGGTCAAGCTCATGTCGGATCTGATCTTTCTGCCGGTTGCAGACGACATCGAATCCGGCACCTACCTTGTCTATGACGGAGCCTGCGGCACCGGCGGCATGCTCACCGTGGCGGAGGAACGCCTGGCTGAATTGGCCGCAAGCCACGGTAAAGATGTTTCCATCCATCTCTTCGGCCAGGAGGTGCAGCCGGAAACTTACGCCATCTCCAAGGCCGACCTGCTGCTGAAAGGCGAAGGGGCCGAGGCCGAGAACATGAAGTACGGCTCCACACTCTCCAGTGACGCCTTTCCCTCGCAGGAATTCGACTTTATGCTCTCCAATCCACCTTATGGCAAGAGCTGGAAGACCGATCTGGAGCGCCTCGGTGGTAAGCGTGATATCACGGACCTGCGCTTTGTCACCCAGCATGGCGGTGACCCGGAATACAAGATGATCACCCGCTCCAGCGACGGGCAGCTCATGTTTCTGGTCAACAAACTCGCCAAGATGAAGCATACCACCAGGCTTGGCAGCCGCATCGCTGAGGTTCATAACGGTTCGTCGTTGTTCACCGGCGACGCCGGTCAGGGTGAAAGCAACATCCGCCGCTGGATCATCGAAAACGACTGGCTGGAGGCCATCATCGCCCTGCCGGAGAACATGTTCTACAACACCGGCATCGCCACCTATATCTGGCTGCTGACCAACCGCAAGAGCGAAGCGCGCAAGGGCAAGGTGCAGCTTATCGATGCCACCGAAGATTATGTGCCGCTGCGCCGAAATCTCGGCAAGAAGAACTGCGAATTGTCCGAGGAACAAATACGCAATATTGTTGATCTTGTGGTCAAGCCAATTGAGACCGGGAAATCAAAAATTTTTCCCAACGAAGCCTTTGGCTACTGGAAGATCATCGTTGACCGCCCGTTGCGCCTCACCGTCGATCTAAGCGAGACTCGGTTGAAACGATTCGAAAGCGCCTGCGCCAAGATGAAGGAAGAACCGCTCGCCAAACTGGCCCGTCGCGTAGCCGAGACCCTGGGCGCCGGCCCACACCGGGACTTCAATGCCTTCATGGATGCCTGCAAGGCCGATGCCGACAAGCACGGCGTCAAGCTGACCGCCAAGCGCAAGAAACTGCTGCAAAGCGAACTTTGTGACACCAGCGAAGATGCCGCGCCGGCGATCAAGAAGATTCACAAGCCTGGCAATGCGACGCCCGATCCCATCCACGGCCTGTACGAGCTTGAGGTGAACGGCAAGCCCTGCATTGTTGAGTACGAGCCGGATACCGTGCTGCGGGACAACGAACAGGTACCTCTGCTGGAAGACGGTGGCATTGAGGCGTTCTTCCAGCGTGAGGTGCTGCCCTACACCCCAGATGCCTGGATTGACGACTCCAAGACTCAGATCGGCTACGAGATCTCCTTTGCCCGACATTTCTACAAGCCCGCGCCCATGCGTACCCTGGAGGAGATCAAGGCCGATATCTACGCGCTGGAGCAGGAAACCGAGGGACTGCTGGAACAGATTGTCGGGGAGGCGGAGCGATGAAGCTGGCTCCCTATCCAGAATACAAGGACGCAGGAGTAAGCTGGATTGGCCGTATTCCTGCGCATTGGCCTGAAAAGCGGGCAAAATATTACTTCAAAGAGATTGATGAGCG
>JALSQZ010000189.1 GCA_026985055.1 Sedimenticola sp. | reverse complement strand
ACCTTCTCGACTTCAGACAGCCAATGCGCCGTTGCCGCAAGCTCCAGAACGATGGGATCTTGCCTTGACAGTTCTTTCACCAGACTTGCATGTGCGGCCAGCGGATCGGCCTCGGCGGAGGACAATGCCTGCTCGGAGACGAAAACGCTGTATGGTGCTCCATCAGATTTGCGATAGCGCGTTTCTTCTCGAATCAATGCAGCTTCCACCGCATCATGTGTGGCGATTTCCAGCTCTCGCGCATAGGGACCGTAATGATAGTAGCCGAACTGGGCTGGCACTTTTGCCCCAAGCTGCTTCAGCAAATAGGCAATCTTCTGCAGCCGAATGCGCCCGACCAATTGCCCATTGCTGGCATGAGCCACCAGCGCCGCCACAAACTCTCGCCTGCCGTCCGTCATGCCCTACCTCCACCTCTCAGGAGCCTCTGCCTGACCTCATCGCGAATCGCCTCTTCTGCAAAAAAGTAGCGGATGAACGACTTTTTCGGCTCCAGCGCCTTGATCATTGGCGACAGTGTCGTAACTTCGCAGGGGCGATCTCCATCCATGATGTGCAGGCGTTTGTAAACCTTCCGCTCTCCCGCCCCCAACGTGGAATAGATACCGATCTTTGCCTCATCATCCTTGATGATCATTCCCCCCTGCAATTGCTTTGCATACTTTTCATCCAGCCATTCCTCAGCCTCCTGACGATGCTCGCTAGGCACTTCAGCCAGATCAAACGTCTTGTAGAGATCACGCAAAAGCAATCTGCTTGCCAGGCCAGCTACCTGCCGATCCCGTGCCTGGGCCATGAGAGGCAGGGCACCGAGAATCGCCAGATCGTCCAGTCGAGTATAAAGCACCAACTCGTCTGCTGAAGAGGCATAAAAACGCACCAGTGGGTGCTTTGCCGGCAGCCCGGTCTCTTCCTCCACGGCGTTTTCATTCTGCACGATATGCGCCACTCTTTTCAGCAAGAGCCGCAACATGTGTTCCACACAACGTGTTACCTTGTGAAAATACACCTGCTCGTGCATCGTGTAGCGGGAATAGAGGAACTGTTCTGCTGCCGGCAGCGCCTTGCGATCGAAGCAGAAAGTATCAACGGCGTGCTCACCTCCCTCGATTTCGGGATTGAACACATTCACCGGCGCAATTCGCAGATTGTGCATCAACCAGTCGAAGTCGATGGCGCCTGCGCCCGTGCCGGTCATCATCCGGTCGCGCTGGATGTAGTCGAGTCGGTCGGCATCGAACGAGCTGGAAAAGATGGCGTGATAGATGTCCTGAGGATCATCCGCCGCCAGCATGGACGCGATGCGTTCAGCACGTTCTTCCCCCAGCAACCGTGCAATCTCTCCTTTCTCATTGCGAATGATTTCCGCTGACCACAGCTCATGCCGCTTGCCCCTGCCAAGACTGTGTTGCACTCCTTCGAAGGCATGGCTGAAGGGGCCGTGGCCGATGTCGTGCAACAGGGCGGCGAGGATGGCGTCATCGGCCTTGTCCTGGTCGAAGTCCTCCTCCTTGCCCTGGCGGCGGAACTCGCGATGGATGATTTTGGAGAGCTGCTTGGCGCAGTGATAGACGCCGACGGAATGGGCAAAGCGCGAATGGGTGGCGCCGGGATAGACGAATTCCGACACGCCAAGCTGGCGAATGCGGCGCAGGCGCTGCATCTCTGGCGTGTTCAGCAGCGCCCAGGCCAGCTCATCACGGGGATTGCCTTCTTCGAAGACAATCAGCCCATGCACAGGGTCGCGGATTCGTTTGCCGGCAAAGTTGGTCATTATGCAATGCGTATCAGGTGAACATTGAATGATTCGATGCTTGTCATAATACCCCCTATCACAGAAAAACATTCATATATCTCGCTTGAAAAGCCGCTTTTCAGGAGGGGATGAATAAATGCACAATCTTACATGATCAGATGATTGCATGTTTTTAGGTGGTGCTGTTGTTGTAGTTATAATATATTGAAATTTGGGAACCTCACCCTCCCCCCATTCGTAAATCAATTCGAATAAGCGAGCATACAGTGCTGCATCAAGATCTGCTTCACGAGGACTGTCGTGTAGCAGAAAGGGAGGCAATGATATTTTTTCCTCGGTTGCCAAATGCAATACAGCAAGATCAAAAGCAAGAATCTTGAGAGAGTCCAGAGCCGCTGTTGAAATTTCACTTCGCTCAGAAAAATGAATGGAAACTTGCAGACCATTTCCATCCAACTTGATATCTCCTGTGGCTCCCTCCGGCAGCCATGCGTGTAAAATTCCCTGAAAACGCTCTTGCAAGGATGCCATAGCCCGACAGGCACGCTTTCGACCTTGTTCCAATTGCGCTCGAACGGTTGCCAACTCTTCCGAAATACCAGGTGTTTTGCTCTCTTGCGCCTCCATCTTCTGCAGCAGGCGAGCTTCATCAAGCATGCGCCGTGCCTGATAAATGAGCCCCTGTTCCATTATGGCTTTCTTATTGGCAGCATTGGCTTCTTTTACATTTTTCTCTATTTTTTTCAAATCTTTATCTATTTGCGAAAGCTGCTCTTCTGCTGTCTTAACTTGCATTTCGATCTGTTTTGCCTCCTCCTCCAAGGAATTCGCCCTGCGCCACTTTTCTTGAATGTTTGCCCTAATTTTTGCCATATCACATTTTTTTGATGACATTTTGCATCCTTCCTGCAAGACATCGTCTATCGGCACCCGACAAACCGGACAGAGGCGAATTTCGCCGGTAACATTATCTAACTCTCCCAATTCTGCTTCACTCCGCAAACGGCGTGCTTCTCCTCGCATGTTTTCAACTTTGTTTTCATTGTCTTTCTTTTTCTCCTTTAGATCGGCACGTTGCCGATGAAGTTCCGCGTATTCCTCATGTAATGCCTCTGTATCGACAAACTTTGCCTTCTGGGCGCGCATGACTTGCCTGAAACGTTCTTCGGCCAAGAATACAAGCCCCTTCTGCCCGAGGCTGTTTTCAATGCCTACATCCTCTCCGACCTCCAGAAACTGGCGCAGCTCTCTGAGCATTTCATTCTTGCGTTGTACCAGGTAGGACTGCCGCCGCTGCTCTTTTTCCTTCGCTTGCAGCAGCTCCTTTTCGCGTGCCGCGGCAGCCTGCTCTTTCTTGTCCAGCGCACCCAAGGCAAGGCGAACCATGGTCAGCTTGGCTGTTTCACTGATACGCTGGGCACGAGAACCCGAATTGGTCTTCACGGAGCGCCAGGCAAGAACATCACCGAGGCGACATTCCTGATCCCGGGTCAACCAGGCTCTGAAAACATCCCAGATACCATCATCACCGATTTCCGGCGGCACCCGTCCGAACAGGGAGGCAAAAAAGGTTTTATTGACAATCTGATCAATTGTTTTCGGATCATCCTTTTGCCGTCCACGAGTTAATGCTTCTTCTACATTTGACGCCTGTACCACGTAATCATTTTTCAACCCGAAGGATCGCACAGCAACCCAACACTGTTCGTCAATGATGATTTCTGCCGCGGCAAATCCTTTCGGAAAACTTGCCATGATGCGTTGGCGCTGGTCATTGGTTGCATAACCAGGCTCTCCCAGGCAAGCGCGGAGCAATCGACAAAATAGTGTTTTTCCACTGCCATGGGCCAGAGCATTCCGACCACTGCTGGACATGTCCGGCGACCAGATGATGTTCAGGCCTGGTTTCAGGGAAATATCCCGAACAAGCTTTCCCGGCTCTTCATACAATACCAGACGCCGCACCCATAGCCGCGGCTCCTGGCGATATTCAGGAGCATTTGGGGGAGAAATCCCGGCTGCAAAAAGATCATGCTGCGCCATCGCCGACTCTCATTGTGAAGAATTCCTGCGGGACAACATTCCTGATCTTGTCCATGTCCAGCCGCCGAATGACCTGGATGACGAACTCGGTGCGTTGTGCATGCGTAGATTTCGGTGAAAGGACATCATCCCTGAAATGATCCCCCCTTGTCCAATTTCCATTTTCGTCTTCTCGCAATTGGCCTGAGCTTATCAGTCTCTGAAAGGCATCCCGCCACGCTTCATCGGTTCTTGGATTAAGCTGCTCAATCCCTTCCCGCGACTTGGCTTCGTCTCCCATCAGCCGCACCCATTCAGAACGTTCAGGCTCGTCTAGCCAAGGTGTAAGCAGTGCTGGCTCCGCCAAACAAGCAACAATCCAGCGCAGGTGCTGGGCGTCCTGCAATGGTTCAGCCAGCCAGAGTGCGTATTGGGCAGCGTAACGAATGCGATCTGCCCGCGGGACAACCGATGGCCAAGCCCATGCGTCATCAGGCAATTCGGTCAGTGGTGGAATGACAATATGTGGAGGCGTTCCATCCGATGTCTTGTCTTCTGCTAAATCGAGCTTCTTGAAGGTCCCGTCTTGCTCGAAGCGATCCCAGGCGTTGAGGACGAGGTCGCGGGTGTGGTATTTGTCGTATTGTTTCAGCTCCTTCTCCTTCAGCACACGGAAGGTTTCGGAGGGGTAGTCTTCGCCCATCACGTCTGCCGGGTCGAGGATGTAGCGCAGCTCGTCGCGGGTCAACCCGTAGGCGCGGGCGTAGAAGGCGTCCAGCTCGGCACGCAACAGGGCGCGGCGCTCTTCGTTCCAGGGGAAGGGGGGAAGTGGGAATTGGGGGGTGGGAATCAGGATTTGGAAGGATGTTTCGTGGAGAGTTTGCGGATCAGGACGTTCAGTTGCCGGCCCAGGCTCTCTGTCTGCGCCAGCATGGATGCCAGCGCCGCCGGTTGCGGCAGCCCCACCCGTTGCGCCAGAAACAGGTGCGTCTCCAGCTCCTTCAGCGATCCCTGCGCTATCCGCAGAAACTGAATGTATGCTCCCGTCTGGCCGCGACCGTGCCCCTCGGCAATGTTCGCCGGAATGGCGCTGGCTGCCCGGTGCGCTTGTGATGTCAGCCCATAAAGCTCGGCTCGTGGCCAGCGCCTCGTCAGCCGATAGGCCTCCACGGCCAGATCCATGGCCTGCTGCCAGACGCGCAAGTCTCTGTAAGAACGTATGTCCATCGTTGCCCCATGCCTTCAGCCAGCGCCGCAGAATCTCCCCGCGCAACGCCTCATCGGCATCCTCCCAAATCCCAACTCCCAACCCCCAAAGCCCCCACGACGTATAGCTCAGTTCCAGCACCCGCGGCACGATGAAGGCCAGGCGGGCAGCGGTGTAGAAGGATGGGGGGAGGATGGGGAGCTGCTGATAAACGAAGAAATTTAGGTGCGTTCCACCAACTTTAAATCGTGCTGCAAAATCCAACACAAATGCGCATAAGTTCCCGATAAGCCCAGACAGGTAAGAACCATGCGTTTCTTTAGGGAAGAGCATTAACGGCAAGTTATTCCCCACCCCCACCCGCGGGAAGATGGTGGCGATGACGGTGCGTTCGTTGGTGGCGTTGGTGATGTCGCGCCAGCCCATGAGCCAGGGGTGTTTCCAGCCCCTGGTGGCGAGGCGGGCGTTTACTTCCCCTTGTGGCACCCAGTAGCGGGGTTGCGGCTCGAAGGCGGGGTCCTGCTTCTCCTCCGATGACACATCATCGCTCTTTTCGCCGGCGTCGTCGTAGGTGGCCCAGCGGTGGTCGAACTGGTGGATCATCTTGGCCTCATAAAGCGGCACGTAGCGCTCCGCCGGGCGCGGGCCGCCATCAGGCAAGGCCAGCTCGCCAGGATTCGCACCGCCGCTGAGGGGCAGCACCCCGCTGCTTGCAGCAGGCCGCACCCAGTCCATCCCCTGCCGCACGAAGCCCTGCTGGCGCAACTGCTCCGCCGTGCGAAAGAGATGGGAATCACTCGTCATATTGAATAATCCCTGCCTGAACTCCACCCCCCAGGGGTTGCCCTCGGCCCCAAGGGATTCGTTGATGAGCACAGGCACGCGGGCGTAGATCTTCGCTGTCAGCTCCGCATCCTTGCGCGAGCGGAACACCGGGGCAGTGCGGGTGTTGGGGTTGATGGCGGCGATCTCTTCCGGGCTGAGGCTGAAGACACGGCGCTCGTCCGCCAGCTCTCCCACCTCCTGCAGGAAGAAGGCAAAGCGCGCCTGCGGCACATCCCGCCCCAGCGTGAGCAGGCAGAACTTCATGCGGCTGTCCACGGCGGGGAACAGCTTCTGCCGGTTCTCGAAGTCGAACAGGCTGGCCAGCCGCCGTTGCTGCACCAGATGGGCAAAGAAAGGGGCGGTGGTGGCATCGGTGGCGATGCCGGTGGGCACGATGATGCCGGCGCGCTGGCGCGAAAGCTGCAGGAACAGCTCGGCAAACAGGGCATAAGTGTTCAACTTGCCCTTCGTAGTCAGATTGAAACGGCCAGACGAGCGCGCAAACTCATTGACTGCATCAAACATGCGCTTGGAACTGACGAACTCCTGATATGCATCAGGATTCGATTTCTGCAATTCTGCTATGGCTTGCTTGCGAGCAGCTCCCGCAAGGGCAGCGATCTCTGGAATGCGAGTAGCGAAGTATTCCTTGTCCGATAGCTGCATGACATCCCACGGCGGGTTGCCCAGCACCACGTCGAAGCCGCCAGCGGCCATGATGTCGGCAAACTCCAGCGGCCAGTGAAAGGCGCGGGCGGCGCGGGCAGCATCCGTGGCCGCCCCCACCTGCGGGCCGAAGATGGTCTCGCCCTTCAACCAGCGCCAGATGCTGCCTGATGTGGGCACCGTCTCCCTGCCGCGCTCCGGCATGCCGGTGAGCGGGTTGGCATGCGGCTCGCCCTTGCGCTTGGGCAGCAAGAAGGCCGCCACGTAAAGGTCGCAGGCCGTCTGCAGCCGCCACCAGTCGCTGCCCTGCGCCCGCAGGTTCTCCAGCGCCTGCTTCTTGCGCTCTACATCGGGCAACGTCTTCTCCGGCATGGCGCGCAGGCGCCGCAGCGCGCGGGTGAGGTCTTGCTGCTCGCCGAAGGAAAAGCCGCTTTCGATGCGCTGCTTTTCCTTGCGCTCCTTGCGGTTCTTGGCCAGGTAGTGCTTTGCTACCTCCTTATCATCGCCGGTGAGCACCTTGTAGGCGGCATCCGGAATGCCATCCTGCAGCACCTGCAGGTCGAACACGCCCAGCAGGCTGTCGCCGCAGCGGATGTTGGCATCGAAGAAGCCCAGCGGCCTGCCCGGCTCCACCGTCTCTATCCACAGCGCCACGCGCGTCAGCTCCACCGCCATGGGGTTCCTGTCGACGCCGAAGATGCAGTGATGCGCCACGTCGCGCAGGGCGTGTTGCAGGTCATCGCGGGTGAACAGCTCCTGCCCGGCGCGGATGCGGGCCAGCCGCGCCGCCATGCGCCGCGCCGCCGCCAGCAGGAAATGGCCGGAGCCGCAGGCGGGGTCGATGACCTTCAGCTTCAGCAGCGCCTGCTCCGGATCGTCTGCCGCCTCGGCCCGATCCAGCACCGGATCAAGCGCGGTGTCCAGCAGGGCCTGCACCAGGCTGTCTGGCGTGTAGTAGCTGCCGGTGGTCTTGCGCTGGTGGCCCTTCTTCTCCACCGCGCTGGAGGCAAAGGCGAGGACGCGGCCATCCTCGGCCAGTTGCGGCTGCAGCTCCAGCA
>JALSQZ010000188.1 GCA_026985055.1 Sedimenticola sp. | reverse complement strand
GCCTCCTGGATCAGGAGGTAGCTGAAGGGGGCGATGGTGACGCCGTCCAGGGGGGTGGACTTGCTCCAGCCGCCTGTGGCGGAGGCGTACTGGAGCTGCCAGCCGGTCAGGTCCTGGGGTGTGGCGCTGGCGTTGAAGAGCTCGATGAAGTCGGACTGCCAGGGCGCTCCGGAGTTGCCCCCGCCGCCGTAGATCTGGCTGATGCGCAAAGGCGGCGATGTATCTGCCCGGATGTGAGGCGAAACGATCCCGAGATAGAGGGCAATCAGTGCAAAGGACAGTGGAAAGATGCCGATCCATCGGTGGCGAATCCATCGACGGCAAAGGGAAAGCGCCCGTTTTCTGGCCATGACAACGCGCTCCATGGAGTGGGGTGATTGGGTTGTTGGGTTCGATCTGCGGCTGGGTAGACTTGCAGCGAGGGGCCTAACAGAGGCGTAAGCGCAGGTCCGGGGTAAGTGTAACGTGATTAACTGGAAATTGGGTCAGGGAAATGGCGGAGTCGGGGCAAGATTCCACCATAATACTTACGGATATTGGAATTCCATATAAAAAACACCCTGGATTTTTCCAGGGTGTTTTCAGAGGAGGGAAAATGGAGTTCTAGTCCGCGGAGCTTGCCAATGCTCGATCCACATAGGTGGTGAGGTGGGTTGCTGCTTCTCCAGCCGCCTGGAAAAGGGGGAGATAGATCTCTGACAGCAGCTTGCCCCGGGCAAAAATGTCCCGTTCCTTGAGGAATTGGTTGGCCACAATGTTCACGGCGGCGATCTGATGATGGATCACCGGCGTGACGCAGTACCGGGAGGCTTCCACTTGGTTCAGGGCTCGATCCAAATGGCGAATACGACGATAGAGCTTGTTGAATTTGGCCTCGGTGAGCTCCTTGCTCTCCACCAGGCTGGTCAGGGTGCGCAGAGGTTTGGCGGCGCGCTGTCCGATCCGCTGCACTTCCGTCAAGCCGTGCCGCACGGTTTGCAGGGTGTCTTCCACTTTGGCGTCCAGAGGCGTGAGGGCCAACCGAGCTGTCTCCTGTGCGTGCACTTCCCGGATCATCTGATAGGGCAGGAAGCTCTCGTGGCAGACCTGTTGGATGGTTTCCTCCAAGGTCAGCATCTCCGTACCTTGAATTTTGGCGCCGCCTTCCGTGGCATCGATGAAGCGGCGGCCTGGCAGCGCAGCGATCTTCTGTTCGAACCAGAGCTTCATGGCCAGCATGGAGCGGTTGGTCACGATTTTCTCACCGTCCCAACCCTCAACAAAACTGTACCTGTCTGGGTTCTGCCGGATCTTCTCCATCAGCTCTGGGCTGATCTGTCCGCCGCCAGTGACATCCTCGGCGTGGGTCTTCTCTCCGGTGAAAGCGAGGTCCTGGCCCACAAACACCACCGGGTCACATCCCAACTGGCGCACCAGGTCCCAGGTCAAGTTGGCTACGGAAGGCCCGCTCAGTGCCATGCCTTTAGGTTCGCCGATGCGATCGAACAACCAGAGGGAGAACGGATAGATGTCCGCGCCCACGACGAAACGGGGGCCGCGGAACTCTTGAACGATGCGAGGATAGAGGATGGGGACGTAGATCAGGG
>JALSQZ010000187.1 GCA_026985055.1 Sedimenticola sp. | reverse complement strand
GAGAGACGGTCTTGCCGGAACCGGTGGGGCCGGTCACCAGGATCATGCCATAGGGCTTGTGCAGGTTCTCGAGGTAGAGTTGTTTCTGCTCCTCTTCATAGCCGAGCGCGTCGATTCCCAACTGGGCGCTGGTCGGATCCAGGATGCGCAGTACGATTTTCTCCCCGAACAGGGTCGGGCAGGAGTTGACGCGGAAGTCGATGGCGCGTTTCTTGGAGAGCTGCATCTTGATGCGCCCGTCCTGCGGCACGCGCCGCTCGGCGATATCCATCTTGCTCATGACCTTGATCCGCGACACCAGGCGCGTGGCCATGGAGACCGGCGGGGTGGCGACTTCATGCAGTACGCCATCCTGGCGGAACCGGATGCGGAACACCTTCTCGTAAGGCTCTATGTGAATGTCCGATGCGCCCTTGTTGATGGCATCCAGCAGGACCTTGTTGACGAAGCGGACGACGGGAGTGTCGTCGATATCCGCGTCGATCGTGTCGTCGACGTTGTCGTCTTCGTCGCCGCCGGTGATATCCAGGTTGTCCAGATCCTCGTCCAGCAGGTCGGACATGGCCGTGTCGGCAGAATCCAGTGCCGCATCGATGGCCCTGGTAAGCTTGTTTTCCTCGACCAGGATGGCCTCGGTCACGATGCCGGTGTGGAACTTGATTTCGTCGAGGGCCTGGAGATTGGTTGGATCGGAGACGCCGACGAACAGCCGGTTGCCACGCTTGAACAGGGGCAGAGCATGGTGTTGGCGAATGAGCTTCTCATCGACCAGCGAAACAGGTGCGCTGTCCAGCTCCATTGCACTGAGGTCGAACAACGGTACACCAAATTCCTGGCAGGCTACCGACGCAATGGTGGAGCCGTCGAGCAGTTTGTTGTCGACCAGATAGCTGACGAAGGGCTCGCGCTTTTTGAGCGCTTTCTCCTGGGCCTTGGCAGCCTGCTCTTCTTCCAGCAGACCATCGATGACCAAGCGCTTGGCAAGGCCGCTTAGCTGGGAAATCGGGCTTGAGGTTACCATGAGAGAAAAATATCCTTATCGCATATGGACTTCCGTGATCCACGCCACAATTTAAGCTTGCCTGCTGTCGAGATCAAGCATCCCGTGCGGCAGGCCGGTGACGGATCCCCGGAGGGTCCGGATTCATGTCTTGTTTTCGTCAGGCGGGGGTAAAACTTTACCTCTCCCGGAGTGTATGCGGAGAAGGCTGTCTGGCTTTGTTATCAGTGACTTGGGTCAGGAATCACGGGACGGCGGGCTGCCGTTCAATGGTGTGGCGCGCAAATCCGCGCCGGTGACGGGATAACCGCTCATGCCCCCGTAGAGTCCACGTTCTTCCAGGTCGGTATAGTGGTCGGGATCGCGTTGCTTTAGTTCCCTTTGTGGGGCGCCGCCGACTATGCTGAGCGGCGCCACGTCGCGCGAGATTACCGCACCCATGGCGATGATGGCACCGTCTCCGATAGTGACGCCCGGTGCGATATTGACGTTCATGCCGATCCACACGTTCCGTCCGATCTGTACCGGCTTTTGAACCAGGCACTCATCGTAGGGCAAGCGTTTGCCTTGATAGTCGTGGTTGACGGTATAGAGCGTCAGATTACGAGAGATATGAGTGTTGTCGCCGATGCTCAGGCCTCCTTCGGCGCGAATGAAGGCATTGGCGTTGATGTGAACGTTGTTCCCCAGGCGCACTCGCCTGGGTGCGCTGAGGCGAAGCGGCCCGTGGATGCGAACGCCAGTACCACACTCGCCGAGCTGCCGTTTTATGTATTCGTTGGACAGCAACCAGATGCCCATGCCAAGCAGCCGGCTGAGACGAGTCAGCAGGTAGAAGGGCAGGGTCAACCACCAGATGCGTGGAAGCACGCGGTCGAGGAGGATGTCCATTCTGCGCAGCGAGTTGTGTGTGTGATTTTCGGTATTCATGCATTCCTTCCCTGCAGTGTCCGGCGGCAGTTTAGAGTCTGGCGTTGGCCTATTTCAATGCCGTCGTGTGAGACTGATGCATGCCAGACCGGCCAAGGCGAGCAGCAGCACGAGCAGCAGCAGAAGTACATGGGTACCGACGGCCATTTGCAGGGAGGTGTCGAGGTCGTGCCCGAATAATCCCAACGCCGTCACCCAGGCCAGTTCGTGGCTGCCGATATTGGCGATCCCTTGAATCGGTATCAGTGTCAGAGGCAACAGTAGGGTGGAAACGACCGCCATTTCCAGCAGTGTCGTCTCCAGGCCCAGTGTACGGACCAGGGCGTAGAAATTCCCATAGATGCATAGCCAGATGCCAGTGCTCAGCAACGCCAGCCACAGGTGGTTGCCCTGGTCATGAACGCTGCGCAGGCCGGCTGCCAGGGATACAAGCAGTGCCGGTAAGCGGCGGCTTCCCAGCGGTGGGCCTGAGAACGGTGATGGCGTATGTGAGACAAACCACAGGGCAACAGCCACGGTGAGAAGGAAAATTACTGGGAATGCAACCATGGAAAGCTGCATCCAGTGCGGAAGTTCAGGCGAAAAAGCAATGGCCACCACAGGGAGCAGCACGGCGATGACGCTGAAATCCCAGAACCGGGCCACGATCAGGGTGGCCGTTCCCTCACGTATCGAAAGTCCGAGTTGGGTTCTGGCTAGCAGCGGATAGGCGAATTCACCAAGTTTGGCAGGCAGCAGGTAGTTGAACATGCCATGAATGGCGCTTACGCCGAAGGTGCGGATCAGCGGAACCGCCGCCGAATAGGTCAGCAGGCGGAAGCGCAAGGCGCGCAACATGTAGTTGGCGAGGAACAGTATCCCCGCCGTTCCGAGCCAGGTCAGGCTGAGATCGTGCTGCAGAGCAGCGATGGCTTCAGTATCCAGGTGCTGTCCCACCAGGGCGATGGTAATGACGGTTACCAGCACGGCAACGCCGGTTTGCAGGCGTGCGCTGCCAGTGGGCCTATCAGGCGCGATAGCCATATTCACTCATGCGTTTTCCGCAGTGCTTCATGACGGCCTCCTGCGTGGTGGAATCCCACTCCTGGAAAGGCGGGAAGGACGTGCCTCTGCTGGCATTGTGCCGTGAGCCGCTGGCCGCCGCCCGCACTCGCTCCGTATCGGGTAGCTGCAGCCAGTCTGCCATTGCCACCAGCCCGGACTTGTGTGCATCGAAAAGGTCCTCATAACGTATCCGAAGGTAGCGGTCTCCAAAAATCTCGCTGCCTTGTTCGAGCACGCCGTTGATGGTATTCCAGCGCCAGGCCAGTCTTTCCTGATGGGCCATGTCGGCCCAGCGCCGGTGCGGGCTGGCCTCGTAGTGATCCGGCTTGAGCAGCCAGTAGGGGAAGCAACAGCCAGCCAGCCCCTTGAGGCCACGGAATACACCGTGATTGATATGCGAGGGTATGTAGGTGCGCGGGTCGCGCACGATGTGGACCAGCCAGGCGCCGGGGAAGGCCAGTTCGATGGCGGGTAGGCAGCCATGCAGGAAGGGGTTGGCTTCCAGATAGATGTCGTTGTCGATGTGCTTCAGCAGGCGCTTCCTCGAGCGGATGAGGCTGCGGGCGACACGGGCATCCGTGGTGCGGCCACAAAGCCGGCGGTTGGACAACACACGGAAGCGGCGCGATGGTCGTGGCTCATGTACCGCAGTCACCTCTACAAAGGACTGGTCGAAGTAATTCGCAATAGCTTGTGTTCCCGTCCGGCCGGTAGAAACGACGAACACCGTCTTGCGGAATTTGCTTGTAATCGGGCCTGCCATGGAATCAACGCGGCGGCATCAGTCGCGATAGAGGAGGGCGGTGATTTGTTCCGACACCAGGCCGATTAGGAATATCAGTACCGACATGCTCAGCAGGAGTGCGCTCATGTTGGTGAAATGCCCCTTTCCCAGTAGCGTATAGGCTGAATACGCAGAGCCTGTTGCAAGGAAAAAAAGGCTGATGGGAAGAAAAATCTTCAGGGGTGAATACAGTGTGCCTATCTTGAAAATGATCAGGAAGAATCGTGCCCCATCCTTCAGGATGCTGATATGACTGCTTCCTAGGCGCTTGCCGGCAGCGATGGGAATATAGCCTACCGAGTATCCTGCCCTGAAGAAGGCCATGGTGCTGGTCGTGGGATAGGAGAACCCATTGGGAAGGAGGGGCAGGAACTCACGGAATTTCTCAGTGATGGCGGCGCGAAAGCCGGATGTCAGATCCCTGATGGTATGGCCTGTGATGGCGGAGGCCAGCCGATTGTAGATTGTATTGCCGAGGTGGCGCGTCTGTGAGGCTTGTGAGGCACTGTCACGGGCGCCAACCACCATGTCGTAGCCGCTACCGAGTGCTTCGACGAGTCGGGGGATGTCATCCGGATTGTGCTGTCCGTCGGCATCCATGAAGACAACGATCTCTTCCGTTGCCTGGCGCGCGCCGGATTTTATAGCTGCACCATTCCCCATGGAATAGGGGTGATTGACCAGTCTAATACCGTGTCGTTGACAGATGGAAGCTGTTTCATCGGTAGAGCCATCATTGACAACGATGATTTTTTTCGCCTCCACGAGGTCCAGCAGTCGTGGCAGAAGTTGTGACAGGCCTTCCGCCTCGTTCTTCGCTGGAATGACAATATTGCAATTCTGAATATCGGTGCTCATGGGCGTTTGCGGATCTTTTGTTGTAGTGTATCGATCAGATTCAGCAAATTCTGCTCGTAGGGGTTCAGGTAGTCAAATAGCGCCGTGTCCCGCGACAGGGCGAGCGCGCGTCTGGCCACAGTGAGTGCCTCTCTGTAGAGGCCAGCGCTCGCAAGCCAGGCAGCCTGCAAGGTCATGAGATCAGGGTTGGGCGTTATTTCGTTGGCTAGATCCGCATAGTGCATTGCCTTGTTCAGATTGCGCTGTTCGGCAGCCACCCTGGCCATCCAGAAATAGAGATTGTAGCTGAGGCTCTTCCACTTTCTGCTCTTGTGCTTTTTCGTTACCTTGGGGTTCTCGAGCATGTGTTGGAGCAGTATCTCGATACTATTCAGCGAGAGAGGGGGGCAACTTCCGGCTACTACGGGACCATGGAGTTTTTCTATTATGTTCACTGCTATGTTGCTGTGTGTATAGTCCTGTGGTATCGCGGCAAGCGCTTGTTCCAGACTGGTTGCACTAATATGGTTGTTGACACAGTCGAGGAGAAGAATGAGCAGAGGCGGCTCCGGATTGCGGGGCCATTCTGCGCCAGCTCGGTCCAGTACAGCACGGGCGGATTTGTAGTTACCCTGATCATTCAACATACCGGCCATGAGGTTGGCGGTACGTAGTGATTTGGGGTTTTCTTCATACCAGTTGGTAACAAGGCTTTCCCTGGAATGCCACAGGGTGGTGTTCATGTAGGTGACAAAGGTAAACAGGGCAATCAGGCTGGAGGCCAGGAGCGCGGCGATGATTGGCCTGCCTTGCAATAGTGTCTGGGCGCCCATCACCACGCCGAATATGATCCCAAAGGATGGAATATAGTTCCGGTGTTCGTAGTAGAGTTCCAAACCGATGACGCTGCTTTCAAGCACGTGCCCAGCTAGGAACCAGCCGCAGGCGAAGGCCAGCAGAGGCCATTGCTTCCGTTTGATGACACTTATACTGACGATAGCGAGCAAGGCCAGTACAGCAATGAGAGTCGATGGCGGGTCGATGAGGGAATGTGACAGGAGGTAGTCGTCATGGAACAGGCTGCTGGTATGGGCGCGGGGAATAAGGATGCCGCCCAGATAGTCGAACAGGATGCGGCTTTCCGTCAGCAGACGCTCCATGGGTGTAAAAGGCATGGCGTCGTACCAGGAAAAAACCTTCTCGTCTGCCTTGAGGGTCAGGGCCAGGAGTGTAATGAGGGTGGGAGCAAGGAGGAAAGGGATGCTCCATCGCTTCACAGCACGGCCACCTGCGAGCCGGCAGAACAGTGTATATTCAGTTATAGCAATGAATAGCAGCAGCAATATACCGTTTTGTTTGCTGAGGAAAGCGGCTGGCAGGAAGATGATAAGGGCTAGACTCATGATCAAGAGTCCCTTACCAGGCCGCATCTGGACCAGCTCCCGACCATAAGTATAGGTGATCAACCCTCCCAGAACGAAGGTACCGCTCAGCAGCGTCATTCGCTGTATAACATAGGCTACCGCGTTCACCTGGATAGGGTGGATAGCCCAAAGCAGGGTAACGGTTGTGATCAGGGCAAGCCTCGTGGGCATACCGATGTCGGGCCGGTAGAGCGTTAGGAGACGCAGGCTCAGCCACCACACCAGCAGGCTGTTGAGTGCATGGATGGCGATGTTGGTCAGGCGGAAACTCGCAGGGTCACTGGGCCAGGCGACATCGTTGATATAGAAGGACAGGCGACTCAGGGGTCTGTCGATGATTGATGCGCCTTCACGGGTAATAAAAACGAGGATCTGCTGCAGCATTGGCAAGTCGTCGTGCGAGCCCAGGACGCCGAGATTGACCCAGTCATCGAACATGAAAGGCCCTCGCAAAGAGGGCCAGTAGAGGGCGAATACAGCGGATACGACGGCTGCCAGTCCGGCAAGCGTCCATGCGACATTGAGCTTGCCCTGGTTTGATTGCATTAACGGCAGTTTGCGGGACGGTATTTACCGGGCAACGTTCCTCCCGTGCAGTCCCACGTCAGGCTGCCGTTGGCGTCGGCAGCGGTCAGTACCAAGGTATTGGCTGGAGCGGGAGAGAGCGTATTGGTGAACTGGATTGTAATGTTGTTACCTGTGATGTCCACTTGGGTGACCCTGTTGGCGGTGATGCTGGTTGGTTTGGCGAGCCCGGCAACGGTATTGTTGGCGGGCCAGTTACCCTGGACGGTATAGTAGTCCCACATTGCGCTCTTGACACCTGCCGCAACACTCAGTGCTTCTGCCACATAAGCGCGTTTGGTGTAATCCTGATAGGCAGGGATCGCTATGGAGGCTAGGATACCGATGATAGCCACCACGATCATGAGTTCAATCAAGGTAAAGCCTTCTTGTGCATGAGTCCGGATCTTCATGGGAGGCTCCGAGTTGTCAGTCAAGTCATTGTGATAATTCCATGCAATGATCATGCCGGTCTATTGGCCCTGGGATGGGCAAAAAAAACGCCCCGTTGGCGGGGCGTTTTTGGCTGTTTAGGCCTTGGTGTTAACGGCAGTTGGCCGGGCGATACTTGTCCTGAACGTCACCACCCGTACATGCCCACGTGATGGAGCCGTTGTTGTCGGTGGCGCGCATGACGATGGTGGAGCCGTTGTTGACCCGGGCATTGTAAGTAATGGTCACGGTGCTGTTGGTTACGGCAACGGAGGTGACAGCATTGCCCGAGATGCTGGCTGCGGCCGCAAGACCGGCAGAGGCATTGTTGTTGGGCCATACACCCTGGGATGCGTAGTATTCGGCAACCGCGGCCTTGGCGGTGCCGGCCAGGCTCATGCCTTCCGCCACGTGGGTGCGCTTGGTGTAGTCCTGATAAGCCGGGATGGCGATCGCGGCCAGAATGCCGATGATCGCCACCACGATCATCAGTTCGATAAGGGTGAAGCCCTGCTGTACTTTCTTCATGATC
>JALSQZ010000186.1 GCA_026985055.1 Sedimenticola sp. | reverse complement strand
ACATGGTGCTTGGTTCGGACAGGTCATAATCTGCCTGAAAATCCCATCCCTGGCGGCATCATTTCCGGCGCGCATGCCCGGCATGAACATGCGCGGCGGAGCGACAGTCGGCGCATCACGCCTGCACCATCTTTTCCTCTGGAATCTCAAGAACTAACGGGAAAGATCCTGCACATGGCCCTTTTCGGCATGTGCAGGCAAAATAGATGCGCGGACAATGGGTTACGATGAGTTTGCACCGTCCCCTTTTATCTTGCCCTCCATCACGCCATCATCTTTCCCGATCAAACTTCCCGATGACGCCGGATCACCTTTACCCACCTTGGCTCCGGATGGATCGCCTCCTGGCCGCAAAAACGATGAAAAACAGGCCGATTTCGAGCCTGAAATGCCACCATTCGCGCCAGCGAAAACGCTAAATCACAGGCGATTTTTACTCCACCTCACCACTTTCCAAGCCATTAAAAACAGGCCCGCCAGACCTCGAAAATCCATGCCCATCAATGCATTTTGCGGCTCGTTTCAGCAGCGCGCATGCATGAAATCCTCCACGAAAAATCCCTCAAACGAAGCCCCGCGCATCACATCATTCGCCCATGCCATCGCTCTCGAACGCTGCAAGACACGAAGCAAAACCACCATTGAAGCGGCAAATTTGCACCACTCCAGCCCCTATTCCTCGCGGCCTGGCGATAGTCAAGGGCGGCTCCTTTGGAGCCGTCGCGGAAGCGATTTCACCCTTGACGATCCCCAGCCCGCAAGCACCCTGACAAGGAAGCGCCAATGGCGAAAAACCCGCCATCGGCGCTTCTCTCGGCCACTTGACCAGCGATTTTTCAGCAACAAAAAAAACCTAGGCGCTTGCTGGAAAAACGGAAATGGAGACCGACTGCCCCTTTACACCACTGCTGGCATTTTGAACCAGATGGGCATCATTGCGACCATCTCATTCCGAAATGATACCGCATTTCAAGCTTGAATGTGTTCCGGCAGTTTACCGGCTGCTGATTTTCTGCGTACAGAGCAATGATGAGAGCCAGGCACGAGACAGGAAGGCAACATGGGCTGAGATGCCTGAAGCAAAAGCTCAGTCTGCCGGAAGCAAGGCGACAAGTGGTGTTGCCTTGGGGCGGCGGAATGGCAATTTCAAATCCGCAATCCTCTCGGAGAGATCAAGATTGCGGATGATCTCATGAACTATTTCGGCCTCCTGCTCCCGCAGCGGGGCTTGATCCCCAGCTGCGACAGGTGTTGTTGCGTTCAGCAGGCGCAGGGCCTGCCAGTCAGCCATCCGTGAAGCGTCAGCATTTCCCTGCAGGGGCAGCACAATGCGGTGTATGGTGGCGCTGGTGCCGGTGATCTCGTCCTCCACCGCCACAAGCACAAGAGGTGATAACAGGTCCTTCACCCTGCCTGTCAGGACCTGCCGCGACATGATCTCCGAAATGGCCCGATCCAGCAGGGCATGGCCGATGCCCAGCAGACGGGTCATCCTTTCTCCTTCCGGCAAGTTGCGGTCAAATACCAGCCCCGTGTAGCGTTCCTTCAGCGTCAAATCATCCTTCCAGTCCTCGGGCGTCTTCACGCCAAGCCCCGCAGCATCATCATGCTTGACGCGGCGCCCCATCAATCTCATGACATTGAGGAAGAATGGTTTCAGATCCGGCAGATCGACCTTGGGCAAATCTTCCCTCACCGTTCCGAAATCGTAACGAGCAACATTGCCGAGCATGGCACGCACCATCTCAACGGCATCCTGTCCACCAAAGGTGCCCGTTCGTGCATCAAACCATTTATCCAGCCGACTGCCTGACCTGTTGCGAACCACTTC
>JALSQZ010000185.1 GCA_026985055.1 Sedimenticola sp. | reverse complement strand
GATCTTTTCACCCAGCTTGCCCGAACGCCCTGCAAGTCGATGAATAACATCGGCTTTTGTCCGTTCGAACAATCTGGGCAAAAATCTCTCCGGGAAAATTCCGGATTCCGGTGCAATATTCGGGTTAAGTCTGGTTCGAATGAGGTGTCAGAGAATGAGCAAAATAAAACCATCGCCCGGCACATGGGATGTAAAGCGAAAAATCCAGCTGGGCAGACCGTTGCGTAAGGACGAGCTTGGTGAAATCAAGCATGTTCTGCGTGGGATGCCCGGTATGAAATTACTGGAAGTAAATGCGGGTGAAGCGCGCATGGCAGTAACCTATGACGCAAGTTTGTTGAACTATGGTGGTTTGATCATGGCCTTGGAAGAGGCCGGCTATACGGTAGCTGGCGGTTGGTGGAATATCTTGAAGAAGCGCATCTATGAGTATGCTGACAACAATGCGCGGGACAATGCCAGAGCAGGTCCGCCAGCATGTTGCAACAAGCCCCCCAAATAAGCGGATGTCCTATCCGGGGGAATTCAAATAGTCAATATTTCACCTGTATCCCTTTTGAGCTCTAGCCCGAATATTGCACCGGAATCCGAAATTTTCCCGGAGAGATTTTTGCCCAGATTGTTCGAACGGAAAAAAGCCGATGTCATTCATCGACTTGCAGGGCGTTCGGGCAAGCTGGGTGAAAAGATCCCGGGAAAAACCGGATAGCATGACAGGTACGAACTGTATCCAGCATACTCGTCACGCAACAGGCTGTAATTCATGGTAAAAAATCCATATTTTGCGCGTTCTGGTGCAATATTCGGGCTAGGATTCAGGTTTTCTGTCAAGAGGTTGAAGAATATGTATGAAGGACATTGGTTTGGAGGCGGATTCATGTGGTTGTTCTGGGTGTTGCTTGTTGTTGCGATTCTGTGGGGCATCAGGAGTTCTTGGGGGCAGTCGGAGAATAGAAAAAGCAATTCGGCTGATGCATTGAGCATACTGAAAGAACGATATGCCAGAGGTGAAATTGACCGGGAAGAGTTCGAACAAAAAAAGCAGGATCTGACATGAGGACGTCTCGAAAAATCCAGATCTCCATGAGTTGAAGCAATTCAGATTTAATCTGATAGTCACCGGTTTGAGGGAGGTCACTGTAAGTTCAAGTTCAAGTTCAAGTTCAAGTTCAAGCTACGAATTGTTCCGGAAAAACCATTTTTACCTTGGTAACCGGGCTGGTTGATCGAACCAGCCCGGCTGTCAGCATCAATCCTGTTGCACGCCCCTGGAGAAAAAACCATACAGACTTGGCAGCACATACAGGGTCAGGAGTGTACTTGAGATCAATCCCCCCACGACCACCGTAGCCAGGGGTCTTTGTACCTCCGATCCCACACCGCTTGCCAGAAGCATGGGAATGAGGCCAAGTGCTGCAATGGATGCGGTCATGAGCACCGGGCGTAACCGGGACAAGGCTCCCCGAAAGACGGCTTCACGTAAGGATTCTCCAGCTTCTACATTCTGGTTGATGGCATTCACCATGACCACTCCATTGAGCACCGCGACTCCGAACAAGGCGATAAAGCCAATGGACCCCGGAACGGAAAGGTATTGTCCGGTTGTGTACAGCGCCACGATTCCCCCAATGAGCGCGAGGGGTACATTGATCATGATCAGCAGTGCCTGCCCAACGGAGTGGAAGGCGAAGTAGAGCAACAGGAAAATCAGTCCCAGTGATAGAGGAACTACAATCATAAGACGCTTCTGGGCACGTTCCTGATTCTCAAACTGTCCGCCAAAGACCACCGAATAGCCTGGGGGTAAATTCACTTCCTTGGCAATGCGTTCTCGCAACTCCCTTACCAGACTGCCCATGTCGCGATTCTCCACATTGGACTGAATCACCACCCGCCGTTGCACGTCGTCCCGGCGAATCTGCGGCGGCCCGGATTCGATGCTAACGTCCGCCACTTCACCCAGACGCACCCATGCGCCGTTAGGCGCCTGTAATACCAACTGGCGCAGGGTTTCCACATCCTTTCGATACGGTTTTGCCAGGCGCACATAGATGTCATAACGTTCATTACCCTGGATGACTTGCCCGGCTTCGGTGCCTCCAATTCCGTCCGAAACCAGGTCCATCACTTGAGCCACGGAAATGCCATAGCGTGCCAGGATATTGCGTCTGGGGCGGACGGTGAGTTGCGCTTCACCTGCAATCTGCTCCATTTCAACGTCACGAGTACCTTCTATCTGACGCGCCAATTGCTCGATCGCCTTGCCTTTTTCAGCCAGAACATCGAGATTGGGACCAAACAGTTTGATTGCCAATTGTGCTTTTACGCCGGAAAGCAACTCGTCCACGCGAGTGGCAATGGGCTGGGAAAAGGTGAAAAGCAGTCCTGGATGCATCGAAAGTGCTTCCTGGAATTTTTTCTGCAGTTCAAAACGATTCCCGGCCGTTTCCCACTCCTTTACAGGTTTCAGCCCTACATAGATTTCCACATTGGATACCGGCTCCGGGTCTCCTCCCAGTTCTGCCCGGCCGACACGGCTGGATGCATAAGTCACTTCCGGAAATCGCAATAGTTGCTTCTCCAGTTCCGCGGCTACTTTCAGGGAAGTATCCAGACTGGCGGATGGCGCCAGAGTCACACGGATGTTGATGGTGCCTTCTTCCAGTTCAGGAACAAACTCCGTACCCAGGCGAGGCAATAGCGCCAAGGCTCCGGCAAACATGCCCAGTGCCAACAGTATCACCAGCCATCGTGCGCGCAAGGCGCCTTTCAAGGTGTTGCGATAAACCCATTCCAGGGGAACGAAAACCGGGCTTTCCCTATGCTTTACCGCGCTGCGGAAGCTGTAGGTGGCCAGCGCCGGTATCACCACCAGGGCCACCGCCAGGGAAGTGAGCATGGCCAGTACGATGGAGATCGCCATGGGCTGAAACAGTTTTCCCTCCACGCCTTCCAGGGCAAACAGGGGGGCAAAGACCACGATTATGATGATAACCGCATAGAAGACCGGGCGCCCCACCTCTCGTGATGCCTCCTGAATGCGTAATGGAATCCCGTGCCGGTCGCTGGCGCTGTTGTACGGGTCGGGATCGCCTGGTGCAATTTGTTGCTCATCGGATGGGCTATGTTCCGGGTCGGGATGGGAAAGATGCTTGAAAATATTCTCCATCATCACCACGGATCCATCGACCATCATGCCGATCGCGATCGCCAGTCCGCCCAGGGACATGAGATTCGCGGAGATCCCCCAGTAGCTCATTGCCGTAAGCGCGAGTCCAACCGAAAGCGGTACTGAAATCAGTACGAGCAGGGTGGCGCGGATATTCAGGAGAAACAGCAGCAGAACGATGACAATGAGGACAAACGCCTCGATGAGTGCCTTGCTTACGGTATTGACTGCTTGTTCCACCAGATCTGCCTGATCATAGAATGGTTCTATGCTCACCCCCTCAGGCAGGGCCTGCTGAATGGCCGGTAGACGCTTCTTCACCGCATCTATGGTTGCCTTGGTATTGGCTCCCAGTCGTTTGAGTACAATGCCTGCGACCACTTCTCCAAGAGGTTCCGGATTGCCGTCGGCGTCACGGCGGGTCATGGTCACCGCGCCCTGGCGAATTTCTCCACCGAATTGGACTTCAGCCACATCCCGGACTCTGATTGCCACACCGTCTTCATCCTTGATGGGGACATTGGCGATGTCCCGCAGCCCTTGCTTTCCGGCACGCACCCAGCCCACACCTCGTATCACCAGCTGTTCGGCGCCACGATCCAGATACCATCCGCCAGCATTGCGATTGTTGTTTTCTATGGCTGTGGCAATTTCATCCATGCTCAACCCGTAGGCCAACAGCTTTCCCGGATCTACCTGAACCTGGTATTGGCGTACCTTGCCGCCGTATGACAGCACATCGGTAATGCCATCAACCGGTAGCAGGAGCAGTTTTACGACCCAGTCATTAAGGCTGCGCAAGGCGGTGGCGTCATATTTTTGGTTTTCAGAACGTAATATGTACTGATATACCTGCCCCAGACCGGATGTGTTGGGTCCCATTTCGGGCACGCCCACGCCTTCCGGAATTTCCTCACGGGCGGCTTGCAGACGTTCAAATACCAGTTGGCGGGCAAAGTAGATATCCGTGCCTTCCTTAAAAACTACCGTGATGACGGACAAGCCAGTTTTGGAAATGGATCGAACTTCCTCGACATCCGGTAAAGCGTACATGACCGCTTCAATCGGGTAGGTGATCAGCTGTTCTACCTCTTCAGCCGCAAGTCCTTCTGCTTCCGTATTTATCTGAACCTGTACGTTGGTTACATCCGGGAAGGCATCCAGATTCAGTTTGGGAATCAGGGTGGCTGCCGCGCCCAGCATGGCTATCAGCCCCAGAACCACCAGCAGGCGGTTTGCCACGGACCAGTCAATGAGTTTGTTCAACATGCTTGCTTACCCCATCAATGGTTGTGGACGGCAAAACCGGACTTGGCCAGTTCTGACTGGATGAAAAAGGCGCCCTGGACTACCACGCGAGTGCCTTCAGGCAGGCCATCGATAACGGCCAGCCCGGGAAGTTGCCTCACCAGATTTACCTCAACCGGTTCAAATTCCCCGGGTTCCTGTTCGACAAATATTTCCCAGTCACCGTCCGGGCTGCGCAGTATGGCTTCCCTGGGCAGGGCCAGCACTGGATCGCTGGCTCCAGCGAGACCAATATATGTGGTAACAAATTGTCCGGGGTGGAGATGATCGCCTGGATTGGGCAGTTCCACGCGAACTTGCATGGTGCGCGTGGTTTCATCGAGAGCATGGTAAATTTGTACAATTTTTCCCTGATACCATTTGTTGCCCGCGTGGATTCTTGCCGGCGCGCCCCGCTTTACTCTTTCCATGAGATCTGGGTTGACATGTGCCTGGACCCAGATTGTCGATTCGTCGGTAATTTCAAACAGCAGGTCGCCCGGTTCAACCATCTGGCCGATGACAAAGTTGTCCTGGATGATGGTGCCATCCTGGGGGGAAAACAGCGTGAAGCTGCCATCGGCACGGGTAACATCCGGGTTTTGCATCAGGCTGTCGATTTGTTTTCGGGTGGCACCGTAGGCCAGTAATCTGGCCCAGGCCTGCTGATAAGCCACGCGGCTCTCCAGATAGCGCTGTTCACTAACAACCTTGAGGCCAAGCTTTTTCACTCTCTGCCATTCGCGTGCGGCAATGATCAGAGCTCCCTGGGCTTCGGCCATGTCTGCGCTGGACAGCGTTATCAATGCCTGGCCTTTTTTCACATGATCTCCCAGACGTGCATGGCGTTTGCTTACCTGTGCTTCAATGCGGGGTGTGATCTGACTGGTGGCATAAAGATTGAGCTTCAGTTCACCGGGAGCTTCGATTTCTTCCGGGATGACCCGTGACTTCAGCGTCTCGACTTGTATGCCAGCGGCGTGCTGTTGGTTTGTATTCAGGTGAACGCGTCCTGCCTCTTCGTCGCCGTTTCCCTCATGGTGCTGGTGAGCGTCTCCTGACTCTGGTTCATGCTCCGAGGTATGGATAGCAGATTGGACATTCGCCTGTTCATGTTCATGGGCTTGTGTGGCCCCAAGCCTGCTTCCATGGATCATTGTCAGCAGAATCAGAATAAATATTGTGTTGTTTGTTTTCATTGCATGTATTCTCTTGATGGTTCAATCGGTATCTTTCAGCTGTTGACTCAGGGTGGTGGAATGAGTCATCCAGGCCAGCCATGCACTCCACAGATCAGCTTGCAGCTTGATGCCGGAAGCCTGTGTGTCCAGTGTCTGCTGAACCTGTAGAAGATAATCCGTAGTGCTGATTTCGCCCGTGTTCCACAGGGTTTCAAGCAGATGGATACGCTTTTGCAAGCTGTTGCGTCCTTGTGTCAGCCATTGTTTCCAGGCGTGGGATACCACGGTGAAGCGTTGTTCCGAGCTTCTCAACAAAGCGCGAAGTTCCCAGAATTTCTGCTGAGCAAGCTGTTCTGCCTGCAAAGCATCATGACGGACGGCATCTACCTTGTTCTGATAGTTGTTTCGTACCTGAATGGGAATCGAGAAGCGAAATGCAAGGAGCGTATTGTCATCCTCCCTCCCGGCGGAAACACCCACAGTTGGATCAGCCTTGCGTTCCCGGTCTGCAGCAGTAATGGATGCTCTGGCGATTTGCGCCTGGAGCAGGGCAAGCTGTACATCAGGATGCTGGCGCACCGCTTTTTCCTGGGCGGATGTCGTTAGCGGTTCAATGGCAAGGGAGTCAGGCAAGGTGATATCCTCACGCAAATCCTTTCCACTCAGGGAAAAGAAGTCGCTTTTGACCTGGATCAATGCTGCCAGATCCCGGGCATGTTGCATCTGTGCTTCTGCCAGGGAAAGGCGTGCCAGTTCCAGTTCCGATTGGGAGATGTCTCCTGCGGCATGGCGTTTGCCGGCCAGTTTGCTGAAGCGGGAAAGAATGCTGGTTTTACGTTGCGAGAGTTCCACCATTGCCGATTGCGCCGCAATGTTTCCCAGGGTTGCGAGCAGCTCGCTTCCCTTACTCAAGCGCAGGGAACGCAATTCCTGTCCGGCGGCTTGCAGTTGTGCCCGGGCTACCTGTTCGTAGGCTGAACGCTTGTCGTGCCAGTCGATGGTTTGGCTTACGCCCAACTGGTAGGTATTGATGTCTGTGCGTTCGGTTTCTGCTTCGAACTCGGGATTGTTCAATGGCAGAGCCGCCCCTTTCAGGCGCGCCTTTGCAGCGGCAACGGCTGATTGCGCAGCCTGGATTTCGGGGCTGGATTTGAGGGCCTGTCTGGTGATGGTCATCAGGTTTCCAACCATGCTGGTGGAAAAGCTGCTTGGTGCAGTATTTGCCCAGCCTGGATTGCTGACAACTACCGTCACGGCGACCGTGATCGCAGTGGAAGATATTTTCATTTTTCGATTTTCCTGGACGAAAGAAAGAACAGCCTCCCGATGGCATGTCTGTGACAGACAGCTATCCGGATGCGCGCTATATATGGAAAATCAGAGGTATATGGGAGGGCGGAGCAGGGAAGGAGGAGACAGAGAAGACCAGTTCAGATCATAAGGGGCGGGGGAAACGCAACGGGCATTCGGGAGATATGCTCCCCCACTGTAATTCAATCCAAGAAGATGGCTCACGCCATGAGCGCAATGATGGCAGCCGTCATCATCCGCCGGGTCAGCATTGTTGTCCATAAGGTGAACGTCCTGAACACCTGCCAGGTCACCATGCACGTCTGACGCCAACACCATCCCATAACCGAAGATGGACAGGATCAGCCAGATTTTCAGGAAGCGCGAGAGCATGTGGAAACCGCAGACGTATGATGGTACAAGTCTACCCCGATAACAGCGAGCTTACAATGACCAGTGGTGCTGATAACGCTGTCTGCGGGCACGGGCAAGCGGGCTGAACCGATTGAATGTCAAAAAGATTGGGACGTCAGACAAAAGCCAGCATTTTCGTTCACCACAAGTGATTGAAAATGTAAGCAAAGAGGAAATCGCATTTTCCCTTTGCGACAAGAAAAATTCCATGGAAGGAATTTTTCGAGATCCCCATAACCGTTGCAAAGGAGGCTTACCGCTTGTCATCGTCTTGTGTGTCCGGCCACAGAATTGCCCTGATCTTGTTTTCAAAGAAATCAGCCTGTCTGGATCCCTTTAGCGCATCGGCAATGATGATCTGTCTCCCGTTTTTGCCAAGAGCGCGAATGGCATGATAGACCGTTGTCTTTGCACCGGTGTTCATCTCTCCACCACTGATGCGTTCAAGTTTGCTGATTTCATGGGTGCGCAAATGTTTTCGGAAGGGAATCCCGTACACCTTGCGCACGGTTGTGATCCCGCCCGAAGTAACGGTCGTGGTCAGGGTGTTGCCAATGACCAACAATCCGACCAGGGTGCTCATGCCCCCCATGATGGCGAACAAGACCGGGATGATGGATGCCGCGCCATGTTGCCCCGCAAGCCAGCCGAAAGCCGCGAATGCGATACCGAAGATAATGAGCAAGACCGACATGAGGAGGTAACGGTGCCAAGGGTAGTAAAAGCGCAGCCCATCCTGGTATGAGGATATTTTCACGATGTTTGAAGGCACCTCCAGCAGTGGAGCCGTATCCTTGACATAGGGGATGTCGAGACTGCTGCGCAGTGGCTGACCGGTGTCAGCCACCGGCACCATGAAGCTGCGGTTGAAGTCGATACCAGGCAGTTTGGATTCGACTTGCAAGATCCACAGGTGAAAGTCGCTGCCAGATTGCCCGGTGGCAGGCAGGTGATCAGGGACGGAAAAGCGGAACTGGAGTTCGGTTTTATTGTTTGACCCCTGTCGTGTCTGGGCGACTCCTTCGCGTTGCCAGATTGTTTGCGTTGAGGTTGATCGTTCCTTTCCACTGCCAGTCGTGTACTTGCGTTGGCAGTTCAGGGTGACCTTGAAATCATTTTCTGGAGGGTATTGTATGTTGGTTTCGATACGGCCACCGAAGTCACCGCCCAGAGAACCGGGCAGGGGGTCGAGGATCAGCTCGGTTAAACCAAACTTGCGCCAGGCGAGCAGTGCGCGCAGGAAGACGACCATAGCGATGGTGCCGGCCACCGGAAACATCAGCACCAGCAAAATGGCTTTATTTCCCTTGCGAATTTCGTCGGGGATCGCCAGTACTGCAGGCAGGCTAAGGCCGATGAATACGATTCCAAACAGCAGAGCGATCCAGATGATGCCCTTGGCGTTGGAACGAATGCGACCGCTCTGCCAGTCCTTGACCGAGCGCCAATCGAAGGTTTGTTCCGGGTTGGCCTTGTTACGTGAGAACCATCTCATGGGAAGTTGCAGGCAATGATACCCGGATTCTGATGAGAGGCCAGTGCATGGTTCAGTCCCTAACCTAGGCGTATTCGCTCATGCTCATCGGCAGCTGGTTGTCGCCCGGGCCGATGCTGGCGGCATGCTTGCCATGCACGAAGGGCGCCAGCATCCTGTCACCCACGAGCAGTTCGGAAAACCCCAGACAGATTTGTTTGCCGTTGAAAAGTTTTTCGCTCATTCCCCGTTCGTATTGTTTTCGGGTTAATACCATCATAGAACAATTTATGTTGGAAGCAAATAAACTGTTCGGATTTGTCGGCTACTGCACCCTGATAGTGATTTTCTTTGACATCAGGGGTGGATCTGTGGGTTCGTGATTCTCGTCTCCCAGCAGCAGTTGCAGGGTATGTTCTCCCGGGGGAAGGTCGAGGATGGTAGTGGTTTCGCCTTTGTCAAAATGCAGACAGTTCTTGCTGTGATCCAGTGGTTCATCCATGTCGATATTGCCAGGATGATCAACCAACAGGTGGTGATGGCCTGCGGTGTGGCGGCGCTTGTCTTTGGTTCCAGCGGGTACGATGCCATATCCCTCGATGCCAAACTCGACCTTGTAAGGCATGTGGATAATCTGACCATCTTTTAGATTCTTGAAATAGACTCTCGCATTTTCGCCGGGGCTGTGGGCAAGAAGTGGGGTTGCATTCAACATCAGCATGGGCAACAACATGAATAGTTTGAGAGATTTCATGGCTTTTCTCCGGAACGTGTAAAAAGGGGCTTCTGAAAAAGTTCTGCTCTATTTGTAGCACCTGAGTGGTTCACTCAGAACTTTCCAGAAGCCCAATGCCTTATCAGAAGGATAGGGTATCTCGAAAAATCGAGATGCCCAAGTGGGACAGGGAAGTCCCACCATTTTCGATCACCACAAGTGATTGAAAATGTGAGCAAAGAGAAAATCGCATTTTCTCTTTGCGACAAGAAAAATTCCATGGAAGGAATTTTTCGAGATCCCCGATAGGTTATATGGGGGAATCTATTTTTTCTTTTGCAACTCCACCAGTTCTCTCAGCAGTGCTTCGATATTGGCCATCCGTGTTTCCATGGTCGCCATATGTTTTTGCATCATTTCCTGCTTTTTCTGCATCATTTCGGGATTCATCATCCCCATTCCGCCTTGCATCATCTTTCCCTGGCCGTGATTCATCATCTGCATGTTGCCCGCTTTCATGGGCATGCTTGCATTGTCCGCGAGGGCGGGCAGCGCCAGGGCAGCCGCAAGGGCTGTGGTAATCATCATGTTGCCAAGTTTCATTTTGTGTTCTCCGTTGTTGTGTGAAAAATCAATCAGAGGTTCCCTAAAGCCAAATGCTCCTGAAACCCTTGGGATTCTGGTCGTGAGCTATGGCCGCCATACAGTTGTTGGTCGCTCATGTGCGTAAAGTGTCATGTTGCTCAGTGATTGCCCATTACTAAAGCAGGTAGTGTGCCAACCTAAGAGGTTTTCCAGCAAAACTGTTGAATAACAATGAGATAGAACGAACATCAACGCTTGGGGCAACATTACTTGGAGCTTGGTGTGCATCGCCAGCGTTAAATTTTTGCATGGTTTGATAAAACGCCGCTGACGATTCCAAAACGGAAGGAATTGTGGCTGGTGTTGAGCCTGATTCAGAAACAAAAAACCCAACCACCGCCAAGTGATTGGGCTTTTTTATAAAAATTGGTAGCGGGGGCAGGATTCGAACCTACGACCTTCGGGTTATGAGAATCACACATCTAATATGCATCATGCATATTTAATCGGTTATGATAGGCCTGTTAAAGGCTGATTTGGCGTGCTAGAGTAGGAAGCAGCTCAATCATTTATCGAAAATTTTGTGGCATCCAACGACCGGAAAACCACTAAAACCGATTCAGAACCATCAAACAGTACTTCTGAGAATCATCCCAAACTGTCGGAAAATCTAAATTTTTCGACCTTAAGGCTCATTGAGGAGTGGCGCGAGGGTTTTGAGTGGGCCCGGAAACATTCGGTACTGCCTCAACTGTTGCTGCTCATCGATTGCTTCCGCATCAAAAATCAGCCCACCTACTTGGGCAGTGTCCTCGATCATCTGGCCTCAGAAGACCCCCTGCATCAACTTGAACAGTGGGCTGAGAATGATTCGTATTGCCTATTTCTGCTGCAACTCGCGTCTGCCGCTCTTGTAGATCCTTCGATTTATCGTCACTATCCGCCGCTTCCTCCCGAACCTCCCGCCAGGAAACAATTTGGACGAACCACAAAAAAATGGTTTCTTTTGGCCACACTGGTGCAACCACCCAACCCTGGCGAACCGAACCTGGTGGGGTGGTATCGAACGATCCGGACCTGGCTGATCAGGGAGGCACTACAAAGAACTCACCAGGGCAATCCAGTGGACTCGAATATTCGGTTCCTCGCCAACCATCTGCGGCTGGCAAGGGAAACCGATCGAGGCTGGCAAGAGCTTGTCGATGCATTGGCAACCCAATCTGCCAACTTTGACAGCTTCCGCAGAATGCTCATATATCACGCACTCGCCGCCAAGCAGCAGCCTTGGACCGATCAGGTCTCACCCGCCAGCCGACGCTCCTTTGTCGATAGGGTCATTGCTATTGCCAGCGGGGAAGAAGCCCCCGAGGCCGAGGAGGGACATTCGACTTTCGATGATCTCGTTTCCTGTCATGCCCCTTTGGTACTGAGGCACCGGGAACGCCTGCCAGCCCTCTTGGCACTTCCGGACCGGGAGGACGAGGAGGACGATGATGGCCTCTCCGCATCCTTCCGCTACGAAGGGTTGGAACCAGAGGAGGATCTCTACGCCACTCAGTCGGACTCGGACAAATCCCCCCTGCAACATGGGCTCAAGTCAGCAAGTGTCTTGACGCTCGTGGGGGAAGAGCTGCACTTCCTCCCCTGGTCCTGGAAAATGATCAATCCTCGCGAGCAGAAGGCACTGGAACAATGGATCCAAGTGAGCCTGGACAGGCCGACAGACAGCAGGGAAGCGTTGATCGCCGCCATGGTCTGGGGAGCAATTTCCACCGGGCGCACCCTGCTTCGCTTTCTCGAATGCCCTGTCTCGGCAACCGATGAGTATGGCGACGAATGGACGCTCGGCAGGCAATCCCTTTGTTTCGCGAGGCAGCGCCCTGCCCGGCATTCGGCCTGGCGTCCCTCCACCGTCGACGAAAGATCCTGGGTGGTGAGCCCGACTCCATTCCTGACTCTGCCAGTGCCGACCCAGGTGAAACGGGTATTGGCGCACGCATTGTCCTCCCGCCCCGACGCCCGGAATATCGGTCAGTTGTGGCCGGATGACACCGACTGCTCTGCCAAGAGTTTTTTCACGCGGCAGATGCGGGGCTCTCTGTCGAGAATCACCTCTTCCATGCTGGCATCCCTGCTGCCCATGCGCAGTTACCGGGCCATGGGAAACTCCGTGTTCACCCGCCTCCTGACCGCTCACCCAAAATCCGCTCTGCCCGCAGCCTGCGCCTATTCCGCATGGAGCGCCGAAGAAGCGGAGTCCATCTTGCAGGGGCGACATCCAGAGGACGGCCGCGGACTCTATGCACCCGAAGCGTTGATTGGGATGGGCAGTCTGCTGATCGCCATCGAAGCCTATTTGAAGAGGGACATCCAGCGAGCTACCGCATTGTCGTCGGAGGCCGATCTGGCGGGCGATTTCATACTGACCCACAATCGCTACGTGGCCTTCTTGGTTGCCGCACTGCTGGCCGCCACCGGGGGTCGGGTTGTCCGGGATCCGTTTGAGTCTCCAGGCCAGTTCGACTTTTCCGATGGGTTGGTGTTCATCGATGACAAGGCCAGCGGAAACCTGAGGCAGGGACGCCTCCTGCCACTCCCCCGTTCACTCTGCAGACACTTACAGGAGGAGTACCAACCTTACCTGGAACGTCTTGCCTCTGCCCTGGAGAGCACCCACCCTGCACTTTCATCGGATATCGGCACCTTGATCCAAGGTCAGCAAGACCTGCCGATGCCCTTTTTCTTCTTCCTTGCACAAGCGCCGCATCTGCATTGGATATCGGTATCGGAAGCCAGCATCTCGGCGCTGGGACTTTTCGAAACACCGCTACCCCTGCGCCTGTTCCGGCACCGGCTGCCCAACCGGTTACGCATTCTGGGGGCCGATTCGGAGGTGATCGAGGGTCTCATGGGTCATGCCGAGGCGGGTGCGAGCAGCTATGGGGACGACTCGCCCCGCTGTTGGGCCCACGACATGGCGAAGGTCCGTCCGCTCCTGGAGAAGTGTTTCAGCGAATTGAATTTCAAGCTTCGTCCGCCCCGCACGGTACAGATCGGGGAGATGACGCCCGTTCCACAAGCAGGCGTACGCCAGAAAACCCTGTTCGGTTCCCGCGCACGTGAGCAGGCCCGGAAGAAAAGGCGCGAAGGCGCCCGCAAGGAGGCCAGGGCGCAGATTGAACAGTTTCTGGCGGGTCGTGAACTTGCGGACCTCGATTCAGAAGAACTGCAGCAACTGACCGCCCAATTGCTGGGCATCGATAACGGGAAGCTTTCCTCGAATGGATACCTCAAGTATCTCTACCTGGAGGTGAGGGTCGATGCCCTGTGGAACCGGCAGACCAGATGGGTCCGCTCCAGAACGAGATTCACCCTGGCCGAGGCCGCTGAAACTCCGTTCAACGAATTGGCCGTGAAGGCGGTCCAAACGCGTGATCGGATCCTGAATCAGCTCCAGGATCTCATCGGACGGCGTGCCCTTAGAACGATACCCTCGGGTGAATCCCGCATTTTGTCCGCGGCTCTGCTGTGCGTGCGCGTTGGCATTGGATCGATTCCGATCCTCGAAGCCGTGCTGAAATTGCAGGATTTTCGGGTGATCCATTTGCGAGGCTACTATTATCTCGAGTACGCCCCGGACATGAGCGATTACCTGCACAAGGGGATGCAGATTTCCGCTGTCCAACGGTTCCAGATTCCTCGAGAACTTGCCCTGCTGCTCGATCGTGCCAGTGCGGCGGAACGGGTCACCCCCCTGCTGGACAAGGCCATTCCTTCCCGAATGCGGATACTCGCCGAGTCGCTGTCCGATACGGGCTTGGCCATCACGACCGCCTGCACGGCAAGGCAACTCATCCAAACGCTTTCCCAAATGATGAACCAGTATACAGCCATGCATCGACCCGGCCAGGTCGCAGCGCTTCTTTCAGGGAGACGGATTTCCGTATCGCTTGGATGGCATGACCGCATTCGACGGGACGAGGACCGAATCCCGGAGGTCCACAAGCCCGCCGTATCGGAAAAACCAAATGAGGATGATGAGCAGGAGTCATACGATTCAGGCCTGGGACGCAGCATTACGGCGATTCGCAGTCCCTCCACATTGGAGTCGGAATCCTTGCTGACAAGCGCCAGGGACTTCTGCGCCCAACTGCGCAAGGCACTGCACATCGACGGCCAGATTCCCAGGAAAGCCTCACCGGTGGAAAGAAAAAGGATCAGAGCAGCGATCCGCAATGTATTGAATACCCACTCCGGAAAGGTCTCCGGTGGGATCTATCTGCTGGGTCAGTGGATGCTGCACCTGACCTTCCAGCAGAAAAACCGGAAGGAACTGCTCAGCTTGGCTTCCGTGAACCGCTACTTCGGTGCGCTTTCTCCCACCTTCCAGGGACTGATGCATGAACAGGATCTTCTGTCTGCGGATGAAGACACTCTGACAGCCCTGTATGAGGACCTGCTTCTCTCCTGTTCCGGACTGAAGAACCGAAAATTGATCGAGTATTGCTTGCTGTCCTTTCACAGCTGGGCCCGAAATTCGGGAATCGGCGAACCCCTATGGCAGGAGCTGCCACTCTCAGGCGTCTATTGGTCGATCAGCGCGAGTTTCGTCACCGAAATGGAATACCTGGATACTCTGGGCATGCTGCTCTCGGACAAGAGCGAGGCACATGATGGTCTTGGTCTGCAGGCCGCGTTTTTGCTCCTGCTGTGTTATCGGTTCGCCCTGCGTCCGGGGGAGGCGCTGGGACTGGTGCGCAGTGACTGGATCCGACAGGACGATGACGTGGTGGTGCTTGTGCGAAAGAACTACCTGCGATCACTCAAACGCCCCCAGTCTCGCCGTCAGGTACCGCTGGTTTTCCCATTGTTTCCCAGGGAAGTGGAGATCATTAAAAAGATGGAGGGGATCACTGAGGCAGCACATGGAAACGACTCCAGAGCCCCCTTGTTTGCCGAAGCCGATACCCCTCGTGCCGTGGACCGGGATCGGGAATTGAAGAGGCGGATTACGGAAGCGCTGCGCCTGGTGACGGGCAACTCGAATCTCGTCATCTATTCGGCTCGGCATAGTTGCGGAATGGAAGTGGCGACGGCACTCCTCGGCCTCGAACCCGGCGGTCTGGCCAACCGGCGCAGAACTGCCCAAGCACGCCGCATGCAGAACATCCGTACGATCCTGCTGGGTCGAGATGAAACCGCCACCCGACGCGCCGCATGGGCACTGGCCCGATTCATGGGACATGCCGGGCCAGACCGCGCCCCAAGAAGTTATATCCACCTGTATACCGAGTGGGCCGACCACTTTCACGACTGGCCGAAAGCGGACTTCGAAAGCCCCTGGAAAACCATCGTAAACCTGGATGCATTGCCCAGGAAGAAAAGAATCGTGCCGCTTTTCTCCGAGACCAAACCCCGTTTTCAACCACTCACCCCGGTCATCGCCTTGAAATTGATGCGGCTGGTTGTCCGGGGAAATTCCCTGCAGCGGGCGTCGGAGTATCTTTCCCTGGAATGGGCTTCGCTCCAGACCTTGGCGGAAACAATTCACAAGGTCGGTGACAAACTGGTGCTGGCGCGCCTGAAAGACAGGCCCTGGCAAAACGACGGCCATGAATATCTACGGCGATTGAGCGACGACGCCTGGAGGCGCCTGATCCATCTTGCCCTGGAGGCCGAGAAGAACAGTCGAGAGATCGAACCCTTGGTCACCTTGGAGGAAATTCCGCAGCTTGTGGGCGCCAACCGCCAGTTGTTGTTGTGGGAAGAACGCCATTTCCAGTGGGCACGCCAAATGCTCGATGCCCATGCCCTGCCCCGGGAGCAATATGTGGTCATCCCCGGCGGTGGTAGCCCAGTGATTCGCGAATTGATTCGTACGACGGCCGCCAATCATGGATTCGAGCCAGACCCACCCACTTCGGAAAGAATCATCAAAAAGGAACAACCATCCAAGCCTGCTGAAACGAGTTCCGAGGCCGCGCAAACCAGCCGGAAGAAAGAAACCATCATCAAGGTGATACGCAGACCGCGCCTCGACACGGCCCAGGAGATGGTTCGGGGGCGGCCACGAGCCATTCCGGAACGTTGGGGCATCGCCTGGAAGGAGTCCTCCGAGACCAGTATCCGTTCCGGGATCGAGTGGATGGTGTTGGTGGTGGCCTCGGCTGTCGGCCTCGCTAGAAATCAATGAACCTTCCACCGGGCACTCGTCCCCTAGTCATGTTCGTACCATTTATGGTACGCTAGTGCCATGATTCCCGATTCTCCCCTGGATGTCGTTTTCTATCGCACGGAATCGGGCAAGGAGCCGGTCCGAGAATGGCTGACCGGGTTGAGCCGGCAGGACAAGCGCATCATCGGCGGCGACATCAAGACGGTGCAGTACGGCTGGCCATTGGGCATGCCCGTAGTCAGGAAAATGGAGCCCGGCCTGTGGGAACTGCGCTGTCGACTGGATCGGCGCATTGCGCGAATCCTTTTTACCCTACAGGATCGTCAACTGGTGCTTCTGCATGGGTTCATCAAGAAATCGCAGAAAACCCCACAGGCCGACCTGCAACTGGCCAGACAGCGCAAGGCAACCCTGGAGCAATGAGATGAAGCGACAACACATTGGCAGCAATTTCGATGACTTTCTCGAAGCAGAAGGGTTGCTGGCCGAGGCCGAGGCCATCGCCTTGAAACGCGTCATCGCTCATCAAGTGCGACAACTCATGGAAGCCCAGCAACTTTCCAAGACGGAAATGGCCAGGCGCATGGGCACCAGTCGTTCTGCACTGGAACGGCTGCTCGATCCGGAAAACCCGTCGGTTACCCTGCTGACGCTGGAGCGAGCTGCGAAGGCACTGGGCAGACGCATTCACATCGAGTTGGCAGCCTGACTGCATGCAGTCGACAGAGCGACGATGGAATTTGACAACATCATTTAATTCTGAAACACTTCATTTATGCACATCGTGTGCAAGTGCATGGAGAACAGGTGCCTATGGGTTGCACCTAAAAGAAAACCCACAGTAGGGTCGGTTGCACCGAGAGATCCGGCCTGACCAGGGAGAGTGGCCATCTACTCCTCGTAACATACCCTCTCACTCACGGAATAGGCCACATCGTGAGTTCGGCTGGCTCATCCAGAGCCAAGATGTCATCAAATACACACGGGGCATTGATCCGGGGCTTTCTCGCGTTCTGAGCGGGACAGGTGATTTCGTTCGCCTGCAGAAAATTACCACCTTGCCTCGCCCGTAAATTTCCAGCGCTATTTCTGCGCGAAATTCTTATTCAAATCAGTCTGTGGCGCAATTTTCCCTGCGTTACGCCTTCTCCGCCGTTTGCGTCCTCAGTTCTGTTCCTCAGGCGGAGGGGGCTGGAGAATTGGAGTGAACAACGCTGTTGCACCAGATTTCCATGTGGTCGATATTCGATACGAATATGGCATCGCAGTTGATCGCCATGGACGACGAATTTACGGACCGATGGACAAGGTTCCGACTAAACCACTGGAGGCCCACGCTGCCGATATGTTCAAAATTCTAAATCAAATCAATCAGCAAGGCATCGAGATAAATTTTTATGAAGAAGAGGTTGATCCACAACATCATATCGGTTACGAAATTCGCTTGGATCCAGCACACTGGAGAGAGCACGAACTGGCTGAATTCGCGAATTGCTGTCGAGTATACGTCAATTCCGTAAATCACGGCCTTGCTCCCGCGGCTTTTGACGACATGTTTTCAGATGATCCGGAACTATTGGAATTCATGATATCTATAATCAGATCATTTCTTGAAAAGAAAGGGGGACAAAATATTTCTCGTAGCATGATCATTTCGCTGAGCTGGAAGCATGACCTTAGAATGATATTTGCAAAACAATATTGCGAAAAACCGCCTATTGACAGGAAGCCGCCTCATATACATAGCATAAATGCCGTAGTAGACGATCTGTGCAGGACTGGAAGTATCTGCGGACTCAGAGATCCATCAGGCAAATTATACACGGTAAAATACAATTATCACATTCACGGGACGGCACTTCTGGAAAAATTGTGGGATGGAGAAATATATATCTTCCAACTAAGAACCGAACAAGATGCAAAAAACAGGTCCGTATATATATTGAATTCAATTTCAGAAAAGCCTAACCCTTTCTGTCTAACTGGGTGAGTATATAGCTTTCATAAGTAATAGGGCATCTCGATTTTTCGAGATGCCCTAAAGGAAGCCCTGATTAATTCTGTTTTCGAGCGGCCATAGCCATGTCCCATGGTGACTTCTTCAACATCCATCAAAAACTGTTAGCAATAAATAGAACTGTCCGGTTTTAAAGCACATGAATTGTCCGCCCGAATTCAACCAATAAGTGCAACACCACCTAGTTTGGTGTTCTACCACTGTGCTCCATCACAGAACACCTCAATGGGCGCCTGATAGCCGAGGCACTTCCTGGGGCGTATGTTCAGCTTCCGTTCCACCTCGGCAATCTCCTCATCTGTCACCTGATCAAAGTTGGTTCCCTTCGGGAAGTACTGCCAGATCAGGCCATTCATGTTTTCGTTCGCTCCCCGCTCCCAACTGTGGTAAGGACGGGCGAGTTACACCTTGCAATTCAGTGCCTCAACAACCCGGGCGTGATAGACGAACTCCTTCCTATATTGGTTGAATTCGGGCATGTTTTTGTGGCGACAATGCCTGCTGGTCGCCCTCTGGTACCGCTGTCACGGCAGGCGGTGTCTCTCCATCGGGCGTGATGCTTCCCCGAAAAGGCGCAGGCGCTGCCGTGGGGTCGCTCCAGATTTTTCCGACAGGGAAGCGCAATACGGTGAGCGTGTTGGCCTGGGGCCAGTTATCCGCGAACACCTGCACCTTCCAGATTGCCTTGTCATCACAGGGAATCAGGCTGCCGGACTGCTGGAGCGCGTCCATGAGGCGATCATTGCGCAGGGGAATGCCGGCATGGCCCTCCCGTTCCAGATGCTCCCGCAGGGCATCCAGGGCGCGCTTGCTCACCAGCCAGACAGCATCGTCCTTTATCCAGCCCGCGGCGCCCCGGGCGTTGAGGGGGAGTGCCCCCTGATCCAGCAGATAACGCAGCCCCGTCAGCAAGCGTTCATGCAGGGGGCGCTGCCGGGCGCCGGGCGTCTGTTGCTGATCGCCTGCCAAGTCGCCGGCAACGGATCGGGCATCGGCGTGGCTGACGATCTCACCAATGATGCCCGCGTTTTCCCAGTCGCCCGCCAGCAGGGCGCTCCAGAGCGAAAAAGCCTCCGCATCCTCCGCCAGCCACTCCAGGCCCAGTTGTGGCATGAGCCGGGAAACGAAAAACGCCGGCAGGCGCTCATGCAACCGGTAGTTTCGCTGGCGGCGGTAGCGCAGGCGGTAGGCATGGCAACCCTGCTGCAGCAGATCGCCCCGCCAGGGCTGCCATGCACCCATGTCCCTGCCGTCTGCATCGAGCATGAGGACCTGAATATCCCCCACGGGTTTTCCAAAGTCATGCAGCAGTGCGGCCGACACCACCGCGTAGGTCCACACATCCTGCCGGGCCGCCAGTTGCTCTGCCGTGGCACCGCCAGGCAGCAACAGCTTGCGCCGCCGTTTCACCGCATGCAGGGCCACCTCGATGCCGTGGCGCAGAGCCCCGCCAGGCGCGCAGTGATGGTGCGCTTCCGATGCCGGTAGTTCCTGGCTCCAGGCGGCGAAATGATGGAACAGGGGGTGGTAAAGCGCCCGGTAATGGGTGTCGGGGATGCCAACGGTGCGGCGGATTTCATTCAACAGACCGTGATGGCCACCGAGCAGCTTTCCCGGTTCCTGGCACAGGAAGGCGTCGTCGGGAAAAGATGCGCCTTTTATCCGTGGCTTGAGAAACGGGGGTGTTTTCATCAGTGATACTGAGACAAGAAGGCCGAATGAAAAGGGGAGGGTGGCAGAAGCGATCTGGGGAAGCGAGGGGAAATCAAACAGTGGCTGCGGGAGATTTATTTGGGCCGTATTGGTCCTGGTGGTTCATTGCGGGAAAAGTGTGATGAAGTTCACAAAATTACCGGAGGTGCATTTGCATTGGGAGGCGGTGGCTGGGAAACTGCAAGCATTCCAGCCCGCAAGTAAGTCTGAACGTCAGAGGAATGGCGGTGAAAAGAAAAAAGGGAATCAAACCAAGTTTTGCACACAACGGCGCTGTTCACATTATTTTCTTTATTCTGTGGGCGCTGTTTTCTCCAGCTTCCTCCGCCACCGATTCAATTTGCGCCCTGGTCAAGATCGAGATCGAACAGACGCTCACCCTGGAACGCCAGGCTTTCGATGCCCGCATGGTGATCACCAATCATCTGGATACGCTGGAACTGACGGATGTGAAGGTGGATGTGCTGTTTACAGATGAGCAGGGCAACAGCGTACTTGCCAGCAGTGACCCCAACAATACGGATGCTACCTTTTTTATCCGTGTCGATTCGTTGTCTAATATTTCTGATATATCGGGAAGCGGTACGGTTGATCCTAGTTCTGAGGCCGAAGTGCATTGGCTCATTATTCCCGCGCCTGGCGCCGGAGGTAGCGTTGCTACAGGAAAACGCTATGACGTTGGCGCGGTGCTTACCTACAAGCAAAATGGTGTGCCGCAGGAAATCACCGTGGCACCTGATCTGATCTTCGTCAAACCCTTGCCCCTGCTGAATCTCGATTACTTCCTGACCCGTGATGTAATCGCAGACGATCCCTTTACCAATCCGATTGAACCACCGGAACCTTTTGTCCTCGGCGTCAGGGTGGCGAACAATGGTGGTGGCGCCGCGCACAATCTGAGCATCGATACGGCACAGCCCAAGATCATCGAAAACGATCTGGGGTTGCTGATCGACTTCCGTATCACTGGTGCGCAGCTGGACAACCAGCCAGTTGAGCCGGTGTTGCTGATGGACTTTGGCGATATCGAAGCCGGTCAGTCACGGGTCGGGCGCTGGCAGATGGAAACCACCCTGTCGGGAACCTTCATCGAGTTCGAGGCGCGTTTTTCCCATGCCGATGAGCTGGGAGGGCGCCTGACTTCCCTCATTGACAGCGTAGACACCCACTTGCTGATCCATGATGTGTGGGTCGATCTGCCCAGTCGAGACGATGTTCTGGATTTTCTCGCCCTTGATGGTGATGTCATCCGTGTGTATGAATCGGAGTACGTAGATACCGTGGTAGAGGATTTAAGTACATCCGCATCGCTGACGGTATTGCCTGGCGATAAATACAAGCTGAACCTGCCTTCGGTAAGTGGCATGCACTATGTTTCGTTGGTGGATCCCTATAACGGTTCCAAGAATTTGATGGCCGCCTACCGGGATGATGGTAGCCAGCTTCCCCTGGAAAATGCTTGGCTGACCAAAAAGGGTGGATCCGGAGGCAGCACACAGTATGGTTTGCATCTGTTCGACTATGTGGATTCTTCTTTCTATACCCTGGTGTTTGGCATGGATCTGCCGGGTAACGAAGCACCAGTGATTCAGTTCATCGATGACCAATCCGTGGTCGCGGGTACAACATTGGACTTCCTGGTTGAAGTATCTGACCCGAATCGCACCATCCCGCAGGTAACCGCATCACCCATGCCTGCTGGAGCTACTTTTATCGCTGAACATCTCGATTATGATTTTAGTCGTTATCTGTTTCAATGGGTTCCTTCTAGGGATCAGACAGGAACTTACGACATTGTTTTCCGAGCGGACGATGGGGAATTGAGGAGCTATCAAACTGTTAGGGTAGTTGTAACTTCAGTGGTAGATATGGATGGCGATGGTATGCCTGATGAATGGGAGCTCAAGTATTTTGGTTCATTGGTTCAGAATGCAAGCACGGATTTTGATGGAGATGGTTTTTCTGATTTGGAAGAATATTTGCGCGGAACTGATCCTACCGACCCTTCTGATCCATGCGTAAACACTATGCCGCCTACCATTGATTCCATTTTTATGAATGGATTTGAATCGATATGTCAATAGAGTATCTTTAAAAATTGAAATTCCCACGTTGGGTAAAGACGCTCCACTTGATATTTAGGGATTCCGGAAATTGTAACAGCGGACTAATAATTCAGAAGAAAAGAGAAAACCATATTTTCTCCTCGTGGTGAAGTAAATGCTACGTAAGGAACTTTTTAGGCCTCAATAATTACCATGATCTTTATAGAAAAACCATTCACTGCCATAAAGTGCTGTTTGTACATTTTATAGAGTCGCAGATGGAAGAAATACCCAGCACACCATACTTGAGGTTGATGTTGATTTTTTGGGGGTGCTCAACTGCATTTCTGATTGCGGCGGTACTATGGGTTTTAGGCAACTTTGATCCAATAGATGGCAAATCAAGAAAAATAGAGACTGTTCGGATAATTGTCCAACGCTATGAATTGAGGAATCGTTCGGGGCGGTTGCATAGAAACCTTTATTTCTGGGTGCGTGGCGTCGTCAAACAGGGCGTAGCCAATCGCTTGCTCAAGACCGAATCGAACCGGGATTATCATGAACAGACCGACCAGCTGGGGAACCGCATCATGACCTTCCCCATCGAGCAGATTCCGCCTTATGGCAGCGTGATCATCGAGAACAAGGCTCATCTTGCCGTGGATGATGGTCATGGCCGGGAAAAGGGCGCGCCATCTGCATTGGAAGATGCCCTGCGGCCCGAGCCACTGATCGAATCCACCGACCCCCGCATCGTGAAGCTGGCGCGTTCTTTCGGCCAGGCCGATGAAACACAACGCGCCAGGGCGATATACGACTGGCTGCTGGCCAACATCCGGGTGGCCAACTACCAGTCCCGTGCTTTGGGCGCGCTCAAGACACTGCAAATGCGCAAAGGCGATTGCACAGATTTTGCCCACCTGTATGCCGCCCTGGCTAGGGCGGCCGGTCTGCCTGCCCGGGTTATGGCGGGCTACCGCTATCAGGATAGCACCGTGATGCGCCCGGATGACCTGCACAACTGGGTGGAACTGTACCTGAACGGGCGTTGGCGCATAGCGGATGCCCACGGGCGCAGTTTTCTGGAAAATGAAGCCGATTATATCGCTATCCTGCGCCTGGATATGCTCGGCCAGGGTGAACTGCAAGGACACCGGCGTTACAAGATCAGCAACGCCGCCATTGAAGTACGGCAATTCTGAATGCACAGGTTTTGGAAAGGAAGATTTCCATGTTGAGAAGGATGAAAAAACAGTTGTTGGTAAAAGTGTTGCTGCTGGCATGGTTGCTGCCGGGCTTTTCTCCGGTAATGGCTGCCATCGTGTACCACAGCGGCGAACTGACCGCTGATGAAACCTGGGGTGGCAGTGATGTGCATGTGGTGGATGCGCCAGTTACTGTGCCGGTTGGGATAACGCTTGATATCGAACCTGGCGCGATCATCAAATTTGCGCCGGGAGCCTATCTGGAAAGCCTGAATGGAATCATTGTTCAGGGAACAGCGGCTAATCCCGTATTTTTTACGTCTCTGAAAGATGACAGCGTTGGGGGCGATACAAACGGTGATGGCAACGCCACCCTGCCTGCTGCTGGCGACTGGCTTGGTTTGTATGTTAAAGATGGTGACACAGAGCTATCCCATGTCGAAATCCGTTATGGAGGTAACCATCGGTTCATTGAGGAACCGGGTGCACTGCTGTTTGTTGAGGGTATGAATAATGCGGTGTTGAGAAACAGTTCGCTTCTTTTCAGTGTGGACCGGGGAGTTGTTTTTAGTGGGGAATTCTCATCTGTAACGATTGCCGATAGTACGATTAGCGATAATGGCTCTCATGGAGTAGAGCAATACGGGGGAGATGTTTTGGGCTTGATGAACTTCACAGGCAACCACCTGGAGCGAAATGACGCATCTGCTGTGGTTTTCGGCAGTGTATCGCAGGGAAATATTGCGAACAATCAGATTAGCAACAACGGGGGAAACGCATTTGATATCCATGGAGGAGAGGTCAGTTTTACCAACAATGTAATCACTGATAACAGTGGCTATGGGGTTGTTTTGCTTGGTGGTGACTATGATGGAAGCCCCTTGCCTATTAGGAGGAACACTATCACGGGAAATAGCAAGCCTTTCCGTTTGGCTTTTTCTGCTTTGCCAAGTGCGGTGGACGGCAACACGATCACTGGAAATACACACAATGTCTGGGAGGTAAGAGGGGGATATCGTGTAACCCCACTTGCTTTGGAGTCAGGGCCTGTTTACTGGTTTCAGGGATACGGCTCTTACCTGGAAGGGGCAATGGACATCGCACCTGGCACGATCCTGAAATTTGACCAGTATGTGGGTTTAAGTGTGAACGGTACCTTGACAGCCGCAGGCACGGAAGCTTCACCCATCGTATTTACATCGATCAAGGATGATATCGGCGGGGATACAAATGGCGATGGTGCGGCTTCTACTCCAAGTGAGGGGGATTGGGGTGATTGGGACGGTGGATTAGTTATTGACGCTGTGGATGCTTCTTCTCAGCTGGATCACATCGATATCCGGTATGCCGGGTATAGTGTCGATGGCTATACCCCGCAACTGAGCTTGTCTGGAGACAGCATTCTCGTGCGAAACAGTAACATTCACTACGGTAGCGGTGTTGGTGTTTTGATCCGAGGTGCTGCTGTCCTTGCCAACAATGTGGTCAGCAATAATCCTGGTGACGGAATACAGATTTACGGCGCACAGGCACAAGCTACGCTTACGGGCAATCAGATCCAGCAAAATGGCGAAAACGGCATCAATGCGACCAGCGGCACAGCGACGATTGACAACAACCAGATCAGCCAGAATGGGCAGACAGGTATCTGGGGTTACAATGCGATATTGGATATCCTCAACAACCAGATCCTGAACAACAGCGGCTACGGGGTTTCTGTAGAAGGAAGCAGCAACCCCATGCCGCCCATACAGGGCAACACCATTACTGGCAACGATGCGCCATTGTACCTGCCGTTTTCCGCCTTGCCTGTGGCCGCTGACAACAACACCATTCACAGCAATACAAATAACATCTGGCGCGTGTGGGGAAATATCCGTTCCACTTCGTTGCAACTGGATGCGGATCCGGTGTACTGGTTTCGTGGCGATTCGGTGCTGGATGGCGGGGAGCTGCAACTGCAGGCTGGTGCGGTTCTGAAGTTTGATCGATACCAAACGGCATCGCTTACCGTAAACGGGGTGTTCCAGGCAGTGGGTACGGATACCGCCCCCATCGTGTTCACCTCGATTCGGGACGACAGCGTGGGAGGCGATACCGACGGTAATGGTGGCACACCCGGTGCCGGGGATTGGGGCTATGTTCGCCTGAATGCCTCCGATACCGCGTCTGAACTGGCGCATGTGGAAATGCGCTATGGCGGTGGCGGCGACGGGGTCCCGGCACAATTGCAATTGAATGGCAATGCCATGACGTTGCAAGATAGCACCATTCGTTTGAGTAGCCGTAGTGGTGTCACTGTTTCCAATGCCGCTGCAACCCTGTCTGGCAATACCATCAGTGACAACCAGGTACACGGTGTTGATCTCAATGCCGCCAATGCCAACCTGACCGGCAACCAGATCACCAACAACGTCCAGGACGGCATACATGCTGAGGGTGGGCTGCCGAACATCACGGACAATCAGCTGACGAACAATGGCGGGATTGGTCTTTATCTGAATACCACGGAAGCGGTCCTGCCCATCCAGGGCAACACCATCACCGGCAACGATGCACCGCTGTATCTGCCGTTTTCCGCGTTACCCGGCGCAGCAGACAACAACACCATCAGCGGCAATACACACAACCTCTGGAAAATAGTGGGCAACAGCCGATCCACTGCCCTGAGCCTGTCCCCGGAGCCGCAGTACTGGTTTAACGGTCTGGCGCAGCTCACTGGTGGCGAAACCTTGCAGCTTGCGCCGGGAACCGTCCTGAAATTCGATGCAAATGCCGGGCTATCGATCAATGGCGTATTGAACGCGCCGGGAACAGCGATCGCGCCCATCGTCTTCACCTCAATCAAGGATGACAGCATGGGTGGGGATACCAACGGTGATGGCGACAGCAACGGCTGGCCCGGTGATTGGGCAGGCATCACCCTCACTGCGGGCAGCCCGTCTGCAATGAGTCATGTAACCCTCAGTGATGCGAACGTTGGCCTGAACCTGCAAAACACCGAACTTGTCGTCAATGATTCCCGAATCCTTTCTTCCAGCGAAGATGGCCTCCGCATCAGCGGGGGGCAGGTGAGCCTGAATCAGAGTGTGGTATGGGGACATGCAGGCATTGGGGTCTCTGTCGGTGGCGGGGCGACGCTCAGCCTTGTGGACACGGAACTGAGCACCAATGGCACCGGCGTCCAGATCGATGATTGTGTTTCCTGTGAAATCACCGGCGACTGGATTTTCGGTAATCGCATTGCAGGCCTGATCAACAATCAGTCTGCAATGATCACCCCTAGCAGCGTCTGGTGGGGGGATTGGGACGGCAGCGGACCTTATGATGCCTCAGCCAATCCTGCTGGCACTGGTGATGCCATACAGGGAAATGTGGACTATGCGGATCGTCTGACCCACGTGCCTGTCGATTTCAGTTACACCAATTTCAGTGCCCAGGGTGTGAGCGGCAAAGGCACGCTGCCTTTGGCCACCGTGGTGCGCGGTACGCTCTCGGATGACTGGAGCCCGGTGGAGTTGTCTCCGGACAAGACCGTGGTATGGGATGCAAGCAGGGTGGATCTCGATTACACGGGGCTGTTGCCCGGCGTAAACTACCGCATTCGTTTCAGTCTTTATGATACAGGCACGGCCTACGACCCGGAGCTGCGTATCACCGACGATGAGAACCGGGAGTTCGATGCCCGGCTTGTTGTGGGAGAGGGCATTCCCGGCCTGTTCGAGTTTGTGGTTCCTGCCGACAGTGTGGCGGATGGAGAGTTGGGTTTGCGCTTTATAAAGCTGAATTCTCATTATCAGTCAAGAGTGTCGGTATCCCAAATCTGGCTGCTGCGGGATCTGCAGCCGGCACAGGTGTTGGGTACGGAATACAATGACCTCGATGGCAGCGGTGATCTGAGTGAAGGCGACGAATACCATTTTCATTTCAGTGCGCCCATAAAGCCGGAAACTCTCGCCGATGACAGCATCTACATCAAGGGCCAGACACCCCCGGCCAGCGGTACGATTTTTGGCGCTACCAGTCAGATGCGCTGGGCGGACAGCAACAAGACCCTGATCGTTACCTTGACAACCGGTTATTCCATCGCTGGCAACGAAACTCTTACGATTGAGAATCTTATTGATAACAATGAGCTGACGGTAAACACCGAAGCGCTGTTGACGCTGACGGATACAGTAAATCCGGTATTTGAATCCATCGAATGGATCGATGCCGATAGTAGTCAGGGACCTAGCAGTGGTGATCAGTTTGTGTTTCGCTTCAGTGAGTCCATGGATAGCAGTCAGGTAAGCAGTTGCTGGGACGCAAACACGTTTTTGTCGCCACAGGGAACGACCTATGGTGATAATTGTATCGTGCAATGGTCGGCGAATGAACGGGTCTTGACCATTACTCTGGCTGCGGGTTACACACTGATTGGTGATGAAACGGTATCCCCCGGAAATGCTCTGACCGACCATGCTGGCAATCCTACAACTGAAACCCATCCTTTGGGGGCTGTTGACACTTATCCTCCAACCATACAGTCAGTTGAGTTTGATGATATTGATGGCAATGGCACCTTGAGCGTGGGTGACAGATACCGCTTTACCTTCAGTGAACGCATGAACGTCGATGTGCTGCAAGACGGTACCGATAGCGCCAACACCTTGCTGAATCCCGAATCCAGGCTGTATGGAACCACCAATTCCCTGGCCTGGTTGGCGGATGGTTCGGTGTTGGATCTGTTCCTGACCACTGGCTTTACCGTCACGGGTTCAGAGTTGGTGACCCCCGATGCGCAGCTGACCGACCGGGCGGGCAATGCCACCAGCAACACCATTCACTTGATAGGGCAGGATGTGACGCCGCCACAACTGCTCAGCATCACCATGAACCACCCCAGCCCCACCCGGTTCAGGGACGATATCCAGCTTACCCTGCAATTCGATTCCGCCATGGATGTGGCGGTGCAACCTGTGGTTTCCCTGTCGGGGCCTGTGCCCGCCCCGGCTGTGGGGGCCGGCATCTGGAGCACCACGCAACATTCCAATGATACCTATACTACTGCCGCCATTGCTTTCGAGCAGGCGCATGTGGGCAGTTGGCAGGTAGCGGTCTCGGACGCCCAGGACAATGCCGGCAACGTCATGGAGGCGCTCAGTAACGCCTTTGGCTTCACCATCACGGATCTCGTATTTCGCGTCACCAACTATGCGGCAGCGCCCTACGAGCATGTGCTGACCACCCCGGATATTACCGTCCAGGGCAGGCGTGACGACCAGACCAGCGTCTGGCTCAACGGTGCTGAAGCAGTGCCCCAGGGAAGTGGTGACTGGAGTGTTCCCTTCACTCTGTCCGACGGGAGCAACACCCTGACATTCGAGGAAAAGGATGAAAACAGTACGCCGCTCAAGACCGTTACGCTGCTATTCACTCTCGACCGCCAAGCGCCCGCCGCCCCGGTCATCGACGCCTATCCCACACAAACGACAGATTCGGTGATTACCCTCACCGGCACCAAGGAGGCAGACACCTCCCTGTGGCGCGATGGCGTGCGGATACAGGCATTGAATGCGCAAACCACCTGGTCTTTTTCCCAATCCCTGTCCCTGGGAACCAATGCGCATACGCTGCTGGTGAAGGACCGGGCAGGTAACGCCAGCCCTGAAGTCAGCTATTCCATCACCCGTGAAGAGGTGATCGAATCACCTCCCGTGCTGAATGATTTCGTGCTGGATGCCCAGGCGCTTACCGATGGCATTGTCCTGAGCAAGAGCGGTCAGTTGGGCGTTAGCGCCACCTCGGAGACGGGGATCAGCCAGGTTGCATTCTTCGTCGATGGTGTGCTGCTGTCCACCGACAGCAACGGCAGTGATGGCTACCATGCAGTTCTGGATTTGAACAGCATTACCGATGGCGCGCATACGCTTGTGGCACAGGCCACCAGCAGTACCGGCAAGACAGGCGAATTGAGCGTATCGGTCAATGTGACATTGGCAACACCTGAAGTGCCGCAGATCACCGTGCCGCAGGATGGTCTGGTGACGGCCCATCCGCAACAGACAGTGACGGGCAGCGCGGAAGACCAGGTGCATATCCGGCTCTATCTCAACGATCAGTTGCAGACGCCCGAGCTGGATGCCGACCCGCAAGGGCAGTTCAGCGGCAGCGTCACCCTGGTGGATGGTGCTAACCAACTGCAGGCCAGCGCGGTTAACCGGGCCGGGGAGAGCGCCAGGAGCGATACCATCAACCTCACCCTGGATCGTTCGCTGCCCGCACCTCCTATCGGCCTGTCGGCCACGGCTCTGGAAAGCGGGCGCATCGCCCTGAGCTGGCTGGCTGTGGCGGGTGATGTCGCCGGATATAACATCTATCGCCATACCGCGCCTTTCACCACCAAGGCGGAAGCCCAGCGCATCAACCCGACCCTGGTGACCGGCACCCGTTTCGAGGATGCGCCACCAAGCGATGGGGTTTACTACTACCGAATCAGTGCCGTCAATCTTCTCGATACTGAAGGGGATTTGTCGGACATGGTTCATGCGACCGTTGATGTCACTCCGCCGCGGGCCTTGGATATCAGCTACACGCCCCAAGATAACTACGATCCGGTCACCGGTCGCTATGCCCAGGGACAGGTGGATGTGGTACTGACAGTGAGCGAGCCGCTGCTTGCCACACCGTTCCTGAGCTGGGTGGTGGATGGTGGATCGCCCATGTCTGCTGTGCTGAACAAGGTGCACGACACAGAATACGAGGGGCATTTCACCATCACCCCGGCAGCGGGCAATGGTATTGCCTATGCGGTATTCTCGGCGAGGGATCTGACCGGCAACCGGGGCACCGCCATCGACAACGGTGGTCAGATCCAGATCGATACCAAAGGTCCGGACGTGCAGAATATCGAGCTGACGCCAGGGCATCCCATCCGCAATGATCAGGCCCACCCGGTAACGGTGAGCATCGTCATGCAACTCGACGAAGCCATTGCCGCTGGCGAGAGTCCCCAGCTGGAACTGCAGTTCCCCCTCAGCGGCACGGCGGTTTCGGTCGGCAACTTCAGCAGCACCGACCAGCGGCAGTGGCAGGGCAGCGTCACCTTGCCCGCAGAGGCCGGGCTGAACGCACCGGAACTGCTGTTGTACAACTATGCCGGCACCGATGATCTGGGCAACCAGAGCACCCGGGTGCTCGATACCCGCCGTCCCCAGGTGTATCAGGGGGATCTGCCGCCCCTGGACGTACCCGCACAGTGCCTGGTCGAGGCCCTGCCCGCAGGTGAAGTGCGCATTACCTGGTCAGCCGTGGAGGAGGCCTCCGATTACCGGATATTCCGCCGTGCGCCCGGCGAAGCCCTGCTCTCCGAGTACGATCTTTCCGGCGGGAAGCTGTTCTACCAGGAAACACCTGGTGTGGATGGCAGCTATGAATACGCCGTGGCCAGCGTTCGCACCGCAAATGGCGAAACGGTACTCAGTGCGCCTTGTGAAGCCCAGACCGTGGTCGTGGATGCGGAAGCGCCCTCCGTCCCAGAAGGTCTTGCCCTTGCCCTGGTGGGCGCAGGTGTGGAGGCGACCTGGACCCATCCGGGCGTGAACGAGCCGGTCACCTACCGCCTGTATCGCAGCGATACGACGCCGGTTACCGATCTGGCGGCACTCACACCCGCTGTCAGCGGCATTACCGAGCTGTGGGCGGTGGATACCCGGCCAGTCAGTGGCCAGTTCTATTATGCGGTGACCGCCGTGGATGCCGCCGGCAACGAATCCCTGCCGTCCGATACCGCTTATCTGAACTTTGAACTGCTGCCGGTCAGTCAGTTCAGTATCACCCAGTCCCTGGATCAGCCGCCACAACTGAGCTGGAGCCATCCGTCCTCCAGCATCGCTCACTACGATCTGTATCTGGATGATCCGGCGCTGGGGTACAAGCTCAACGATAGCGGCCTGACCGAAACCAACTACACGGACATGGCGGCGCAGCCCGATCAGGAACGCCTGTATGCCATCGTCGCCGTGGATACGGCCGATGCGCAAAGCCCTTCACGCAGCCTGCTGCTGCCCAGACTGCGCATCAGCCCGGCGGAAGACAGCATCCTCAAGCGAGGTATCATGAACCGCATCGCCTACACCTTGACCAACCAGGGGCAGCACGGTATCCACAATGCACAGCTCACCGTGCTGGCGGACGGCAAGGAACATGTTTCCTCGGTTTTCGACCTGCCCGCGGGGCAGTCGCGGGTGGTGCCCGTGGTCATCGGCGGCTATCAGTCCCTGCCAGACGCCGCTACGTTGCAGATCTGGGTGGATATTCGTCCCAACGATGGTGAGCATGTGCGCCTGATACGCGAACACAGCATACCCGTCACCGATGCCGGATTGACCATCGGTCTGGCGGCCAGGGACATGGTGCGTGGCACCCAGGGCAGTGTGCGCTTCACTCTGGAGAACAGCTCAGATGTGGAGCTGGAAGTGATTACCGCCCGCAGCTCAGGTACACAGCCCTCGGACGAGGTCACCCTCAAACTGCTGGGCGCGGACGACAACGTGTTGAGCACGGCGCCCCTGAAACAGTTCCTGGGGCCGGTGATCACCTTGAGCGATGGCACCACGGTGGCGCGCATTGGGCCGGGGGAAAGCTTCACCTCTGACTGGATTGGGCTGCACATTCCCCAGTCCGCACCGGATGAAGTGGTGGTGCAGCTAGATATCGCCGCGTTGCACTACCATCATGGAAAAGATGATCATGTCAGTATCGCCGGCGTGTCAGGACGGCGCAGCCTGCCTCTGGTGGATACGCCCTACTATGGCGTGCTGGACAGCATCAGTCCATCTCTCAGCCATGGCGAACAACCGGTCACCCTGACGGGCCGGGCATTGGTGCGCGCCGATGACAGTGCGCTGGCCTATTCGCCCCTGCACCTGGTGCTCACCCGCAAGGGCTTCGAGCGGGTGATTGAAGTGATGACCGGGGCGGACGGGCGCTTCAGCCATCAATTCCAGCCCGCCGCCAATGAATCCGGGGTGTACCAGGTGGCGGTGGTGCATCCGGAATTGGTGGAACGCCCGGAGCAGGGGCGATTCACCATTGCCGGCCTGCAGTTGCAGTACGACACCTACCGGCTCACCACCGCCCGCAACTACGACCAGCCCCTGAGTCTCAAGATCACCGCCAGTGAAGGCGCGGATTTTCACAACCTGCGCTTCCAACTGCTGGCTCAAGACCAGCCCAGCGGCTTCCTCCCTGCCGGTATCAGCCTCACGCCGGGTACGCCCATCGACCTGGCTGCGGGCGAAACCACCACCCTGTCCATGGTGATTCGTGCCGACGACGCGGCAACGGATCAAGGCGAATTCGTGTTGCGGGTGGTCAGTGATGAAATGACCAGCCATCCCCTGGATACGATCCGCATCGACTACCGGCTGGTCGATGCCGCGCCGGTATTGCGCTTCGTCCCCGACAGCCTGGGCACCGGTGTGGCGCCGGGGGAAAGCGTGAGCGAAGTGGTGACCCTGGTCAACAAGGGTCTGCTGCCTGCTGAGAATATACAACTGTCTCTGATCAACAACAGTGGTCTCGACTGGGTGCAGATGAGCACCCCTGCCAGCATCGCCCGGCTGGCCCTGGATGATGACTATGCCATCGGCTTGAACTTCGCGCCGGATGCCAATGTGGCCGACGGTGTCTACAACCTGGGGATCGAAGCGCGCAGCGGCCAGGCCGTGCTCGCGGTGCTGGGTATCCAGGTAACCGTCTCTTCCGCCGGGGAGGGGCAGTTGTTGTTCAAGGTGGAAGACATCTACACCGGCACCCGGGATGATAACGACCAGATCATTACCGGCCTGTCCGGCGCCCGCATCAGCTTGCAGCACGAGCTGTTGTCCACCGTCCGCTATGAGTTTACCAGCGCTACCGGGGGCGAGGTGCTCAGCAGCGCCATGCAGGCCGGCAGCTACCGTTATCGCGTCACCGCGCCGGATCATGTGGAAGCCACGGGCCGGGTCACGGTGCGCGCCGGCATCATCTCGCCGCAGCGTATCTTCCTCGATACCAATGTGGTCACCGTGGAATGGTCGGTCACCGAGACCACCATCCAGGATCTGTACGACATCACCCTCACCGCCACCTATGCGGTGAATGTGCCCACGGCGGTCATCGTCCTGGAGCCTGCGGGCATCAGTCTGCCCTATCTCAAGGCCGGGGACGTGTACTATGGCGAACTGACCCTGACCAACTACGGTCTGATTCGCGCCGACAACCTGGCGATCAGTCTGCCGCCGGAAGACGAATACCTGCGGGTGGAAGCGCTGATCGACAAC
>JALSQZ010000184.1 GCA_026985055.1 Sedimenticola sp. | reverse complement strand
TGGCCTGAGCGATACGCTGGATCTTGGTGTGTTCGCCGCCGGCGAGAGTTTTACGCTGACCTATGACATCTATACCGCCGCCGCAGGCGTGTTTACACCGGAGGCCGGCGGCTACGGTGACGGCTATGGCGATGACGGCTGTTATTCGGAGATCGCTGAGGTTGAGGGTGAGTGCGGGTACTACAACGGAGTTTCTGCCTACTCCCAGTTCGGTGATCCGAACGGCGTCCAGGGGTCGCCGATTGCCGGCAATGTCCAGCATTCACCGGTCAGTGTTCCCGAGCCGGGGCTGTGGCTGTTGATGGGCACCGGCCTGTTCGGTCTGGCCATTGCGCGCCGCCGGGTGGGCAGGGGCTGAATCACCCGCCATTCGCTGGAGAAGGCGCCTGCGGGCGCCTTTTTCTCGCATTGAGTTGCTTCATGCAATTTTTGGGTAGACTCAATTTAAGTGGATCAATAACCGCAGTGTTTTTCAGTCCAGGAACATGTGCGGTTCAAAATAATCAGGGAGGCGAACTCTAAATGAACACCTCTATCAAAACCGGTATTCATGCGCTGATTCTGGCAGGCATGGCCTCGGGTTTTTCCATGCAAGCAGCACAGGCTGCATTGTTGACTGCAAAAACTTATGCGGAATCCAGAGAAACGATCAACGATCAGGATTCCAGTACGGACGAAGCGGTTTCCTCCGAAGCGCGTGGCTTATGGAATCAGTATGTCGATGGAGCTGAAGCCAATGCCTATGCCGCGGCGGATCAGGACGGCTGGATGTATGCCTACTCCGAAGCAAATGGTTCGAGCATGAGCCGAGCGGAAATCAGCCAGAGCGTTACATTTATAAACGATACGGGGTCCGCGCAGAGCTACTCTTTCGATTTCCTTATTCTTCCAGGGCGTCTTGAGGTTGAGGCGCGTAATTACTTAAGGGGAGAGTGGCTCGAGGCAGGGTATCAAATCGACATTTCACTGGACGGCGTGAGCCTGTTTTCCAGCTCTGCCGAGATTCGGGTCAATGGAACACGGCAAAATGGCCCCGGTAGTTCTCTGCCTGGGGCTACATACTCGCCGCCGATCGAGTCTGCAGCCGCTGGAACGGATTTGGGAGGACGCTGGCGCTTGGATGATGAGTTTGGTAGCTACCGCTGGCGCAGCTATCAGGATGTTCTCGATCTGGGGGTGGTGCAGGCCGGGCAGAGCTTTACCCTGACCTATGATATTAAAACCTATGTGGAAGGCTCTGTACTGCCGGGAACCTGGGTGTGCATTTCACTCGAGTGTGGCCAGTTGGGCGTGGCTGCTTTCGGTGACCCGAACCATCTCAACAGCGCGCCATTGTCGATGTCACAATTGCACTACAAGCCAGCGGGGCCTGTCAGTGTTCCCGAGCCGGGGTTGTGGCTGTTGATGGGCGCCGGCCTGTTCGGTCTGGCCATTGCGCGCCGCCGGGTGGGCAGGGGCTGAATCACCCGCCATTCGCTGGAGAAGGCGCCTGCGGGCGCCTTTTTCATTTCTGCATCGCTTATAAATATTTCCTATAAGAAACTTGTTTCATTTCGGGAACTGTTGCGCTAGAGTCGGGTTTCTGCCGCAACCGATGCCGCCATG
>JALSQZ010000183.1 GCA_026985055.1 Sedimenticola sp. | reverse complement strand
GGGATTTCGCCTTGTCTTGGAAGCCAGTCAGTTTTTGGGGTTCGTCGGATTTGTATGGGAAAGAACGGATTCAACTGCTCACTGGAGCGGACACCGCTCTGCGGCTGCGCCCCGTACTCGCCAGCCCCCGGCTGGGCTGGCTGGCTGCGCCGGGGTGCCGCTCACCTCGCGCCCCATTAGGCCGCCACGTGGTGGTACAGTCCCGTCCATGAAGAACGTAATTGGAGGTGCGAAATGAGACGATTAGCGAATATAGCAGGAGGTCTGTTGGGCCTGCTGGCCTTGGGAGCACTGGTAGTGGCTCTGGCTTTGACGTTTGGTGGGTTGCCAAGGCAAGCGAAGCCGGCGTCTCAGGCTTTTCAGTCGCCTATCCAGACACCAACGCAACCACCCTATCCGCCGCCAGAAACGCCAACACCGCCTGGCCCACCGGCCACGCCTACTGTACCCCCCACACCCATACCCCGTTGTACTTTTGCGGCCCGTCCGGCTCCCGCTGAGCCGGCACCGCCTCTGGAGGCTTACCAGTTTTCCGAACCTCGGGTTGTGCTGACGCACACCTCGGCTATTGGCATCGCCGGGTGGTTGCCGGATGGGCAGCGTTTGCTCGTCACTCGCCTCATTCCCGGTCAGTCCAGGGAGTATGTTGAGGTGTTCAACACCCGCACCGGTGAACTCCAGCGGTATGGAGAACGGCACAGTTTACCCGGTAAGCCGGTGTGGCTGGCTGCCCACCAGGCTGTGGCCTTTGCCGATGTTGCGCCTGACAAGCAAGTGGTGTTGCGTATCAGCTGGGGAGAGGGGGCGGCTGTAGAGACGCCGGTTTCCGGCCTGGCCGCTTCATTCCTGGGAGCCAGCCCTGACGGGCGGCAGGTGGTCTTTTTCACCCAAGCTGCACCGAACCGACCTGAAGCTTTAGATATTGCCCAGGCCCAGCGGGTTACCCTCCCTGTGACTTTGCCGCCGACGCCGTATCGGATTAGTTGGCATCCGCAAGGGGATCAGATCGCTTTCTACAACGAGACGGGCTTCTATTTGGCCGACTTGCCTTCGGGACGCATCTGTGAAGTTGATCTTGGTTTTGAAGAAAGCGAAGCTCGATACGGAAAGCGGTGGGCATTTTATGCACAATGGAGTCCAAACGGGCGCTATTTGGCTATGTTAACAACCGTCGGGAACCTGCCAGTAAAGTTTAGCGACCTCACAATACTGGATACCACCGCAGGTGAACTGCACTCCATACATCCAGACCAGTATATTAATCCGGGTCAATATTATGTTACGGATATGGCGTGGGCACCGAATAGTCAGCTCATAGCTATCCGGGCTGCTGTCGAAATGAGAGAAGGCGTTATGTATGAGGGCCTTTACCTTGTCGAAGTTGCGAGTGGTCGAGATATACGCATGCTGCCTGAAGCATTGTTTACTGGTGGAGATGCAGGCTGGAATTTAGCTTGGTCTCGCAACGGCCAGCAAATGGCGGCAAATTGCCCAACGGCGAATGAAGGTCGCCTGTGCATGATCGCAGTCACTACTCGATGATTAAGGAGGAGTCACTATGTCCTACTCTCGAATCAAGTATGTGTTACTCCTTGGGCTTCTCCTTGCATTGGCCAGCATAGGAACGGCATCTGCATCCAGCTTTATACCACCATCGCAAATTACGGTGCGTATGTATCGACTCCAGTTTCCTAGCGGTGCGATATACCAGCCTCAGGAGCTCTGTTCGTCCGGAAACACCAATTTCGGCTGTACAGCCTTCGTAAGCGATGCGAATCATCCTTACCCGTATGGCTCCAGCAACCCGGTCACCATCCCGATTGAAACCGACTATTTGCTTGATGTAGTGCCCAGTGAGATCTCAGTGAGGCTTTCCACCCCACAGCCATTCAGGCACAAGCCATTGCCGCCCGTTCCTATGCCTACTGGCATATCAACCAGGGGAGCGCCATCAACAACTCCAACCAGTTCCAGGTCTTTGTTCCCTATGCTTTTGAGGCACTTCCATCGGCAGCCTCGCCTAACTTCCCTGATAACCCGAACGATCCTTGTGCCAGTACGAACCTCAACAACGACCAGCGAATCGTCTGCGGCGCCGTAGCTCCTCGCTACTACATCTCCTATGGTACCTATCCCAACGATGACCTGCCTGCCTTCACCGAGTACTTCGCTGACATTCGTAACCGCACTGTCAGCGGCGGACAGCCTTACCTCATCGCCGTGGATGACCCTATCAGCTCCCATCCGGATATTGTGAATGATGGTCACGGCCACGGGATGAGCCAGAAGGGAGCCAGTCGCTGGGCGCGGGGCAACCTCAGTTACAACATCAACCGAGACCTGGGTGCCTGGAGTGTGCGTTACGATCGGGCCGAGCAGATTCTGGTGCACTACTACACCGGCGTGCGCCTCCGCGATGCCAACAAGCAAATCCTCCTCCCTGCAGATCGTTGGAATCCTCTGCAGGTCAATTGGGGCACGCCTGATAACCATCCACCCGCGATGTCTCACGGCGGCAGCTATCCCATTTCTGTGGAAGTGCAGAACACAGGTGTCTCTGACTGGACGTGTGGCTATCCCAATTTCAGCTACGAGCTCCGCTATCGCTGGGCCAAGGCCGGTCATGGGGAAGTGGCGGGCAGCAGTTCAGCTTCTGTGTGTAACACGCCGGAAGGCGATCCTTCTCCCATGGTGAACCTGGCCATCCAGAACATCCCCAACTGGGGGCCTGGGGCTTACACCATCCGTTTCGACATCTACGTAGCCTCGGCTTACGGCAACTTCTGGTTCAGCGATTACGGCTGGCCGACCTACAGTGTGAGCGTCTGCGTTGATGGGCCGTGCCAGGTGTTCATCCCTATAGCGCTGAAGAACTATCCGTAGGTGCGGCCTAACACCCGCTGCAGCCGACTGTGCTCCGCTCGCTTCGCACAGCGGCTGAGCTTTGTCGTTCCAGCGGAGCTGCGCTCCGCTGGAACGGGGCGCGAGGTGTGAGCCGTCGGCGTCGCTGCGCTCCGCCGAACTGCTCACTGGAGCGGACACCGCTCCGCGGCTGCGCCCCGTACTCGCCAGCCCAGCCGGAGGCTGGCTGGCTGCGCCGGGGTGCCGCTCACCTCGCGCCCCATTAGCCGCCATAAACTTATCACACACAAACCAGCGAAATGCCTATTAGAGTAACCCTTCGAACTTCGCAAGATTTCAGTCCATTCAGAGAACTGCTACATCGGGTAATTGCTTTGCCCAACTGCGACAAGTTGATTTTGTGTTCTGGTTATATATGGGAACCGAGTGGGCAAGGATACACCGTTTTGAATGATGAACTTCTAGACAAGTTGAAATCCGGATGTGCAGGACAGGAAATCATTATCGTTGCTGGGAAACTTGACGGTTTTTGGCCTGAGCATTATCAAAATTTTGTGCGTCGTTTACGCCAATCTGGATTACAAGTGAAAGCCTATGTTGCTCCCAGAAGGAATTGGCACGCCAAAATCGCCATACGGATTAGAAATCAGCAACCTATAGCAGCCCTTATTGGAAGCAGCAATCTCACAGGCCCTGCCTATGGCGAAAACAGGTATCGCTGGAATTTTGAAAGTGATGTGCTTATTTGGAAGAATTCGCCAGATTTGAATGAGTATTTCCAGAGACCATTTCAGGCTGATATACCGTTTGGAGATATGCAGTTAGTACTTAACCCCGATATACCACAGATGAACGAACTAGAACATCTGCAAGGAATATACGAAGATATTATCAATAATGATTTTGAAGAGCTGAGCCTTGAGTAAATTTTCTCACTGGTGGCGGCTAACCCCGGCTTCAGCGGACAGCGGCTTCGCCGCTCGCGGAAGCGTGCGGCCTTGCCCGCAATCGTTCTGGTTGGGGAAGTGGCCTTGCCCGTCCCGCCGCTGACGCTTGCCGTTCAGCGGAGCTACGCTCCGCTGAATGGGGCGCGAGGTGTGAGCCGTCGGCGTCGCTGCGCTCCGCCGAACTGCTCACTGGAGCGGACACCGCTCCGCGGCTGCGCCCCGTACTCGCCAGCCCAGCCGGGGGCTGGCTGGCTGCGCCGGGGTGCCGCTCACCTCGCGCCCCATTAGGCGGCTTGTACATCCGATGAAGAGGCACAGTATAGCGGTTGTGTTGCTTCTGGTGTCAATACTTCTGCTTATTGCGTGTAGGGCTGTCCATAAATCCCCTGCCACTCCTTTTGTATCGCCAGTATATACGGTTTCACCCAGCACAGCAGAAAGCCTACTTACACCCAGGCAAGCTTTGGAAGCAATGTATGGCAGTGAGGCTCTATCTATCAGTGACACAGAAGCCCTTCTTAACGCACCAGTTCCAAGCCGTACAACTGCCGTTCACATTAACCTGATGGCTTGTTATTGGGAAGAACATGCCGAAAAATGCCTTGTCATTACGGATAGTGTCTTTGACAACTGTCATGCTTGCAAGGCTGACATCGGTGGGGCCGTCTTTCGGCGGGCAAATGGCACGTGGCAACTTGCTGTGTTTCAGCCAAAGATAATCTCCCTTGGATCATTTGGCTATGTGCCTAAAGGAGAGCTAATCCAAATTGGACCCGACAAACATGCTGCACTTATTAGGTCTGGCTGGGCAGGGCAGGGGTATGAGGGGCAATATGCTACGATTGTTGCCGAGATTGACGGAAGTTTTCAAGTGGTGCTGAACCTTCTTATTAGCGAGATGCAAGAAACTTTTGCAAAGGATGGTACAGCATCTCTGGAGTGGGGATATGGCTCTAAGATGGAGTTTTTTGCTGGCAAGCATCCAGACTTCTATGATCTTGTAGTAACTCAGTATGGAATAAACAAAGAAGGTAATAAATTCAAGACCGTTAGATTTTATGCTTTTTCTGATGCAAATTGCAAGTATATGCTGGTTCGTCAAAGGTGATGTAGCCGCCTACCCCCCCGCTGCAACCGACCCGCCTCCGCTGGCGCTCCGCCGAACTGCTCACTGGAGCGGACACCGCTCCGCGGCTGCGCCCCGTACTCGCCAGCCCAGCCGGGGGCTGGCTGGCTGCGCCGGGGTGCCGCTCACCTCGCGCCCCATTAGCATCTTTACGGTTGAGTAGAGGGTGTTCGTATGTTGATGTTCATTGATACTAATGTATTCCTAACTTTTTATCATTTTAGCAATGATGATTTAGAAGAACTGAGAAAGCTAAGGGTCCTTCTTGAGCGGAAAGAGGTGGTCTTATATCTCCCTCAGCAGGTCGTAGAGGAATTCTGGAGAAACCGTGAAAGCAAGATTTTTGATGCATTGAAGAATTTAAAATCTCAAAAGGTAAGTTTTCCATTCCCGCAGTTTTGCAAGGATTATGAGGAGTATCAACACCTTCGGCAATTGCAGAGGCACTATGCTCAAAAACATGCTCAGTTAATTGATAAGGTGGTTGCTGATATTCGCTCCCATTCTCTTAAAGCAGATGTGGTGATTCAAGAGCTCTTTGACAATGCGTCACATCTTTCAATAGATGAGCAAACTTGGGAATTAGCTCGCAGGCGCATGGAAGTAGGAAACCCACCCGGCAAACGGGGGTCATTGGGAGACGCCCTAAATTGGGAAGTATTGCTCAAACATGTTCCTGAAGGGCAAGATTTGTATTTTATTACGGATGATAAAGATTTTAAGTCGCCTCTTGATGAGGATAGCTTCAACGAGTTTCTTTTGATGGAATGGCAACAAAAGAAGGGCTCTAACCTAAAGTTTTATAAAAGCATGTCTGCTTTCTTCAGAGATCATTTTCCAAATATTTCTTTAGCAAGCGAATTAGAAAAAGATCTTCTGATTCGTGATTTGGCAAATAGTAGCTCTTTCGCGGAAACGCACAGCATCATAGCGAAGTTGAGAAATTACTCAGAGTTTTCTATGTCTCAAGTTAATGCTATTGTTCAAGCTGCGATTTCGAATAACCAAGTCTACTGGATTATTAATGACGAAGATGTTAGAGAATTTCTAACGGGTGTTGTTTCAGGCAAGGAAGAGCACATAACTCCTGAAAACCTCGCAGAGCTACGGCAACTTCTTGGTGATGCCCAAACTCCGGGCGTGGAAGATGCTTGGGATGAAATCCTTTTTTAGTGATGCTAACCCAGCGTTCAGCGGAGCTACGCTCCGCTGAATGGGGCGCGAAGTGTGAGCCGTCGGCGTCGCTGCGCCCCGCGGCTGCGCCGGGATGCCGCTATGTGGTCATGTACATGATCAGGTGACCGACGGCTATCCCGAACCTGGACATCCAACCAGCAAAAAGGCGGCGGACCTTCACCGGTCCGCCGCCTTTTTCGCGAGCATGTCCTGCGCTGCTCAGCGTTTCTTCCAGTTGAGCCGGCCCAGCCGGGCCACCACCCGCTGCATGATGGCCTGGGCCACCTCCTCCTTGGTCATCAGGGGCCAGTCGTCCCGCTGACCGTTGCGCTCGAAGATGGTGACCCGGTTGGTGTCCACCGCGAAGCCGCTGTCCTTGGCCGTCACATCGTTGAGGACGATGAAGTCCAGATTCTTGCGCTCCAGCTTCTCCAGGGCATTGGCCTCCAGGTCGTTGGTCTCCGCGGCGAAGCCCACCACCAACCGAGGATGCTTCCGCTCCTTGCCCCGCCGCTGGCCCACCGTGCCCAGGATGTCCGGCGTGCGCTCCAGGTGGATGATCTGCTCCCCGGGCATCTTCTTGATCTTGAAGGACTCGCTGCTGGTGGGCCGGTAGTCGGCCACGGCCGCGGCGCCGATGAGCACGTCCGTCTCCGGCAGCAGCGCCATGACCGCCTCGAACATCTCCTGGGCCGTCTGCACCGGGACCAGCTCCACGCCGCCTGGTGGGTTCACGCTCAGGGGGGCGTGGACCAGGGTGGTGTGGGCCCCCAGGTCCCGGGCGGCCCGGGCCAGGGCCACGCCCATCTTGCCCGTGGAGTGGTTGCCCACGAAACGCACCGGGTCGATGGGCTCCCGGGTGCCCCCCGCGGTGATGACCACCCGCACCCCCTCCAGGGGCCCGCCCCGGCCCAGGACCTTGCAGGCCACCTCGAAGATCTCCTCCGGCTCGCTCATGCGCCCCGCGCCGTACTCGCCCGAGGCCAGGCGCCCCTGGGCGGGCCCCACGAAGTCCACGCCCCGGCGGCGCAAGGTCTCCACATGCTCCTGGGTGGCCGGGTGGGTCCACATGTTGGTCTCCATGGCTGGGGCCAGGAGCATGGGTCCCCGGTAGCTGAGCGCGGTGATGCTGAGCAGGTCGTCGCTCAGGCCCAGGGCCAGGCGGGTGAGGGTCTGGGCCGTGGCTGGGGCCACGATGAACAGGTCCGCGGCATGGGCCAGGGCCACGTGGCCGATGCGCAGGCGGCCTGTGTCCTGCCAGCTTTCGAAGATGTCGTCGGCCACCGGGCGCTGGGTGATGGCCTGGAAGGTCAGGGGCGTGACGAACTTGGCCGCGGAGGGGGTCATGATCACGTCCACGATGGCGTTGGCCTGGGTCAGGCGGCTGGCCAGGGTCACGGCCTTGTAGGCGGCGATGCCTCCGCTCACCCCCAGGATGATGCGTTTTCCGTTCAGGATCGGTGCCATGAGAAGTTTGTTGATTGGATGATCGGTTGATTGGCTGACTGGGCAGTTGGGAGGCCAGCGCTTGGGTCTGGGCGGAGCGG
>JALSQZ010000182.1 GCA_026985055.1 Sedimenticola sp. | reverse complement strand
GGCATGGGCGGGATGTCCGGCATGGGCGGTATGTCCGGCATGGGCGGTATGTCCGGCATGAACGGTATGTCCGGCATGGGCGGTATGTCCGGCATGAACGGTATGTCCGGCATGGGCGGTATGTCTGGCATGGGCGGTATGTCTGGCATGGGCGGTATGTCCGGCATGGGCGGTATGTCTGGGATGTCCGGCATGAGCGGCTACTTCAAGATTACCCCGACCGGACAGATCTTCTTCTACCCGGCTAGTGGCATGGGTGGCATGTCTGGGATGTCCGGCATGAGTGGCATGAGTGGCATGGGCGGCATGAGCGGCATGTCTGGCATGGGCGGCATGTCTGGGATGTCCGGCATGGGTGGCATGTCTGGCTGGAAGTAAGCGAGCGCCTGAAACCGGATAGTGCAAACACACTATCCGGTTTTTGGGCCTTCAGGCCTGATTGAACATCAGAGGTCAAGCACATGAAAAAAACAACTTTGCTCACAACATTGCTGGTCGCATCCCTGGGCACTCTCCCCGCATTGGCGGCTAATGGTGAACAGGCGGGGAAACAGCTCCGCGCAGCCTGGGACCCCATTCATTTTCAACCAGCCATTGGCAAGGCCACCAATGAGCAATGTCTTGCCTGCCACAAGGAAATTCTGGAACGAAAAGTACAACCGGTTTCACCCGCCGGGGTCAAAGCGGATTCTGTGCTTGCCTGGTATCAAACCCTGCATACCTACGCAGGTCCCCAGGAAACCTTTCATCGACGCCACCTGGTTACGCCTTATGCAAAAAAAGTAATGAACATGAAGTGCAACACCTGTCATCAGGGTGAGAACCCCAGGGAAGAGGCTCCCATCCCGCCTGATCAGCAAAACACATCATTCACACTTCGCAAACAGGTCAACCCGGAAACCTGCCTCATGTGTCATGGCAGTTTTCCAGACTACAAACGCATGGGGCTCCCATCCCACTGGAATGAATCCCGTGACATGTTCCAGGACAACTGCCTTCTGTGTCATGCCGGCGTTCGGACTAACCGGCACAAGGTGAATTTCCTAAACCCGGAAGCAATAGAAGAAGCTGCCAAGGACAATGCCGATGTCTGCTTTGGCTGCCATGGCGGACGCCAGTGGTACCGGATCAGCTACCCCTATCCCAGACATTCCTGGCCTGGCATGCCCAAGGAGATTCCGGATTGGGCCAAGAATCGTCCCACCGAATCCCAGACACGTTTCCTCGTACAGGATCAGGAGACAAAAAAATGACCAAGCGAGATATCAACATGAGCAAGACTCCCGATTTCGAGGATCTCCAGCAGCGACTAAATCTTTCACGACGCAGCTTCCTCAAGACCACGGCAGCCGGCGCCGGAATCATGGCAGCCGGTGGCCTGGTGGAGCTGAAATTTGGCAAGGAAGCAAAAGCCTTCGCCTATGAACCTTACCCCAGGGACGATCAGCTGCAGACCGTGGTCACCAGCTGTGCGCACAACTGCGGCTCAAGGCACATGCTGGTCGCGCACAAATGGAAAGATGTGATCGTGCGTCTGTCCACGGATGATGGCCGCTATCAGCGCGGCGGCTACTACGGAAAAGACGGCAACGAAGAACCCCAGTTGCGCGCCTGTCTGCGGGGACGTTCCTATCGGCAGCGTCTGTATTCCGCTGAACGTCTGCTCTATCCCATGCTGCGTGTGGGCGAAAGAGGCGAGGGAAAATTCAAGCGGGTTTCTTGGGACGAGGCCCTGGATTTCGTTGCCAAAAAGATGATTCATCTAAAAAACACTTATGGTCCCACTTCCATTCTGGATCAGAGTTACGCCGGCGCATCTTATGGCGTACTGCATAAATCCGATCAGATCGAGGGCTTGCTGGGACGCTTCCTGGGAATGTTCGGTGCCCGCACCAGCTCCTGGTCGGTACCTTCCTACCAGGCTACCACCACCAGTTCTCGCTGGACCTTCGGCACCATCCAGGACGGAAATGAGGACGATACCTACGCAGAATCCAAACTGATGATCATGTGGGGCTGGAATCCGGCCTATACCTTCCATGGCGGAAACACCTTCATGTATCTGCGCATGGCCAAGCAGCGTGGCTGCAAGTTCGTCATTGTCGATCCTCAGTACACCGACTCCGCATCAGCCTACGATGCCTGGTGGATCCCCATAAAACCCAATACCGATGCTGCAATGATGGCCGGCATGGCTCATTACATCTTCAGCAACAACCTGCAGGATCAGGAATTCATCGACAAATTCTGCATGGGCATGGATGAGGGTACCATGCCGGAATGGGCTCCCCAGTCGGTCAACGGCAAGGAGAATTTCAAGGATTACATTCTGGGCAAGTACGACGGACAACCGAAAACTCCGGAATGGGCATCCAAAATCTGCGGCGTTCCCGCCAAGGACATCAAGAAGCTCGCAGACATGTACGCAAAGACCAAGCCAGCGGCCCTGAAAGCTTCATGGGCGCCGGGACGAAACGCCTATGGCGAACAGTACAGCCGCATGGCGGCCGCCTTGCAGGCCATGACCGGCAATATTGGAAAGCTCGGCGGTTGTGCCGAAGGTGTGGGCAAGGCCTGGCATGCCGAAGCCGTTGCCTACCCTTACGACCAATACGCGAACATCTGGTTCCAGTCCATCAAGTCGGATCGCTGGGCACACTGTGTTTTGAATTATCCGAATATAAAACGGGAGGAAATCGGCCTCTGGCCCCGCCAGGACAATACCGACGGCCAGATCCCCAACATCAAGGGCATCTTCTGGCAGGGTTCGGACTGGTTCAACCAGCTGACCAACATCAACAAGGAAATCCAGGCCATCAAGAAACTGGAGCTGGTGGTGTGCATGGATTCCACCATCACGCCGTCGGGTATCTGGGCGGATGTGTTGCTCCCGGTGGCAACGCATTTCGAGCGGCATGACGTGGCCCTCCCCTGGTACAAGGGACATTACTATATTCATCGCCCCAAGGTCATTGAACCCATGGGCGAGTCGAAGACGGATTTCCAGATCTTTACTGAACTGGCATACCGTATCGGCGGTGATGTATTTGGCAAGGCATACAATCCCAAAGCCAATCGTGACTATTTCAACGTCAACGACAACGTGGATGAAGCCTATCTGCGTGAATGGTGGGAAGGCAAGGTCATGCATCACCAGCATGTGGACATGAGCTGGGATGAGTTCAAGAAACATGGCGTTTACAAGTTCAAACTGGATCGTCCTCATGTGGCCTTCCAGGATCAGGTCGAAAAGGGCATACCTTTCCAGACACCCACGGGAAAGATCGAGATACTCAGTTCCGAACTGGCCAACATCGAAGACTGGACCAAGACCAAATACGGCTATCACATCCCTTCCATTCCCAAATGGATAGAGCCCTGGGAATCCCTGAATTCCCCAAAAACCAGCAAGTGGCCCTACCATCTGATATCGCCTCATCCCCGTTGGCGCACACATTCCATTTTCAACAACTGCGCATGGTTGCGCGAGACCTATGAGCAGGAAGTCACCATCAATGCCGCGGACGCAAAAAGGCTGGGCATCAAGATGGGTGACATCGTGGAACTGTGGAACGACAGAGGCAAGGTAGTGGTTCCTGTCTATGTTACGGAACGTTGCATGCCGGGCGTTCTGGTACTGCATGAGGGCGTATGGATGGATCTGGACAAGAACGGCGTGGATCGCGCCGGCAACCCGGACTTCCTGACACTGGATAACCCCAGTCCAGCTGGTGCCTTTGCCTACAACACGGTGCTGTGCAACATCCGCAAGACAGACCTGGAACACCGACCCGGCTGGGATAAGCTGGCGACATCCCGCGCCCATGTATTCAGACGTGACGATTGATCCCGGAGGACAGCAACATGGCTACTGAAAAGAAAGACGTGAAAAAGATCCGGGAAGCGGTCAAGCGAGTAAAACGCGCCACTTATACCCCGGTAAAACCTGATATGCAGCTCGGTTTCGTTCACAACAATGTGGACTGTATCGGTTGCAGGGCTTGCGAAATGGCCTGCAAGGACAAGAACGGACTGGCACCGGGGCCGCGTTTCCGTCGCGTGCAATATATCGAGGGGGGCACTTACCCCGATGTATTTGCCTACAAGGTCAACATGAGCTGCAACCACTGCGCGGAACCTGCCTGCCTGCCCACCTGCCCTACAGGCGCAATCTTCAAGCGCAAGAAGGACGGCATCGTGGATATCGATTCCACCCTTTGCATCGGCTGCCGGCGCTGCGAAGCCGCCTGCCCATTTGGCGCCCCGCAATTCGACCCCATCGAAAAGATCGTCAAAAAATGCAATATGTGCGTGGACGAGATTGAAGCCGGACGCAAACCTTATTGCGTAATGGCCTGCATGATGCGGGTACTGGACATAGGGCCAATCGAAAAAATCTGGGATGGCAGTCTGGAAACCGTGGCCGTGGGCAAGGCGGACAAGGTTTCACGTCAGGTGAAAAACATGGCCAATATCGAATTGACCAAACCATCCATCGGATTCGTCGCGCACAGCAAGGGCAAGGTCAAATGAGCCCGGAACAGATAAAGATACTACGCTTGTTCCGCGAACATGTCGCTGAAGACCTGGAACTGCTGGCTGCCCTGCACGATCACGAACCTGACGCCAACACCATACGCGGGTTGCGCAAACTGGATTTCCCTCAGGATCTTGGCCTGCACCTGTGCAGCGAGGAGGGGATTCATGCATTGCAGCTGATGACCCAGGCACTGGCTGCCCTGCCGGAAACACCAGGACAGGACGATCTCGATGAGCTGGCTGCAGACTATGCCAGCATATATCTCAACCACAACATCCAGGCGTCGCCGGAAGAATCCGTATGGCTGGACGAAGATCATCTGATTTGCCAGGACAGCATGTTTCAGGTGCGCAGCTGGCTGGAAAAATTCGGACTTCGAGCGGAAAACTGGCGCGTTCGTCCCGATGACCATCTGGTCTATCAGCTCAAGTTCATTGCTCATTTACTACGCCAGGACGATGACCTTCTGGATGAAGCCGCATGCTTCATGGACGAGCATCTGCTGCGCTGGATCGGCGATTTCTCGCAACGGGTGCTGCAACGTGGCGACACACCCTATTTTGCTGGCCTGGCCATGCTCACCGCCAGCTATTGCGAAGAACTGCGTAATCTGCTAACCGAGATCACCCAACAGCCCCGGCCAACTGCGGAAGAAATCGAAGAGCGCATGAGCGATCAGAACGTTGCGGTTACGCCTGTTGACGACGCGCCTCAAGCCTATGTACCGGGTATCGGCCCGGCGGTTTGAGCACCACTACCAAGACCCCCATGTAAAGGAGAACATACCATGAGCAACAAACCCCATCAGAAATACCTGGCCCTGGGCCTGCTGTTATGCCTTCCCTACGGTTCTCTCCTGGCGGGTGATGCCGCTGCCGGGAAAGTCCTCTATGACGGCAAGGGAGCCTGTGCCAGCTGTCATGGACCTACCGGCGCCGGAGATGGAGCGGCAGCCGCCGCCCTGAATCCGAAACCCGCCAACTTCACCGCCGGTAAATTTCACCTGGACGCCAATGGCAATGGCACGCCCGGAGAAGATGCCGACCTCGCTGCGGTAATCAGGAAAGGCGGCGGCGCATTTGGCGGCAATCCGGCCATGCCAGCCAGGGCTGATTTCTCTGACGATGAAATCGCCTCTCTGGTGGCATACATCCATTCGCTGAAAAAATGATGACGCCAAGGGTATGCCCTCTTGCATGCCCATGTCGATGAAGCCGTTGGCCCCCTACCCTGAAATTTCAGCCGATCACTGTGTACATGCACAGTTCAGCCATGCCAGTTGTCAGGCTTGTGTACTCGCCTGCCCGCACCAGGCCTGGATTCTCGATGAGCATTCCCTCGGTCTGGATGAAGATGCCTGTGATGGCTGTGGTCTTTGTGTAGCCAGCTGCCCTACCGGTGCCCTGCACAGCCACTTTCCGTATGAAATCCGGCATATCGGCGGGCAGGCAGTCGCTTTGTTTGGTTGCGAAAAATCCGCTGCCAGTGGAACCCCGGCCAGTCTGCCATGCATCCACAGCCTCGGGGTTCGGCAACTGCTTCTGCTCCATGGCAGCGGTGTCAGTTGCCTGTTTCTCGCAGACGAAGACTGCGACACCTGCCCCGTGCGTCCTGAACAGAGGCTGGAACAACGAGTTCAGAAATTGAACCAGTTGCTTCGGGAACGGCATCGCTCTCCGCTGAGACTCCTGCGCCGACCGGCCCGAGTCTGGAAAGCCGTGCTGAATCAGGAAGCATTGATTACCCGAGGCACCCAACTCAGCCGCCGGGCTTTTCTGTCCGGCACATCTTCTTCCCAAATGTTGCGAGAGCAGCTGGTCAGCATGGATCCTCTGAACCGGCCAGAATGCCAGACAATTGCGCCGGGCATACTGCTGGATACGGGAGGCACTGAACAACGTCTGCCATGGGTTCCGCAGATTCAGCCCAGACAATGTACCGGTTGCGATGCCTGTATCAATCTCTGTGCGACACAGGCGCTGCGATACGAACGTGACGAAGATATTGCTCGCTACAAGATCAACGCACCCATGTGCTCGGGTTGCGGAATATGTGTGGACGCCTGTACTCAAAACGCAATACAGCTGAAACCCTGGGGACACTGGGAAGAAGAATCTCTCTCTCTGAGCCATGGCACTTGCCGGCGATGCGGCAATGACTTCCATGTCCCCGCGGAAAATGAACTTGCCCAGGCTGATCTTTGTCCAACCTGCTATTCATCCGGAAGCAAACAGCTTTTCCAGGTACTCGGCGCTGCTTGACAGTGTGATCAGGAATACCCCGGATTTCCATACTGGCAGTGGCTGTATTATAGTTCATGCAGGGTTTGCAAAAACTGGGCGACAAACATGCACACACAACTTACCAAACTGATAGGTCAACGTTTCATCTATCAAGGCAAAGTATGGATCATCGTTGAAATACTGCGTGAGGAAGATGCCCTGGCCATTGCTCCGGAGCAGGCCGCACAAAATCAGCGCATCCAGGCAGACCAGTATGGCAACGCCACCCGCCGCTGTGGCCACTGCAAAACCCTTCCCCTCAGCAATCCGGACAATCCAGACGAATATTCAGCCGAAGTCATGGAACTGCTGGAAGGACGCATAGGCGAAACTCAACCGGGCCAGGGCTGAATCACCGTCCATCCAACACCCTGACTCAGCGATCCCGCATACATTTCAGGAATATCACACAACCCGGAAGAAAAGCTCAGGAAGAAGCGCCGAGCAGCAGGGCAACCCGCTGCAGGTCTTCGGGTGTATCCACTCCTGCCGGAGGCACTTCCGCCGCCAGAGACACATGGATATTTTTGCCATGCCAAAGGGTGCGCAATTGTTCCAGAGACTCCCAGGCTTCCAGTGGCGACTCACTCCAGCTCACGTATTCACGTATGAAAGCAGCACGATAGGCATACAGGCCAATGTGCCGCATGTAACTGCGGGACAGATTCACATCCACTGGTTCTCCCCAGGCAAGTTCTTCCCGTTTCCAGGGGATGGGCGCACGGCTGAAATACAGGGCATAGCCCTTGCGATCCAGCACGACCTTGACCACATTCGGATCGAACAGCTGTTCCGGGGTTTCCAGGTGCGCGGCCAAGGTGGCGGTATCCGCTGCCTGATGATGTTCCAGATCCTGCGCCACCTGATTTAGCAGGGACACCGGCATCAGCGGCTCATCCCCCTGCAGGTTGACAATGATTTCATCCTTCGCCCATCCCATGACATCCATGACTTCCGCTATTCTGGAAGTCCCACTGGTATGGGAAACATCGGTCATGCATACCCGCGCCCCGAAAGCATCCGCAGCCCGGGCAATACGTTCATCATCCGTGGCAATCACCACTTCCTGCGCCTGACTGCGGCTGGCCAGTTCATATACATGCTGCAACATGGGCTTGCCCGCCAGTTCCAGCAACGGCTTGCCTGGCAACCGGGAAGAGGCATAGCGCGCAGGAATGACAATACGCATCAGACTTCTTCGTCTGCCGCCAGTTGGCGTGCTTCCTGCTCCAGCATCACCGGAATATCGTCACGAATGGGAAAGGCGAGCCTGTCGGCCCGGCAAATCAGTTCCCGTTCTTTCTTTCTGTACACCAGTTTGCCCTTGCAAACGGGGCACACGAGAATATCAAGCAGTTTCTTGTCCATGCTTCAGACCCTGTAGCAGTTCATCGAATTGATTTATAAAGGTTTCGTCGGGGATTACCGATATACGCACCAGCCAGTGACGTTCAGTGGCAAAACGGGCATATTTGACCGCATCCTTTTCTGTCATCAGCACCGGCAATTGATCATCGAATGCGAGATCCTCACGACGGTACTGATAGTGATCCGGAAACACATGTGGAACGATTTCCAGGCCGCATTGCTCAAGCAGGGCAAAAAACCGGCGGGGATTGCCTACACCGGCCACGGCATGCACTTTTTCTCCCGAGGCGCGCGTCAGGGGCTGGGGCTCCTCTGAAAGATCGAGCAATGGCAGCACTACCGGATCATCTATTCTGGTCACCGGAATGGCGTCCCACCAGGGGCCGGCACTGATCACCAGGTCCGCCTGGCGCAGGCGTCCGGGCAATTCCCGCAGGGGTCCCGCAGGCAACAGAAACTCGTTTCCCAGCCCCCTGTCGCCATCCACCACCACGATTTCCATGTCCCGGCCCATGGCATAATGCTGCAATCCATCATCCGACACCACGATATCACAGTCGGTATATTCCAGCAGTTCCCGAACTGCAGCCGGTCGATCCGGCCCCACGCATACAGGACACCCGGTAAGCCGCGCCAGCAGTACCGCTTCGTCTCCAGCCATCACCGGATCGCTGTCCGGCCGCACCTGCTGCGGCCAGTGGCTGGCCTTGCCCCCGTATCCCCGGGCAACAACGCCGGACTTGTATCCCTGCTGCGCAAGATGCTCACACATCCAGACCACCAACGGCGTTTTTCCTGTACCACCCACGGTAATATTGCCTACCACGATAACAGGCACGGGAAAACGATGAACCTTCTTCAGATGGAGAACATACATCAGACGACGCAGGCTGCTGACTCCCCAGAACAACAGGGAAAACGGCAGCAACAACCACGCCAAAGGGTTGCTGCCGTACCAGAGGCTGTTCATTCTCCCTCGGCGGCCGTGGCCCTGGCGAGAAAGCTCAGGCGGGACAATCCGAGCTGTCCGGCAGCATCCATGACGGTCATGACCGCCTGAAAAGGCGCTTGCTTGTCAGAAGTCACCACGATCGGGAGGTCATCCTTCCCGGCCGTCGCCTTCCCGAGAGCCCGTTTCAGCGTTGCCAGATCATGGGTCACCAGTTCCTGGTCATTCAGGTAGAAATGCCCCTTCGCATCGATGCTGATGGCGACATGCTCCGGTTTGCTGTTTTCTTCGGTCTGGTTGCTGGCCTCAGGAAGATCGACCTTGATCTCGGTCTGCTTGTCGAAAGTAGTGGAGACCATGAAAAAGATCAGCAGCAGAAACACCACATCGATAAGTGGCGTCATATCCACCAGCACATTGCGGCTGCGGCGGGAAGGGCGGATATTCATTACTGCTCCCGTTCTCCCTGTAGCACTTCAACCATCTTGATTGCCTGCTGCTCCATGGCGATAGCCAGTTCATCCACCTTGCCGGTAAGGTAGCGGTGAGCGATCAGACTGGGAATGGCCACGGACAAACCCGCCGCAGTGGTGATCAGCGCCTTGGAGATGCCACCGGCCAGAACCGCCGGATTACCCACACCACCGGCGCTGGTAATTGCGGCAAAAACTTCTATCATTCCAAAAACGGTTCCCAACAAACCCAGCAGAGGGGCAATCGCCGCCACCGTTCCCAGGGCATTGAGATAACGCTCCAGGCTGTGCACCACCTGCCTGCCCTCTTCCTCGATTGCCTCTTTCATGACCTCCCGGGAATGATGCAGGTTGGTCAGTCCGGAAGCCAGCATGCGTCCCAATGGCGAACTTTCACGAATCGCCAGAATGCGCTGGCGGTCGAGTTCCCTCGCCTTGTACAACTTCCATATCTGGGGAAGCAGATGGTCCGGCACCACCCGCCTGCGACGATACGCCCAGAGCCGTTCCAGGGTAATTGCCATGGCAATGACGGAACAGGCAAGTATCGGCCACATGAGCAAGCCGCCAGCCTTTATGAACTCAAACACGTTGATTTTTCCTCCAGATTCTCCAGCACTCAATCATACTCATGCTCGGGCCGCTGAACAATGGTCATGACACATATTAACTCGGCAACAATCTATGTCGTATTCAGGGCTTCAAGAAAAGGGCAGATCAAGGCGCGGCTCGCAGGCAAGGGGTGTTCCCTTGGCAAGAGCCGGAACGCGGAGCTGGCCTTTTCTTGAAGCCCCTAACCAATTGATCTATAAGGATAGGACCGCTTGCCCTTGCCCGCGGACAGCGTTATCAGCCCTTGTTGTAGAATCACTACAACGGCGGTCTGATGCCTTGCCGCGAACAAGGGCAAGCGGGCTGAACGCGATATAGATTGTTGCCGAGTTAATAGAATGACCTGTCAGCGATGCCAGTAATGTTTGTGATATACCCTGCGCGCCAGTACGGACTGATCACCATGTCTTCCCAGCAGCGCCTGCAAGGCTCCCTGATCCGCAGTGTTTGCTTCTTGCGAACCGGCATTTCGCCAGCGCGCCCGTACGTCCGGGCGGGGAAAACCCCAACGATTGTGTCTGCCAGCCGAATAGAGTACCTGTTTTGCCGCAACCGCGTGAATGAATTCCCGGGTTGATGAACTGCTGCTGCCATGATGGGCAGCAACCACCAGAGTGCTGCGCAGATCACGCTTGCGGTGTTTCAGAAGCCATCGTTCGGCGGCTTTTTCTATATCACCGGTCAGCAGCACGCTCTGCCCTCTGCTGGAGACACGCAACACACAGGAAGCATCATTACCTTCCACATGTGCTCCTGACGGCGGATAAAGCACATCAAAACGCACACCATCCCACCACCATAAACGGCCCGCACGGCATCGGCGCGCATGCGCCCCTTTCAAACTCACGGGTTCTCCACTGAGGATTTCCAACACCGGCATTCCCTGCACCAGAGCGGCGGCTCCACCCACATGATCGACATCGCTGTGACTGAGAAGCAACAAATCGACCTTGTCCACTCCCTGCCTTTTCAGCCAGGGCAGGAGTACCGCATCTCCTGTATTGAAGCCCGAGGGAAACGCGGGCCCGGTATCGAATACCAGCACATGATTCGCAGTCCGGATTACCGCAGACAAGCCCTGGCCCACGTCCAGCAACGTGAACCGGAAACTGCCCTGTGCAGGAACCGGTGTTCTGTGCAACAGCAGCACCAGCGCCAGAATCCCGGGCAGGAAGGGCAAAGGGCGCCAGAACGGTCGTGCCTTCCAGAACAGGACCGACAACACCCCGGAGAGAACCAGGAGCCCATACAGCCCGGCAAGTGGCATTGCCAACAACGATACCTTCGGCTCCCGCTCCACAGTCCATTGAAGGCCCAACAGGAAATAGTCCAACAGCCAACCCGCAGTATGAAGCAAGGGATCCCCCAGTACGGGAAACACCAAGCCGAAAATCCCCCCCGCCAATGCCAGGGGCACGATCAACAGCGAAAACAACGGAATTGCAAGCATGTTCACCAAGGGCCCCACGAGGGAAACCGGCAAGTCCAGCCACACCAGCACGGGCGCCAGGGCCAGGGCTATGCCAAATTGAAGAAAAAACCAGGGATATGGCAACCCGGCAGACAGCATCCAGATGATCGCACCCACTGCCGCGAAGGACAGCCAGAATCCGGCGGAAAGTACCGCAAGCGGATCCAGGATCAGAATCAGCACCAAAGCGAGGGAAAGAACATGCAGCCCGGAACTGTGCCGCCGCAACAGAATCGCCAGATACAACAGCATCAGCATGATCAGCGCCCTCCGGGTGGGAATCGCAAAACCCGCCAGGGCGGCATACATGAGCGCGGCCGCCAGAGCCGGCAGGATAGCGGCCACGGCCGCCGGCCAACGGCCACACAAACGAGGGAAACGGCGCCACAGCCAGTGGAAAAGCAGATACACCAGCCCCGCCACCAGACCCACATGCAGGCCGGAGATGGCGATCAGATGACTGGTTCCAGTAAGGCTGAACAGGCGTTTCTGATCATGGGACAACCCTGACCGATCGCCTACCACCAGCGCCTTGAGCACTCCTGCAGCCGAATCAGACACACCGGCCCGCACGATATATTCCTCCAGCTGAAGCCGCAGGGCATCAACCGGACCGGTCTCCACCCCCAGTTTTTCCGCTCCCGGGAGTTTCACATAGCCGGTATAACGAACACCACGGGCATACAGCCATCCCTCATAATCGAATCCCCCCGGATTGCGATAACCATGAGCCAACTTCAGGCGCAGTGGCAACCGCCAGCGTTCTCCCGGCGACAATGAAGGAGCATCCCGGTACCAGACCAGGCGCAGTTTCCAGCTCCCGGTCAAGCGCTGCCCGCCGGCATCCAGCACCCTGGCCTGAAAATAAAAACGGGTTTGGCCTGAGACGGCCTGGGGCAAGCCCAGAACAACACCCTCGGCAATCAACTTGTCCTGTAGCAGGTTTTCCGGTATCTCCTCCGGCTCGGTCCACAGGGCGTAACCAAAGCTCCAGAAAAATCCGCTCAACACAGCCGCGCCCAACCAGGCTGCCGGAACCTGTCGAGGCAAGCACAAAACGGGCAATAGCAGCAGTAACCACCCAGGCGAGGGCAGCCAGGGCATTTGTTGAAAAAGGATGACGCCAAAGGCAAACCCGGTCGCGGCAAGGATCATGACTCTTCCCTGAATCAGTATTCTTGATCTGGAGCATGCAATCTTTGAATAAAGTGGTCAAGAGCGCCTGTTCATGCTGAAATAAGCAATTCCCTCATACTGGTAGCTGGTATTCCTTAGGTTCATGCCCCGCAGGTTGCTGAAAAAACATTTACCGGACCCCGAGACCATTTGTGATCACAAGCATTTGCAGTTTTTCGGTAAACGCCTGCAGGATCCCAACCTGTGGCATCTGAACCGGCGCTCGGTTTCCGGCGCATTCGGCGCCGGGCTGTTCTGGGCCATGATCCCCATGCCATTCCAGATGATTGCCGCTGCCGCCACTGCCATTCTGTTTCGCGTTAACCTGCCCATATCGGTTGTGCTGGTCTGGCTGACCAACCCTCTGACCATGCCCCCCATCTTCTATTTCAACTATCTGGTTGGCACCTGGCTGCTTCCTCACCAGAAAACCCTGCCAGACATGGAAATGACCCTGGACTGGTTCATGCACAGCATGGGAGAAATCTGGTTGCCCCTGTATCTGGGATCTGTAGTGGTAGGTACGATTCTTGCGGCGCTGGGATATGGAATCATGCGCCTGTATTGGCGCTGGCATGTAGTACAGCAATACCGCAAACGTCAGCAGGCGCGCAAAACGCCATTTTCCAGCTGAAACACCCGATCCATTCGTTGTGCCAGAGCCGGATCGTGAGTGACGATGATGAAGCTGGTATCCTGTGCCCGATTCAGCTCCAGCATGAGTTCATAAATGCCGGCAGCCGTACCGGGATCAAGATTACCCGTGGGTTCATCCGCCAGCACACAGTCCGGATTCGACACCAAAGCCCGCGCCACTGCGGTACGTTGACGCTCGCCACCGGACAGCTCCGAAGGTTTGTGATTTACACGCTTCTCCAGGCCCACCCTGACCAACATGTCTCCGGCCAGCCTGCGCGCCTCCCTGATGGGTGTCTTGCGCAGCAGCAAAGGCATGGCCACGTTTTCCAGCGCAGTAAACTCCGCGAGCAAATGATGGAACTGGTAGATAAACCCCAGGTGACGATTGCGCAAATGACAGCGTTTTGCTTCCGGGAGACGGCTGAAATGCTTTCCGTGCAGAAAAACTTCCCCTGCATCGGCTTCATCCAGCCCGCCAAGACAATGCAACAGCGTGCTTTTGCCCGAACCTGAAGCGCCCAGTATGCCGATCTGTTCCCCGGGTTTCACCTGCAGATCCACGCCACGCAACACTTCCACGTTTTCTGGCCCGGTAGTGTAGGTACGGGTCAGACCGCGACTCTCAAGTACCAGGTCATTCATAGCGCAAGGCCTCTGCAGGCAAGGTGCGGTAAGCATTCCAGGCAGGATACAAGGTCATGAGAAAACTGCACAGGAAGGAGCCCGTCCCCACCAGCAGGACATCGTCCCAATGCAGATCCGATGGCAACATGCTGATGTAATACACACTGGGATCGATGAACTGAACATTGAACAGCGTCTCGATCCAGCTCACTACCTGCTCCACATTCAACGCCAACAGAACACCCAGAATCACTCCAATGAGGGTTCCAACAAAACCAATCACGGAACCCTGTACGATGAAAATATTCATGATCTGCCGTGGAGCAGCACCAAAAGTCTTCAAAATGGCGATGTCCGCCCGCTTGTCCACTACCACCATCACCAGAGTGGCGACAATATTGAACGCGGCGATGACCACGATGAAGAACAGCAGCAGCCCCATCATGCGTTTTTCCATCTTCAGGGCGGAAAAGAAATTCCGGTGCTGGTCGGTCCAGTCCGTGACCCGGAAGTAACCATTGAACTCCAGCGCCAGCTGGCGTGACACCTGTCTGGCCTGATACAAATCATCGAGCTTGAGGCGAATGCCGGATACCGCCTCTCCCATGCGCAGCAGTTTGGCCAGATCGGCCATGCTGACCATGGCCACCCCGCGATCATACTCGCCCATGCCCACATTAAAGATCCCACTCACGGTAAATCGCTTCATGCGCGGTACCGATCCTGCAGGCGTAGCCGTGAACCTGGGCACCAGCATGGTGATCTTGTCACCCACTCCAGCACGCAGGGCAAAAGCCAGTTCCTTGCCAAGAATGATATTGAAACTGCCCGGTTTCAGATCATCCAGACTGCCGCTGCGCAAATGTGTGCCTACATCCACCACCTGCGATTCCAGGTCGCTGCGTATTCCACGAATCAGCGCGCCACTGACCTGACCGCCGTGCATGAGCATGGACATGGTTTCCACATACGGAGCCGCACCGACAACCCTGGGGTGCTGTTTTGCCTTGTCCAGAGCCTGCTGCCAGTCTTTCAGCCCCCCGCCATCCGCCGCATTGATGTCCGCATGGGAAGCCATACCCAGGATTCGGTCGCGCACTTCTTTCTGAAACCCGTTCATCACCGACAATACGGTAATCAGCACGATTACGCCGAGAGTGATCCCAAGGGTGGAGATAAAGGAAATAAAGGAAATGAAATGGTTGCGCCGCTCGGCACGGGTGTAACGCAGACCAATCCAGACTGACAGGGGATAAAACATGGCGGCATTATAGCCGCCATGGGGATGCGCTGGCGAGCAGCTTGCCGGAGAAAACCGCCCGAATCAGCGTTTTTTCTTGCCGCCCTTCTTCTTCGCCTTCAGTTTCTTTTTCGGGGAAAGCTTGGCCTTGCTCTTCTTGCCGGCGGTTTTTTTCAATGCCTTCCCGCCCTTGCTTTTTCGAGCCCTTTCAGCAGCGGCATCCGCAAATGCCTTCTTCTGCATCGCCTTCATGGCCTGGGTTTTCTTCTTTTTCTCGGCTTTCTCGACCTTTTTCGCGGTTTTCCTGGCTTCTGCCTTGAGGCGGGTTGCGTTGCGCCGGGCCTTGGCCTTTGCCGCTGCTTTCTTGGCTTGTTTCTCCGAATACTTGAGCTTTGCCTTGAGCTGCTTCTGGATATCCTTGTTCTCTTCCTGCACCTTGGCAGATTGCATTTTGGCATCCTTGGCGGCAGCATGAGCCTTTTCCAGCACCTTGCTCACATCCCTGGCAGCATCCTCGGCGGCGGCGGCTGCTTTCTTGGCTTTCTTGATTGCCTTTTTCAGCTTTTCCAGCACTTTCAGCTGAATATCCTTTGCCGAGGCTTTCTTTTTCGCGTTCTTCTTGTCCTTTTTGTCTTTCTTTTCTTTCTTGGCCATGATCAGGCTCTCCTTCAGTTGCTGTAGACCTTGGATACGGGACCAACGATGGCCGGATCCGGACTCCGCGCCACATTGTGATCCTTGTTGGGATAGTCCAGCTTGTGCAGGAAATCCCGCATGCAATTGATGCGCGCCCGCTTCTTGTCATCAGACTTCACTACCGTCCATGGTGCATCCGCTGTGTTGGTGTAGAAGAACATGGCCTTGCGCGCATTGGTGTAATCATCCCATTTTTCCAGGGACTGCAGATCGATGGGGCTGAGTTTCCAATGTTTCAGCGGGTCGTGATAACGGCTGTGAAAACGGCGTAACTGTTCCTGGCGACTGACCGAAAACCAGTATTTGTAAAAAATGGTGTCGGAATTGACCAGCATCTGCTCCAGTTGGGGCGCCTGGCGCAAAAATTCCAGATACTCTTCATTGGTACAGAAACCCATCACTCTTTCCACCCCGGCGCGGTTGTACCAGGAACGGTCGAAAAGTACGATTTCCCCCCGGGTGGGAAGTTGTTGCACATAACGCTGGAAATACCACTGACCCAGTTCACGTTCGGTAGGCTTCTCCAATGCCACCACATGTGCGGCCCGGGGATTGAGGTGTTCCATGAAACGCTTGATGGTACCTCCCTTGCCTGCCGCATCCCGCCCTTCGAACAGCGCCAGGATCTTTTTGCTCTCGTCCTTTACCCAGGCCTGAACCTTGAGCAGTTCGATCTGCAGCAGGTGTTTTTCCTGCTCGTACTCTTCGAGCTCCATTTTTTCCGGATAGGGATACTCACCCAGCTCGTAGCTGAGCCGCAGCAGCTTCTTGCCGGAAATGATTTTTGGCGATTCCAGAACCTTTTGCGGATTACTGAGACGATTCAGGAGTTTTTTCAGTGTTGCCTTGTTCTTTTTTTTTCTGCCCATTGATTTTCCTCGAGTCGGACGTTGTGCTGTTTACTCGATCATTATAGTACCGGCAACCGCACAAATTAATGTCGAAGATCAAAAACCGTGAAAATGGAACCCAATCCATGCTCAGACAAAGCCAAGATGCTATATTCCCTGTTGCAGACTTTTTTGAATATGGATGAATAATGATGAAAACTCTCTGGATATCGACACTGTTAATTGCCACGCCCATTGCTGGCATGTCACAGGTATTGCTGATCGACGCCATTCAGGATGAGCAGAAATCATCAGTACCACGCCCGGCACATGGAACGACCATGTCGGAAGTGGAACACCGTTTCGGAGCGCCGCGCGCCAAACATGGCCCCGTGGGTGACCCACCCATCACCCGTTGGGACTATACGGATTTCAGCGTGTATTTCGAATACGACAAGGTTCTCACCAGCGTATTGAAACGCGAAAAGGTAACCGGCCAGCCATAGCGCATCCAGAAAAACCGGGAGCGCGGTGCAGAAAACCATGGAAAATCCTTGCCTCAATCATTGTTGATTGTTGATACGGCTTGGCCAATACTGCGCCTATTGAAGAATCTATCAAGCGGAGTACATGATGACCGTCGCTGACACAACAGAAGCGCACATGCTCATGCGTTCAATCATCCAGCGGATCGCCACCGGCCCGGAACTGTCAAAGGATATCAGTCTGGAAGAAGCCCGGGATGGTACCGTAGCCATCCTGCGCGGACAGATCGACCCGGTGCAAGCCGCCATCTTCCTTATTGCCCTGCGCATGAAAAGGGAAACCCATGATGAATTCAAGGGGGTTCTGGATGGCATCCGTGAGATGGTCGATGATGTCACTGCCGACGTGGATCATGTCATCGACATGGCCGATCCCTATGACGGCTACAACCGTACTTTGCCTGCAGCGCCTTTCCTGCCGCCCCTGCTGGCGGAATGCGGCCTGCATCCGGTATCTCATGGACTGGACGCGGTAGGTCCAAAATATGGCGTCACGCACCGTCATGTGCTGGAAGCCGCCGGAGCCAACGTGAATCTGAACACCGCCGAAGCGGCCGCACGACTGAGTGACAGCGAAACCGGCTGGGCCTATGTGGATCAGGCCAGGTTGTGCAAGCCTCTGCATGATCTGATCCCCCTGCGCACCCAGATGATCAAGCGTCAGGTGCTCACCACCGTAGAAGTACTGGCCAAGCCTGTCGCCGGCAAACAGGCCACACACTTCGTCACCGGCTATGTACACAAGCCCTACCCCCCCATCTATGCAATGCTCGCCCGCCATGTGGGGTTCGAATCCGCGTTGCTGATTCGCGGTGTGGAAGGCGGCATCATCCCTTCCCTGCGCCAGGATGGAAAATACTTCAGCTACCATGACCGGGGCGAAGAAATCGGCGTGGATATCCATCCGCAGATGCTGGGCATCGAGCAGAACCTGCGCGCCGTTCCCCTGCCGGAGGATCTGCCCAAGACCAGTCGCCCCGGTGACGAGATTGCCATTGCCGTGGATATCAAGGACACCGCTGCCGCGGCTGCCGATGCGGGCATGGCGGCACTCAATGGCAAGCAGGGCGCTACCTATGATTCACTGGTGTACACCGGAGCCCTGATTCTCAAGCACATGGGCAAACACAGTGACCTCAGGGAAGCGGCCGATGAAATCCGCGCAGTGCTGGACTCAGGCAAAGCCGCCAACCGGGTCAAATGATGGCCGATCAGTGGATTGCCATTGCCCGCGAGAATGAACTGGCTCCGGGGCAGATGAAACGGGTATCCGCCGCCGGCAAGCGGCTGTTGTTATGTAACGCCGATGGAAAACATCATGTAGTGGATGAAATGTGCAGTCACGAAGACTATTCGCTCTATCTTGGCTGTATTCAGGAAGGCCGGATAAAATGCTCATTGCATGGCAGTTACTTCGACCTGGAAACCGGAAAACCCGACTGCGAACCAGCCAGCGAAGCCATTTCCGTATATGAAGTGAAAATCGTCGATGGACAGGTTTGGGTCAGGGTATAGCAGCACCGCAAGCTGTCAGAAATACCGCGCCAGTTCGACCTGCACATAGTCATCCTGACGGAAACCATATTGCAGATCCTGCCTGTCGGTATCGAGCCAACCGCGCATCTGCACGCTCAGCAGATAGTTCTGTCCAAAACGGCGACTGGCTTCCAGGTTTACCAGGGTGGAACCGTTTTCCCAATCCACGATAGCGCCAAACAGGATTTCCAGACTCTGCGCATCGTTGGCCGTCCAGCGCAATCCGGCAAACAGATCATGATTGAAAGGCGTGGAGGCTTCATCACCCCTTTCATCCAGCATGAACTCCGCGACAACCCCGAGATCCGCATCCGAATCGAAAATACCCACCCGGGTATACTCGAAACCGCCGGTGGCCGCGGTGAAACGGTCACTGTCGCTGTCGCGCTGCATGATTTCCAGCTTCCACAGCCATTCTCCCAGTGTGGCCTGTAGATCCAGACTGATCTGATTGATGATCTCATAATAGGGCGCCAGCACGATTTCACCCCCCCGCAGGCGTCTCGGGACAAACAGCGGATCACGCCCGGTGCCGTGAAAATAACTCAAACCGATATCCCATTCACCTATGTAATGAGACCAGCGTGCGGCGTAGTCCAGATGCTTCTGTTCCCGGGATGATTCGTAGAAAACCAGATCCGGATCAATGCGCGGCTGGCTGCGCGGACGTCCTTCCACGCCGGGAAAGCTGCGTTCACGAAAATAGGGCAGCAGAAAGAAATCCAGCGTGCCCCAGTCCCGCTCCAGGGAGAGCTTGGCCATGGGCTGTCCGAGTTTGTCCTCCCCATCGATGTTTTCCACCAGATCCGTCTGGTTGATGATATCCACCAGATGCATGGCCTCGGTGACGCCCCAGTACACCTTGCCTATGCCCAACCGGGTTTCCCAGCCATCACCGGCATAGATCCACTGCAGTTCCCGGATATCCCAGTGGCTGCGTTCATCATCCTTGCTATCGAGCCGGGCAAAGGGGCGGAACACAAAACTCTGCCGGCCCTGATCCCATTCCCGGGCGAACTCCGGCTCCAGAGCCAGGGAAAAATCATTGTCGTACTGACGGGAATCCAGCGGCTGCTGGAGAAATCCCCTGCCCTCCACGGACAGATAGCCGGAGACATCCCAGGCACAAACCTGTACTGGAATCAGCAACAGAAGCAGTGCACCGGCGAAAGCCAGCCCTTGCCATAGGTTATTTCGACGGCAATACCAGGCGACAAATTGCATGGGGCTGTTGCGCCACATCAGCGCGCCCGTTTGAGGCTGTTGCGGGTGAAGTCGTTGTCTTTCAGCCCGGTGCGGAACCTGTAGTCCTTCCAGGTAAGTAGTGTACTCTTGCCTGTTTGCCGGTTGTCCATGAACATCTCATCCGCCCGCCAATACTTGTCCAGATATTGCTTGTAACCACGGAACACCAGCACCTTCAGCAGAGAATTCTTTCTGTCGTAGAATTCGATCTTCAGGGGGATATAACGCGCCTTGTCGATCCATGCCAGTTGCCGGGTGTAGCCGGAATACTTGCTCACCGGGTAGCGCTCCATGACGAATACCGGCGTGCCATCCAGTTCGTCATCGCGAATGAACTTGTAGGTATATTTCTCCACTTCCTGGGAAGCCAGATCCTCGAAGGCGAATTCGCTGCCCATGAAGGGGCCGGACTTGTTACGCGAGGCGATGCGTTTTACACGCTTCAGGGCAGGCAGGTACAGCCACTGGTCATCATCCTTGACTTTATGCGAGAAGGTCAGCAAAGCCGTGCCTTTTACATCCCGCGGCTGATCGAAAACGATGAGACTCTTGTCCCCGTCATTCTCCACTTCCAGTCCCTTGACCCGCATCTGACGCAGGCTCTCTTCTCCATGACGGTTTTTCAGCAGCATGCTCATCCCGGCCTGAAAATCGCCCCAGCCGGTATCGCGGGCATCCACCTCCCGGGCAATCGCCAGACCTTTTTCTTCCGGGGTTTCCGCCAGAACGGGAAAGGCCAGAAAAACCAGCACAACCAGTAACAGTTTCTTCATTTGCGTGTCTCTCCAAATTTCATCAGCAACGGCGGCAGGTACAGGAAATCCGCCAAAAGCGCCAAGCCAATGGTAATTGCGGTGAGCAATCCCATGCCTGCATTGAGTTCAAAATCCGACAGGGCGAGTACGCCAAACCCGAGCATGAGCACGATGGTGGTTACCAGCAAAGGCGTGCCTACGGCATGGAAGGCATAGCGTACCGCATCCTCGCTTCCCAGCCCCTGTTCGCGCCGGGCACGCAGGTATTTGCTGAGAAAATGCACGGTATCATCCACCACGATTCCCATGGTCATGCCACTTACCACACTCAGGGCCAGACCCACCTGCCCGACAAAGATCCCCCAAAGGCCAAAAGCCATGCCTATGGGCACCAGATTTGGTATCAGACTGAGCAGGCCGATACGAAAGGAACGCAAGGCAAGCATGAGAATCAGGGAAATGACAATCAGGGCCACGGTCGTACCTTCGAGCATGGCGCGGATATTGCGATGGCCTATGTCCGCGAACATGAGTGACGGACTGGCCGCCTGCACATGCATGTAGTCCGGGGTATTGGCCTGCAACCAGGCCTCGGCGCGGCGTTCCAGCGCCAACAGGGTCTCGGACGAAATGCTCTTGAGGCTGGCGGTGAGCTTGGTCGCGGATTTTTTCACATTGATCTGGTTGTTCAGATCCAGGCCAAATGGCAGGGAAAATTCATACAACAGCAGATACTGCGCCGCCAGTTCCGGATTGTCCGGAAGTTTGTACCAGTCTGGCGCATCTCCATGCAGGTTCTTGTTCAGGCGCTTCATGATGTCCGTGTAGGTGTTCACATGCAGCACTTCCGGCTGGGTCCGCAACCAGTTGGCAAAGGCTTCCACATTCCGCAGATATTCCGGATCAGTAATCCGCCCTTCACCTTGCGCGGGCAGAGAAAACTCCAGCAGATAGATACCGGTGAGATGATCCACGGCATAATCCGTGTCAACACGAAAAGGGACATTCTCACTGAAGTACTTGATGAATTCATCATTCAGATGATTGCGCGGAATTTGACTGACCAGAAGCAGGATCAAGGCCGTCATGCCCCAGAACAGCGGTTTACGTTTCCGTATGACAAATTCGCCCAGCTTCTCCATGCTTCCCTGCCCGCGGGTATGACGCTCACCGGGACGCACGGGCAGAATCATCAGGGCCGCCGGCAGGAAGCTCATGGACAGCGCCCAGGCCGCCATCACACCCATGGCTGCCATGTTGCCCAGATCCCGAAATGGCGGTGCGTCACTGAAGTTGAGGCTGAGGAAACCAATAGCTGTGGTGATGGAGGTGAGGAATACTGGCCCCAGGTTCAGACGCAAGCTCTCCAGCATCGCCTGCTCACGGCTTTCACCCTTGCGCAAGCCCTGCAGGAATACCGAAATGATATGGATACAATCCGCCACCGCCAGGGTCATGACCATCACTGGCGCGGTGGTGGTGGGCGGACTCATCTGAATGCCCAGCCAGCCTGTCAGCCCCAGGGTCGTGACCACGGACATGAGCAGTACCAGCATGGATACCAGCACTCCGGTAATGGAGTGCAACATGAAAGCCATGCTCACCAGAATAATGACCAGCATCATAGGATAGAGGGTCTGCATGTCATGCATGGACATACGCGGGAAGGTGGCATTCATCATCACCAGCCCGGTAACCCGCACTTCCACATCCGGGTTGTGTTCCATGGTGCGTTTCGCCAGTTCCTTGGCAAAGGCAGCCACTTCCGGCACCTCATCCAGCTTCTTGCCCGGCAGTTGCACGGTGACATTGATACCCGTATGAGCAGCATCCGGGGAAATCAGCCGGTCGCGCAGCAAGGGTTCATGCAGTGCGACATCGCGGATTTTCTCCAGCTGCTGCGGAGAAAGCCGCAAGGCATCCTCTACCAGATCCGCTACCAGAAGATCGTCTTCCTCTGCTTCGGTATGCTGGTAATTGCTGATGGAATCCACACGCAGTGAATAGGGAATCTGCCAGGCTTCCTTGGTAAGCCATTCCACGGTTTCCAGGGTTTTCGGCGTAAACACATCACCATCTTTCGGTGAAATCACGAACAATACGTTGTCCGTCTTGGTGTAGGTGTCCTGCATGGCCTCAAAAGCCTGGAGCTGGGGATTGTCCTCGCTGAAAAACATCCGGTAATCATTGCTGAAACCAAGAAAACGCGCCCCGGAAGCCGCCAGGGCGATAAGCAAAAAGGTTCCCAGCACTACCAGCCACCGATAGCGCAGAATCCACTGAAAATATCTGTTGCTCATGGGCAATCCTTTGGTGCCTCGCGAAAGGGTAGCCGGATATGATACTCTGTTTTTTTCACAGATACGCCCCTTCCACATGAAAAAAATTCTTCTGATTTCCGCTGCCCTGTTTGCCGGTCTGATGCTGTTCTATGGCGGCGTATCCGCTCTGGTGAATCAGGGACATGGTTTGGGCAAGGCCCTGTTTACCTTCGTTGCGGTAATCGGCGGCGGTCTTGGCCTGGTCTGGCTGGTCAAATCCGGGCACTGAGCCATGACCTGGGAACCCACCGGACTCAGGGCCACCGCGGCCTGCGCTACACCGCAATGGCCCGTTTCGGGCAACGGATTCAGCGCTGCCTCAAACGCCAGGGATAGGGGGCGAAATCATCATCCCAGCCATAGTCCCGATCATCGTCATCCCAGAAGCGATTGCCGTCGTCATGATGATGGCCACAGTGACGAATCACACCCTTGCGACACAGGGTTCTGCGCCATTCATACTTGATGAATTTCCTGTAAGCAGGCTTCTTGCGCGGATGAAAATGCACTTTGTGCGCGGGCGACCATTCACTTTCGCCAAATCCCGTGCCGGCGGAACTGCTGCGCGCCGCCTCGCTGCGGGCAATCATCCCGTCGCGTTTCTGCCTGTAACCATAATGCTCAGGTTCCTTTTCCCGATACACCGCAACGGCTATCACACCCATGGCGCTATGATCTCCCCAGGCATCCGCGTAGGAATCATCGATATCCGTGAAATAAAAACGGTTCACCCGGTTGCGGCTACTGCGCCAGCCTTCATATTCCGCTGTTTCCCAAGGATCCAGAACATACTTTGCCTCTTTGCGTTCGAGCCAGGATTTACGACCGGTGATGATATTCCGCCCATCCACGGCAATCACCAGGCCAATACGCTGGCCACTGCGATTGCGCACCCGGATACGGTAGCGTTCACCTTCCCGCGCGGCAATATAGCTGCGCTGTGTTTTGCCATGGCTGTCCACCGGATATTCGCGCAGTTTGCCCCGGTCATCCGAAATCACCCGGATATCAATCTTGTTGTACAGCCCGTCCGCCTGCGCTGTCGAGCCGAGGGCCAACATCAGCAGGGGAACGATGAGCAGCAGCTTTCTGAAAGTTTTCATGGTATTTCCTCCATCAGTTTGAACACACTGACAGAATAGAAAAAGCTGCCTGAACCATTCCTGAACCGCAGGCCGGGGACAGCAGAGCCGAACAAGGCGCGGATTTCGGAAAAATCCCCCTCTGTGCGACAATACGCGCCCCATGAATTCCCGCACCCAACAAACTGCCACCCCCCTGGCGCCCCGGCTGCCGAAAAAACCCGGGGAGCGCCTGCAATGGGGTCGCTGCCAGGGCGCCGCCCTGGAACTGGCCATCGCCCGTGCCGCCGGCCAATGGGAAGGCATGCTCGTGGTCATCACCCGGGATGTGCAGGAAGCCAGCCGAATGGAACAGCAACTGGCTTTTTTCCTGGAAGACAAGGAACTGCCCATTCTCCATTTCCCCGACTGGGAAACCCTGCCCTATGACCTTTTCTCTCCCCTGCCGGAGCTGGTTTCTCAGCGGCTGTTGAGCCTGCACCGCCTGCGCAGGGAAAGAAGAGGCATTTTGATCGTACCTGTGGCTACCGCGCAGCAGCGTATTTTGCCACCGGATTATCTGGACGCTCACAGCTTGGCGCTGGACAAAGGCGATTCGCTGCATCTGGAAAGTTTTCGTCAACGCCTGGAACAGGCCGGTTATCACTGTGTATCCCAGGTCATGGAACACGGCGAGTTTGCCGTGCGCGGTTCCCTGCTGGATCTGTTCCCCATGGGCGCGGCCCGGCCTTTTCGCATCGACCTGTTCGATGATGAAATCGACAGCATTCGGCTGTTCGACCCGGAAACCCAGCGTTCGGAAGAAAAGGTGGAGAACATCCGTTTGCTGCCCGCCCGGGAATTCCCCGTGGATGAAGAGGCCATCCGCCTTTTCCGCCGCCAGTATCGCAACCAGTTTGAAGGCGATCCCCAGACCAGTCTCATCTACCGGGAGGTGAGTGAGGGCAACTTCCCCGGCGGCCTGGAATACTATCTGCCCCTGTTCCACGAACACACCGCCACCCTTTTCGACTATCTAAACGAAAGCAGCCTGATCATCCACCCGGATGAGCTGTCCCAGGATGCCGGCAACTTCCATGCGCAGGTGCAAGAGCGCTACGAACAACGCCGCCACGATGTCGAACGCCCCTTGCTGCCACCCTCACAACTGTATCTGAACAGTGACGAACTGATTCATCACATCAAGGCCCATGCGGGCATCAGCTGGCGGCGTGGCAGCGTGGACGAAAGACGCAAGGGTTTTTCCGGCTGGTGCAATCTGGATGTACAGCCTCTGCCTCCCCTGGCCATACAGGCCAGGGCAAACCGCCCCGCAGGACTGCTGGAAGAATATCTGGGCAGTGGGGATCGTCCGCTGCTGTTCACCGCGGAAAGTCCGGGACGCCGGGAACATCTGCTGGAAACCCTGGCTGCTTTCGATCTTCACCCTCGGCAAGTGGACAGCTTTTCCGCCTTCCTTGCTTCCCCTCCGCCACTGGCCATCACCGTGGCACCCCTGGAAGAAGGCCTGGAACTGAAGCAGCCTGCCCTGGCCATCATTCCTGAAACCCGGTTGCTGGGCGAGAGGGTGCGCCAGACGCGCAAGCGCCGCAAGACCGCTGCAGATGCAGATCAGGTGGTGCGAAATCTGGCCGAGTTGCAGATCGGTTCTCCGGTGGTTCACGAAGACCATGGCGTAGGCCGCTATCTGGGACTGCAAAGCCTGGACGTAGGCGGCATGTCCACGGAATTTCTGACCCTGGAATATGCCCGCGGAGACAAGCTCTATGTGCCGGTTTCCTCCCTGCATCTCATCAGCCGCTATACGGGCGCGACCGAAGAAGGCGCGCCCCTGCACCGGCTGGGCAGCGATCAATGGGAAAAAGCGCGCCGCAAAGCCGCGCAAAAAGTCCGTGACGCTGCCGCCGAGCTGCTGGAAATCTATGCCCGCCGGGAGGCCCGCCAGGGCCACGCCTTCCCGCCCCCCGGCGAAGAATACAGTCAGTTTGCATCCGAATTCGAATTCGAGGAAACCCCGGATCAGGCGCGCGCCATCGAAGACGTGATTGTTGACATGACTTCGCCCAGACCCATGGACAGGGTGGTCTGCGGCGACGTGGGCTTCGGCAAGACGGAAGTGGCCATGCGCGCGGCTTTCATGGCCACCCAGGGCGGCAAGCAGGTGGCGGTACTGGTTCCCACCACCCTGCTCGCCCAGCAGCACTATGAAAACTTCGCTGACCGCTTTGCCGACTGGCCGGTGAAGATTGCTTCCTTGTCCCGGTTCAGCTCGGCCAAAGAAGTCAATGCCACCCTCAAGGGCCTGGCAAACGGCACCCTGGACATTGTGGTCGGAACCCACAAGATTCTCAGCCAGGGTATCGATTTCAGGGATCTGGGACTGGTGATCATCGATGAAGAGCATCGTTTTGGCGTGCGTCACAAGGAACGCCTCAAGGCCCTGCGCGCCGAAGTGGACATACTCACTCTCACCGCAACCCCCATTCCCCGCACCCTGAACATGGCCATGTCCGGCATGCGTGATCTGTCGGTCATTGCCACTCCACCGGCAAGACGCCAGCCCATCAAGACCTTCATCCAGCAATGGAACGACGTGATCATCAGCGAAGCCTGCCAGCGGGAACTGCAACGCGGCGGACAAATCTATGTACTGCATAATGACGTGGCCAGTATCGAACGCATGGTTGCGGATATGGAAAAACTGGTGCCTGGCGCCAGGGTTGATTTCGCCCATGGCCAGATGCGCGAACGTGAACTGGAACGCATCATGCGTGATTTCTATCACCAGCGTTTCAATATTCTGGTGGCCACCACCATCATCGAAAGCGGCATCGATGTACCCACGGCCAACACCATCATCATCAACCGCGCCGACAAACTCGGCCTCGCGCAGCTTCACCAGCTGCGTGGCCGGGTAGGCCGCTCCCATCACCGCGCCTACGCCTACCTCATCACCCCGCCACCCAGAGCCATGACCCGGGACGCGGTGAAACGCCTGCAGGCGCTCGAATCCCTGGAAGACCTGGGCGCGGGATTCACCCTGGCCACTCACGACCTGGAAATCCGCGGCGCCGGAGAACTGCTGGGGGAAGATCAGAGCGGCCAGATCCACGAAGTAGGCTTCACCCTCTACACCCAGATGCTGGAGCGGGCGGTGCGCGCCATCCGCGAAGGCCGGCAGCCCGAACTGGACCGTCCTCTGGATCATGGCACGGAAATCGACCTCAACCTGCCAGCCCTGCTCCCCGAGGATTACCTGCCGGACGTGCATATCCGCCTGATCCAGTACAAACGCATCGCTTCAGCCGCCAGCCGGGAAGAATTGCGCGAACTGCGCGTGGAAATGATCGACCGTTTTGGCCTGCTGCCGGATCAGGCGAAAAATCTTTTCGACATCACTGAACTCAAGCTGGAGGTACAGCCTCTGGGCATACGCAAGATCGAAGCCGGCCCCCAGGGCGGCAAGATCCATTTCGAGGAACAGCCCGCCATCGATCCGGCGCGCATTATCGAGCTCATCCAGACTCGTCCGCAGCAGTTCAAGCTGGACGGTAGCGACAAGCTGCGCTTTTTTGCTGATCTGGAAGAACCGGAAAGCCGGGTGGACAAAATTCGCCAGTTGCTGGAGATGCTAAAATAGAGACATGAACTCGAAACGATAGACGGCCACACCCAGTTTGCGCGCGTGATTGTGATCGATGGCCCCACTGTTTTCTTCCCCGCCCCGCACCCCGGTACAAGGCGTTTCCAAACCAACGCGCAGCCGGTTGTCTCCCGACGCCAGCAGGGAAGCGGGCACACGAACCTGCAGCCGGATTTCCTCTCCCTGTTGCAATAATTCGGCGGCAGCAGAAACACCATTCAGGGTAACTGAAAGTTCACGCAACAGTTCATCATCCAGCCAGTCCGCGAGAACGATATGCAGGTGATAATCCCGGCCTCCCGGCAGGGTCACGTGGATATCCGAGGAACAGCCTGGCCCGGTCCAGCGCAGTATCCCTTTTCCGGGAACCAGCTCCCGCTGGTGCCAGCCACTGCCGCATAACGGTTGAAGGAAGTCCACCACCAACCGGTCTTCCGTCACCTTGGGCGCAGCCGCACAGGTTTGTCCAGTTTGACCCGCACGTTGCGCATCGCGCATTTCGCGATACTGCTGTTCAAACCGCGCCCTGCCCCGCGCATACAACTGGCGATCCAGGACAGTGGCCTGTCTGAGCAGCTCAAGCACATCATCGGGCAAGGCTTCCAGGCGGGTACGTCCCGGATTGATGTTGAGCGACTGCAATTGTTGCGGCGCGGGCGCGCCCAGCTTCCAGGCCGCCAGTTCCATGCCTTTATCCAGTTCCTCGGCAATACCGACGAAGTCCATGGTTTCCAACCGCCGCAAAGCCACTTCCAGCAGTTCATCCTGCGGCGGCAGCACCCGGTCGCGATGTCGCCAGGCCCGGGCAAACTCATCCTGGGAATGAGTGTCATCCAGGAGTTCACTCAACAACCCACGATCCGCCAGATGCGCCAGGGGCCGCACCTGGGCGTTGCTTATTTCCGTACTCAGAACCGGATCCAGCAGATACTCCTTCAGCCCCATGCCCTGCTCATGGATCAAGGCATGTCTGGGGTGCGCCGGGTCACGCCGAATGTATTCGAAATGGGACACAGCGCGTTCCATGGGATCGCGCAGCATGAGCATGACCCGAGGCGTTACCGGCAGATAATTGACCAGGTTGTAACCCATGTGGCCACGAAACAGACGAAACCCGGACAACTGTTCATCACTGTATTGCTTGATCTGATAAAACTCGTAGGCCGGACAGATCTCATCCAGATGGAAATGATTTTCCAGCAATACACGAAAAGTCGTTCCCGCAGTTTTGGGAATGTGCAGAAAATACCATGCTCTTTGATGATCTGAAGATGGCTTCACATAACTTCCCTGATCATTGCTTGTTACTTTCCACTCTCGGGTCAAACCATTTTCTTCCCGGGAGCAAGCGACCCTTCAGTCGCAATGCTGGCTTCTCAAGCAGGAACCAGGAAATTGCTGCGAGAGGCAGCACAATCATTGTAGACAGGATCAGCACCTGCGTGGGGGAGCGGCTTACATCCTGAACAATGAGCTGCTGTACAGGAAATGCATACACATACACACCATAGGAAAAATCCCCCAGCGCATCCATGCTTGGCAATTGCAGGGATGGATGCAGCGCCACTGTCATCAGCAAATATCCCAATCCCAGGATTTTTACCGGAACCCACAGGAAACTGTCCCGCAATACAATCATAATCAGCAGAACCACAACAACCCACGATAAACGTAACGAAATGTATTCCCTGTTCACGTAAAAAAATACACCCGTCGCATAGGCCAATACTAGATCATGATGTTTCATATAGGGGTGAGATAGATTAAACCACCCCTGATTCAGTCCCAATACAAAACACAGCAGTAACACAAAAAACAGATTGAATGCCCAGCGCTTTTTCAGTATTCCCGCAATACCAAGAGCAAATACCATGATATACATGTACAATTCAATAGGCAGCGTCCACAACGAACCATTCACTGCAGCTGTCCTGGGATTGTGTTCAAACACCCCCGGAAGTCGATACTGAATGCCATCCAGCAACCAAAGATTTTTTCCTACGTAACTCCATACCTGTGGATGAAACAAAAAATCCTGCTTTCCCATGGTAGTTGCATACCAACCCACGACAAAAACCGACAAAACCACGGCAGCGAACAACGCAGGAAATATCCGCAATAACCTGGCTTCGGCAAAAGCAACCGGACTTGCCCGGTGAATATAGCTTCCCCCCACAAGAAACCCGCTGATCACAAAAAAAATCATTACTGCAAGTTCACCAAGACTCTGTCCCCACCAGGACTTCACCCATTGCGTAGCAACATCCCGGCCCGGTTTTCCCAGCGCCAGGCCATAGCTGTGTACATACAGCACTGCATATGCCGCCAGAAAACGGATCAGCGTGAAACTGTTATTTCTTTGACGAACTCTGTCCGAAATATGCATGTCTTCCCTCAGAGCACCTCGAATCCCCTGGGTTTCGCAGTATCTCTCCCGCGGCACTCGTACATCCGTGTGCGAAGTAATAGTCGGCTGGTGAAAAGGGATGCACCAAAACAACGGGGTATTTTGGGCGAAAGATGCGAGTTCATGATTTAACCAGAAGTTTCCTGATTGCTATCGATATAACCGAATTGCTGCATCAACTCCCAGGCGTCCCTGAACACCTTGCGGCTGGCCTCGGCAGTCAGATAGTTTTTCCAGTCCCCAGCCACGCCTTTGCGATAGAAACTGGAACTGTCCTGTTCCCCGGCCTTGCGCCCCTTGGACAGATTTTTGAAAGAAGCCTTCTCCACGATCTCCGCCACCAGGTTATCTTCATGGGGCAACCCAGCGAAGGAAAACAAACGCTGCACCTGTTCCCGGGGTGCGCTGAGCAGGTCTTCATAGCGTACCAGCAGATAATGGTCTCCATAGAGACTTTCACCCCTGGTATGAAAAATGCTGGCGATACGGTTCCAGGCTTTGGCATGACTTTTGAAATACGCGGACACAGCCTGCTTTTTCAGAATATTCTCATTGCTTCCTTCAAGTACGGAATCGACAAAATCCGTAATCCAGTTTTTCTCCCGTTTTTCACGGAAATTGCGGTAGGAATGAAACATCGCGGAAACCGCCACATCCCGGGGATCACGTACGATATGCACGATTTTGGCGTCCGGATAGAGTTTCTTCAGGGTCTCGATGGTCACCTGGGCGTCCTGCTCGGTATTCAGAGCGATCTTTTCACTAAAATGGGTAATGGGCGCCGTGCGTTCAAATCCCTTGGCGGTCTTGCGTACCGCCAGGGCGCGATACAACAGATAGTCACTCATCAGCCGGGACAATTCATAACGCACCCCGCTCTGCTCCGGCGCGGTCACGCCAAAAGAGGAGCTGCGAAACCAGCTTTCAAACCAGCTGTCATCCAGAAGATTGTCCAGCAACGCTTGATTCTCATCCGGATGTTCGAAAAGACGACGCTCCGCCACCACCGCCGCATTCGGATGATGGAAAAACAGCATATGCAGCCAAGTGGTTCCCGACTTGCCATGCCCCACCAGAAAGATCCGCTGCCGTTCATTGTACAAATCGATGAAACGCGAAAAATTGCTCATCCGGGCATTCATTGCGGCTTCGGCAGCGCAAGGACGAATTTCGTATCCCCAGCGGGAAAATGCCCCCGGCAGTACTTTGTTGATCGCACATATCACAGACGAAGGCAAACGCGGATCCGACAGAGGATTGGCCACCGACCCCTGCAGCCGGTTTTCCCGGGCTTCACGAATGGCCGCATCCAGTTGTTGGGGATTGGCTTGCCCCAGTCCGGACACTAACGCTTTCAAAGCACCTTCCGTATCCGTAACCAGGTCTTCCTGGCGCAGCAAAAGTACATCTGAAACAGACTGCCAGCGGGCGGTCATGTGCAGATGCCCGGAAAAAACTCCAGCAATGAAATCCCGGACTTCCGGGCTGTCCAGTTCGGCATCCTTGAGTTGGGTGCTCTGCGGAACCAGGGGCACTCCCCTGTCCCCATTGGCATGGAGATAGAGGGTCTCGAAATTGACATAGGGGTCACGGATAACACATATCACGCGAATCTCCTGCTCACGACAGCGCCGCATAAGAAGCTCGTCCGCCTCGAAATGCCCGGCCAGCAACCCCTGATCAGGAAAGCCCTGGTCAGTGACATGCCGGATCAGTTCGGCCGTATCGTTCACCGGCCAGTCGCCAGCCGCGTTCAGATCAGCCAGCCCATAGATCCGGCGCAATATTCCGGCCAGAATGAAAAGCCCCGAAGCCGGTTGCCCGGTAACCAGTATCCGCACTCTGTTCTCCCGTCCGAATGGCTGTCCGGTCAGCCTGCCAGACTTTCCAGCAAGGCGCTGATCTCGGCGGTTTTTTCCTTTACCAGTTGCTGATCTCCCCGGCTCTCCAGATTGAGACGCAAAACCGGCTCGGTATTGGAAGCCCGCAGATTGAAGCGCCAGTTGTCGTACTCCAGCGACAGACCATCGGTGCGATCCACTTTCTTCGCGCTGGGCAGATATTTTTCCTCCACGATTCTGACTGCTTCTGCGGTATCCCTGACCTTGAAATTGATCTCGCCGCTGGTGGGAAATTTGGCAATACGCTCATCCAGCATGCTGCTCAGGCTGCGTCCTTTCATGCTGATCAGCTCCGCCACCAGCAACCAGGGAATCTGACCACTATCGCAATAGGCAAAGTCACGGAAATAATGATGTGCGCTCATCTCGCCGCCATAGATGGCATCTTCTTCCCGCATGCGTTGCTTGATAAAGGCATGCCCGGAAACACTCTGAATGGGAATGCCCCCCGCGGATTCGACAATGTCGATGGTATTCCAGATCACGCGGGGATCGTAGATGATCTTGGCGCCGGGATGCTTGACCAGGAAAGCCTCGGCGAGCAAACCGACGATGTAATAACCCTCGATGAATCTTCCGGTTTCATCGAACAGGAAACAGCGATCGTAATCACCATCCCAGGCGATGCCAAAATCGGCCTTGTACTTCAGTACAGCGTCTGCGGTGGCCTGGCGGTTGTCTGGCAGGATGGGATTGGGTATTCCGTTGGGGAAGGTACCGTCCGGCTCGAAATTGATGCGGACGAACTCGAAAGGCAGATGTTCTTCCAGCAGATCGATGATGGGGCCTGCGCCGCCATTGCCAGGATTGACCACCAGCTTCAGGGGCTTGAGATTGTCCCTGTCCACATAGCCGAGCAGCGCCTGGATATAGTCGTCCTTCCAGTCGATGCCAGCCACGCTGCCCTTGGTCTGCGCATCAGCAAATTCATTCCTTTCCGCCAATTCGCGAATATCTTCCAGGCCGGTATCGGCGCTGATGGGACGGGAACCTTCACGCACGAACTTCAGGCCATTGTAATCCATGGGATTGTGACTGGCAGTGACCATGATGCCGCCATCATAACCATAGTGGTCGGTGGCGAAATACACCACCTCGGTTCCGCACAGCCCCAATTCCTTCACATTCACCCCGCTGTCCACCAGGCCACGCTCCAGCGCCTCGCGCAGCCCCGGGCTGGTCAGACGAATATCCTCGCCCACAACCACGGTTTTCGGCTGCAAAAAGGCCGCATAGGCTCTGCCAATACGATAAGCAATCTCTTCGTTGAGCTGATCGGGAATGCGGCCTCGCACATCATAGGCCTTGAAACAGGTGAGCTTGTCCATGAGAAATCCTCGGTGCTGCGGAAGTGATGATCTTTGTTAAAGCGGTCAATTATACCACTGCCCTACAGGGAAATATCCCAGACATCCCTCATGTGGCTGCCGGCAGATCCTGTTGGATCGGCGAAACCGGGGAAAATCACTCCATGTGATAATTTGGTGACAATTCCGGTCTATGCTCAACAGGTAGCAATCGAGCATAGCCCGCATGTTGCACCGGAATCCGGAATTTTCCCGGAGAGATTTTTGCCCAGATTGTTCGAACGGACAAAAGTCGATGTTATTCATCGACTTGCAGGGCGTTCGGGCAAGCTGGGTGAAAAGATCCCGGGAAAAAC
>JALSQZ010000181.1 GCA_026985055.1 Sedimenticola sp. | reverse complement strand
GTCTTAATCCCTTTTTCTTCAGGGCTGGGTGGTTAGAGAAGACTTGGCGGTTATGTCTCAAAACCAGCGTCTTAATCCCTTTTTCTTCAGGGCTGGGTGGTTAGTCCATACACATTTTTTGCACGACGAATCAAGTGGATACAACCACCCTTGGCAGCGTGCGGGCCAGCGGCAAAGTTGCCGCATGAATGCGCGCCAAACCGCCGATTCACGGACACGACCTGCCGCATCACCATTTCACCTTTCTTCAAGCAACGTTTGGATTGTATAAAATAAATTTATCATAATCAATGTGTATTCACAAAAAAATATTTCATTGACAAGCGAACTTTACTCTATTCTTTTCGGCAAGGGCATGTTCAGCACCACGCCATCAACGAACAAGGGGCGTCCCCAAGCTTCCCACTCCGGCTTTTCCGGCAGGGGATAGATGCGCACATCATCTTCCCGCGGGTTGATGACCTGCTCCAGCCTGCTGACCAGATCATCCTTCACGGCAGGCGAAACATGCAGCAAGAACACCGAATATTGCAGGCGCACGCCATGATCCTGCGCCAGCTTCACCACCCCACGCCAGCGGCCGGGCGAGGCAATGTCATAACACAACAAATACAGGCGCTTGCTACCCATATCTCCAGCTCCAGACAGTCAATGCATCATGGCGCGTGCAGCGGCGTGCCGTATACATGGCGGGCAAGGTCATCCACCAGTTGCCAGCACAGGGTTTCAAGATACCCCTGATAGCGCTCCAGAAAGGCCACCTGCTGGCGCCATTTGTCCAATGGCTCGGGCCGCCGAAGACGCAGCCCGATGCGCCACACACCCCATTCCAGCAAGCCGGCGATCAGCTCCGCCAGATCCGGCTTGTCCGGACGGGGGTCCATCCATGCCACGGTTACACCGGCACGCGACAAGTGCTCCTGCGCCAGGGCGCGCAGCATGGGCCGCCAGGTGCGCATCATCTTCTGCCAGCGCAGGCCGGTTCGCTTGTAAATCCTGCCCGCCGCGGCGGAGCGCGCCGTGCGTGCGCGCAAGTCTCTCAGCCAGCCCAGGTATGGCCCCGCTTCCTGCAAGATCAGCATGCGCAGGCGGGAGAGGCGCCAGTTTTCCAGCGTGTCGCCTAGCAAACCCAGCGACTGCAAGTCCTGCAGGCGTTGCGACAGGGTGTCGTCAGGCAATGGGCGAGCGCTGAGAAGATACCCAAGCGTTTCATCATGTGTGTCGGAAAAGACGATGCCCAAGCCATGCTGCACGATGGCCAGCAATGCCTGCGGCATGAAAGGCACCGGCCCGCGCGCCATGATGCGGGAGATGCGCGGCAGGGGAAAATACTGTCTGCTGCCCGACAGATACTCCACGCGCAGAGCAGGCCCCTCCACATCCACGCGCAACAGGCTGCCAGCCTGCAGATACAGCGGCTTGCGCAGGCGGGTGCGGCCGGATGCCTGCCGGGCGGGCGGTGGGTCAGAAGCCGGGCGGTTCATCGTTCTGCCTCCCCTGCCACTACATGAGCACGAATGTGCCGCACCAGGGCACGCACCTGCAGGCGCAAGGCACGATGCAGGTGCCTCAGGCCCTTGTCGTAGCGCTCGTAGAAGATGCGGCGGCCCGCCTTGC
>JALSQZ010000180.1 GCA_026985055.1 Sedimenticola sp. | reverse complement strand
AATGCCGCAGCAGTTTCCCGCAGGTCGTTTTCGTACAAGGCCACCAACGCGACAGCGCCCCCTTGAGCCCTTGCCTCGGGCACGCGCTGAAGCGTGCACTACGAACTGAACTACCGCGCCGCCGCCACAGCAGCACTGTTACACGGCCAGGGCTCCAATTTTTAAGCTTTCCTTGCTTGACAACCACCCCCCCGTGGTAAACTGACAGCAAGCCTCAACACCCTCGCCTCACGTTGCGCCTCCTATTCCACAACCCAGCCCGGCTTCCGTTGGTGATTTCTGCTTTTGTTCTGTGCAGGAGGATTATCATGGGAGTGATAAGGCGGCCATTTGCCAGCCGCCGCAGATCCATGTTCGTCGGTGCTCTTCTTCTAATACTGTTAGCAATCTCATTGCTTGTCTTGCGACGCGTCTATGCACAAAAACTTTTCGAAACTAGCAAACTTCTGCCCCAGGGTATTCAACGCGCTCTACAACCTGATGAAGCAGCTTATTATCAGGTGGAGATCCGTGTGCGGCGCGATCCAACCTATGTGGAGCCGCCGGATCCCTACCACATGGAAGGTTGGGCCCAGCAAGTTGTACAACCTTTGGTTGTAAATGTATGGCTCACATCTGATACCAGCCATACCATCACCACGTGGAAGAATGCCCCAGATCGAATCTTGCGGGAGTCCATCAACACCCCGGAGCAGCATCTATCCTACTTGGTGCAGACGGGCGATGTCTTCCAGATAGCCCGTTCCCAACGAGAAGATGCACCTGAGCCTGAAGCGGTGCGGCGAAACCGGGAGGCCTGGCTGAACGGCGCCCAGATTGACGGCGTACAACGCTCCGCCTGGGGTGGCCTGGCCTGGCGGATCCGATTTCCAGCCACACCCGCCACACCCGATGATTTCGCATCTTCCCTGAATGCACTCCACCCTACGGACTCCACTCCCTTTGCTGCCGATCTCGACTTCCAGGCCACCCAGTGGGTCTGGGAGATCGCCCAGGAGACGCGCTGGCTAGTCTCCCGCCGCTGGCTGGCTCTCACCCAGCCGGAGCCCACCGTGCTCTATGCAGAGACCTTCAGCCAGCCCGAGATCCTGCCCAAAAACAGTCTTCCCTTTCCGTTGGACCAGCTCCAATCCGCCGACGCCCTGAAACGGCTGCACGAGAGGAAGACCAAATCTGATGACGGGCTGCTGACCGCCCTTGTCCAGGGGAGAGACATCACATTGGAAGCGCTGGCCGCCCAACTAACGTTTCCTCTTTTTACTCTCTCACCCCAGGTCTTGGACCGCCTAGACCAAGACCATCAAGGTCTGCGCATCTACTACACGCCGACCCACAAGTGCCATCTAGCCCGACCTCTGGCTTATGACTTCGATCTCTGCGCAGGCCTTGGCGGAACTGTGCGACTCGACTACATACTGTGGTCCCAGGAAGACTACAGCGACGCGCAGAGCATCCAGGTCTCTCTCGGTCCTGCATCGGTCATCGTGCCCCTTTTACGCCAGGCACCGCCCCGCTGGTTGAGTAGTCGGCCGGTTGCCTTGTCAATCCAGGGGCAACCGACTACAGCCTGGCTTGTATCGGCGCTTCGAGGCGATCCTGACATCACGGCTCTGCTGTTCGTAGTG